>CACFTI010000014.1 GCA_902569115.1 uncultured Verrucomicrobiota bacterium | reverse complement strand
AGATAGGTATTTGAATCATAATTGGCCAACACCCCGCAAATGGATTTACCTTATGCTCTTTGTAAAACTTCATCATTTCCTGATTCAGTTTTTGCGGACTACCTTTGTGTTTTTCACGAAGAGCGGCCATCGGTTCCTGTAACGCTTGCATTTTTTTCTGCGAACGAGTGGCCTTCGCAGTCAAAGGCCAAAGTATAAGTTTCACTAAAATAGTAAGAACGATGATACCCAACCCGTAACTTCCCAGAATACCACTAAAAAGATCCAGCAAATAGCTTAGAGGCTCTGATATCCACCAAAATACCCCAAATTGCATAACTTTATTTTGATCAGAACCCAGTTCGGAAAGTAATTTGTAGTCTTTGGGTCCTGAATAAATTTCAAACTCCAGATTACGCATCTCTCCGGGAGCCAATACGCCGAGAGAAAATGTAATATTTCCAGCGACTCCTGATTGAGCCTCAGTTTGATTGGAATCTTTCTTTTTAGCTGATTCACCTTCAACTAATATTTCCCCCAAGGAATTAATCGGCTTAATGAGATTAACGAAAAATTGGTTATTAACACATACCCATTTTGCTTCTGATAATAGTCTTGGTTCCATTTTACCATCTGTACCCATTTCATTCAGCTGTATAAACTCCTCGGCTTCTCCATCAATTCTACCACTGCATTTTGCACAGGAACATCCTTCAGCTAGGGGTGGCCCAAAATTATAATATCCAACATTAAGATAAGTAGATGAATTATCGAATGGATTATATAACCTCGGAATTTGAAAGGCTGAGCCCATGTGCAACTTTATTTTATCGAGTTGTACTGGGTAGCCATTAAGATTTTCAACCGATGTTCTGTGATTAATCACATAGGAGGAATTACTTTCACGCCAGTATTCGCGTGTAATTTTAATTTTATCATTCGAAATCCATTCGAAAGAAATTCTTTGGTTATTAGAATCTTGGCTACTGGAAAAGTTCTTGGTTTTATTGAATAAGCCAATCTCAGATCCGTCCGTTTTATGGAATGAAATTCCTAAAAACGGAGTTCCAGGTTGTGACATTTCATAATCTTTGCTGAGTCGGTCGTGCTTGTGTAGTTGAATATTCCTTATTGATCCAAGATGACTGGTAAAGGTTAGAGAAGAATACTCATTTGAAAGCTCGTTATATAAAGTTTCCGATTCCTCTGGGTTTTTAACAAGTAATTCATTACCTGCATTCACAATGCCAGAGAAGGGAGTTATGGAAGACTTATTTGATTCAGGTAGGCCAATACTATAATTTGAACCCTTAACTTTCGAAGGAGAAGAAGTGGGTAAATTTTTAGTTCTTTCAATTTGTTCTTCGCTCTGCTTCCAAATTAGAAAAAAAGCACCCACAAGAAAACAGAAACCAATCAAATAGTTTTTCATTTCAGTATACCGAGTTTATCTAAAAAACTTATAAATTCTGTCTCCAGATTTTCAAATTCCTGTTCAAGCATATTTTTCCTTGGCAAAACAATCATAGAGGCAGAGCTTTTTATTTTCGAAACATTCCTTCTAAATAATTCTCGAACAATTCTTCTCGCTCGGTTTCGGATATGGGCATCTCCTAGTTTTCGTGTGGTTATAATTCCTATTCTCACAGCTTTATTTTTTGTACAATGAATGGCTTGTCCCCAAAAAAAAGGGGTTCTCACCTTGAGCTTACTTCTCTTTACTTGCCCAAAGTCTTCTTTCGTAAGCAGTCTCATTGACCGCGAGAACTTATGCCTCACGAAATTCCTGAGGATTATCTGAAACGACGGGCAACCGAAGCGGTTAAACGAGCACGACCTTTTTGGCGTCGGTTCTTTAACACCTTGCGGCCAGATGCTGTTTGATTGCGTTTACGGAAGCCAAATTTGCGAGCACGGCGTATCTTTGAGGGGTTGTATGTAGGTTTCATCGGAAAAACTGACGAATGTTAAAAAAATTCAGTCTAAAGTCAAACTTTCTACTAAAATCAAATTAAAGCTTTGATCTTGCGAAATGAAATTTAGCTGACATAGTAGGTATTTTGGTTGTCCCGTTCGTCTAGCCAGGTCAGGACACCGGGTTTTCATCCCGGCAACAGGGGTTCGAATCCCCTACGGGACGCCACTTTTCTTGCGAACTTCAAAAAGAAGTCTAGATATCCCCCATGCCATTTAAATCACCTGATATCATTGTAAATGGGGCAACGCATAACAATTTAAAAGATATAAGCCTGCAAATTTCTCCCGGAGAAATAACGGTAATTACAGGTTTGAGCGGGAGTGGTAAATCCACTTTATTATTTGATGTTCTTCATGCTGAAGGACAAAGAAGGTATGTTGAAACCTTCAGTCCGTATGTAAGGCAATTTCTTGATACCCTACCGCGACCTGAAGTTAAGTCGATTGAGAATGCAAGGCCATCCATTGCGGTTGAACAAAAGAATTCAGTAAGGAACTCACGATCAACCGTTGGTACAATGACTGAATTGTGTGATTACTTTAAAGTATGGTTTTCAGACGTATCGTCCTTGTTTGATCCACAAACAGGTGATGAAATAATATCAGAAACAGCTGAATCACAGGCAAAAACAATTTTAGAAAAACATTCCTCAAAGAATGTAGTGCTGGGGTTTAAGTGTAAGAGACCAGAAAAGTTGACCTTTTCAGAATTCATTACCTTTCTTGAGAGAGCAGGGCACTCACGAATTTTAATAAATAATGAATATGTCAAAATTTCATTATTAGAAAATACAAATCTTGAAATTAAAGAAGCTTTTGTAGTCGTTGATAAAATCCAAACCCAAAGAAAAAACCGCTCCAGGCTGATCGAAGCTATTTCTATTTCTCTAGAAAAAGGTCAAGGTAAAGCTGAAGTAAGAACTGAAAATGGAAAATTTCTTGAATCTTTACTGCTTGGCTTACGTTCAAAATCGAGCGGTAAGACATTTGTTTCACCCAAACCAAATTTGTTTTCATTCAACTCACCGCAGGGTGCATGTCCACAGTGCAGAGGCTTTGGTAGAACTATTTCAATTGATAGAAATAAAGTTATCCCAGATCCTTCACTATCTCTTTCTGGTCAAGCCATTCGTGCATTCTCCGGAAAAGTATTTAACCATTGCCAAGAAGACTTATTGGCGTACTGCAAGGAAGGATATCTCGATGCAAAAAAACCGGTAGTTGAATTTTCGGCTAAAGAAAATGATCTCTTGTGGAACGGTGACCCTGATTACCAAGAAGGATCCTCAAAATGGTATGGGATAGATAATTTCTTCAAGTGGGTTGAGAAAAAAACATATAAAATGCACATCCGTGTATTTCTATCAAAATACAGGGGATATTTTGAATGCACAGCATGTAAAGGCAAGAGATTGGGTGAAGAATCCATTTTGTGGAAATGGAACGGCATGTCTCTTCCGGAATTATATTCTATTCCTGTTAGCAAGCTGTCGTCCCTCTTACCAAAAGAGATGCCCGCCAAAGACCAGAAAATAAATCTCGCTCTTGAGGGAATAAAGCAAAGACTTCAATACCTCAAAGAGGTTGGTCTTGGGTATTTAACTCTAGATCGCTCGACCAAAACACTAAGTGGCGGAGAAACGCAAAGGGTTAACCTTACCACTTGCCTTGGTTCTTCGCTGACAGATGCTATGTTTGCATTGGACGAACCTACAATCGGTTTACATGGTAAGGATGTCGGGAATTTAATTAAAATATTACGAAAACTGGCTGATGCCGGGAATTGTGTATGCGTGGTAGAGCATGACGAAAATGTCATTCAATCAGCTGACAAAATTATTGAGATTGGGCCAAAACCTGGCTCAAAAGGCGGTGAAGTAGTGTTTGAGGGAAACCTTAAAAATCTTCTCAAATCAAAACATTCCCTAACCGGGAAGTGGCTTTCTAAGAAGGCGAAATCAGAAATTACACTTAATTCTAACAAAATTCGATCTACGAATAACGGGTACATAAAGGTTCAAAATGCAAGTAAATATAATTTAAATAAATTTAGTGCAAAAATCCCACTCGGTCAGATGGTTTGTATTGCCGGTGTATCTGGTTCGGGAAAATCAACTCTAGTAAATCATATTCTCTACGAAGGATTATCTGTTGATGGAAGTGGAGTAAATGGAGCAGTCACCACGAATAAAGATTTTGATGAAGTAATTCTCATTGATCAAAATACGGTGAGTAAAACGCCACGGTCTAATCCCATTCTTTACACGGATGGATGGAGTCCCATCAAAGAAGCCCTCGGCAGGACTGAGGATTGTAAACTCTTGGGTTATCTCCCTGGTGATTTCTCGTTCAATAGCGGAAATGGCAGATGTGATGAATGCGGAGGCCTTGGCTACGAAGTAGTAGAGATGCAATTTCTATCAGACTTACAGATCCCATGCAGTTATTGTAACGGCATGAGGTTTAAAGACGATATACTAGGTGTTAAACTGGAAAATCTTTCAGTCTCAGAAATTCTTAACCTAAGCGTTGAAGACGCTCTAGGTTATTTTCCCAATCTTCCGAAAACCCAACGGAAACTTAAACTATTGCAATCGGTCGGTCTTGGCTATCTCACACTTGGGCAACCTCTGAATACTCTTTCTGGAGGTGAGTCACAAAGACTCAAACTTGTAAAATACTTGGGCTCTATTTCAAAGGGAAAGTCTCCTTCAATCTTGCTGATTGATGAACCTACAACAGGCTTACACATGCAGGATGTTAATAATCTTATTAATACCCTCAGAAGCATTGTCGATTCAGGACACTCGGTTATACTAGTTGAACACAACCCCCAAGTCTTAAGAAGTGCTGACTGGATCTTAGAAATGGGACCAGGTGCGGGAATCGAGGGTGGAAAAATTGTAGCAACAGGGAATCCAATTTCTTTACGAGAGAAAGGTACTTTGACATCGAAATTTATATTTTCCGACTTTCGTTCATCTTCAAATTCTCAAAAATTATACAATCAAAAAAATTCCTTAATTAATAAGCGAAATCTTTCGATTTTCGGTGCAAGAGAAAACAACCTGCAAAACCTACATCTAAAGATTCCCCATGGAAAATTTGTTGTAGTAACGGGACCATCTGGATCCGGTAAATCTTCTTTAGCGTTCGATGTGATTTTCGCTGAAGGCCAAAGGCGTTTTATGGAATCTATGAGTGCTTATGCCAGGCAATTCGTAGAGCAAATGGGAAAACCAGACGTAGACTTCATTGAAGGGATGCAACCGACTGTTGCAATTGAACAAAGGGTCACAAGGGGTTCAAAAAAGTCGACCGTTGGCTCAATCACAGAAATCGCTCAATACTTGCGACTACTTTATGCTAGGCTTGGAATACAATTAAGTGAAGCAACTGGAAAGCCCCTTGAGCAATCAAGTGCTCAACAAATAGAGCAAAATATAATTAAATTTATTAAAAAATTCTTTAATTCTAATTCAAACACTTCGATAAAATTACTTTCACCATTAGTCACAAATCGTAAAGGACACCACAAGCCAATTGTTAACTGGGCGATGGAGAAGGGTTTCGAAACAGTAAGGTGTGACGGTCAATACCTTGATACGGAAGGATTCGAAGGACTCGACCGCTACCGATTGCATGACATCGAAGCAGTCGTTGGAAATTGGGAAAAAACACCCTTCATTGCTCACCTTAAATCATCAATCGATCTTGCTCTTAAAACTGGGAAAGGCAGATGCCTTCTAGTTTATGGGGATAAGGAAGAAGAAAAATGGTTTTCCACAAGGAGGGTAGACCCAACTACTGGAGAAACATATCCTGACTTGGAGCCTTCTTTATTCTCATGGAATTCCGCAAAGGGTAGATGTTCATATTGCAAGGGATATGGAAAGATTTACGACTGGATGAAGGAAGATTTACCAGCCAGCGGTGACTGGTGGAAGATTGAAAATGGAGATATTTGTCCAAAGTGTAACGGGCAAAGATTAGGACCCATAGCACGAAATGTAATCTTGGAATCAAAGGAACATAAAAAATTCTCATTACCTGAACTATTATCCTTACCACCCTCAAAAATTACCGATTTCCTCTCTTCCCTAAAAATTAAAATTACTGAAAAACCAATCCTTCAAAGCATAATTCCAGAAATAATTGATCGCCTCGGTTTTATGAAAAAAGTAGGACTCGAATACCTAACACTTGACCGTGAAACATCTTCATTATCTGGAGGAGAGGCACAAAGAATAAGGCTTGCGAGCCAATTAGGATCAAATTTGTCAGGCGTATTATATGTTTTGGATGAGCCATCCATTGGTTTACATCCGGTTGATAACCAAAGGTTGATAGATGCTCTGCGAAAACTCCTGCATCGAGGGAATTCACTTTTAGTCGTAGAGCACGACATCGAAACAATAGAACAAGCAGATTTTATTATCGATATAGGGCCCGAGGCCGGCTCAAGAGGCGGGAAAATTGTAGCCTGCGGTCAAACCAACCACGCTATTGAAGAAGAGACATCTGCATACACCGCTTCCAATGAAATTTTTACAAAACTTGATCTTCCCAAAGGGGTCAGAAACCCAAATGATTCTAATTGGATACATCTACAAAAAGCACGCTTGCGAAATATTAGAAATACATCATTTGCTATACCTAAGGCTCGCCTTACGGTTTGCTGTGGAGTATCTGGTGCCGGAAAGTCTACTTTTGTGCGTGGCATTCTTTTTCCGAGTGTTAAAGAGGCTATTTCTGCAAACGAGTCCTCTCTAGTTACTGAAAAAGGGCAAATTAAAAACGGGCATACTTTTGGAAAGGCCATAGAAGTCGATCAAAAGCCGATTGGCAAAACATCCAGGTCCACCCCGGCCACCTACTTAGGCGTTTGGGATAAAATTCGGAGTCTTTTTGCCCAAACACAGGAATCGAAAGCCCTGGGACTTAGTTCCAGTACTTTTTCTTTTAATGTCAAAGGAGGCCGATGTGAATCTTGCAAAGGAAATGGTAAGGTTAAGCTGGAAATGAACTTCCTGCCAGACTCTTATGTGATCTGTTCATCTTGTAATGGGAAAAGATTTAAGGACGAAATACTTTCACTCACTTGGAATGGGAAAAATATTGCCGAAATCTTAAATTTAACTTTCGAAGAAGCTCGCGATTTTTTCTATTTTGATCACTCATTAAAAGAAACTTTTAGTTTAATGGTGGAAACGGGTCTCGGGTATTTAAAACTTGGCCAAGCTTCACCCACCTTATCCGGAGGGGAAGCACAAAGACTTAAGTTAGCTTCCGAACTTTCAAAAGGAATTGATGCTTTAAAATATTCCAACCGCCCTAAAGCGAAGCCTAACTTTTATGTATTAGAAGAGCCAACTATTGGGCTACACCAGAAGGATCGGATGAAATTGTTACACCTGCTACGCAGACTCATCAAAGAAGGAAACACTGTTGTAGTGGTTGAGCATGACATCGAGCTCATTTCCGCTGCTGATTATATTATTGAAATGGGCCCTGAGGGGGGTGAAAAGGGCGGAGAAAAAATCTTTCAAGGATCTGTAAAGAACTTACTCAAATCAAAACGCAGTCTAACTGCAGCGTTTGTTAAAAAAGCCATCCAATCTTTTATTTCTCAATCCTAATAAAAATTTTCTTACCTGCCTTGATCACCATGTCGTTTTGCTCTGGTTCAAAACCAAGTTCCATTTCAGGATCATCGACCCTTATATTATCCAGTTTGATTGCCCCCTGCTTTACCAGTCTTCTAATTTCTCCCTTTGAGCCAAACTTTTCTGTCGAAGCCAAGACATTCAAGAGGCTTTCTTTGTCTAAACTTAATGAAGAAAGCGAAAAGGTGGGCATTTCTTCCGGAACTTTGCCTTTGGAAAATACTTTGGAAAATTCTTCTCTTTCTTTTTTGGCAACAGTGTCCTCAAAAAACAAAGATGTTAAAGACTCTGCCAATGCTTTTTTTGCATCCATTGGATGGAGTTGCTTCATTTCCTCGATTTGCGTATCCGGGTAATTCAGGAGCAGTTGAAAATATTCCCACATGGCTTCATCCGACAACGACATCGCCTTTCCGAAAATATCTTTAGCAGAATCATTAAAGGCTATATAATTATCATAGCTTTTAGACATTTTTCGTACTCCATCCAGACCCACGAGTAAAGGCATTGTCAAAACTGCCTGAGTATTCATTCCGATGTCTTTTTGTAAATTTCTGCCCACAAGCATATTGAATAACTGATCGCTACCACCAATTTCGATATCAGATTCTAAAATTACGGAGTCATATCCTTGGATCAAAGGGTACATAAATTCAACCATTGATATAGGTTGATTAGCTTTAAACCTCTTGGAGAAATCATCTCTTTCCAGCATTTGAGCGACTGTCATTTTTCGAGTCAGATTGAGAGCATCCGCAAATGTCATCTTCGAAAACCATTCACTATTTCTTCTCACTGTTGTCTTACTTGAATCCAAAATTTTGAAAGCTTGGTCCAAATATGTTTCTGCGTTTTCATCCACTTCACTTGCGGTCAGTTCGGGACGAAGATCAGACCTTCCGCTAGGATCGCCAATTCTGGCAGTATAATCACCTATTAACAAAATCGTATCGTGTCCCGCATCCTGAAATTGTTTTAACTTATTAAATACGACGAGGTGACCAAAAGTGAGGTCAGGGCGAGTCGGATCAACACCAAACTTAACCTTAAGCTTTACTCCTGAAGAAATCTTTTCGATAAGCTCTTCCCTTCCAATAATGGTTTCGGAACCTGAAAGTAATGTGTTTATTTCCATATATATAAAATTTCTTTAAAAGATAATAAGGTACAGGACGAGTGCAGAATCGATTTTATTCGGAATGGAAGTGTGATTCCGCTTGCTTTCAATCGTTACAACATTACCAAATTATTACTTAAATCCCTTTAACGAAACCGAAAATGACTTTAAACATTGGCGATAACGCTCCCGACTTTTCACTTAAAACTAAAAACGCAGATGGTCTGAAAGATATTTCTCTTAGCGATCATAAAGATAAACAAGCAGTTGTTTTGCTGTTTTTCCCTTTTGCATTCACTGGTGTTTGCACTGAAGAAACTTGCTCGGTAAGAGATGATATTTCCGCTTACAATGACTTGAATGCCCAAGTCTATGGCATAAGCGTAGACAGCCCATTTGCTCAGGAAGTTATGGCTCAAAAGGAGAACTTAAACTTCCCTCTGCTCAGTGACTTTAATAAAGATGTTTCTAAATCATACGGCGTTCTATATGAAGACTTCATCGGATTTGCCGGAGTTGCCAAAAGATCTGCATTTGTTGTTTCAAAAGATGGGTCCATATTATACGCATGGTCTTCAGATGATCCAAAGCAACTGCCAGACTTTGATGCAATTAAAGATGTTTTGAAATAGCCGGAAGGCTTTAAATCCTTCCTTCCAAGTTTTGATTTTCGTAAGAAAGTACAACCTGTCCATCATGGACTTCTGTCTTCAAATATATAGAAGCGGAAAACTAGTTGTCCAGTATAGGTTCAATTTGGGCCTTCTTGACAGATAATTTTAGCTAAACATAGAGGATTTTCGTGAACAAAGAAACTCATTATCAAGTTCACGACTCACCCAAGGTTGCTGTCTTACAAGTACTAAAAAAAGCTTCGTACACTAACTGTGAACCGGTGCGAAAGTTTTTTGATAGGAAATTCAAGGCTGGGCAACGATCTTTCATCGTAGATTTTGCCAATTGTACAAGTGTCGACAGTACTTTTCTTGGAATTCTTGTACGTTTAGCCCTAAATTTAAGAAATTCAGAAGATTCTGGAAAACTGGCTTTAATTAATTTAACTGGCAGAAATCTGGAAACTGTAAAAAACCTAGGTATTCATAGAATAGCGGAGATAAGCTCTCACGCTGTAGAAAGTATTACAGAGCTAGAATCCCTATCTGAAAAAGGACAAAGTGAAACCGCATGCTCAAAAACTATTTATGAAGCTCATAAAACTCTGATGAATTTAAATGAGAAAAATCTTCGAATATTTTGTGATGTAGTTAGTTTTTTAGAGCAGGAAACCGAGCCCTCCAAGTAACTTATTTCAGTGAACCCCTTGATCCTATTTTTTTCAGGCCTGATAATCGGAATAAGTCTCTATTTTTTTCAGCGAAGAGAAAGTAGAAAATCTGCAGCATCTTTAAAAGATAAAAATGCTAGACTCGAGCAAGAGAAAAAAATTGTAGTTGAATTTATGCATAACTTGGCAGTGGCGATCGGTGAAGGGGTTCCTCGAAAAGAGCTTTATCAAAGGATTGCACATACAGCCGTTATAACAACGGGGGCAATGAGTGCTTGTATATATGAAAAAACCAAAAGCGGTAGGCTTCAAGGTGTTGCCGTAGAAGGTCTTTTCCCGCCTCAGAGGGCAATCAAACAATCAAAACTGAAAGAAGGTGAATCAAGAGCAAGATTTTTGGAAACTGTTTTAACATCTGAAACACTTGAGGAAGGGGAGGGCATAGTTGGGCAAGTTGCTAAAACTGGAAAACCCGTATTGGTTGAAGATGCCAACCTAGATCCTCGAGTTGTTTTACATAAAGACGACTCTTTGAAATCAAAGTCCCTAGTCTATGCTCCATTGATACATGATGACCGATGCTATGGAGTCTTGGTTGTGGCTAACCCAACCAATGGTTCATCCTTCTCTCAAATGGACTTTTCCCTGATAAGTTCACTTGCTGAACAGGCTGCACTTGCAATTAAAAACTCGGATGCAATGAACCTGAGGCTTGAAAAATCGCGTATTGATTCTGACCTTCATTTAGCCAGCGAGGTACAAGAGCTTTTCTTGACTCACCAATTTCCTGCTTACAAAGGGATAGAACTCGATGCACAATATCTACCGTCCGCTCAAGTGGGTGGAGACTTCTACGATTTTTATAAGCTTTCATCAACCAAGTTTGGTGTGTGCGTTGCAGATGTCTCCGGCAAAGGAGTCCCAGCTTCTCTACTTATGGCAATATGCCAAACCAATCTGCGGCATTTTGTTCATAAATCCAGCCAACCGTCTGTAATACTCAAAAATCTCAATCAACAACTTGAACAACGAATCCGTCAAGATATGTTCATCACCTTGTTTTTTGCGATCGTAGATACGAAAAACAAAAAAATTACTTACTCAAGGGCAGGGCACGAACCAGGTTTAATTCTCAAAGCTACGACCGATGATAAGAATGGCTCGAGGGTAGAAGAACTTCGTGGTGGAGGCATGGCCGTAGGAATGGTTCCATGTGAAATCTTTGATGAAATGATTGAAGATCATGAAACCAATTTTGAAAACGGAGATTGCTTATTCCTATATACAGATGGAGTAACAGAAGCAACAAATGATGAAGGTACGGAATTCGGAATAAAAAACCTCGAAAATTTTGTTACCACAAATAGTAGCCTTAGTCCGAAGAAAATAAACCGGAAGTTGATATCAAAATTAGATTCTTTCTCGTCAACACAGTTTGAAAGAGACGATATAACCCTCCTAACGATTAAAAAAACACAATCCTAGGTTATTTTCCTCTCATCAAAATCAATAATATCAGCAAAGGAAATTAAATCGTCACGATTGGCTGCCCCTAGATTAGTTTTCACCTCTGCCAGTTTCTCTTTGGCCATGTCTGCCGTGCCCATTTGCACCACTTTTCTATTCCAAATATGAGCTTTTAAATCTACAGGAAAAATTCTCTTCAATTGGTCTTCCAACTCCTCTTGGCTTTCTGAACTTTTAACGCATTCAATTATTTGATCAGGCTCTACTCCGAGATGCAGGCATAAGAAACCATCAAAGCCCTTGGTAAAGTTTCTTTGGTAACTTGCTGGCAGATTACCTGAGAGATGCTTTTTTATTTTAGCAAGAAACCTTGGAAGGTGCAAAAGGCCAGAGTGATGAGCTTGATAAGGAGAGGGGAGATCCAAGCAGGTTTCTCCTGTTGGACCATCAACAATATTTTTATCCATGTTTGTAAAAATCTTAGATTAGAGTTTGATAGGTATTCACCCTAGATGAAGTCCAAAGAGAAAAAACAGGTCATCCGACGTATTTCCAAATATTTATTTGAGCATAAGGTTCTTTTTGCAATCACATTGCTCCTCGCCTGTCTAATGACTGGGCTTTCTATATGCGTACCCACGGTAATTCAAGAAGTTTTAGATAATATTTTCCAGTCTGATTCTTTTGAAAATGATGTCCTTATGTATGGGATTCTTTTGATCGGTACAATGTTCCTGGGCAAGGAGATCCTCAATTGTTTACGAATCAGGGTTAATAATAAACTTGAACAGAAAGTTATATTTAAAATCAGAAAAGATTTACATGACAAATTATTAGATTTGCCAATTAGCTTTTATGACCGGCGAAAAAGTGGCGAAATTGCATCGAGGGTGGTCGAGGATGTTCAAAATGTCGAAAGGGCTATCCTAGACGGAACAGAGCAGGGAGTCATCGCATTACTTACCCTTACCGGTGTCACAAGTATGATGTTTTTACAAGAACCCCGTTTGGCTTTTCTGGTATTTTTACCTCTACCCATTCTGGTCATTCTTGGCTTTAATTACGCCAAGGTATCCAAAAAAAACTGGAAAGCTGTTCGTGAAGCATCTGGCGAACTCAATTCATTACTTGTTGAGGATATTCAGGGAAACCGCTTGATTCAGGCTTTTGCACTCAAATCTAGAGAAAGAGGGAGGTTTGACCAAATTGGACGTATTCTTGAAAAGCGTTCTCTGGAAGCAATGTATAGATGGTCAATTCAGGGACCTGGAGCCAGTTTCCTTTCTTCCATGGGTATTTTAGCAGTTGTTGGAATGGGTGCATATTTACTACAACATGAGCCATCCTTTACTTCAGGAAAATTTTTCGCATTTTTATTATATGCTAACATGTTTTATGAACCTGTAAGGCAACTTGTATCAATCAATAATCTTGTCGCAGCAGGCAAAGCTTCAGGTGAACGAGTTTTTGATATCCTCGATACTTCAAACGAAATCATTAATCATAGCCAACCAATCAGTGTTCCTTCGAAAATTGAAAATATAGAATTTAAAAATGTTTCCTTTTCGTATGACGATCGGAACACAATTATCCAAGACTTGTCTTTTTCTATTCCCGAAGGGTCAACGACTGCACTCGTGGGTGCAACAGGTGCCGGGAAAAGTACTACTGCAAATTTATTGCTCCGATATTATGATATTACATCTGGAAAGATTACCATTGGCGGAGAAAGCCTTGATCGAATTGATCTCACTAACCTACGTCAAAACATAGGCTTGGTGTCTCAAGATCCCTTTTTATTTGATGCAACTGTAAGGGACAATCTTCTTCTTGCTGATCCGAATGCAACGAATGAAGATATATGGAACGCACTTGAAATGGCTTCCGCTAAGGATTTTGTCCAAAGGTTACCCTCACAGGAAAATACCATGATTGGTGAACGCGGAATAAGACTTAGCATGGGAGAAAAGCAAAGGCTTACATTGGCACGAGCACTTTTAAAAAATCCTCCCATACTCGTATTGGATGAAGCTACCGCAAGCGTCGATGTTGAAACAGAAAGATTTATTCAAAAAGCTCTGGATAATTTAATTATCGGACGGACGACATTGATTATTGCTCACAGGTTAAGCACCATTCGAAATGCAGACCAGATTCTATTCCTTGAGAATGGTAGGTTAATTGAACGTGGCAATCATGAACAATTGTTGAGACTTAATGGTAAGTACTCTAGATTCTGCAAATATCAAGAAAACTTAGTTGAAGCCTAAATCAAGTTTTAGAGCGAATCAGCAACAGCCTAATACCCAAAAAGCATAAGTAGGGGGTAAGCAAAAGAACCAAGCTAACTATTGTTGATAAAGAAAAGTCGCCTAACGGCCCATATACAATATCCTCCGCCCATGTTCGTAATGTAAGATCAATAAAGTAATCTATGCTAAGAGTTTTACTTAAATAATAGATCATCAAAGGCCAGACCGTGAAACCGATGCAGTTAAACATTAAACAGAACCATAGTTCTTTACTTAGGTCATAATTTTTAGATTTTGAGTTAGTGCTCACTTGCATTAAATATTAGGATACCTAGGATAAATACAAGACAACTAATCCCAAGTACTTTTATGAAAAAAATCGCTTCAATAAATTTAGTCTTTTTATTTACGACTTTTCTTCTTTCATTCGGAAAAGAGTCTGACCCAAAAAAAGTTTATGACGCAATTATAAACCCAGTCCTCGAAGCTAAGTGCGTAAGCTGCCATGGAGCCGAAAAAGATAAAGGTAAGCTCCGTATGCATACAAAGGAATTTCTCGTTAAAGGTGGTAGGGGAGCAGGTGATGCAATTATTGTTAAAGGAGAAGTCGAAGAAAGTGAGTTAATTTTCCGAATCACATTGCCTAAGGATGATGAAGAAGCGATGCCGCCATTGGAAGACGAGGCACATTATAATCCTGTGACTGAACAGGAGTTATCGGTTCTCAAATCATGGATAAAATTGGGTGCATCTTTCGATATGATTATAAATGATTTGGATGAAGCTGGTAGGAAAGCCGCAGAACATGTTCTTAAAAATTTACCCGTGAAAAAGCTTTCCGCGACTGCTCTTTTAATACCTAAACTCCCTGAAGTATCTCCTGCTGATACTTCCACAGTCGAGAAACTGCGCGATAGTGGATTATTGGTCATGCCGATCGCACAAAATACCAATGCATTATATGTCAATGCATCTTACAAAGGAAAGTCATTCAATGACGAAAGCATTAAATTGCTTCGGCCAATTGCACCCCAACTTTTATGGTTAAATGTGGCAAGAACTGCAATTACGGACAAAGCAACAGACTCGCTTACCAACTTCTCGCTTCTTGAAAGACTGCATGCTGAAAACACACCGCTAACTGATGCTGCCACACCAAATATATCTAAACTCACAAACCTTAAATATTTAAACCTTTACGGTACCGGTATTTCTGATGCATCCATTGAAAATTTACGAAAATTAAAAAAATTAGAAAAAGTTTTTCTGTGGCAAACTAAAGTTACTTCAAAAGGTGCAGAATCACTGCGTAGAAATTTCGTTGATCAAAAAATCTACGCAACTTTATCCAAAGAAAAATCTAGCCTGACTGCTCAAAAAGATCAAATTTCCAATAAATATGATCTTGATCTCGAAAAACTTAATGCTGTGATGCAGCAGAATTCAGCAAAAACAGAAGACACATCCCCGATAAACGATAAATGCCCGGTTTCAAATAAACCGGTAGATGTCACTAAGTTTTCAAATTTTGAAGGTAGAATGGTTGGCTTATGTTGTGATTCCTGTAAGTCAAAATTTACCAAAGATCCTTCTTCTTACAGAACAAAAATTACGAATTTCAAACCTTCTAAGGGTTTCGAAAACTCTTTGGCCGCCGTTAAATCAAAAGAGAATTCAAAGCTCGAAGCTCTCGAAAAAGTTGGTAAGAAATTACGAGAAATTTCTTCTGAGTTGAATTCAATGGGGCCTGAAATAAATTTGGGTTGGTCTGTTGCCCAATCTCAGAAATAAACTCGTCAAATATTACCGAGAAATCCGCAGAAACTAGGGTATTCTGTAGGATACGAATCTGTACTTACCGAGATACCAAACATAAAATCGGTTAAATCCTCTTTGTAAGTTGTTTTTTACATCCTCGAGGGATCGTACCTGGGCACCGTTAATTTCCACGATTAAAACGCCTTCCTTAAAGTTGTCTTGAGCACCAGTAGATTCAATCACCAAAACACCTAAAGTATCTGCAGGTATGCCAAACTTTTTTCTGTTCCGATTATTCAAAACTTCCAAATTTACTCCAGGTAAAATATTATTTCCGTTTTCTCCCATAAGTCCAAGGGTTACAAAGACTGTCATGGATACACCTGACCTGGATATCTTTAGCGGTAATTTAGTTCCAGGTGCTGTTTGGGAAATAGCTATCCTAGTTTGATTAACTGAATTTACTTCTTTATCACCGACAGAAAGAATTAGGTCTCCCCCCCTTAACCCGGCTCGTGAGGCGGCACTCCCTGGGATGACTTTATTGATTAATGCACCACCATTTAGTTCCGTTTCATCTAAATCAACTCCCAGAAACCCCCTCCTTAATGCACCACCTTCAACAAGATCAGTAAGTACTTTGCGTGCCATGTTGATGGGGATGGCCAGTCCAATTCCTATACTGGAGCGAGTTTGAGAAATTATCGCAGTATTAATTCCAATGAGCCTTCCTTTCGCATCCAGCAGGGCTCCACCAGAATTACCTGGATTAATTGATGCATCTGTTTGGATAAAGTTTTCATAAGCACCTGCTTCTGGAGGCCCTAAGACACCTAGTTCAGATTTCATCGTCGCTGAAATGATACCCATGGTCACGGTCTTTCCTACGCCAAGCGGGTTTCCGACAGCAAAAACCACATCACCAACTTCCAACTTTTCGCTGTTGGCAAGTGTGACAAAAGGCAGGGGTCGCTCGGCATCTATTTTTAAAACCGCGACATCAGTTGATCTATCATATCCCACGATCGAAGCCTTATACTCTTCTTTATCTGAAACTTTGACTAAAACTTCCTCCACTAAATCTCCTGTATTTTGATTTGCAGTAATCACATGAGCGTTAGTAATCGTATAACCATCCGGCGTAACAATTACTCCAGAACCAATTCCGGCCGGAACAGGAACTTCTTCAATCCTTGGCTGGTAAAGCCTTGGATATCCATAGTACCTCCTTAAAAATTCTTCAATTGGGTTTCCCTCACCTGGTAAAATTCTTTTAACAAACTGTTGCGTGGTTACAGATACAACTGCCGGAGTGGCACCAGCCAGGACAGGAGCGTAAGACTGGGTGAAGTTTTTTCCAGAACGGTCAATCTGAGAGTCATCTACCTTTAGGTTAAGTTGCGAAAATAGATTTTGGCTCAAGATGCCAAATAAGAAAATGAAGGTCTTTAAAGGAGCCTTTAATACATAGTTCATAATACTTTAAAGCGAACGGAATCGCTTATTTTGTGTAGTGACAAAATTTAGGAATTTTCAAAAACCTTTTATTTGAAAGAGGCTTGAAATACTACTGTCTGTATGAGTGCGATTAATTGCTTCACCTAACAGTGTAGCAACACTCAATTGCTTGATCGGCAAATCTGAATATTCCATCCCTACTGAATTGGTGGTGATTAGCTCGTCCAACATACCATTCATTAAACGCTCTCGACCGGTTTCATTTAGAACACAGTGGCTAACGATCGCACTAACTTTTTGTGCCCCCCGTTCTTTTAAAAGCTTTGCTGCCGCAGTTAAAGTACCTGCCGTCTCTGTCATATCATCCACCAAAAGTATCTCTCGTCCCTCAACTTCACCAACTAAATTCATAGCTTCCACTGTACTTGCACCCGTTCTACGCTTGGCTACAAAGCCAAGGGGACAACCTAACAATTCGGAATATGCATTTGCCATCTTCATCCCTCCAACATCAGGGGAGAAAATAGTCATATTACTTACATCACGACTCTTCAATTCATTGAAGAAGACGGGGGACGCATAGAGATGATCCACAGGAATATCGAAAAAACCCTGAATTTGCTGAGCATGCAGATCCATAGTCAGGACACGATTAACTCCAGCAGCAACCAGTAAATTGGCAACTAGTTTTGAAGTAATAGGCACACGAGGCTGGTCTTTCCGATCCTGCCTAGCATAACCAAAAAATGGAATAACTGCGGTTACTCGAGCTGCCGATGCTCTTCTCGCTGCATCAATCATAATTAATAATTCCATCACATTATGATTTGCAGGAGAAGATGTTGATTGGACAAGAAAAACATCTGTTCCTCTGATATTCTCATTAAATCGCACAAAACTTTCGTTGTCGGGGAAAGCCGTAACTAAGGCATCCCCCAAGGGAACATTCAAATATGAACAAATCTCTTGAGCTAAGGGCAGGTTAGACGTGCCACTAAAAATTTTGATACTAGAAGTGCGGACCATTAGTAAGGAATTAGATAGTGTCCGCGTCTTGGGCAATCCTTTTGAATAAATCTGGAAGTTTTCTTTGTAAAACCGAGATTTTGTGTGCCAACTGCACAGGCAATGCGGGGTTACCCTTTAGAAAAGCTCCTGCTTCTACATTTTTAGTAATACCAGCCTGTCCGGCAATCTTTGCACCCTTTCCAATTTTTAAATGCCCAGCAAACCCTGCCTGCCCGCCAACGACGACTCCATCTTCAAAAACTACGCTTCCGGCAATGCCTACCTGGGCGACAATTAAACAGCCTTTGCCAATACGGACATTATGACCAATTTGAACTAGATTATCTATTTTCGTGCCTTCCCCAATTCGAGTCTCCTCAAGTCTGGCCCTATCAATACAAGTATTAGCACCAATCTCCACATCATCTTCAATAACAACTTTTCCGAGATGTGGAATTTTTTCATGAGAACTACCAACTTGCTCAAACCCATAACCCTCCGAGCCAACCACAACCCCAGAATTTAAAAGAACACCATTTCCAACTTGGCAATTAGCAAGCAATTTAACATTCGGATATAATCGACAGTCCTCTCCAATAGAAACATTTTCGCCGATATGAGAGTGAGATTCAATGAAGGTATTTTTTCCAATTCGAACACCTTTTCCAATGTAACAAAAAGGCCCGATAGACACCCCATCCTCGATAACGGCACTTTCATGAATAAATGCCTGTGCATCTATTCCAATTGGAGGATTCGAAAAAAGTTGTCCATAGATTAACCTGCAAACCTTGGCCAAAGCTCGGGACGGGTTTTTCGTTTTAATAAATAATTGATTATTTTTCGGGCTGCTTTCAGCATAATCCTCTGGAAGCAGAACAACACTCGCTTCGCTGTCTTTTACCTCGGGCCTGTATTTAAGATTGGCGAGAAAAGATAAATCTCCCTCTTGTGCATTTTTCAGCGATGAAATTCCATTTATACATGTCTTATCAGTGGTTCCCTCAATTTTTGCAGAAGGACATGCATCCTTTATCAAACCTATTTCATAGGAAAAGCTCATGATCAGCTTTATCTCTTTATGATAAGAGTTTACTCAGTTTTCTTAGAAGAATTCAGAGCTGAAATTACATTCTCTGTTATATCTAATTTGTCCGATGCAAAAAATACCCCAAGTTGGGTTTCGGAGGAATTTAAGACTAAGTCTATACTCCTTGATTTAGATATTTTTTCAATTGCCTCTCGAATGTCTCCGAGGTGCTCAACCAATAAATTCTTTTGTCTTTGGCTTATAGTTGCACGTGCTCTTTTTTCATATTCTAGCATGTCTTCTCTTTTTGCCTGAGCTTGCTTCACTTTTTCCTGGTATTTACCTTTAAGTGCAGAACTTTCGATATTTGGATTTTTAAGTTTTTCCTCCATTTCTCTCAATTCTTTTACAATTTTAGAAAGTTCGTCCTTAAAAATATCAATTTCTTCTTTTGCTATAGAACTTGATTTTTCCAAACGTTCACGTGCATCTATTACTTTTTGATAACCATCAAAAACTTTTTGCACATCTACCACAGCAATTTTCTGCCCAAATGTGACAAGAGGAATGATAAAAAGCGAAAGAGATAAAAATCTAAACATAATTTTGGAAGTTGTTAATTGTAGTTATTAAATATTAAAATCTTGATCCACCCGAGAAATGAAATTGGGGTGAACCGCCGGTCTCAGAAGGGTCAGAAATTGGTACTCCCAAGTCTAACCTTAAAGGCATACCCATAACCATAATACGTAATCCTAATCCCCAATTATCGTGCCACCCCTCATGATCGTTTCCTGGTAAAAGTTTAAAATCCCCGCTTCTTAAGTATCCGCCGTCATAAAAAAGTGCTAACCTCAATGGATCTGCCACTTTAAATGTATACTCTAAACTGGCATATGTATAAGAGTTTCCACCTTCAGGTTCTCCTTGTAAGGGATCAACTCCGACATCTCTGTAGTCCCAACCCCTAAGATTGTAAGGACCCCCAAGGAAAAATCTCTCAAAGAAAGGAACATCTGCTTTTTTCCCATTTAGCCTCCCAAGGGTTCCAGTTCTTCCAGAAAAAGAAAGGATCTGCTCCATCGGCCGGAATGTTTGAATAAATCGAGCTCCCTGAATTTCTAATCGACCATAATCCGCATCACCACCGAAAATACCCCCAGCTAATTCTTTTCTCAGAGAAAGAATACTTCCCTCGGAAGGAAAAAGGATACTGTCCCGCGTATCCCTACTTAAAGTTAATCCGACTTTAGAAATCACTTTCTTAATCTCACCATTTGCATTGGCGTCCTTACGAATAAAGAAAGGGGAATTAGGATCAATGTCATCAATCAAAACATCCTCATAGCCATAAAATGCCCGCCCCTCGACAAGCTCAAATAAGCGTTTCCGAAAATAAATCTCAAAACCAGCTCTCATCTCGTCGTAATAGGAACTGTAATAGTCGGATTTTTCACGGAATACCTCAAAGCCGGCGGCAATTCTTCTGTTCAAGAACCATGGCTCTTCTAGAGCCAAACGAGCTTCATTGCTTCGGGAGCCAAGCTTTAAGCGTAGACGAAATTTCTGCCCATCTCCTTGTAAGCGATGAGGACTTCTCCATTTCATTATGTCAAAATTACCCTGACGGAATTCTGCAAACATCATTGCTTTCTCTAAGGTGCTAAATCCAACCCCAAATGAAACATGGCCAGTTCGCCCTTCCTCAACATCAACCACAAGATTTCTCTTAGATTTTTGCAACTCTGGATCATTTGTTTGAATGGGTTGATCATCTAAAGATACTTTCTCAAAAAATCTCGTATTGCGGAGTCTCGCTTCACTCGTTTCCATTCTAACCAAATCAAAGGTATCGCCCGGTGATAGGGCCAACTCCCTTACAATAGCAATAGTTTTTGTTTTATCGTTACCTCTTACCTCAATTGAATTAACCGTAAATTTATTGTTTTCAGTTATTTCAAACCTTAGATCAATTTGCTTAGTTTCTAGATTAGGTCTTCTATTCACTTTTACGCGAGCATCCAAGTATCCTTTTTCTCCATATTTCTTTCTTAGTCGCGTAGTCTCCTCCCTCAAAAGTTCAGGAGAATAAGGCTCACCCTGCTCTATGCCACTCTCATGCTTTTTCAGAAATAACAATTCATCAGTATTTATTGAAACATTACCCACAATGGACTGCTTGCCAAAAAAAGATCGATCACCCTCTTGTACCGTAATAGTGAGGACAAGCTTGTTTTTACCTACAGTTTTAATTAAAACTCCAGACTGATCGATTTTAACATCCAAAAAACCTTTATTTCTGTAATAGGCTCTTAACTTTTCGAGATCTTCTTCCAAGATCTCAGGGCGATATTTAGATCTTTTAGACCAAAAACGCCAAAAACGCCAAGGTGCAGTTTCTATTTCATCCAAAAGGTCCTTTGAGGGTATCGAATCATTGCCAGCAAAAAGAATCTTAGAAATCGTTCGTTTATCTCCTTCTTTGATTTTATAAAGGATGGATACATTTTCGGATTTGCCGTCTTTAATGATCTGAGAATCAATTATTGAATTCCAGTATCCTTTTTCCAAGTATCGTTCTTTCAATAGAGACAAATCACTTTTCAGGATAGCTTCATCCATCAAATCCCCTGCATTTAAAGTTATTATTTTCTCTAGGCTTCTGTCAGAAAGCTTGTCGTTACCCTCAAATAAAACACTTTTGATCCTGGCTTTTGTCCAAACCTTAAAAATCAAAGCAATTTCGTTGTCACTGCTAAGGTCTTGATCAATGAAGACCCGGACATCATTTACAGTACCGCTAGAAGTTAAATTTCTAATAGATCTATCGATTGCGGAACCTTCATATTCTCCTCCACTCTCTACTTGCAAATTTTGCAGTACGAATGATTTACCTACTGTTTTCGGTCCAATGACTTCAATTTTTATTGATGAAATCTTTTTACCCTCTGGGTTTACTTGAGCCCACAATATAGCAAAACCAAATATTAAAAAGGTGATAGGAAATAGAAGTTTTTTTCTCATCAGTTAATTTAGTCGTGGCTCACCTTGGAGAATTTCAAATCTCGTATATTTTCTGCGAAAGGCAAGATCAACATTACCCGTAGGACCATTTCTTTGTTTTGCAAGCAACAACTTGATCGGCTCAAAATCTTCTCCTTCGCCTGCTTCATCAGCATTTTGATCAGATTCTCTTATATCCTCACTTTTACGATGCCTTCCTAATAACATAACTACATCTGCATCCTGCTCAATTGCACCTGATTCACGCAGGTCAGATAAGCGTGGGTCTCTTCTTTCTTTTTCAGAATCACGATTCAATTGGCTAAGCACAATCACTGGCACATCCAACTCTTTGGCCATAGCCTTTAAGCCTCGTGAAATATCTGAAATTTGATTTTCCCTGGACATTGCCTTGGCGTCTCCTGAAATTAACTGAAGATAATCAACTACAATTAAATGAAGATGATTTCTCATTTTGAGTCTTCTGGCTTTAGCTCGTATTTGATTAATGCTCAATCCACTTGTATCGTCTACCCACAAGGAGGCTTTTTGAAATTCTTTGCTTATCGAATTCAGCTTTTCAGCATAGTCTTTACGAACAAACCCTCTTCTCAAATCGTTCATATTCACTCGAGCTCTACCGCATATCATCCGCATAGCTAGTGATGTAGCACTCATTTCTAAGCTATATACGAGAATATTTTTGGGATTTTTTTCGTACCTTTTCGAAAAAGCAATGTTCTCTACAATATTCATGGCTAAACTCGTTTTTCCGACCGACGGACGTGCAGCCAATACAATCATTTCACCTGGCTTAAAACCATTAGTAAGGTTGTCCAAATCTTTGTAACCAGTTAATAGACCATCCATTTCTTCATGTGAAAGCATTCTTTGAATTTGCTCCATAGCATGATTAACAGGTTCACGAAAAGGAACAGATGCTCTTACATTGCTTTGATCACCAAGAGAACAGACTCTCTGCTCAATGCCAGAAAGAAAATCATCAATATTTCCCTGTAGTTGATTGGCGTCATCAATGATCTCAAAAGCTACATAAATGCATTTTCTGAGAATTGCTTTTTGCTTAACGATATCGAGCCAAAAAGGTGCATGGGCAATCGTTTCGATACGGGAAGTCAGATTGATAATAAATTCACGACCTCCAATTCTTTCAAGATTACCCAAATCGGAAAGTTTATCAGAAAGCAAAATCTCATCTGCCTCTAAGTTGTCTTTATTGAGTAAGAGCAAGGCCTCAAATATTAGCTGGTGAGACTGTTCATAAAAATGATCTGAGCTAATCGATTGTTCCATACACCGACCGATTACCTCCCCTGAAGTGTCTACGATACAAGCCGCAAGCAAGCCTTGCTCTGCGTCTAAACTATTAGGTAAGGGCCTACCTTGCAAAGTTTGAGAAGGATTCCCAATGCCTGGCTTTTTGTTGCCAGAGTTTGGATTGGAAGAATCTGCGGATGGATGAGACAATGCAGGCATACCTTGTATCGTCTCAAAGAAGGCTACTCTGCAACTTCTTCGATTGGATTTTCGGAAACTACTTCAACTTTAAATTGAGCCGTTACATCTTTATGCAATTGGCATGTAACCTCTGTTTGACCTAATTCTTTGATCGGCACAAATTTAACAAGATGCTTCTTATCTAGTTTAAACCCTTTTTCATCCAATTTTTCCAATAACTGTAAGGCAGTAACAGAGCCAAATAATTTCCCTCCCGATCCAGTCTTAACTGCTACAGCAACCGAAACGTGATTAAGCTTGGAGGCAATTTCTTGCGCACCTTGAATCTCTTCAGCTTCTCGAGCAGCTCGTGCAACCTTAAGTGCATCGAGTCTCTTTTTGTTTGCTTGATTGAGGGGTAACGCTTTTTTGCGTGGAAAGAGAAAATTCCTAGCATAGCCTGGACGGACTTTAACGATATCGCCTTCTGATCCAAGATTTTCAATTGGTTCAACGAGTAAAATTTCTGTTGTAGACATAATTAGTAGGTGGGTAAAATAGTTAAGAGATCTTTAGAAAGGAACATCCTCGTCAAGATCTGGATCAGAATTGACATTTGGATTAGGGGATTCAGAGGGGTGGGGAGCTGGTGTTGTATCTGGTTTTGTGCCGACATTAGCCATTGGTTGCCCGCTCATACCGGCTGCTTCCTGCTTGGAATCAACAAATTCAAAATTATCGAGAACTACTCGAATTGCACTTCTTTTTTCACCTTCTTTTGATTCCCATTGATCAAGCTTTAGTCTTCCTTCGACAAAGATTGACCTACCTTTTGTAAAAAATCTTCCAATAGCCTCAGCGCGGGGGCCATAGCATTCTACATCTACGAAAGTAACTTCTTCTTTGCGGTTACCTTCCCCGTCTTTGTAACTGCGATTTAATGCTAATCCAAAATTACAAACAGGGCGACCACTAGAAAGCATCTTTACATCGGGGTCTCTGGTAAGATTACCGATTAATAAGACTTTGTTTAATGAGGCCATTTATAAAATATTACTTACGCTCAACCAACACGCGATCAACCTTTTTTTCGAGTCGTAATTTCTCCTTAAGGCGAGTCGGCATTTCTGGATCGCCCGAAAGTTCAAACTGTAAATAGACACCTGAGGTTGCTTTTCCTTTTTGCGGGTAAGCGAACTCGTGAGTTCCTTGACTTTCTACTTTTTGGACCTCTCCATCCACACTGACAATGATTTCGCTAAGTTTAGGAATCATTTCATCAGTCGATCCATCAGAGCCTTTAGGGTCAAATACTATAGTTGCGAGATAATTATTCTTCATGATTAAATTTTGGTGGGAAGTGGTTGATTGTAGAGATTCATAGCTTTTTCGACTCCTTCTGTCATCAAGGATTTCAGAGCTTCCAAAAAAAGTAAGGAATGATGCTCTAAGGTTGCTTGCTCATCTGATGAAAATTTGGATAAAACATGATTGGCCAAATCAATCTCGGGGTTTAGCTTTGGCCCAATTCCTAGACGCAATCGTTTAAGGTTTTTCCCAATCCCGGAAAAAACGCTTTTAACTCCGTTGTGCCCACCATCTCCTTGGCCTACGGAAATTTTCATGCGGCCAACGGGCAGTGTGAGTTCATCATGAACGAGTATGGATTTGTCTAATTCACAATTATTGCATGAAAGCAGACTTTTTAAAAATTTTCCGCTTTCGTTCATAAAAGTAATAGGCTTAACAAGCATGAAAGATTTACCTTGGAAAGAGATTTTACAAATTTCTGCACTATACTTCGATTTTTTTGTGAAGTTGATTTTCTGCGATTCTGCAAATTTATCTAATAGCCAAAACCCTAAGTTATGCCTGGTGTTGAAATACTGAGACCCTGGATTCCCTAGCCCTATTATGGCAATGCAAGACACCTGACATACAAGTTGGTATGTTATTCGGAAGAATCACTTTCAGATGCCTCGCTACTAGATTCAGCATCCTCAGCACTAGGCTCTTCGGTAGTTTCATCTTCATCATCGGACCCAGATCGACCACTGGCACTTCCGACGCAAGACACCAAAATGGTATCATCGGGTGATGTGTAAGTAACTCCATCCATTTCAGAAAGATCTTTAATTTGTAAATTCTCACCAAGACCAAGGTTGCTGATGTCTATTTCAATAGCAGATGGCAAATTGCTCGGACGACAGCGAATCTCAATGTCATTTGCCAAAACTTCTAAAATACCTCCCTGAGTTTTAACGCCTTCTGCCTCTCCTAAAATACTTAGAGGAACTGAGGTTTGTAGATCCTCGCCTCTTTTAACTTCAACAAAATCAATATGAAGAATTCTGTCCCGAATCTTATCTTCCTGTAATTCCTTGATCAGAACCAACTCGTCTTCTCCACTCTCTCCAATAAGCCTCATCAAAGAAGATGTACCAGCGGCTTTTCTGAGAAGTATACGCATCTCTTTGTCATCAACTGATAGAGAGCGATTCATTTCCTTACCGTAAAGAACTGCAGGAATACGACCTTGGGATCGAATTTGCTTACTGGCACTCGTTCCGGTTTTATCTCTTAGTGAATAATTTAATGTTAAATCGCTTAATTCTGACATAGCTTAAATGGGGTAAAAAAGCGTTCATTATTATCAATTAGGGCAACTCGTTGCAAGCAATTATGAACATGTAATCAGAGAAGGATTCTAATAAATTTCTTCGTTAAGGATATTTTTCCGGAAGTTTCTGAGTTATCAAGTAATTTAAAGCTTGGGCTCTCTCCAAGTGGGAATGCCTTCGCTGTTCAACTGTTTTTCATACAATACATGATATGGACGGGTGGGTGACATGGGTGCATCTTCATTCACCATCAAAGGCCTTGTATCCTTCCAAAATTCTTCATATGCCTCTCTCATAGATTTGACTATTTTAGGAAACTTACCCGCAATATCTGTAGTTTGGCCAGGATCTGCCTTCATATCGTAAAGGCTATTTTCGACCAACCGAAACCGTTCATTTCTAACCGCAAAACGCTTCCACATATGATCTGTTGGCTCAGCACCTGTCTTCCAGCGTGCTCCCTGAGTAAAAAGATAGCGGTCCTTCCACTTTGCATTTGGATTCTTGAGTAAGGGAACGAGACTTCGTCCCTCGACTTGCTCCTTCGGTAATTGGTCAATCCCCGCAATATCCGCCAGTGTTGGCAAAAGGTCAATGTGAGCTGTAATTCTTTCTACCGCTTTTCCCGGCGAGAATTTACCAGGCCAGCGGATGAAAAAGGGGACTCGGACACCGCCTTCGTCTGCTGAAGCCTTTGCACCTTTCATCCCTGCGTTAAAACCTTCCATGGGTTTTCCGTCTTGACTGGTTCCTAGTTTTGAACCTTCTCGAACCATTCCTCCAACTGAACCATTGTCAGACATAAAGATAAGAATAGT
Source organism: uncultured Verrucomicrobiota bacterium (assembly GCA_902569115.1). Taxonomy (GTDB): domain Bacteria; phylum Verrucomicrobiota; class Verrucomicrobiia; order Opitutales; family Seribacteraceae; genus Seribacter. The sequence goes on along the minus strand of CACFTI010000014.1, from coordinate 28,028 downwards.
ATTTTTGCTAAGATCCCATTGATCAAGTTTTCCCATAAGACGACCCATGTTCTCGTCAATATTCTCGATCATTCCGTAAAAACCGGCATCTCTTTCAGAAAAACCAAGATCAGTAAATTTTTTGGCATTTTGGGGAGGAGCAATGAAGGGACCGTGAGGAGCGTTGGTTGAGATATATGCAAAGAAGGGCTTTCTTTTTGCCTTCATCTCTTGAATCCAACCCATGCCAGCAGTGAAAAACAAATCAGTACAATAACCGTTCGTTTTAACAAATGAACCGTTATGGCGAATCACTGGGTTGAAATATTTATTACCAGGAACATCTGCACAGGAACAATTAAATTTCTGGCCAATCCCCCCAGCTCCGTGAATAAAAGCTTCATCAAACCCTCTTTTGTGAGGCTGATATGGTTCCTCGTCTCCTAAATGCCATTTTCCGAATATACCAGATGCGTAGCCTGCCTTAGCTAAAACCTGAGGCAATGTAACCGTGCTTAGAGCCATTCTCTCACGCTCAAGAATAGTGTGGGTAATACCATTCTTCATGGGATGTCTACCTGACATCAGTGCTGCACGGGTAGGTGAGCAAGTGGGACTGACCAAAAATCTCTCGAATCTAATACTTTGGCCGTGTAATTTGTCAAGGTTGGGGGTTTTAATCCAAGGGTGACCATGTTTACCAACTGGACCATAGCCTTGATCATCAGTGATAACCAAAATTATATTTGGTGATTCTCCAAAGGGCAGGGCACTCAAGCCATGAATGATAAACAAACTACAAAGTAAGCTAAAAAACTTTTTATATATCATTTAGTTCATCAGGCATGTAATCTTTGATTCGTAAACCTAAAAAACTGGATAAAAGTAATTTTTAAAGCCAACACTTTCCACATTTTCAATCATTAGTTGTTTGCAAAATCTGATTATTAGAAAAACAAAATTATAAAATCCCGAATTTTACCCTCGCAAGAATCATCTTTTTATCACCAAAAACAATATGTGAAACTCATTAAATTTACCAACCATTCCGCCCATCTGCCTAGAACGATTTTTATCTTTTTAGTCATCGTTTTTTCCAGCTATTCATCTTTTGCAGAAAATGAAGATTTTCAGAAGTATGCTATGTTTGCCCAAAATGCTGCCAAAGCCAAACCCGCAATGCCTGTAAAGACGGAGCTTCCCCTTAAATTAAAGCCAAAAACTCGCATTGCACTCATTGGTAACACTCTTTTTGACCGAATGAGAAATTTTGGTCACTTTGAAGCCCTTCTTCAGCAGGGACACCCAAATCACAATTTGGTTGTTCGTAACTTGGCATGGTCTGCAGATGAAATCGATCTACAACCAAGGCCGGATAATTTTGCTGATGCCAATCAGCATCTTACTGCGATGAAAGCCGATCTAATCATTGCTTCCTTTGGTTTCAACGAGTCTTTTGCAGGTATCAACAAAATTCCAGATTTTAAAACCCGCTTAAAATTTTATCTAAAAAACTTGAAGTCAGCTGCTTACAATGGGGCCACCGCCCCTCAAGTGGTTATGGTTTCACCGATAGCCAATGAAGACACACAGGCTGTTATGGCCGGAACACAAAACAATAAGAGATTATTTGCATACTCTATTGCGATGAAAGAAATCTGTGCCAGTGAAGGTGTTGGGTTTATTGATTGTACTCTTCCCACAGCTAAGCTCATGGAAGAATCCAAAGAAAAGATTACAATTAACGGCTGTCACTTAAATGAAAAGGGATACCAGAACCTCGCTAAGATTCTTTATCAATCTATGATTGGGGCAGATGTACCTTCTCTCAATGAAGATGTAAGGGCCGCCGTTATCGAAAAAAATACTCAGCACTTTTATCGTTACAGACCGCTTAACACATTCTATTACACAGGCGGACGGCGGGGCAGATATGGTTATCTCGACTTTCTCCCTGCTATGAAGAATTTTGATCTTATGACGGCCAATCGTGATCAGCGAATTCATCGGTTAGTACGGGGAGAAAACACAAGTCCTATTATTGACGATTCAAATGTTCCGACCCTACCGAGTACCCAACAGAGCAGAGGTGCCAACCAATGGATGTCTCCGGAAGATGAACTTAAATCATTTGAAGTGGATCCCCGTTTTGAGGTCTCACTATTTGCTAGCGAGGAAGAATTTCCTGAGATTGCATGCCCCATACAAATGCGCTGGGATTCACAGGGCAGGATGTGGGTAAGTTGTTCGACGACTTATCCTCATGTTTATCCCGGACAGTCGCCAAACGATAAAATAGTAATACTGGAAGACTTAAACAAAGATGGTAAGGCGGATAAATGCTCAGTCTGGGCGGAAGGTCTCAACATTCCACTTTCATTTGAATTTGGAAATGGAGGAGTTTATGTGTCGGAAGAGCCTCATCTCACATTTCTAAAAGATACAAACGGGGACGGTAAGGCAGACTTAAGAGAAATTCCATTAACAGGGTTTGGTTGTGAAGACTCTCATCATGCACTTCATGATTTTGCGTGGACTCCGGATGGGGACATGATCTTCCGAGAGTCCATTTTTCATCATACACAAGTAGAAACTCCATATGGACCCGTAAGACAAAAAAATAGCGGTTGGTTCGCATGGGAGCCAAAGCTACACAGGCTTACTTCTTTCGGTAGCCACCCCAGCACGAACCCATGGGGTGTAACGTTCGATGAATGGGGAAACCATGTTGCGAGTTACCCAATTTTTGCATCTGCACATCATGCACTTGACCCCCCATATCCTAATCAACACCCAAAGCCATCTGGGATGCAGGCATATTCCGGGGTTTGCGGTCAAGAGTTTATAGACTTTCCTAATTGGCCGAAAGAGCTCCACGGTATGATGGTTAAGGTTCGTTACAAACCAACTAACCGAGTAGAATTATTGGAATGGAATGAATACGAATATGGATATGAAGAAAAATATGTATCAGACATAATTTTTTCGAAAAATCTTAGTTTTATTCCCGTGGACCTAAGATTTGGCCCGTATGGAGGAATGTATGTATGCGATTGGTACAATCCAGTTAAAGGACATGCCCAATATTCACTTCGTGATGAAAGAAGAGATCGCGTATCTGGTAGAATTTGGAGGATTATCCCCAAAGAAACAGAACCCGTAAGGCCGCCGAAAATTTATGGCACATCCATAACTGAACTCTTAAATCTTTTAAAAAGGAAAGAATACCGCTACCGCTACTGGGCCAAAAGGGAATTGCGAGAGAAAAACCAAAAAAAGGTTAAACCCATTCTTGATAAATGGATTACAGAATTAGATCCAAGTAGTCCAAGATATATGAACCATCAAGTGGAAGGGATGTGGGCCTACAGAAACTTAGAGCTAGTAAATGTAGAATTACTCAAAGAACTGTTAAATTCAAAAAATCACAACGCTCGTGCAGCAGCGGCAAAACAACTAAGGCATTGGTACGCTCATGCTAATAATGGCCAAGAACTACTAAAAAAGGCTGCAAACGACAAAAACGGACTGGTGAGATTGGAGGCTGCAATCGCATGTAGCTACATTGGAACAAAAGATGCCTTTCAAGTCCTAAAAGGAATGATAAGTCTACCGCATGAAAAACACTTAACATATGCAATCACAACTTCATTGGGTTCAAAACCGATGCAAAAGTTTTGGGATCCTGATTTAGTAGCTGGACAACACCCTGAAATTGAATCACTGCTTTCCAAAAGAAAAAAAATAGATAAGGACATAGAAATCTCAAAGCAAAACGCTAAGTTTGACAAGCATAAGAATCTTTTAGAAATAAAAATTGAGTGCTTAAAAGAAAGAATGCTTTTTGATATTGAAAAGATATCCGCAAAAAAGAATCAACCCATTAAACTCCAATTTTTTAATCCAGACGCAACTCCACACAATTTTGTACTTGTAGAGCCAAATTCTCTTGAAGAAATAGGTCTTGCAGCAAATATGATGGCAAGTGACGCAAAAGCTTCAAAAATAGGAGAGTTCATACCAAAAAGTAATAAGGTTATTGTGCATACAAAAATGCTAAAACAGGATGAAAAAGAGGTACTCAGATTCAAAGCGCCAAGTAAAGCAGGGGAGTATCCCTACTTATGTACATTCCCTGGTCATTGGACGATTATGAAAGGAATTTTACATGTTAAATAAAAGTGCATTATTTTTTATTATATTAAATATAATTATTCCGATAAATGTAGTTCTATTTTCTAAACCGAATATCATTCTTGTAATGACGGATGATCAGGGATGGGGGCAAACGGGTTATATGAATCACCCAATTTTAAAAACGCCTAATTTGGATGCTATGTCTGAAAACGGTCTGACTTTTAAACGTTTTTATGCGGGTGGTCCCGTTTGCTCGCCAACCAGAGCGACTGTGCTAACTGGCAGAACGCATGACCGTACTGGGGTTTTTGATCACGGATATGCCTTACGCTTACAGGAAAAAACACTATCCCAAGCACTAAAAAATGCAGGATATGCGACAGCACATTTTGGTAAATGGCATTTAAACGGTCTGCGGGGACCTGGAGTTCCTCTTGATAAAGACTACCCAAATGGCCCGCATCATTTTGGTTTTGATCACTGGGTCTCAACGACCAACTTTTTTGACCTGAATCCCATTCTGAGTCGAAACGGAAAATTCGAAGAATTTAAGGGAGACTCTTCTGAAATAGTTGTCCAAGAAGCTCTTTCATTTATCTCAGGACAAGCTAAAATGCAGAAACCGTTTTTCTGTGTAATATGGTACGGCACTCCACATACTCCCTTCGTGTCGCTTAAGAATGACCAAGATGATTTTCAGGAACTAGATGAAAATTCAAAACATCATTATTCAGAGCTAAAAGCTATGGATCGGAGTATTGGAACACTAAGAAATGGGCTGAGCAAATTATCCGTAAAAGAAAATACCCTGCTTTGGTTTATGAGTGACAATGGCGGTCTCCCTAAAATACATCCCCCTACGAATGGGGGTTTAAGGGATCACAAAGGCAGTCTTTATGAAGGAGGGATTCGGGTACCTTCGATTATTGAATGGCCATATGGTATCACAACGCCACGAAGAACTGACTACCCTTGCGGTGCAGTTGATATTTTTCCAACCCTTTCAGAAATTATAAAATTACCCGGAAATTCATCATTGAAACCACAGGACGGAGAAAGTCTGGTAGATTTATTTAAAAATGAAAAAATAAACCGGGTTAAACCACTAATTTTCAGTAGTCGAAAACGAATGGCTGTAATTGATAACGAATGGAAACTAATCAGCCTTCCTACTCAAAATGGAAACAATTATGAGTTGTATAACTTAAAAAAAGACAACGCTGAAAAACAAAACCTAGTCGACGAAAATACCCAAATATTTGAGTATTTAAATAAATATTTAACCGATTCTCGCCACACGATTGAAAAGAGCGTAAATGGACATGATTATCCCGAAAATAAAGTTAATCAGCAGCCACCAAGGACATTTTGGACTGAAATTAATTCCTACAAGAAACATTTTAAAAAGTGGAAATCACGTCCTGAATATAAATCCAGGCTTAAATCAAAATGAATAAATCCATCCTGCAAAATTTAAACATATTCCGATCACTCATTTTCTTTTCGATAGGGTTTTTGCTTGTTAATCAATTTTGCTTTTCTAAAAGGCCGAACATCGTATTGATTATGGCTGATGATCTAGGCTTCTCTGACCTAGGTTGCTATGGATCGGAGATTGATACCCCACATCTGGACCGACTCGCTACTAATGGTTTACGATTCTCGCAGTTTTATAACACTGCGAAGTGTCACTCTTCTCGCGTATCACTTTTAACAGGACTATATTGCGATCAAGCAGGTAGTTCTTCTCTATACAGAGGCGCAACCATTGCTGAAGTTCTCAAGCCTGCAGGTTATTCTACCTGGATGTCCGGTAAATGGCACTTAAACAAGGAGCCAACAGATTTCGGTTTTGAAAAGTACTGGGGGCATCTATCGGGAGCCACTAATTTTTTTACAGGAGACAATAGCTTCCGGTTAAATGGTTTACCATGGAAAGTTCCTAAAATGTTAAATGGAAAACCTTTCTACACTACCCATGCCATTACTGATTTCGCCCTCGATTTTATAAATGAAGGTAATGTCGGAAAGACATCAGATCCATTTTTCCTGTATTTAGCCTACAATGCTCCCCATTATCCACTGCAGGCTCCCAAGCAAGATGTTTTAAAATATGATGGGTTTTACGATCTTGGTTGGGATAAGCTAAGGCAGCAAAGGTATAAAAACCAAATTGAATCAGGTTTCATTCCAAAGCATTTCAAACTTTCACCCAGGGCGAATCATGTCCCTTCCTGGAAATCCATTAAGCAAGCTGAAAAGGAATGGGAAGCCGACAGAATGGAGGTTTTCGCAGCGATGGTTGATTTAATTGATCAGAATATCGGCCGAATCATCGAAGATTTAAATAGGAGAGGTGTGCTAAAAGATACTCTTTTTCTGTTTTGTTCTGATAATGGTGGATGCCCTTTTGAGCGGACAAGGGGAAGAAACCTTAAACCGTGGGATCCAAATTCATATTGGACATACGATGCCTCATGGGCTCAGGCTAGCAATACTCCTTTCAGGCTATACAAACAAAATCAACATGAAGGTGGGATATCATCCCCACTCATTGTCCATTGGCCAAACGGTCTGCAGGTTAAAAAAGGGCTCATAACAAGACAGCCCGCACACCTGATTGATTTTATGGCAACTTTTATAGAACTCGGAGGGGCAATATATCCAAAAACGATTGGTAATCGTAAGATTGATCCCCTTGAAGGAAAATCTCTAGTGCCTATTTTTAAGGGCGAGAAAAGGTCTGGTCATGAATATTTATATTTTCGTTTCGGAACTGATCGTGCACTTAGGCATGGAAAATGGAAGCTCGTCTCAGCAAAGGGAGGAAAATGGGAGCTATATGATCTCGAAAAAGATAGAACCGAATTGAATGATCTTTCGGGTAACTTCCCGGAAAAAGTTGCTGAACTTTCGAAGGTGTGGTTCCAAATTGCCAAAAATAAGGAACGGCTTAATCCAAAGTCTTTAAAACCGGCTAAACCTGATATTAAAATCTTTTCTTTCAGAAAAGATACATCTCATCAGCTTACAGAAAAAGATATAGAGTGATTACATCTTGGGCCTTTTTTTGTTCTTTGCCTGCATGGGAGTGTTTTTTAGGGATACCACTCATCAAGTATAATTAAAACTCCAAGTTTGTTTATGCGGACAATTCAACTACCCTAGTTTTGCCTCCCATGGACCTGTGATTGCCAATGTTAATCCATCATGTTGCATATTAACAAAAAGGGTTGAACCGTCAGGGGAAAAAGTCGCTCCTGCAAATTCGCCACTACTTTTTGCGTTTTTCGCAAGCTTGAAAATTTTTCCGCTTGGAGTGATTACATCCAAGTATTGCTCACCCCCTCCATCCTCACATAAAACTAAATCCCCCCATGGTGCCACAGTGATATTATCACAATTATCGACCAGATCAGAATCATTGGGTTCTGAAAACAGCTTTAGTTTATTTCCTGATATTTGCCAAATTTGACCATTCTGCTTTTTACCGCCATTGGTACACGCAAAATAAATGGATCCATCCGAATACCACATACCCTCACCTCGGGCAAAACAGGCTGCACCTTTTTGAAAACCCCTAAAGCGAAGATCATCTTTGGGCGAGTCCACTTCATCCATTTCAATCCACTCAAGTTCCATTTCCTGACCGACATGAACTTTCTGTGATTTCCAATTCCGGGTATCCAAACTTGGAGAATTCACCACAGCCAACGCGAATAATTTACCGCCTTTGGAAAGGTTGCCTGTTTCCTTGGCAACAAATTTGTAAAGCAAGCTTTCATGCCTGTCTTCCGTGAGAAAAACTTCTCCGCTATCAGGTTCCACAGCAACTGCTTCATGATTAAACCTTCCCATAGCTTTAAGCGGGATCGGTTGGTTGAGCTTGGGGGTTTCAGTTACGGGTACCTCAAAGCACCATCCATGATCTTGTCGGAACTGACCTCCGGCACGAACAATTGTTTCTTCACAAGTAATCCATGTCCCCCAAGGGGTTGGCCCACCGGCACAATTTCTCACAGTTCCGGTTAAACTCAGGAATTGTCGTACCATCTCCTGTGTTTTGACATTGTAAACGGCAGTGGTTGTTCCCCCTAAACAGGGAGTGGATTTACCCTTATCATAAATAAGATCTTCCTGAATATCCTTAAGTTTACTATTTCTCTTCCCGAAAGGCCCTTCTTTCGAAGAAGCACCCGGGTCTATTTCATGGTTTCTGACCAAAATTACTTCTTCAGGATTGGTTGCCCGAAAAGTAGCCATGCCGTCGGGCTTGCCAGGAAGTAAAAGTTCATCAGACATAATATCCCCTGTTTTACCAATAATTTTGTAATCGAAATTTTTGGGGAGATCGAGCACACCTTGAGGGTCTCTTATTAATTTGCCATAACCTGGATGGGATTGATTGGCTTTCCCAGAGAGAGAAAGTGCTTGCAATCCCATAACCCCGATAGCGAAAGATCCCGAATTGTGAAGAAAGCGACGTCTGGAGTTCATGATGTATTTTATGGTAGTTTGGGGGATGTTCTTAAAAAGTAGATTGATTATTGAAGTTTTTGCGAAACAGATTATATTAAGGATGTGAAAATTTTAAAGAGACTTACATTGGTTTTTTGCCTTTTTGTGATCCCTCTTATCGAATGTGTTTGTTGTGAACATGAAATTGAGACAAAATCCTGCTGTAATCAAGAAACTTCAAATGGCACATCACCCGTCACACACCCTTGCCTAGAACTTTTTGATGACTTTAGTCTTTTTGAGTCATTTCAATTTTCAATTACTTCTTTTTCAGCACTCCTTGATCCATCATTTTTGGTTCATCAACAATATTTCATCGCTGGAACTCTTTCAGATTACCCTCTCCTTTTAGAACGGGTACGGCGACATCTTTTTCTGAGAATAATCATTATCTGAGAAACGAGCTCTAATAGATTTCTCTCTATGAGAGGTTTATGAACTTATTTCCAGATAACTATGATTAACAATATAATTTACTTATTCAAAAGAGTCAGAAAGACCAATAACAGTTTCAGCAAGAGATACATGACGATTATAATCGTCTCTATTTTATCTCTATTGATTGTTATTTTTTATAAGAGTAACTTTACAAAGTTTGAAGTAGAGGTAACCCAAGCAATTGCCTTTCCTCTCTCAAGTGAGGATATGAATGAAACTAATTTTTCATTCGAAAAAAAAGGAGAACTATTATTTCAAGCCAGTGGCTGGATTGAACCTGACCCTTTTCCAATACAAGTGACATCATTATATAGCGGAGTGGTCAAAGAGGTTCATGTACTGGAAGGTGAAAGCGTTACCAAAGAGCAATTGCTTGTATCGCTCATTGATGAAGATGCCCAACTCACTGTTTCCGAGATTAATGCTAAGCTATCACAGTCGATTGCAGAGGAGGCAATTATCAAGGCAGACATTGCCCTTGCGAAAGCAGGCCTTGAGTCAGCAAAGGCAACAGTTATTAAAAACAAAGCCTTTCTACAGGAAAATAATGACACAATTAACCGGATGGAATCGCTACCAATCGGAGCCGTTTCAGACCAAGAACTTTATCGGGCAAAATTAGCCCTGCAAAGGCAAGAGGCTGTAGTTTTAGCTTCTAATGCAGAAGTTAGCCAAAAGGAAGCCATCATTCAAAAATATGCTGAAAGCCTGATCGCCCAACAAAAGACCTCCGAGGTTTTTTCTATTCAAAAACAACGAGCAGAACTCGATTTGGTCCGAACTAAAATTAAAGCACCATCCGATGGTATAGTGCTCAGACTATTGGCAAAGCCAGGTTCACGCTTGATGTTACAGATGGATGGCATGGATGCGGCATCAGCTGCAATTTTATTTGAAGAAGGAAAATTACAGGCAAGAATTGATGTTCCCTTAAGTGAGGCTGCTCAAGTTAATCTTGGCCAAGTTGTGGAAATTTCTTCCAGCATTCTTCCTGATCAAACATTTGATGGAAAAATAACCCGAATCCTGGGAGAAGCTGACTTGCAAAGAAATACCTTACAAGTAAAAGTCCAAATCCTAAACCCACACCCGAGGCTTCGTCCTGAAATGCTTTGCCGGGCAAAATTTTTCGGCACTAGCACCAGGAAACAAGAAGAACATTCGAACCTTGGTATTTTCGTAAGGAAAGAAGCATTTGATGACCAGACTGCATCGACTTCAGAAAATTTTTTGTGGGTCATTTCACAAGATGGGAAGAGTTGTGAAAAAAGAAATGTATCCTTCGGCGAAGTATTTGAAGGGAAATTTATCGAAGTTACAACAGGCCTACTTCCAGGAGATCAGGTTATTCTGAATCCGCCTTTAAACCTCAGGATTGGTGACTCGGTAAAGGTGACCAAAATCTTATGAAGAATCCTTTTATTCAAGCAGTTGGACTATCCAAAAAGTTTCAGAAAGGACAGCTGGAGATTTTTCCAGTACGGCAACTCAGCTTTAAAGTGGCGTCCGCTGAATTCATTTCCCTAATGGGACCATCAGGTAGTGGTAAAACCACGCTTCTAAATTTAATTGCCGGCATAGATTCTCCTAGCGAGGGGACTTTGGACATAGGATCTTACTCCCTCCATAATATGAGCCGTGAACAGCTAACAACATGGAGAAGTAAACATGTAGGTTATATCTTTCAACTATATCACTTGATGCCTGTTCTGACTGCTTTCGAAAATGTTGAACTTCCTTTGCTACTCCATGATATCAGCAAAAAAGAAAGAAGAGGGCGGGTAGAGGCTGCTTTAGAACAAGTCGGCCTATCTGATAGATTGGACCACTTCCCGAACGAACTTTCCGGAGGCCAGGAGCAACGAGTTGCCATTGCCCGTGCATTAGTTTCGGAACCCTCCTTAATTGTGGCGGATGAACCCACTGGGGATTTGGACAGAGAGTCCGCCGATGAAATCCTCGATCTACTAGAAGGTCTTTCTACCTATCAAAAGAAAACTATTGTCATGGTAACTCATGACCCCAAAGCCGCCCGTCGAGCTACCCGATGCCTTGAACTCGAAAAAGGTAAATTAATTATTCGATCAGAAATCAAAATATGAAATCCTTCAACCTCATTGTAGTTGCGGCCAAATACGCCTATAGAAATCGTACTCGTTCGGTTCTTACTACAATCGGTGTGGCAACCGGGATGTTTCTTTTTACAACCATCGAAACAATGCAAAGCTCGCTGAGGAGTGCGACTCAATCTACAGCCAATGATACCACTCTGATTGTTTTTCGTGAAAACCGTTTTTGTCCATCCACAAGCAGACTCCCCGAATATTATGAAAGTGAAATTAAGAGAATGGATGGGGTTACTGAGGTCATTCCAGTTCAAATTTTAGTTAATAATTGTGGAACTAGTTTAGATGTAGTAGTTTTTCGCGGAATCCCTTCATCCAAGGTTGGTGCCCTATCTGAAAAGATGCATTTCTTGCATGGATCCCTTTCCAAGTGGTTAGAACGTTCAGACGGAGCTCTCATTGGTGCTAATCTGGCTCAAAGGCGCCGATTAAAGATTGGGGATAGCTTCGATGCTGCCGGGGTTACCGTAACAGTGGCCGGAATTATCCGTTCCTCTGAATCTTCTCAGGATGAAAATGTTGCTTATGTTCATCTTCCTTTTCTTCAACAAACATCAAGAATTGGACTTGGAGTTGTTACTCAATTTATCGTTAAAGTAAAAGATTCTTCGGCTCTGGATTCCGTAGCCAAGCAGATCGATCTAAGATTCAAAAACGAACCGGAACCTACCAATACAAGCCCAGAAAAAGCTTTTTTTGCCAGTACGGCTAAAGAACTAATCGAATTAATTACTTTCTCAAGATGGATCGGGATCGCCTCGGTACTTGCAGTGATCGGATTAATCGCCAATACAATTCTCATTGCAGTCCGAAGTAAAATTTCAGAACACGCTGTTTTGAAAACTCTGGGGTACTCACAGGGAGCTATTGCATGGCTAATTGTGGCAGAAGCTGTAATTCTTTCAACTTTAGGTGGAGTGTTTGGCGTTTCCGCTGCTACGATTTTTCTTCATCTACAAAGTATAACCATAGGAAACGAAGGATTGGCCCTGGCCTTTATTCCAACCCATTCAGTTTGGTTAATAGGCTTTGGCCTTTCATGGACATTAGGTGTAATCGCAGGTGCCTACCCGGCTTGGCAAGCAAGCAGTCATTCCATCGCCGAAAATTTAAGAGCTACATAGCCTATGATTCCGCTTGCCTACACAATTCGAAATGTCTTCAGGAGACCTACTCAAACTCTCCAGTTGGTTGGGGGAAGTTGCCTAGTTGTTCTTTTGATAATGGTTGCCTTTGCGATTAACCAAGCCATGCAAAGCACACTTACCAATTCGGGGAGCGAACGAAATATTATTTTCCTAGGGGCTGGTAGTGAAGAAAGCATCGAACGCAGCGAAATTGCCTTCGGGACCGATGAGATCGTAAATGCCAGTCTAAAGGGGATTAGACAAGTGATGAACCAATCTGCAATTTCTCCTGAAGTTCATTATAATGGGATGGTGCAAACGAAGAAAAATCAACAGGCTCAAGCTCTTTTAAGGGGAGTTCAACATCAAGCTTTGTGGGTACATAGAAAAATCCGGTTACTCGAAGGAAAATTTCCCCAATCAGGAGAGGTTATGGTCGGTCGGCTTGCACACCATAAGCTTGGTTTAGATGCCAAGGATTTGATGATTGGAGAATTTCTGGAGTTCAATAAAGAAAAACTAAGAATTGTAGGTGTCTTCGATGCAAGAGGCACGGTAATGGAAGCTGAAATATGGATACCACTTTTAGACCTAATGACCTATATTCAGCGAGACACCCTATCCTGCGTGGTACTTTCAGCGGCAAATGATAATTCATTTGCGGATGCTGAAGTCTTTGCCAAGACACGACTTGATCTGGAATTAGTGGCACTTAAAGAGTCTACCTACTACGCAAAAATTTCCTCTTTTTATGCCCCGATTCGATGGATGGCCTGGATTTCAGCTATTCTGATTTCAATTGGAGCATTTATGGGTGGCTTGAATACTCTCTTTGCAACTTTTTCAGCAAGAATTAAAGAGTTTGGTGCTCTTCAGGCTATAGGATTTTCAAGGTTTTCTATATTTTTTAGTTTATCGCAAGAGGCTATGTTTACCGGTTTCATTGCCGCTACACTTTCTATTTTTCTTAGTGTTCTATTTCTTGAAGGTCTTTCATTTCCTTTTTCGATAGGAGTTTTCACGCTCAGCTTCGATCAAACCATAATTCTTTCAGGAGTAGCAGCAGGCACTCTTCTGGGAATGGTAGGAGTTCTCCCTCCGTCTTGGAAATGCTTACGACCCGATTTACCAGAAACTCTCCGATCTTCTTAAACCATATTTTTATAAAACCAATGAAAAATTTCCCTAACAATCTCTACCTCCTCATTTTCTCAAGCTTGATATATTTTTCAGGCTGTTCAAATAATTCAGATTCTGAACCCAATTTTAAAAAGGCTGTATTACCAAATAATTTTATCGTCAGGAAAGACATTGGTGCTTCTTTAGGGGTCAACGGTGCAAAAGATACAAACTACACCGATAAGATACTAGTTGTGGAGGGCTTCATTGGAGGAATGAAAAATCCTTTCACTGCTAATCGAGCAGTATTCGTCCTTGGTGATGACTCCCTGGAAACTTGCGATGAAATTTCAGGTGATAGTTGCCCAACACCATGGGACGCATGCTGTGAAGACCGTAGAAACATTGTGCGTTCGACAATGTCAGTTCAAGTTATCGATCATAACGGAACAATAATCGACGGGACACTTGAAGGAGTAGGGGGTATTGAAGCAGGGAAAAAAGTAAAGGTTAAAGGTCGTATAAGTAACAAATCAACTGCTCAATCATTTATTCTTAACGCTGAGCAAATACAGCTTCTAAATTAATTTATTTTTAAGAGAAGTATGCCTAAATTTTATTTATTTTTACTTTTTTTATTTTGGGGGTGTAAGTCAAAACATATTGATATCACCACGACAGAAAGTCATACGCCCCCAGATCATCACTTCTCTCTTTCAGGTGAATCGAACGCGTCTAATGTTCCCTTCTTTCAATCAATAATCAAAATTAATGGACTAGATTCTCTAGTAAGCAGAGCTCTTCTGAAGAACCCCGACTGGAAGGTGCAGCTTGCTAAAGTAGAACTTGTCAGAGTCAAATCGGGTTTGCCCACTGCAGATTCAGAACCGAAGCTGAATGCACAACTAGGGTTCAAGGAGGGCAAAGAAAATACGAGAGAATCAGGTTTTGTAGAGCAATCAATTCCTAATTGGCAAACCGGTGCCTTGTTTGATTGGGAAATAGATCTCTGGGGAAAATGGAAACTGCTAAAGAAATCCTCTATTTTACATATCCAGGAAGCTGAATATCTCAAGGAAGCCTCAAAGTTAACTTTCATCCACGAAATAGCCCGCTCTTGGCTTTTAATCTGTGCCCTGAAAGAAGAAATGCAGATTTTGGAAGAAGCCACAGCCAGTCAGAAAAAAAGTTTGGTATTCTACGGGCAACGGGTTCAGGCAGGTTTGGATAATAACACAACTTACGTCAGGCAAAAGATTGCCCTTGAACAAATAAAGCTGGAACAATCGAAAGTCTTTAGACTATTTGAAACCGCTAAGATTCGGCTTTGCTCATTGCTTGGCAACCCCCTCCAAGCCGAGCTTCCTGAAATAATAAAACTCTCCGATATGGAGATTCCTTCTTTACCTGAGATATTCCCAACCCGTGCTTTGAAAAACTTGCCACATCTCAAAGTAAAAGAGGCAAAACTGAAAGAAAGTCTTCTTCTGAAAAAAAGCTCTCAATACGACCTTTATCCCTCCCTGTCATTCCGGGCATCTGGCATCTCTATGAGTTCAGATTTATCCACTCCCTTTAAGCAATGGAAGGCATCCTTTGGACCAGTTCTCAATCTTCCCATTTGGAGTCCCAAGAAAAAAATCGCCCGCAAAGCAGCTTTTTCACAAGCAGAGCTTTATAAAGATGAATGGAATGCGTCTATTAATTTAGCTATCGAGGAAATTGAATTGGCTACCAAATCTTTCATTATGAGCCAAAATGAGCACGCTATTGCAAGCAACGCTTCAAAAGAGATTGCAAAGGTCTACGCAACTACACTTGAACAACTGCAAGTCGGTTTAATCTCGCAGCTTGAGTTATTAGAAGATGAAAGACAATACCTCAGTATCCAAAGAGATGAACTATCGACAAGATTACAGGTATTTCAATTCGCACTCAATCTATCCAAATCACTAGGACTACGATGGGAGGAATGAGAGTCAGGTTTTTCTTTTCGACCATTCTATATATTTCTTGGAAACCTCGGATTTGGTGGGATTTCCCATATGGAACAAAAAACGATAAAAAAAAGTAACGCTTTCTCCTAATTTAAGCTCCATCTTACCAATACCCTCGGGTTTCCCTTCAAAATCATGCTGACCAAAAGGGTTGGCTGCAACCAAACCGTAATCCCTGGCATGCCACCAAGTTGGATGTCGAGGATTGGATGGATGATCAAATATCGAAATGGCGAAATCCTTATTATCGAACATAGCCCAGTAAGAAACCCATGAGGCCCGTTTTCCCCAAATTGCCTTTCCAACAACCCCGTCACTATTCAGGCATGAACCGCGAGCCACCTTTCCTCGTAGACGAAACTCAGGAGTCATCCTAATTCCCATGCTACCCTCTTTTGTATCACCCAAAACGAGATCCTCAACGGTGGCCATCAGGGTAATTCTAATATCAATAGCTCGTTCGTTTTTAGTAAATTCATAAAAATGAAAAGTTCGCTCGTCCTGACATATTGTTTTTCCCTGCCCATCCTTCCAGAAATTTGAGGAAGTAAAAGTATTTCCCTCCAAATTGAGGAATTCTTGATGGATAATTTTACCCTTATTCTCTCCAACCGCCCAAAAATCAACACCATTTACATCTCCGTGGGTATACCAGAGGGAAGTATGGTGAGGATGATCTGGTTCTTCTCCGTCGCCCTTCTCACTGAGTGGAAATTTTCGAGTCATTGGTTTTTGGAAAGGACCGAGTACAGGGTATAAAATCGGCTTTGCACGCTTTTCATCTTCGTAAATATATTGAGTGAAAAGATCATCTCCGGCTTTGATAATTAGCTTTCCATTCTCCCTGACGATACTGATTTCAGAAGCATCTACAGTGATAGCAAAACTTAAAAAAAGAACGCCAAAAAAATACAAATTTAAGAACTTAAAAACCATAATGATAGGGAAAGGGTAGTAAATGACAATTTTGATTGGTCAACAAGCTATTGGACGCCACTTTCTTTCATTATGTTCAAGACAAAATTCTTTTCCTCCAAAAGCACATCTCCATCAAATTG
This sequence comes from uncultured Verrucomicrobiota bacterium, assembly GCA_902569115.1. Taxonomy (GTDB): domain Bacteria; phylum Verrucomicrobiota; class Verrucomicrobiia; order Opitutales; family Seribacteraceae; genus Seribacter. Next base: position 11,529 of record CACFTI010000014.1, on the reverse strand, counting down.
AGAAAACTCCTCAATTTTGGAAATCGGTAGATTATAAACACCTGACATGATCTGTTTTTGGGGTCGTCCAATACGATTATCACCATTATCAACCTTACAATATCTTGTCGTTCCTTTTCGGTGATAAAGAAATGCCCACTCGTCCACGACCAAACCAAAGATCACTTCAAAAGCAATTATTTCTTTTTGTTCATCATACCAGACAGTCAAACATGTGGTACCATCGACATACCTGACTCGGTCATCATTGCTTACTAAGGATCTGTTGGATGAAGGCTTCAGCATTGCCAAAAACTCTATTTAGTGACAAGGCAAGTAATAACACGAGTGAAAAAAAATTTGAAAAAGAAGGATTCGATTGAAGATTGTCCCAAGGAAAAATGTCAATTTCCGAACACATGCAAATGGAATAATAAGTGCATGCAAAAAGAGCTCATGCTTAGCATATCTGCTAAAAAAACTTTTCCTAACTCTAATGCTGGAGAAAAAGCGAAGGAAACCTGAATCTAGAACAGTCTGAGAGATTTGGGCTTGTCGAGTATCTCTTTTAAAAGGAAAGCTCGCTTAAGAGAATTACGGTTCGAAAAAAGCTCCTTTTTTATCCAATTATGCCTACCCTGAATACGATTATTAGCGGTAGAAAAGCCTAATTGGACTTTATTCTCCATTTGCGAAATAACTTCTGGAACTATCTTCTCGGATCGAATTTCTTCATCTTCGTTAATGCCTTCCTCTTCATACTCAAAAGGTAAGGGTGGAGGAGCCGATTCTGTGAATTCAGGTTCTAGAACTTCAGGTTGGTTTGCCTTATCCCAAGCTTCCCTGAGCACATCTCGTAGGGTCGGAGTCTTTTCTTTATTTTCCGATGAACCAATGGGTTTATTATTAGAAGGAGATTCATCAGCTGATTTTTTTTGGAAAAACTTTCCAACAAAGGATGCGATAAGCAGTCCGACTATAAAAAGGGTATCTAGAGGTAAGTCAGGCATAAATCAGACAAATTAACTTAATCTTGATCTGATCCTTTCGAGATGCTGTCCCTCATCTCAGTATCAGCCTCCACATTACGCAACTTGTAATAGTCCATAACTCCAAGGTTTCCACTCTTGAAAGCCTCTGCCATGGCAAGGGGTATCTGTGCCTCAGCTTCTACTAGCTTGGCTTGCATCTCCTGTACCTTTGCCACATTTTCCTGCTCTAGGGCTACGGCTGCTGCTCTTCTAATTTCTGCCTGCGCCTGGGCAACTTCTTTATCAGCAGCAGCCTGCGATGATCGTAAAGCTGCTCCTCTGTTTTCACCCAAATCAACATCGGCAATATCAATAGAAAGAATTTCAAATGCAGTTCCCTGATCCAAGCCACGATCTAATACCTTTTCCGTGATCGAATTGGGGTTTTCAAGGACGGCTTTATAATTCTCTGAAGACCCAATGGTGGAGACGATACTTTCCCCAACTCTGGCAATCACAGTTTCCTCCTGAGCACTTCCAACATATCGATCCAGATTACTCCTTACAGTTACCCGTACTCGTACTTTTACCTGAATACCATCTTTGGCCACACCATCGATCGTTTCCCGCCCCTCAATCATACAATCAATCACTTTTGGATTAATCGATGTTCTCACCGCCTCTAAGACTGATTTGCTAGTTCCACGAGTTGCCAAATCTATCGCACATGCACGGTCCCATGCTAATTCAATATTCGCTTTGGAGGCTGCAATCAAAGCCTGAACAGTTTGAACAACATTACCCTCCGCCAGATAATGAGCCTCAAGTTGGTCGGTTTCTAATGGGATGCCAGCCTTAACCGCCGTGATTCTTGCATCTACGATCATACCTACAGGAACCCCTCTCAGTCTCATTGCTAGCAAAGTGGTAAACCCAACGGTTGCTTTCGCTAAGAATGCTTTCAACCAGGTGTTGAAAAACGAGATGATAACAAGTGATACGACCAATCCGATGACGGCCAACAATCCAATAATAATCCATTCAATCATAATTAAGTAATTTATCCGTATTTATAGACACTAATTCAGTCCATGCAAAATCAATCGATCCGAACTCTCAGACAAAAGTTTTCAATGGAAATAACTTTCACAGATATTCCCTTTTGAATCAATCCGTCCTCAGATACTGCATCAAATATTTCCTCGTCAACCTGGATTCGCCCTTCAGGATGCAGGTCGGTAAGAGTTTTTCCAGTTTTTCCCAATACTTCAGAAGTAGCTACTTCCTTATTGCTTCCGCCTTCGATTGCTCTGTCCATAAATAGTCGCTTTCCCAACGGGCTTTTGGACAGCCATTTAAACTCCATAAAAACTAAAATCAATGCACCAAGCCCTCCCAGTAGGAAAGTGAGAGAAGGAGCAAACCAGCCACCAAATTCAACTTGAGCAAGGTAGGCAGCAAAAAATAAACCCAGGAACCCAAGAACTCCCAAAACACCACCTGGTACAATTGCCTCCAGTCCGATGAGTAGATAGCAAAGGCATAAGACTCCAATTACTTCAATCATGTATCTATCAATTTGACCACTAATTCGAATTCAGATTTTTTGACAACTTCAATTTTCTCTCCTTTGGCTATTTTACCTAAGTTCGAGCGTGCATCATAGCGAACACCATCAATTTCTATTTGGCCACCTGGATACAATTCTGAAATAGATTTACCCTGCTTGCCAATCAATTGATTGGTAACTTCCTGACTTTGCAGATTATCTTTCAGTGCCCCGTCACTTCCAAGAGTCGTGGAAAGGACTAGCTTTTTCCACATAGGTGTTTTGGGTAAAAACTTAGATACTAGCAGACCAAATAAAAATACCAGACTTAATGTCTGTAACATCTCCCATAAAGGGGGGCGAATAACTTCCATACTCCATTCAAAATCAGGAGTTGGCCACACATCCACCATGGCCCAAAAAATACTGCCCATCATCAGAGCAATTCCCAAAACTCCGGGGATCACCAAACCGGGTGCCAAGAAGATTTCCACCAGCACGAGACAAGCACCCAAAAGAAAAACCAGCAATTCTTCCTGCCCGGCCAAGCCTGCCACATATTTTGATCCGAAAAAGACAAGTAAAAGAATAATTCCAACGACCCCAAAAATACCAAAACCTGGAGTTTTGAATTCCACAAATATACAAACCAAACCGATACTTAGTATCAAAGGTGCTATACCATTTAGCCATAGTCCCATTTCTTCCGCCCAATTAATCTCCATTTTTCTGATCTCCCACTGGCCCGAACCATATCTTTCATCCATTATCTCTTCGACTGATTCATAAACTCCAAACCCTAATAACGGGGCAGGGGGGGTACCATATTCTAGGCAAGCCTCCAGTCCAGTTAGCGTAAGCAATTCTCCAGGTTTTTTGATAAGACTACCTGATGCTGTTTTTAGAGGCTCGCCTTCTATAATCAGGCTTTCATTGGCATCCATCATTGCAGCCATAACTTGTGAGCGGTAACGATAATCCCCTGCATAGTTTCGTATTTTCGCCTTCAAGTAAGAATTAATCTTCCTCTTCATAGACGAATCAATATTGGCTCCTCCGCCACTTACCGCTTCGGCCGCTCCAATCTGTGATTTAGGCGAAAAGGCAATTTCACTGGTTGCGATCGCAATATATGCTCCCGCAGAAATCGCTTCATCGTTCACATAAGTGATTATTTTCCCATCGAACTTTTCTAGGTTTTCGATGATTTCTTCCATTATTTCCAATGTAACTCCAAGCTCCCCACCTGGTGTATCCATGTCCAGAATAACCAACTCTGCTTTTTCCCGGATGGCATCTTTTAATCCTCGTCGTAAAATATTAAGAATAGGTGGACCAATTTGATCCCGTATCGGGATTTGATAGGCAACTATAATATCATCCTCTCCCTCAGAAAGGGAAGAGGGCGAAGAAGAATTTGTATCAGTCATATTTTCTTTAGCACACAAAAAACCGCAGAGCAGAAAATAAATTGATAGGAGTTTTAATAATTTGGGTATCATAGAAAGGACATATTCAATTTTGTTTGATTAATGTATTTGCGCAAACAGGAAAGAATGGACAATTGAAATACATGGAGAAAATCAACTATCAAGATCAGGAAATTAGAAGATGGGATGTGGGTCCATCCACTTTTCTTGCTTCACCCGAACAGGGTGCATTGCTCATGAATTGGCATCTAAACATGGGAGATGGTTCGGTAAGGGATGTCATTCATTGGCCGGAAACCCTGAGCGACACTGGCATTCGCAATGTTCATGGAGGTATTCCGATTCTTTTCCCCTTTGCAGGAAGATGTTTTCAGGACGGAGAGCAAGACAAATGGTCTCCATCATCTGGTGCCTCAGTCAATATGCCAATGCATGGCTTTGCCAAGGATGCTGATTTCTCTGTCCGTTCGATTGATCAGTCTGGGTTCGAGGCAGAACTCATACAAAAAGATAATGAATACTATCCCTATGAATATACTTTCACCGTTATTTATCATTTTCTTGAATTATCTCTTCAGATTAGTCTTGTTTTAGAAAATGAAGGGAGAACTCCTATCCCCTGGTCTGCTGGTCTGCACCCCTATTTTCAGGTACCCTGGCGAAAAGATTTAGCTCTTTCAGACCATACTTTACAGATTCCCGCCAAGACTGTTTATCAATACGAACCAGAGGGTAATCTGACGAAAAAAGTACCATCAACTGATGGCTCATACCGCCTAGATGCACCAGATCTGATCAATAATATTTTTAATCAAACAACAGAGCCCTGTGCCGAAATAAGTTTGGGTAATGGAGAAGAAACAATTCGCATTTCCGAAGTAGGGGGCGCTGAAGTGGGATCTCGATTAACCTTTGTAACATGGACTAAACCTGAGAGCCCCTATTACTGTGTAGAACCGTGGATGTCTCCTCCCAATTCTCCGGCGAACGAAACCACGCGTTTGGTCGCCCCCTCCGCAAGGGATGAATTTACGATCGAGATAGAACTGGCTTAATCTTCAATTTTAAAGCTTCAAGGCAAGGCGGCATGGACTCCGTCCCAAAAACTTATTCTTTGTTCGATACTTTTTTCTGCCTGTTGTACAATTTCGTTTTCTACCTCGGGATCACCTGCGGACATATTTTCTAATAATTTGAGTGCCATCGGTCCGTGATGATCACCGTCGAGCTCTGCGTGTCTTTGTAAATAATAACGAAAAACAGGCACTTCCTGAGCTCCCAACTTTGACTGATCCAGAATCCTTTGAAACATCAGGGGCACTATACTTTCCCGCCCGATAGCAAAAGAGGATGCAATTTCATGAGACTTTCCCCTTTCGATCAGATCGAAAGTATGCTTCATAAATTTCAAGGAAGGATCTGGAATCTTGCTGGAATCGAAAGCTGCATCGATACCTTTGCCCGATACCTCCTCCACAAATTCCGTGATCACATTTGTCGATGCACCCACTTCAGACATTGCATCTAAATAAATTTGATAATGACTTGTGTAGGTAATTTCATTTCCCTTTCCAAACGCCTGATCAGATTCCTCTTCCATAACAATCTCGTTGATGAACCTAACAAGATTACCATTAGGGTTGGGGATCCAAGGGGATCCGTTTGGCACCAAATCCTTTTGAAGCTTTTTGAGCAGAGACATGAAATCCCAAACCGCAAACACATGGTGTTCCATGAAAATTTTTAATTCTTCAACTGAATTAATCCTCTCAAAAATAGGATGCGTTTCGAGTTTCTGCTTTAGAGGTATCAATGAATCTAGATTCATAAACCTTATCCTATTCTAAATCAGACAACTGCCAAGATTAGATCAAAGAAACTAAGTGGCACTCCCGCTGGGAGTCGAACCCAGATCTTCGGTTCCGGAGACCAATGTTCTATCCATTGAACTACAGGAGCAATTAGCATTATAAAATATTGAAACTATTGAGTGGTCAAATTGAATACTATTCCAGTTTTCTGAGGCTTTGGTCGTAAAAGAGTTTTAATATCTTCTAATTTTCAAACTTTTTCCCAAAAGGTGTTGACAAAGGCTCCTTGTTGAGATTGAGTCTCAGTCTCATTGAGATTGAGTCTCAGTCTCATTACCCAATGCAAACACAAACTCACATGAAAAATATAACTCATAAATATGGAATTGGACTTTTGGCTTTAGCCTTGGCCAACTTCAATCTACTTGCCCAAGAAGATGGCGAAAAAGCTACTTCTGAGCTTAAACCATTAAATGTGATTGGTGCCCAGACTGAAGCTCCAACTTTATCTTCAGGCTTGAAGACCTCTCTGCCTGCCGAAAGCTTACCTAAGAGTTTATCGATTATGAACGCAGACCAAATAAAGGCCCAAGGTCTTAAAAGTGTTGGGGATGTGATCGATTATACACCAGGTGTAATTAATTCACAAGGAGAGGGACACCGTGATGCTGCCGTAATTCGGGGTATGCGAACCACCCAAGATTTTTATCGAGACGGCGTCCGCGACGATGTTCAATACTACCGCCCACTTTATAATATTGAACAGGTTGAGATTATTCGAGGACCTGATGCTCTTCTCTCCGGTTTCGGTGGGGCATATGGACTTATCAACCGCGTTTCCAAGCAAGGTAAAATCGGAGAAGATTTCCTTACGCTGAGTGGCAGTATTGATACCTTCGGTGAAACCAGTGTTCAATTGGACAAAAACTTAAATCTGAATGAGAGCTCTGCTTTTCGGGTTAATATGTTCATGGATAACCTGGAGAATCACCGTGATTTCTACTACGGCGACAGCTTTGGAATTAATCCCGTTGTTAATTATGATTTGGGAGATGGATCAACTTTACATCTGTCCTATGAGTATCTCGATCAGGAACGTTTCATTGATCGTGGTATTCCAACCGCAAACGGAAAACCAGTTGAAGCCTACAAGAATATAGTATTTGGTGACGCCACGGAAAATTTCTCGACGCACGAAGCACACATTTTTCGGGCTATTTTCGAGCATGACTTAGCTGATTCCTTAAATGGTCGTTTAGCGGTTAGCCACAGTAGCCATGACAAGCTTTATCAAAACATCTACGCTTCTGGCTACACAGCAGGTACTTCAGTAGTAACTATCGATGGATATAAAGACACCACTAAACGTAGTACTGGCATTCTTTCTTATGATGTTTCTGGAGAATTCGAAACTGGTAGCCTTGTGCATAACATTACTGCCGGAATACAATACCTAGACACTGACAACGACAACGACCGTTACAATACCAACTGGGATCAAACAAATGACGATAATGAAGTATTTAACATCTCTCGTCCTTTAAATCTCACAGGTGGGTACGGGGTTAATAGTTCAGGAAACGCAACATTTAACCAAGGTTACACTGGAGCAAATAGTGCTTTGAATGACAGGACATTTGCAGAAATTGATGTGCTTTCGTTTTATCTTAACGACGAGATTTCTATCACTGATTCCATAAACCTTCTATTGGGCGTACGCTTTGACGATATGAGGTTTGATGTAGTTGACGCTAAAACCGCAGCAAATAGCGGAGATGACAGAGATTTTACCACATCTCCTCGAGCAGGATTGACCTTTGATATTACAAACGAAGCTATGCTCTATGGTGCTTATAGTGAAACCTTTGCTCCTAAAGCAGGGGACCAGTATGCCAAGCTCGGTTCAAGTGACAGCAAACTTGATCCAAACACCTTCGAAAATATTGAGTTTGGAATAAAGTATGACCTGCCGGTAGGATTGACCATGAACGCCGCCTATTTTGAAGTGCAGGCTAACAAGCCAGTTCTTAATGGTGATGGAACCAGTTCCGAACAAGAGTCAGAAACAACAGGTTTCGAACTGCAACTTACTGGCAATTTGTCAGAAAAATGGTACCTGACTGCAGGTTACACGAGCCTAGATGCTAAGGACAAAGATGGAAACAGGCTGAAAGAAGCTCCAGAGAATGTGTTTTCAATTTGGAATAACTACTTGGTTTCCGACCGCCTTGCCGTTAATCTCGGAATCATTTACCAAGACGAAAGCTACCTCAAAAGCACCTCCGCAGGATCTCCTGAATTGCCGGACTATACCAGAGTAGATGTTGGGGCATCCTATGCCCTTACTGATAACACAACTCTTGGGCTAAATATTGAAAACCTTTTGGATGAGCTTTATTTCCCACACTCACATAGCACACATCAAGTATCAGTTGGTGCACCTATCAACGCTATGCTTAGTATAACAAGCAAATTCTAAATTTTTAATATAAATATTTAAGATCTAGTTTGTTTGTTTCAGGTTATCCGTAAAATTAAAAAATAACTTGTTTAAGTAGAAAGTGGGGGCAACACTATCTACATAGGTCTTATGGACCCTACCGTATGAGGCAATATGGTAGGGTCCTTTTGACTTAAAGGGTCGAGGTTGACACAAGCCAAAAGATTACCCATAATATTAGTCATGATTGCTCGGTAGCTCAGTGGCAGAGCAGGTGACTGTTAATCACTTGGTCGCTGGTTCGAATCCAGCCCGAGCAGCCATCTCCCTATTATTTGTGATCGAGTTCTGGCCACTTCTCCAATTTACGATGCAATGTCCGCCGGCTAATACCCATTAACTCAGCTGCCTTCGTGCGATTTCCTCCCGATTGTAAAAGTGCATTGCGTAGAAGCCTTTTTTCATTTTCTTCTACCGAAAGATGGGATGCCGCGACACCTTCAGAAGGAACACTTTGGGCACTCGCTTCATTTGAAGAAAAACGGATATCCAAATCATACGGTGTAATCTCCAGACCTCTCTTTAGCACCACAAGATTCTCGCAAAAGTTACGCAATTCACGAATGTTTCCCGGCCAAGAATATTTTTCAAGCACTTCGAGTGCTTCTCGATTAAGGGTAGGTACATCAAATTGATTCTCATTGGCAAATTGTTTTAAAAAATGGTGAAGCAAGAGAGATACATCTTCGCCTCTTTCGCGAAGTGCTGGCAGATGAACCGTTACCACATTCATGCGATAAAATAGATCCTCTCGAAATTCACCTTTCTCTGACATTTTTCGTAGATCGCGATTGGTCGCACAGACTAAACGTACATCCAAGTCGATTGTCTGAGCACTTCCTAACCTTTCAATACTTTTCGATTCAAGAAATCGCAGCAGTTTAACCTGGGTAGATGCATCAATTTCTCCAATTTCATCCAGAAATAAAGTACCCTTATTGGCAGATTCAAAGCGACCTATTCGTTTCTCCATGGCTCCAGTAAATGCACCTTTTTCATGTCCAAATAATTCGCTCTCCAGTAAGTTGGAAGGTAGGGCAGCACAATGAACAGGAACAAAAGGGCCGCGCGAACGATCACTGTTTTGATGAATTGCCTGGGCAATAAGCTCTTTTCCGGTACCTGTTTCCCCGGTTACGAGAACCGTTGCTTTGGATGGACCGACTAATTGAACCTGCTCCAGCACTTTTTCCAAGGCCTGGGATTTACCAAGAATGCCATCAAAGCTATAAGTTTTATCAAGGCGTTTATGCAAATCGTGGTTTTCTTTTTTGAGCTTTCTTTCATTCAAGCCACGCATGATCAGCAAATCTAATTTCTCTAAATTCACCGGTTTGGAAAGAAAGTCAAAAGCTCCCCTTTTCATTGCTTCGACCGCGACATCCACTTCCCCGTAGGCAGTCATCATAATACAAATCGAATCAGGAGCATTTCTGATGGCATAATCAATCACGCTCATGCCGGACTCGCCCGACATTCGCAAGTCGGTGAGGACCACCTCAAATTTTTCCGCCTCCATCGCATTAAAAGCTTCTTCCGCACTCGAGGCCAAAAAGACTTCGAACTTGTCTTCCAACGCAAGTTCCAGCCCTTCGCGGGTATGCTCTTCATCATCAACAATCAACAAATTCGATTTCATGCTACTTGGTTATCTGATTCTGTACTTTCAAGCAGTGTACGACGAATTGATTTTCGCGGAAAATTCAAGGTGACAATTGTGCCTGACCCTTCCTTGCTATCTATGCCCACTTCGCCCCCATGATCTCTCATAATTCGGTGAACAATCATCATGCCGATCCCATGCCCGGTTTTTTTGGTCGTAAAGTAAGGTTCGAACACCCGGGCAATATCCTCTTTTTTGATGCCTGTTCCCTGATCAACAATTTTTGCGAAAACATAATGATCATCGATACCAGTCACGATTCGAATTGTTGAATTTTCACCGACTGCATCCACTCCATTTCCGATGACATTGAAAAAGACCTGTTTGATCTGCTCCGCATCTGCATGAATCATGGGCTCTCTAACTCCAGCTTCCATGCTCACCGAGATTTTTTTCGCATTCAATTCCTTCTCCCTTAACCGGACTGTTTCTTCAATGATCTTCAGAAGATTAATTTTCTTAAAATCGGGATCCGTGGGTCGAATTGCTTTCAAAAAATGCGAAATGATACCGTCCAAGCGCTGAACCTCCTTGATACAGGATTGGAGGGACTTTTGCATCTTCGTATCCTGCCCCATACTTTTTAAATTCCGCTGTAACAGCTGGAGATGTATGTTTATAGAATTCAGTGGGTTACCCAATTCATGTGCAACTCCGGCAGCAAGATCCATTATGCTGGATACTTTTTCGCTTTCAATTTTGGCGTTCAAATCATCCAGCTCCTCGGTAAAGTCAGTCATCACCACCGCAAGTCCTGCCTTCCCCCCTTCTGTCTCCTTGGAACCAGACCTCTCAATAGGCACAGCATAGATACGTAGCTGCCTAACTTCTGGGTAGGAAATTTGCATCTCTCTCATCACAACCTCCGGATAGGAAGGATCTTGTGCCCTATCCATGCCCAAAGCACGAGCTATTTCAGGGGATGCTTTTCGAATATTTATTTTTTCAGAATGGTTATCCTTCAACCCAATCAAGTTTCGACCTTGCTGATTAGAGTAGGTAAGAAAACCTTTTTCGTCCAAAACCAATACGCCGTCCCGAATAACATCAAAAACCGTCTCCAGTAATTTGCGTTCTCTGGCAAGCCTTTGAACGAGAATTCCAAGGTTAACTTCATCCAAATCATCCAGACGGCCAAGGACACGGTCCAGGGGATTACGATTTGATTTGTTTACTTCCATACCTGATTGAGAATAGCAGAGGCTATTTCTTTCTTGGAAGACAATGGAAAGGAAAAGTGCTCATTGTTTCGAGACAATAAAGTAACCTGGTTCATTTCAGATTCAAAACCGATTTTTGGGTTTGAGATATCATTCACTACTATCCAGTCCAGGTTTTTTGCCTCCAGTTTTTTTTGTCCATTCGCGATATGATCGTCACTCTCAGCAGCAAAACCGATTAACTTCTGATTTGGCAATTTCATACTACCCAGCTCATGAAGAATATCTGGATTAGGGATAAGGTTTAAACTTTCGGGAAACTTATTCTTTTTAATTTTTTTGCCGCGGAAGAATTCGGGTCGATGATCCGAAACAGCTGCCGACATAATCGTTAGGTCACTTTGCGGAAATAAATCAACCAAGACTTCTCTCATTTCCAGAGCTGTTTCTACCGTCTTATAAAAAA
>CACFTI010000013.1 GCA_902569115.1 uncultured Verrucomicrobiota bacterium | reverse complement strand
GAGGCAGGCGGAAAAGATCTACAATCGCATGCTAACTGTGGCTCAAATGGCATTGGTTTATCCTAGGCATGATGAAACTGGATTTCCGACCATCTCCATTGGTACTGCTTCGGATGCCCTCAAAGACATAGATGTGTTGCGTGCGGAAATCGATAACCTAGGTGAGCAGAATGTACAGATAGTAAGTAATTTTAATCGTGATGAGATAGCTATGGGTACCACCCAAAAGCAATTGAGACTCAGGAAAAAATCACTCTCCCAGGTCGGTGAAACGGATTTCACCGCCGATTTGAACGAACTCAGCAAAACAAGGATTGAGAGCCAGCAAAATGCTACACTAATGACGCAGGCAATGTAGATCCATCAGGATTTAGTTAATATATTAATTTAAAAATCAAAATACCAAGGAAGGAAAAATAATTATGTTTGGAGAAATTGAAAACTTAGTCAGAAAAATCGACTACTCATCCATGAAGGCAGAGCATTCGATCAAAAAAGTAGGGAGCTCAGGAAATGTGGTCAGGCAGGCCGCTTTTAGTAATGAAGGAGCAGGTGGAGTGAATTTCGCGGCCAACATTGAGAATCAAAGAAGATTCAAAAAGGGATCTATAAATGCTTTTCAAAATGCCATCAGCATAATGCAGGCACAATCGGACGCGATTCGGCAGGCAGACAAAATTTATAACCAGATGCGAACACTTGCAAACCAAGCAGCGGATCCATTAATGAACGACCGGGATAGATCTTTACTATCTGACCAGTTCAATGATTTGCGCGAACGGGCATTGTCTATTGCAGCAACAAAATTTAACAAGAAGCTTATTTTTGACCCGCTAGCTGCGTCTACCAAATATGAGGTAAGTTTTGGGCAAGGTCAGCTCAAAGTTCTTAGTAACAATGCAGCAATTACACGTTTTGAGGAAGCTGATGTATTATACAACAAAGGAAAGATGACAATTGATGTGAATGGCGGAAGCTCACCAGAGCAATTCACCTTGTGGCAAGGTAACGAGAAGATTTTTGACACAGGTCTTTGGAAAACAAGATCGAACGCTCGCAATTGGGATTACGATAGGTTTATTGTCGAATTTGGCCCAGAACAACAAACGACTTTCCAATTTGTCCCATTGAGTCCTGGGGACAGTCAAAGCAAGGATAGCATTTTAGATGCACCAGGATATCCGGGGAATTTAACTGACAATAATCAGTTCGATAATAAACAGACATATCTGCAGCAATTACTTGGCACAACTACAGATGAAAACGGAAAAACTCCAAGTGATGCCGATTATTATAACACATCTGGCTGGTCTTCTAGAGATGGTGCAAAATATACCCAACTGGGACAGGTGACTACTTATACTGTAAATTCAGACTCTAGCATTCTGCGACTTCAAGTTTACAGCCCTGGCACAATCTTTCAGGTCAAAGGATCTTTTGAGTTACCTGAACTAGAGGATGAATTCGTTGGTAGGGAAGATGATCTTCAAGTTAGGATACAAAAGCTGGGTCTTGGGCTTCTGCGTGAGAATGATCAAGCTGGCGGCTTTCCTGAAATCTCCATCGATACCTTTGAAAATGCTGGAAAAGCCATTGCTAGCTTATCCAATGAAATCGAAGGAGTTGGGGAGCAACTAGGGAGATTAGCGAATAATTTTAATCGAGTACAAAATGCGATTGAGGCCACACAGGAAATGGTGAATGTAAGCGAAAGTGTACTTTCTTCAATAGGCGGAGATGGACTAACTCAGGATCTTTTAAACCTTAGTAAGGCTCGTATCAACCGTGCACAGGATACCGCCCTGCTTAGTCAGGCGATGTCGATTCATCAGGACTTGGTGAATGTCTTGATTTAGGTTTAGCGCTAAGGAATTAAAAAATATACCTCGATTATAGGCATTTATTCAAGAGAGCAACCAACTCTTCTTCAGACGCCTTTGGCAAACTGGATATAATTTTTTTTCGTAATCCAATCGCTTCCATGCTTGCTTTTTTGAAAGCACTTTCTCCTTTCGAGCAAAGAAATAACTGGTATGCCCTCTTATCCGCTTTCTTTGGACGCTTGATAATCAATTTGGCCTCAACCATCCGCTTGACCAGAGCACTGGCGTTATTCTTATTTCCACCAATTAGTCCGGTTAACTCGTCCTGGGAAATTCCTGGGTTTTCGGATAGACAGCGAAGTATCGTGTATTGAGATGTGGTTAGCCCAAGTTTTATTATTTTTTCGCGAAATGCTTTATTCATCCCAAACCAGGCACCCCGCAGAAGTATAGGGAAACGATCTTCCTCTAAATTCATCTATGACTCAAATACAGGGTTAGATACTTCGATAGATCCTCCCCTGCCAATCGAGTACGAAGATCTCCTCATTTTTTCCCATACAGAAATTGACAGGCTTGAATGGACTTCGCGGTTTGCCATTCACAAAGGCCGCGGTCGGATTGATGCGTGAATCATTTACCCAAAAAGATATTTCCTGAGCAAAAGCTTTATTACTGGAGTCAACTTGCAGTGCCCATGATCTACCCGTTCCCCAGTCACCAAAAATGTACTTACCTGTTAATTCTGAATTTTTCTCTCCATAGTAAACGCAGCCCCCGCTTATGCTGGTGCCTTGATCATGGCCGTATTCAAAGACTGGGTTTATATGGTCGAAAGTTCGATTGAGATCTGCTTTCCCGGGAAAGGGTTCGGTGCCTTCTCGAAAATTCCATCCGTAGTTCCCTCCCCTCTCAATCAAGTTAACCTCCTCCCGAAGATGCTGACCCACATCTGCACAAAATAAGCGACCGCCCGTAAAATCCCAGTGAATCCTCCATGGATTCCGCAGACCAAGTGCCCATATTTCCTCCCTATACCCAGGTATTCCCAGGAAAGGATTGCCTGCTGGTATACCGTAGGCAAGATCGCCTGATTTTGAATCAACATCAATCCGCAGAATTTTCCCTAAAAGGGAAAATGTGTTTTGTGAATGATCATGCGGGTCATTCGCTTTTCCTCCATCACCCGTGGATAAATAAAGATAGCCATCTGGGCCAAAGCAGGGAATTCCTGAGTTGTGATTCCAGTAAGGTTGCGGGATCGACAGAACTTCGCGCTGATAGCCAGCATCCAAGGAGAAAGATTTGATATCCACTACCCGTCTTTCAGTTAACACAGATCTCTTTGGATTTTGAAGAGTATGGTAAATGTAGAATAGTCGATTGGAATGAAAATTGGGGTGAAAGACCATGCCCAGTAAGCCTTCTTCAAATGCATTATCGATGAGATCAAGGTGAGTGATATCAAGAAAAGTGCTCGATGAGGCGGATTTTCCATCGATTGCACATCTAAGCACTCTGCCCTCCTGCAGAAGAATAAGTAGATCCTTTGCATCTCCAGGCATCGGCAATACCTGAATGGGTCGAGGCGTTTGAATATTTTCGAAAACTTGAGTCAACTGTACTTTGATTGCGGGAGAACTTTTTTCATTTCCAGTTAAAACAAGCCAAAAGGTAAGCAGATTGAGGATTAGTGTTCTGATGATGAAATTTCCTATCATGTTTTTCTATTTCGCAAAGGTTTTACCATTCCATCCCCACAGGTGCCGGGGAGATTCCTGGAATTCAATATATATTCGATCCGGAGGTATCGAAAGTATCCGTTGCAGGGTATTACATATACGATCACTCATAGCAGTTGTTTGCTCGGGAGATAAAGTGCCCACGCTTTTTATTTCCACATATGCACATGGTGCTTCACTTTGCCCAAATTCAATTGCAACCGAGTCGTGAATTAATGTGACAATAAATTCTTTCGATTTAACCAATTCCTGACTAAGAATTTCAACAGCATCCTTTCGGATATTCTCATTTTGGTGATCATTGATTGCGGAATTAGAGTAAAGAATGAAAGTTGGCATATTGAGATTTGAATGATTGCCGGATTTATTGTCAAACTCTCCTTTCCTGAGTGATGCACTTGACCGGATATATATCATTCGGCATTCTGATTAAATGCGATTCTTTTTACTGATACCATTTTTTATCCTATTCTCTTCGTGCGAAATCCCTCAGTTCAATATTCCCACGCATGAGAAGAGTGGTTCCGATGAGGGAGATTCCGTTAAACCTGCCCCTGTAAAAATTAAGAAAGAGACAGCAAGGGCGACACCTGATCCTGTAGGACAGAATCCCGAAAAATCTTTCACTGAAAACATTCAGGAAGTCATAATCGGGAAAGCGAAGCACCGGTTTCTCCCGGAGAATCCATTTAATGAGTGAGGAAATAGTCAGGGTTCCGATAAATGGGACTTTGGATCTGCATGCTTTTTCTCCAAAAGATATCATTCCTTTGCTTGATGAATACCTGCATTCCTGTTACGAGGCTGGCATTTTAGAGGGAAAGATTATTCATGGGAAAGGGATAGGTACTCAAAAAAGAATAGTCGAAGAAACACTTGGGAAGAATTCCTTAGTGATTGATTTTGGGAGTGGAGAAGGTAATTCGGGAAATTGGGGAGTGACGAAATTCTCGCTTAAAAGGCATGCCCGGTAATTGAGTTAACCTCAAGATGCTTGTAATTTCTGATAAATTCCTCAAATGTTGATATATTCTTTGATGAAAATTAAATTATGAAACTGAAAAACTTTATTACCGCAGGTATCGCACTTTTTTCTTATTTGTTTTTCCCCGGATGCTTGGATAAAGAAATACCGGTCACCCTTTCAGGCGAATTAATAGACAAAGGTGTTCTTATGAATTCATTTACCACGAAAGACAGTACAGTGGAGGTATACTTGGTGACAGAAAATGCAATCGAGGGTGAGTTGCTTGCCAAGGCGATCAATGCCAAAGGCTTGGAGATTTCCCGATCCAAACTCATCATGACATTGCAGAAGGATGATGCCAAATTATTTTCTTTCAACTTTGATGCGGAGATGGATCTGGATCTTGTTGAAAAATACCGAATTGATTTAAGAAACAAGTAATTCAGATAAGGTGATTAATTTCAATTTGTGGAATTGATTTGAAATTTCTATTGGTTCTTGAATATAACCAGTAGTTCACTTATATAAATTGTTTTCGGAAGGATGGCAGAGTGGTCGAATGCGGCGGTCTTGAAAACCGCTGAGCCGGTGACGGTTCCGGGGGTTCGAATCCCTCTCCTTCCGCCACTTTTATTGTATGTAATCCTTTTCTGGTATTAACCAGTGATCATTCTTCGTTTTCCTCTGGAAGTCTCTTATGGATCTGCTGAATTTGATCTGGAGGAGTAGTAAAGCGCTGAAAATTCTGCCTGTCTGTGGGTTGTGTAATTTTTACGAGTAGTTCTTCGTTTTCTCGGTCCAGGTAGAATATCTTAAGTAATTTTGAGTGAGACTCGCCAACCAATTTCTTAGAGTTATCAAATGGGGAAAACAGTTCGGGCTTGAGCTTTTTTAAATCCAATAAAGAAGTTTCAAGTTGAGGTAGAAGAATCTGTTTTTTATCCAATAGATCCTGAGTGGGAACAGATTTTTCAGTTTTTAGCCAAGTATTCTCCTCAAGCAATAGTTCGTATACCTGAGTGCATAAATGTAAATGCTGATTAAGGACAAATAATGGATCCATATTATCTGCCAAGTAACTCAGTTCGGAACGGTATTGAACTCGGAACCTGCATCTGCACTAGTTGAAAAGATACCATAGCGATTGACAGCCTGTCTGATTGCACGAGTTTCCTCGAGTTGCTCCCGTCGCCATTTTGCCATTCCAAATACAAAATTGAGGTACTCGCTACTAGCCAAGTCTTCGCGTGCTTCCTTGACTGAATTAACGAAATTTTCGATTGAAATGTAGGTTTCCGTTGCCTGAACATAATTACCCAGTTTCTCCTCACAAAGAGCGATTTGATAGAGTAACGGGACTTGCCATGTTGGGGAAGAATCAATCTTACGGAGAGCTGAGTAAATTCGATACGCATTAAAGTATTCAGCATTTTCGAAGAATTGGTTTGCCAGGTAGTTGCCAGTTTTCTTTTTCCAGAAATTCCAAATCCTTCTCATTTTGTTCAAATAAACAAGGTCTTGATCTCTCGTGGTGCGATTGACTTGTAAGGCTGCGATTTTGTCGGGATGAAAGTCTGCTTCCTTTAAAAGCACGAGTAACTCCCGAATTGATTCCTCATCTTGATTTAGTTGCTCGAAAGTAAGAGCGAGGATGTAGTGAGACTCGGGGACATACGGGCTTTCAGGGTAAATAGTTCCATAACCTCGAAGCACTTCCTTAACTTTTGCGAAATCGGCTCGGGGAGTCTTATCAAATGGCAACTCCACTTCCTGCCGTAATTCTGGGGCAAGATCCTTATTGCGATCTAATTTCCTTAGATTATCAAGGGCTCGCCGATAATGGGCAACTCCTTGCTTAAATCGAACGATAGCCCGATCAAAATCTCTTAGTTGATCAAGCCTCCAGAGGCGGTCATAAAACTTAACCGCCTGATCATAGTCCTCGGAGTCCATAAATGTTTCAGCAATTTCAAACATAGCTTGATTTGATTCAGCATCCGAGCGACTAATATCATTCCTGCCGCTTCTACGGTCGGCTAATTCAAAGGCTTCATTCTTCCCGATAGTCAGGGTACCTCTGATCGCATCGTAAAATTTATTTAGAGCCATGCGATGAGCTCCCAAGTGGCGATATATTTTCCCCAGTCGCACATGCGTCTCAGGTATGGTCGGGGCACCTCTTTTTATGCCTTCGAGCCATTTCGTGACTGAGTTAAGACCTGCCTGGAGGTCAGGAATTCCCGGTGCATCTTCATGATCTTCGAATGGGTAAGAATCATCTGCTGCGAATTCATCAAGGTAACGCTCGTAGGTTTTTGCTGCATTCACCCATTGTTTGTTTCTTTCATGCATCCTGATAAGAGAAAGTAGAATATCCCTTCGATAACGCTTATGAAAAGGGGCGTTTAGTCTGCCGAGGACCTTATTGCAGTTGGATTCGGCCTTGAAGACTGAGCGTGTAACAAAAGGGTTGCCTGTTCCGCCTGATGCGAGTCGGGTTGACATGATAGCCTCGCGAATTTTCTCCCTAAGTTCCTGATCAATTCGTTCACCCAAAACAATATAATTATCGCCTTGAATCGGTTGGCCAATTTCGGGTGCACCTTTATTTAGCTTGGAAGAACGAACGAGTTTATCCTCGGTCGGCCCGACAGATGGCAAAGGTTTAACTTTTTGATCTTGAGAAAGACTTGCCGGTGGTAAAACGATGGGTGACTCAAACTCAGGTAATTCAAGAGAGTCAACTTCCCGCAAAAGATCCTCCAAGTTAGCATTCTTGTAGTCAATGTTTGGTAATAAGCTGATCTTAGTATTGACAGTTTCTTCAACTGAGGGAATGGCATCAACAGCTTCACCCACAGAGTTTTCCTCAGGTAAGTAAATTGGCTCTTGTTGCGTTGTAACTTCTTCAACAGGTGTCGCCTCAATTGTAGGCTTGCGTAAAATCTCTGGCAAAAGCTCATTATCAAGACGGTATGAACCTTCCATTGAGGGAAGAGGATCAGGTTGAGGGAACCCCACGGGATCAAAGTAATTCTCTGAAGTGGCTTGCCTGGGCTGAACAGAGGAAGGAAATGACTCTTGGGGAGCAACTGGTGGATTAGCAGGATCCGTCTCCATGGCTTCAAATCCTTGATCATACTCTCCGAGCAATTCATCAATGCCCCGAATTACTTCCTCGACGCTTCTAAGTTCACCCGTTTGACCGGTAACAAAATGGCAGCAGAACGAAAAAATGAAAAGATTTACTATTTTGTACCTCATCGCTGCACCCTCCTGTAAGTAGATTGGTTTGTGATAGTTAAATTGTCCGGCATGGAAGAGTATGGGGGAATAAATGGAATAATCATGTCGGCATTACGAGTAGAGCTTGATGGGATCGTTGCGTTTTCAAAAACATCAAGGAGATCGTCCGTTGAATTTACGGATGTATTTGACATTTCTTCAAACGGGTCAGCAAGCGGGAGAGCCTCATCAATTGATACATTATCATTAATATCAGGCATGGAATCCGGTAAATCCGAGTTTAAGTCAAAAGTTTCAGTAGATTCAGGATCATCATATGAAACAATAGGAAAGGAGGGCTCCACGGACTGGTTGGATTCTGTTTCGATAATATTTGAGGGTACAGGAGTCGGCTCGCTAACAATTACAAGTAGATTACCCCGGTCGGCTTCAATTGCCGGAGCGGAAAACCTCAATTCCTTAGGCATCATGTAGTTAAGGTATTTTAATCGCTCTTTTGGCTTCGCATCAAATCGCTTTGTCTCAATTATACCCATGAGAGAAGGAAGTGCGAAAAATATTCCGGTAGAGATGAGTTGGATAACTTTAAAGTTCATGCTTAATCTAGATTTACACCCCTATAGTCGACACAAGCTCACCAATCTTTAAAAAAAACTTAATTTTCACCAATTTAATTTATTCTGATTCTCTCGATGGACAGAAATCAAGTCAGACATTGTGTGGATATCCAAGGCATGAACCTTGTTTGTCTTAAACTTTACAGCAGTAATTCTCATAGGATCACCATACGAATAAAGAGTTTCTTTAGATTGTGCCCAAACTGCATATGGATCAGAAAGAGACTCTCCATGCACTTGTGTCGCTTTAATTGCCTCCATAAAAACACTATCTTCGCAAATGGGGAAATTACAGTTATAATTCAAATGAATATCACAAGGGTAATTATCGACAATATGTCTAAATACAGGGATGGAGGCAGTATTGTCACAAGCAAGATCGGGTGGCCTTTTCAAAAGACCAACATCCAAATCCATACAAGTTCTCGCTATCAATTCACTATCGGTAGAGAGAACAACTTGCTCAAAAAGTTTCGTTTCGATCAATCGTTGCACAGCATGCCTGACCAAAGGAATGCCATTATAAGGAAGAAGGTTTTTGTAGGTAAGTCTTTTACTTCCTAGTCTAGCAATGACTGATCCTATGATTTTCATATTAATAATGATGCCTTAATAAGTCTGAATAATAAAGCATTTTTACAATCGCACTTATCTCGAATTTATTGCTACTATATAGATGCTGAAACATGATTCCATATTCTAAGCAAAATATAACAAAGGAAGATGAAGATGTGCTAAGGAAAGCACTATTTGATCCTTTCCTTACGCAGGGTCCAAAGGTAGTTGAATTTGAAAAATCACTTTCGCAAAAGCACAAATGTGCAGACACAGTTGCATGCTCTAGTGGAAGTGCTGCCCTTCATCTTGCTTACGCTGGATGCGGAATTGATAAAGATGGCATTGGTATAGTTCCCGCCATTACTTTTGCTTCCACTGCCAACGGCTTCAAGCATTTGGGGGCTCGAGTATTATTTTGTGATGTTGACCCGACAACAGGAATAATCGACCTGAATTCACTGGAAACCACATTAAAGAAAGCAAATTCGGATCGTGTCTCAGGTCAGGGCGTGATCGCACCTGTTTCTTTTGCCGGTCAGGTAGCTCCACTAAGGCAATGCTATGAACTTGCCAAAGAATTTGACTTTAAAGTTGTGGAGGACGCCTCTCACTCACCCCTTGCCATTGGTCAGGATGAAGATGAAGTAATAAGAAGCTGCAGTTGCGAATGGACAGATTATGCAACATTAAGCTTCCACCCAGTTAAACATCTATGTTCGGGTGAAGGTGGTGCTGTTCTATGCAAGACAAGAGATCATGCGGTTCAGCCACGCAAACTTCGCTCCCACGGAATCATACGGGATGTTGATCCTGAAGGTAATCAGCCCTGGAAATATCACCAAACAGATCTGGGATGGAATTATCGATTAACAGATCTCCAGGCAGCCCTTGGGCTTTCTCAATTGAAACGCCTTGAAAAAGAAATTGAAAAAAGAAAGGGATTGGCCTCCATTTATAACCAAGAACTTAAGGTCGAACCCTTTAGTAATGTCTTTGAACTCCCATCCTTTTCATCTGGTCATGTTTGGCATCTATATGTTCTTCGTTTCAAAAGAACAGAATGGAGGGATAATGCATATCATTTCTTGAAAAAGAAAGGTATCCTAACACAGGTGCACTATATACCTGTTTATCATCATCCCTATTTTGGCGGCTTATCTGCGAACGAAAAGCTGCCTGGGGCAGAGCAGTTTTTTTCATCATGCCTCAGTATTCCCTTATTTCCAACAATGACAGAGACCGATCAAAATCAAGTGATCAATTGTTTACGGGAATATTGTAATTCTTTGATTTTTTAAGTTCAGCATGATTCATTTATTTTCAATGAGTAAAAAAGAAATTTTATGACGGCTAAAGTTTTGGCGATCGCTAACCAAAAAGGTGGGGTTGGAAAAACTACAACCACAGTCAACCTGGGCGCTGCTCTAAGCAGTCAAGGAATACCGACTCTGATAATCGACATGGATCCACAGGGTAATGCCACAAGTTCTTTTGGTCTTAAAAAAAAGCCTGGAGAAGGTGTGTATGAGCCTCTACTTAATGGGGCGGATCTTTCATCGAGAGTTTTATCGACAGGCAGGAAGAACCTTTGGATAGTACCATCTGAACTAGATCTTGCCGCAGCAGAACTTGAGTTGAGTTCTCAACAAAATTATCTAACCAAACTACTCACTTCAATTAACCGACTGAAGAATGAGTATGGACTCCGCTTTATACTCATAGATTGCCCTCCCACGCTCGGCTTACTATCCATGAATTCGCTTTGTGCCGCCGACCATCTGTTGGTTACCCTGCAATCTGAGTACTTGGCTCTTGAAGGGCTAGGTCAAATCGTTGGCGTAATAGATCAACTTAAACATGCCGGAGCGAACCCGAACCTCTCTTTAGGTGGTATCGTGATGACCATGTATGACAATCGCACTCGTTTATCTTATGAGGTTTGGCAAGAGGTATCTACCCACTACCCAGATAAGGTTTTTAAGACAGCAATTCCTCGCACTATTCGCTTAAGTGAAGCCCCGAGTTTTGGGAAAACAATCTTTGAATATGACCCGAGGAGTTTGGGAGCCCAAGCATATCAAGCATTGACCAAGGAAGTAATCGGTAGATTTTTGTCTCCCGCTTAAAATTCTGCCTATTTTTCTACCCAAAGAGATAAGAAAGGACATGTACACTGAAAAGGAGCTCCCCGAATTTCAGCAAAATATTTCTTATAAATTTAATGACAAGTCGTTACTGGTTCTTGCTTTGACTCATCCTTCATTTCATGAACACGACAAGACCAAGCCAAACAATCAACGCCTCGAATTCCTTGGCGATTCTGTTCTCAGTCTACTTCTTACTGATGAATTATACACGAATTTACCTAATGCAAATGAAGGCGAATTAACTCAGTACAGGGCTAGCCTGATCCGTGGTGAAAGTCTTGCTGAACTTGCTCGACACCTAGGAATACAAAACTACATCCGATTGAGCCCCTCGGAGCAAAACAACAAGGGAAACCAAAGGCAGTCAACATTGGAAGATGCTATGGAGGCTTTGATTGGCGCTATTTACCTGGATGGTGGAATTGTGAAAACCAAAGAACTGGTGCTGGACTGGATGCTGAATTTATGGGGAGACTTGACCAAAAATCTCTCAAATCATAACCCCAAAGGAAAGATTCAGGAGTGGGTACAGGAAAATATGCCTAGTGCCAGAATTAAATATAGGATAATCGGGGAAAGTGGCCCAGATCATGCGAGGCATTTTGAGTCTGAAATCCTAATTAGCAATAAGTCTTATGGCACGGGTGCAGGAAACAGCAAAAAGGAGGCTGAAAGTAAGGCGGCTCAAGCAGCCGTTGCACTGCTTTGTGACAAGGATCGCGAGGGAAAGCTAAATCAGGCAAGTGAATAGGATTTATCTACCTGCATCTGCGAATTCAAAGTTCTATCCATCCCTGCCTGAATCTGCACATGCCGCACTCATTGCAAGCGAGTGGCTAAAATCAGGCAATCAGTGCCTGCTTCTCTTAACCGAATCAATAACAAAAGCCGAATTATGGGGAGAGGATGTAGCAGGAATCACCGAGCAATTACTACCAGAAGCTTCTATCCGACTCCATCTCTTCGACGAAATGCCTGACTGTTCTCACCCGGATTCTTTCGAAAGAATGTGCGAAAGAGTAAGCGTTCTTTCGCTACTCGGTGACAACTGCAAGACTAACAAGGAAAAAGAATATCTAATTATATCTAGCACTCCTGAAGCATTGCGTTCCCCCTGCCCGATCTTCGAACGAAATCGAGAAGTAGAAATTGAGATCAGCACTGGGCAAGAAATTAACTTTTCACAGTTACCAGATAAACTTGCTTCTGAGCTTGGATATTCCTCAGAAATTCTCTGCGAAGAGCCTGGGCAGTTTGCGACTCGCGGTGGAATTATTGATGTTTATCCAGTTAACGCAATTACACCTTACAGGATTGATTTCTTTGGAGATGAAATTGAGGAAATAAAAGATTTCGACCCAACGACGCAAAGAACAAAGGAGAAAATCGAATCTTTTAAAATCTCCTCTGCGAGAGAAAAGGTCCAGGACTTGAAGGAGGGTGCCTTCTTTAGTTATGCCAATACACCAACCACATGGGCCATACAGGAACCGGAATTAATGATCTCCCAGTTTCCTTTATGCTTTCATGAATCAAGCAAAGCAGCATCAGGTAAGGTCACTTTATCAGAAATGTGGAATCAGCGAGAAATAGGTAAGGATACATTTTTAGGTCTCAGTGAAATTGATGCAGGCAGTGGAATTTTCGAGGCAAGTCAAAGGATAGAGCTTCCGGTCCAGTCCTCTTTCAAAAGCAGGAATATTTCTTCGAGTGTAACCGAAATAAATAAAACTTTTGAAAACGAGAAAGGACAGAGAGTAAGTCGACTTTTTGAGTTACTCAAAATTCAAAATGAAAAGAATTATGAAATTATAATCGCTGCGGGTGCAGATGCAGAAACAAATCGAATTCAGGAAATTATCAAGGAAGAGTCATCATTGGCTAGGCTCAAACCGAGATATATTCCACTTGGCTTAACCGAAGGGTTCTCATGCCCTTCACCTGGGGCGGGCAAATACTTCAGTGGGCTCGTTGGAGATAAGAGCAAAGGGATTGTGCTAGCCACGAGTCGCGAAATCTTAGGGAGAGAGCGAAGTCGCCGACGTATGCGCTCCAGGAAAGCGTTTGTCCAAAGAAAGGAAGTGGACCAGGCCTTGGATTTCTCTGAACTTGTAGATGGTGATTACCTCGTGCACCATCAGCATGGGATTTGCCGATTTTGCCAAATGGGTAAAATTGAGGAAGGAGATTCTACGGAAGAAGCAATAACCCTTGAGTTTGATGACGGAATCACCCTTCATCTGCCTCTTCAAGAGTCTCATCTACTTTCCCGTTATGTCGGCTTAAAAAAAGCAAAACCCAAACTTGCCAAGCTTGGCGGGAAGGCCTGGGCCAAAACCAAAAGCGAAGCCGAGCGGGCGGCACTTGATTTAGCTGCTGATTTATTACGACTGCAAGCCACTCGCCAGACAAACCAAGGGTTTGCCTATTCGCCTGATGATCAATGGCAGAAAGAATTTGAAGACGCGTTTCCGTTTACGGAAACGCCTGATCAGCTGAAAGCCATCAATCAGGTAAAGGTCGACATGGAGAATAGCGAGCCAATGGATCGCTTAGTCTGTGGAGATGTGGGTTTTGGTAAAACAGAAGTTGCCATCCGGGCTGCCTTCAAGGCAGTGATGGATGGAAAGCAGGTGGCTATGCTTGCCCCCACCACCATTCTTTGCCAGCAGCACCTGAATCACTTTCGTGATCGAATGTCAGACTTCCCGGTAATTATCGAGATGATGAGTCGCTTCCGCACATCATCCCAGCAAAGAAAAATTGCGCAAGCAACGGCCGATGGAAGTGTTGATATATTAATTGGTACACATCGCCTATTGAGTGCAGATGTTTCCTACAAAGATCTAGGGCTTCTGATAATTGATGAAGAACAAAGATTTGGCGTGCAACATAAAGAAGCCATCAAAAAGCTTCGTGCCAGTATCGATGTGCTTACTCTTAGCGCAACACCGATTCCCCGGACACTCTATTTTGCAATGGTAGGGGCACGCTCTCTAAGTGCTATTGAGACAGCTCCCGTGAATCGCCGCCCAATTCGCACAGAAGTAGTGCAGCGTTCTGATGATTTGCTTAAGCGGGCAATTAACCTGGAGATTAGGCGTAATGGGCAAGTTTTCTACCTCCATAATCGTGTCAAAACCATTCATTCGGTGGAAAAAAAACTGCAAGTTCTTTTTCCTAACCTTCGCATAGCAGTTGGGCATGGGCAAATGAATGAAGATGAACTTGAATTGGTGATGACGCAATTTGTTGCAGGAGAGTATGATATCCTTGTTTGCACCACGATTATTGAATCGGGACTTGATATCCCTAATTGCAATACAATTATCATAGAGGGAGCCGATAAATTTGGTCTTTCCCAATTGTATCAATTGCGTGGACGGGTAGGTCGATTTAAAAGGCAGGCCTACGCCTACCTTCTGGTCAATCAAAGCCTCGGGATCACTGATACGGCGAGGAAAAGACTCTCCTCCATCAAGCAAATCAATAATTTTGGAGCTGGGTTCCGGATTGCCATACGAGATCTGGAACTTCGAGGGGCTGGAAACCTTCTAGGCAGTGAGCAAAGTGGACATGTCGCCGGCGTTGGCTTTGAAATGTACTGCAAACTCCTCAAGGAAAGCGTTTCACGTTTAAAAGGAGATGAGGTTAGTCTTCGACCAAAGGCATCCGTAAGGCTTGATTTTCTCCAGAACGAAACTGCTAGCGAAGGAAGTGAGCTAATCCATTCGCATATTCCAGAAGATTATATACTTGAACCTCGTTTAAGAATTGAAGCTTATCGCAAGATCGCTTCACTTACGACTATTGAACTTATTGATGCATATGAGGAGGAGCTAAATGATCGCTTTGGTTTACCCCCAGATGAAGTAGTTGCCGTACTTAAGGAGGCAAGAATACGCTGCCTCACGGAGGAAGCTAATTTTGACTTAATCGAAACGAAAGGTGCAGAACTTATGCTTCGTCATACACTGAAGGGAAAGAATGGCGAGCGAACTTACCACCGAGTGGCCGGCCGACTACCTAGGCTAAGGGCAAAAAAAAGCCTTTTAAAGTTGAATGAAATAATACAATTCCTCAAAATGCTTATTCATGGGAATAAAAGTCTATAAGCATTGCTTACAAAAACTCTTACCACTCATTTGCTTGCAATCATTCTGTGATGCAAATGATCAACTAATTGAAATTAATAGAATTGCAGCAAAAGTAGACGGGAGCATTGTCACTTGGGGTGAAATCGAGCGATCAATGGAGCAATTTAATTTCACTGATACAGAGAAAAAAACTAGGGCGGCTGAATTTATAGACGGAAAAGTGGATAGGCTACTTGCAATTAGCGCGTTCAAAAGCAAGGGCATGGCAATCCCTGATTCGTACATTGAGCAAGAATACAGCAAAAGATTAATTTCAGAATTTAACGGAGATCGGAGACTTTTTCGCGATTTTCTCCGCAGTAAGGGCCAAACAGTCTCAGAATACAAGGATGAGATCAGGGAGGAAATCGTTTACCAGCATATGCTCTCATCAAGAAAGAGACTCAAGGCTGATGTCAGCCCTAATCGAGTTGAATCTTACTACAAGGAAAATGAATTGAAATTCAAAACTGACACAAGGGTCAGACTAAGGGAAATTATGCTTATTCCGATTGCCGACGAACCGATTTCAGTCTTATTACAGCAAGCGAATAAGATCGTTCGAGAAGTGGAAAGCGGGAAACCTTTCGAGGAATTAGCAAAGTCCTATGGGCAAAGTAGATATCGGGAGAAGGGTGGAGACTGGGGATATCTGTATTCTGAACGCGAAATTAGTACGCCCGAAATTCGAGAACAGGCTTTCTCTCTGAAAGAAGGTGAAGTCTCCAAACCATTTACGGTTGAGAAATCTGGTAATATTGCTGTCTACATAATGCAGTTAATTAAGAAAGAGTCCTCAGGGACACGCCCTCTTTCCGAGGTGAGAAGTGAAATTGAATCTCAAATAGCCAGGGATATTGAATCTCAGGAGCAAAGAAAGTGGCTTTCACAGGTAAAAGAGAGATCTTTTGTTAAAATCAGTCTTCCAAATTAAAGTACTGAAAATCCGCTTCTAACCAGACAAAAAGGAGGGTTAAATGTGTTTAGTAATATCCCGCCTAGTGAGCGCCCTCAGGAAAGACTAGAGAAGCTTGGTGCTGAAGCACTATCTGATCGCGAGCTTCTTGCGATGCTCATTCGGAGCGGAACCGCCAAGAAGAATGTCTTACAGATTGCGGACGATATGCTTTCGGAAGCTGGTTCTATTGCCGGACTATTAAGGTGGGGTGCCCCCGAATTTATGCAAACGACAGGAATAGGGAAAGTGAAAGGATTACAATTAAGTATCCTGGTCGAGGTTGCTAAAAGAATGATTCATGGGAACCGTTGTGCTGATACCATTTTGGATGAACCCGAAAAAGTTTGGGAATACCTCTATCCGGAAGTAAGAACGAGCAGTGTAGAGAAAGTTTGGGTCTTGTGCCTCGATAGAAAAAATAAATTGATTCGGTCGGAGCTTGTAACGTCGGGTACCGCCACTGCCAGTCTAGTGCACTCGAGGGAAGTTTTTCGTCCTGCTATCAGACACGGAGCAACTGCAATCATTCTTGCCCATAATCATCCAAGTGGTGACCCTACTCCAAGTACCGCTGATTTACATGTTACTAAAGAGATATTAAAGTCTTCCACTATAGTTAATATAGAGTTGCTCGATCATCTTATTATCGGCGAACCGGAAAATTGCCCGAACGGTCTGGGTTTCTATAGTTTTTCCGAAGCCGGTGTTATCTAGACTTTTTAGCGAAGCGCAAGAATCCTTACACTGAAGCAGTTTACCGAGAAAGATATAGAGTGAGTTTGTCCGGATTGATTGCCATTATACGCAGTAAACTCGGTGCCGCCCGACGCCCCCTCACCACCGTAATGAGGAGAGTCAGAATCAAATATCACATGCCACAATCCCGGATGAGGACAGCGCCATTCACGATGCTGCAATCTATCCGAGAAATTACATGCAATCAACAGAGTCTCCTGGGGTAATTCTCCAAATTTAAGAAATGACAGGGTCTGCCCTTCCCTGTCATCACAATCAACCCATTTAAACTTTTCGAAACTGCAATCATATCTGCTCCAGGCATCATGATTATTATAAAGTCTATTTAAGTCAGCGACTAGTTTCCTTACTCCATCATTTTTCGGGAATTGTAGTAATTCCCAGTCAAGTGGAGAGTTAAAATCCCATTCCCTCCATTGAGCAAATTCAGATCCCATAAAAAGGGTCTTTTTGCCAGGCCAAGTCCATTGTAAGGAAATTAAAGCCCGAAGATTTGCAATACGATCAGTTTCACTGCCCAGATTCATCTTATTCACAAGTGAGCCTTTGCCGTGAACCACTTCATCATGCGAAAAAACCTGAATAAACTTTTCACTAAATTGATAAGTTGCACCAAAAGTAAGACGATTGTAAGAATCGGCTCGTTTGTCGGGTGGTGTTGAAAAATAGCTTAGCACATCGTGCATCCATCCCATATTCCACTTAAAATCAAAACCTAAGCCGCCTGTAGGCACTGAGTGCGTGACTTGAGGGAAGGATGTGGACTCTTCTGCAATACTAATGACACCCGGATATTCCTGATGAATAGCTTGATTAAATTGCTTCAGGAAATCAATCGCTTCAAGATTGTAGTTACCTCCATCTTTATTGGGAATCCACTCATTATCCCTACGACCATAGTCCAGGTAAAGCATGGAGGCAACAGCGTCGACCCGAAACCCATCAACCCCAAATCGATCCAACCATGCGATGGCACTCCCAATTAAAAAACTACGAACTTCCGGTTTGCCGTAATTGTAACAGAGCGTTCCCCATTCTGCATGCTGACCTTGCCTGGGGTCTTCATGCTCAAACAAACAGGTTCCATCAAAGCGAGAAAGAGCGAACTCGTCCGAAGGAAAGTGCGCAGGAACCCAATCAATAATCACACCAATTCCTGCAGATTGAATAGATGAAATAAGAGCGGAAAAATCTTCAGGTGTCCCGTGCCGATATGTTGGAGCATAATAACCGGTAACCTGGTACCCCCATGATGCACCGAACGGATATTCGCTTACGGGTAAGAATTCGACATGGGAAAATCCATTTTCATTTAAATATTCAGGCAACTCCTTTGCTAATTCCAAGTAGGATAGAGGTCGGTTCTCATGAGAATGAAATCTCCATGAACCTAGATGAATTTCATAAATGGAGAGAGGCTTAGAATGAGAACTCCCCTGATAAATGTTATTCCTTTTCTTTATATCTATACAATTTTCAATAATTGATGCATTCCCTGTTGGACCTTCAAACCTAGAGCCAAATGGATCAGTTTTTTCACGCAAAATTCCATCAAAACCAAGAACCCTGAACTTGTATCTGTCCCCGACCTTTGCACAAGGCACAAATAGTTCATGGCAACCGGATGAACCCAATGCTCTCATTGGTAATGATTGCGTATCCCACTTATTGAAATCACCGACAAGGTGAATGCTTTTGGCTGAAGGTGCCCACAAAACAAAGGATACCCCATCAATACCTTGGTGGGTCTTTGGAAAAGCACCAAGTTTTGTAAAAGGTCGGCGCTCAAGCCCTTTATTAAAATCGAGAAACGAATCATTAAGAACTGTTGGTTTGAAAGAATAAGGATCCTTCCTAATTTCCTGATTTCCCTCATAGACGAAAAGGAGCGAATAATGAAAGAGGGAGTCAATTTTTGCCAGATGAAGTTCAAAAAAACCTCGCTGATCAATTTTTATCAATTCCCATGATCGGGAATCATTATCATCAATTAAAAAAATTTTCCGGGCAGCAGGATCCCATGCTCGAGCAACCATACCGGGTCGATCTGCCAAAGGGTGTAAACCAAGGAAAGTATGCGGGGCACCAATTTCTCCAGCAATACAGGCCTCTAGTTCATCTCGATGAATGATCATTGATAAGGTTAAGTTATATTCGCTTAAATTATTTGCGAGCCTTCATCTCAAGAAAGAAATCATAAATTTCTTTCTTGGGACAGTAATAATTGATAGGGTCAAAACTTCTGTGAATCTATCTTTGTTTCGTAATTTATTTGTAAACTCCTTTCTGTTCCTTTGCCATACCCTAATGGGAGTCGATCATAACGGAAGCGATCGATTTACCCTAGACTCCATTGAGCCATTTGTTTACAGCAGTGACGCCCAAACTATTACCGCGAAGGGAGATGCAGTTCTTCGGGGGCCAAATCTATTGATTCAGGCTGATGAAATCAAATGGGATAAGAAAAACTCATTCATATTTGCTGATGGCTCAGTTATTATATCAAACTCTAACTATCGAGTATTGCTTGAGGATGCGATAATAGACATTTCAAAAGGTACTTTTACTGGTAAAAAAGTCACGACCGGTAAATATCCCTGGGTTGTATCTGCTAATGAACTTAAAGCTAATGAAAATGAAACTCTCCTGACTTCTGCAGAAATTAAACACGAAAACCATAAGTCAGAATCACCTTATTTGTCATCAACAGAAGTGAAGTTCGACACGAACAATAGTAAACTCACCGTAACGGACTTTGGCTTACAATTGAAAGATTTCACTTTAATGCGGATCCCTGAAATAACCTTGAATACTCAGCAAAATATCCCACAAATTGATTTCCTTTTAGGCAAGCAAGTTCCACTCGGATGGTTTGCTGGCGCTAGAATCCATTTATCTCCAAGGGATCAATTACAGTCTTCGCTTGGATTACAATCCTATTTTGATCATGGTTTGTATGTTACACCAGAACTGGAACTTGAAATGACTGAAACCAGTGCTTTTGAATACCAATTTTACTCAATTAAGCTTGGGGGAATAAGGGATCATGGAGATAAAACAAAAGACTCGTTTGGTGATAGCGTTAATGTAGACAGAGGCTTTGCCAGAATATCTTCTATTCTAAACAAAGATGAAAACTGGCATTTCGCTATAATGGCAAACCCGACAACTGACTCAGAGTTTTATAAGAATTACGAGAGAGATTTGTTTGCAGACAATCAATGGGTCGAAAACTATGCTGAATTAACATATGACGGGGATTTTCTTTCGATGTCCATTCTTGCGGATATGCAGGTTAATAATTACGAATCCCAATTAGAAAAAAAGCCTAGCCTGGAACTTTTGGGGGGACCACGCTCCTGGTGGCACAAAAATTTCCACGACACGATCAAAGTCGAACTTTGTCATTTAGGAAGCGAAGGTGATGACCTCGAACTGACTCCCAACACTGAACTGTATGATTTTTCATATAGATCCGGCGGCATATTCAAAATCACAGACTTATTTCAATATTCACCATCCGCCACTTATCGGAGCCAAAATTTCAAAAGACTTGATGCACAAAGAAGCCATAGGGACTTTTTTGAATTCCAAAACACCCTCACTTACGACGTATTCTCTCCGGTTGATTCTTTTATCCCATCTCCCCATGGTGACAACTTTTTCCATTTCCTGAAAGTCAGCTTACAGCATAGTCACATGGAAGAATTGCGTGCCACGAGTACTGATGAAATAATTGTATCAAATGATCGCTTGATTAATCCTTACTTAGAGAATTTCGACCTTTTTGAATTAAGAGAGACTGACGAATTCGAAGAGATCGATATTGTGAGGCTTGGGATGGAGAATTCTTTGACCGGTCTAAGCCCCAGAGATGGGATGCATGAAATAGCTTCGGTTCTTATATACCAAGATCTTTGGGTTAACGAAGATACAAACGATAGTCTATCAAAGTATTTTTACGGAATCCTGAAATTAGCTCCCCACCCCAATTTGGCTTTAAATTATTACACAAAAATAGATACCAAATCAGGTCTACAGCTTACTAATAATTTAAATATTTTATTAAAAGACGGGAATATAAATGAATTCTCAATTTCCTATTTAGATTTTGATGATAGCTCTGAGAATATCCAATATTTCAGCAGGCATTTAATTCGAAACAAAAATTCCTTGGAGTATGGATTACGATATGATCCTGATGGTGGAGATATTCCTTATTGGATGGTCAGCTTTCAATCCAAAATTCTTAACGGATGGAAGATTAATGCCATACTATCAAACTACAATTCAGAGAAAAGGAAGGAGACTCGTTGGGCTTTAAAGTTTAATGCTTTTAGTTTTTAAAATGACTCAAGAGATATTGACTAATTGAAGATTCGGTGAATATATATATATATTAAAAGCATGAAAAATCGCATAACTAACAAAACCTCCCAGCAGAATAAAGACCCTAAATTTCTTTCACATCTTATGGGCTTAGGTTTGGATTGCACTGACGGACATAAGAGGATCACTCAGGGAGATAAATTTTCGATTTTAGGTGGTTCAGATAAAACACATGACAACATGACTGAGACTCTATGCAAGACCTTCGAGGATTTGTCCAAAAAGGGAAAAACCCTTGAAGAAGCATCCATGGAAGAAATTTCCGAGCTTATCATTAAACATACACCAAGCTGAGCAGGTAATTTATGGCTGAACAGAACCCTCCACCTCGCCCATCCTTAAAACTCCCGGCCAAACCTGGAATGCCAGTTAAACCACCAGGCGGACCCGCACCGCAGTTTGATGTAACTAAGTCGCCCTTTAACGAACCAAGTTCTGGTGCTGCTAATGCTCCACAACCTTCACCACTTCCACCTTCAGCAGGTCCATCCAGTGGACCTCCTCTCCCCCCTCCAGGGTCACTTGAACCCGCCAAACCGCAACAACCCCCTGCTCCAGTTGTAAAAAATCCAAGTTCCCCTCCAAAAGTTTCTCCCACGCTTGCAGTTCAAGCCCCTGCACCTGCAGTAACACCCCCACCTTCATTATCTGCTGGGCCAACTCCAACTCCTATTAGTCCACCATCTCCATTACCTTCCTTAGGTTCCACTCCGCCTATTTCCCAACCTACACCTATTGCATCCCCTACACCTCCTATTGGAGGAACTGGCATACCTGTCCCTGGCAAAAGCGGAGATAAGTCTCCCACAGCAAATACTGCAGATCCTAAAAGCACTTCTCCTGTCGCCAAAAGCAAACCAAGTATTATATTCTTAATTATTGACTTCTTGATCTTTGGTGCAGCGACTGCAGGGTGCGTACTATTACAACTTCACTACTAAAATATATGACAGAAGCAATAAACCTGACTAAGGAAAATTTTGACAAAGCGATCGCTGATACAAGCAAGCCATCAATTATCGACTTTTGGGCACCTTGGTGCGGGCCTTGCAAAGCTCTTTCTCCTATTCTAGACGAAATTGCTTCGGAGAATCATAATTCCGTTGCTGTTTACAAAGTAAATGTTGATGAAGAAACCGAGCTTGCTCAAGAGCATGGAGTGCAATCAATCCCGACAATTCTTCTTTACAAAGATGGTGCTCTTCTGGAAAAAATTGTTGGTCTAAAATCAAAGGATGAGCTTCTAGCATCAATTGGGGTATAGATTATTTCCCTTTACGCCCCCCGCATATCCTGCAATCAACTCCCGTCGGTAGATTAGACAGCTCTCCCCGACCTCTTTGGTAGAAAGAACACCCTGGGCGATGTACTTTCCCAAGTGAAGTCACCCAGTAGCGAATTTGTGGCAACATTTGATTCGTCCTTGAGTATATCCCTGGCAAAGCAGGTAGAGGCTTGCTTTGTATGCCCGCATTATTGAAATCGTAGTCAATCGACCATAAACCGGTCTTTCTTCTCTTTGCTTTTAATTGTGCAATTACAAACGGACCGAATCGATTAGTTTCTTTTTCGTTATGCCAACCGATACCATTCTCAATGGCGAGTTTTGAAAAACCAGATTCGTTTGCTCTCATTGTTAAATCAGCCACCTTGAGGTTTTTCTCATCGAAAGTCTTTTTTACTGAAACTTGTGGAGAGGTGCCCAACAGTTCTTTTTCAGTAAAATTTAAAGCTTCCTGGTAACCAGGTTGACCTTTTTTTGGAAAAGATACCCCCCAAGCACGAATTCTAATAATAAACCTACTGCTTTGATAATCGATAACCCCAGGCTCTAAAACCCGTATGACTTCAGGTTTAAGTTGTTCCGAGTCAGTCGAATTCTCATCAATGCTAAAAACTGAAGAAACGGAGAAGACTGTAACAATGAAAATGAGAAATTTGTGTTTCATGACTTTTAGTTAAATGATTCAAATCTTGCTAACTACTTCTCAAAACACAACAATATCGTTATTTAATCAACATGCCGCGCTTTCAAAAACCTAAAGCATCCACAATTGGAACCCCAATTTATCACCGAAAAAGGAGAAGTTGGGAGGATGACAAGGATTTGATGATGGAACTGCATGGTATTCTCACAAAACTAGATGGTCCGTACGATTATTTTGATAAGAATGTAATTCAATTTAAAACTAAAATTGATTCTTTCATCAAAGATGGTTTTCAAGAAAATGTTGAGGTTTTCTTTTTATGTATGTGGATCAGAGAGCAACTTACTGAACTCACTATAAAAAAAGGAAACTATAACCTCCAAGTGGATCCCTTAATTTTCCCTTCTGATATTAATGAAATAATTCGTAGGGAGGAAAGTAAGACGACCCAAAAGGGAGGTTCTAAAATCCTCAATGTTTCAATATCAGATTTATTTCCAAATCCTAAACTTAGAGCATTTGCGCTTGAAAGAATACAAATGCTTCACCGAGGAGACTTGATCGCATATTTATCTTCCCTCGTCGCAAGAGAAAAGGAGTCTTTGATGAATTACTCCGCTAATATTATGGATTTAATTCATATCTGTGAGCATAAGCTAGCTCTGAGGAACCTTAAAACGAAGAATAATTTCTCTGTTGGCGAAACCGATATTTGGGTACCTGAATTGAGCCTTGGTGTTGAGGTACGCGACACTTGGGATGAGAGTGAAGAAATCGCGCTTATTCAGACTTTGAGTGACACAAATTTTCGAAAAAGAGCGAACCATCTTTGCCTAGTTACAACTGATGATTTGTCTGATGCTAAATTTTTGAAGTTAAGGGAAATCGAAAAAAGGGGCGTAATTGAAAATTTATCCGTAATACGGGTTGGGGATTTCGCGAATTATTTGGATGCACTCAAGCAGTCAGTAAATGACTGAGCATATACTCTAATTTTCTAGCAGTTCTTCGCGAATCAGTCTGCCCGTTTCATCCCATAGTTTTCGGCCATTATAATTGCCGTTACTCCAATACTCTTCCTCCCGAACTGAACCATTCCTCCACCATCTAGTTTTAACTCCTGAAAGAACCCCCTGGTCAAATATTGCTTCAAGTGATCGCTGGCCATCCTCAAAAAATTTAACCTGCAGACCATGAAGTAATCCATTTAGATATGTGCTCGAGAGAGCAACTTTTCCGTTATCATAATTTTTAATCAACCTTCCCGAGAATGGCTCATCGATGCCATCCCTATACACAATCCCCTCAATGTCCTTAATTGATTCCTGCTCAGTGATTCTTGGGTATGAATCGATTGGACGTTCAAAATCCTCGAATAATTCCTTAATTTTCCTTTCACGAGGAGACGATTGTCCTAGTTCTGCCTCTAGGCTTACATTATCTTCGGAAATTTCATCTATTAAATCAGTGCTTCTAGTTTGATTATCTGAACAGGAGTAAATTAAGCTTAAAAGAAGCGAAACCAAAAGTAGTGGCTTGTAAGTAGGTTTCATTACTCTTCGCTACTCAGAACTGCCCTTCTTTTAACAGCTTCAACGCAAGCATTTCAAAAGGATCTACTTCGGTATAATTATCAAAAGAAACTCTATTATTTTGAAAATCACATGAATCCGTCTTCATTTTATCTACCATATTCTTAATCAATAAATCATCCTGAGATGCCTGAGTAGGAAATAGCAGGAGTTTTGATGAGGGACTTTCCTTGTTAAGCACCTCAGGAGCATTAGTTATGTTTTCTTTGTCAGTATGAATCACAATTATATAATCGTTTTGTGATTCAAGCCTACCTCCTGTGGAAATGAATCTATGAAAGAAAGTCACATCCTTGTGACATCAAAGACAATCGGCATTATTTCATTATTCTTTAGGAAAAAGTTTTTTCTTTTCTAAATATGTGTTTGGGTGGATGCTGCAGTATGAATAAAAAAACAGACAAGGCATATAACAATAAAGATTTCCTGAATGGTAAAGCCGCCCGACCTGTACGAGTATTATGCGAATTAATCGAACCGGAAGAGAGGTTGGAGGAGAATAACATAGAAAATACGATAGTATTTTTTGGTTCAGCTCGGCCGAAGGAAACAGGGGTAGCCAATCGTGAACTTAGTGAATTCGAAAACAAGTATGAATCTATTGATCACTTGAAATCTGACTTACAGCTTGAACACGCACGACTAAAAAGAATTCAAAAGTTATCCAAGTATTATGACGATGCCGTCCAATTGGCTAATAAAGTAAGCACTTGGTCGAGAAGTCAGGCTACAAAAATACGTAACTGCTTTGTATGTTCAGGAGGAGGACCGGGTATCATGGAAGCTGCCAACCGCGGGGCGAAAGAAGCGGGTAGTCAATCAATTGCTCTAGGCATAAGTCTTCCATTCGAACAGGGAGTTAACGAATATGCATCTCCTGAACTATCTTTTGAGTTTCATTATTTTTTTATTCGTAAGTTTTATTTTTTATACCACGCAAAAGCAGTTTTTGCATTCCCAGGCGGGTTTGGAACCATGGATGAGTTGTTCGAGACACTGACGCTCCTTCAAACCAATAAACTGAATAAGAAAATGCCAATTTTTTTATATGGTAGAGAATTTTGGGAGGGTCTGATAAATTTTAATAAATTCGTCGAATGGGGAGTTATCTCACCGCAAGATTTAAAATTATTTAAAATAGTAGATAGCGTTGAGGAAGCGCTTGCTTCCCTAATTGATGAGATCGGGAGAACCGAATAGGCGATTATTTTAGTTCTTCCAAAAATGAATTCATGCAAGGAGGGAGCGGAGATGAAAAATACATAGACTTCCCACTTGAAGGATGAACAAAAGTAATCTCACTTGCATGCAGCATAATGCGATCAGCTTTTTTAAATCTGTATTTATTTGGATTATAACCGTAAGTGTAATCACCTAACAGAGGGTGTCCTTCATTGGCGAAATGGACTCGAATTTGATGCGTACGACCAGTCTTTAAATCACACTCGACTAATGAAGCTTTATCCGTGAAATTTCTCTTTAGCTTCCAGTAGGTCAGTGCCATTTTCCCTGAAGCTTGTACCGCCATCTTCACGCGAATCTTAGGGTGCCTTGCTATTGGGCCTGAAAATGAACCAGATTCGTGCTTCATTCTCCCGCCCACTAGTGCAGTATAAATCTTGGTGACTTTCCGTTTTGAGAATTGTTCCACAAGTTGATGGTGGGAAGTTTCTTTTTTTGCAACGATCATTACGCCACTGGTCTCTTTATCAAGACGGTGAACAATGCCAGGGCGATTAGGAGAACCGACTGGGCAAAGTTCGCCTAGACAATGATGTAAAAGTGCATGAACCAAAGTTTTATTATCAGTTCCATCTCCCGGATGCACAACCATGCCGGAGGGTTTATTTAAAACAATAAGATCCTCATCTTCATGAAAAATATCTAGATTCGTTTCATATGGCACAAGGTTTGTGACTTCGGGTCGACTTAGATCAATGATTAAAACTTCTCCTGGTTCGAGTTTTGTCTTTGGCTCAAGCTTGGCACCATTCTTTCGCAAGGTTTTACCCGCATCAATTGATTGCTTGATTAAGGATCTACTTGCCCCCGGGAAAGCTTCGGCCAGCAGTTTATCCGCACGACCTGAAGAGTTTCGTGGTACTTTATATTCAGTCACCTGCAGAACCATTTAAGAATTCAGCCCAACTAAGATCAATTTCCTTGGTAAATAATTCCTTTTTTGTCTCTGGTAAGTCAGCGACTAGGAATCCATTTTTCGCAATCACAGGTAATACCGAAGGATGCAAGTTTAGCTTTTCGACACACGCATGATACTCGTCCTCTAGAGTATTACTAAAGGAAAATGGATCATCTGTGCTGATTGTACATTTAATGCCCTTATCAAGGAAAGATCCCAAAGGGTGTTCAATCCAAGAATCAATAACTCTGAGCTTGTAATTACTGATGGGACACATATCGAGACAAATATCTCGATCAATGATCAATTTTATTAATTCATTCGATTCACGGGCTGCTACACCATGCTGTATTCTCTTTACTCCCAGTTCTTGAATAGCGTGATCAATGTTTGATGGTGGGCCAAATTCTCCTGCATGTGCTTTTATTTCCAAACCACGAGAACTTGCTCTATCCCACAAAGGTGATGTCCATTCTTCCATCGGCAAATCCTCTGGACCATGTAAGTCGATCCCTGCTAAATTATCCCAATTCTCGACTGCATTTTCTATAACGGGGCCAAGGTAATCAGTGTAGGCATTTCTACTGATACCCAAAAAAACGCGAACCTCCAAATCTGCTGGTGCGGCTGAGGTAATAGCTTCAAGAATCTCCTGACCCGGAATCTTGAGAAATTCGATCATTCCCGCGTGGAAACTAGTTTCAATATAACGGATATTTTGGCTTTGTGCATTCTTGAAAATGCTTGATGCTACTTCGAAATAATTATCTGCCGACTTAAATATTTCCAATGCATGCTCTATTAAAATGGATTCAAACTGAGCAAAATCCCTATATCTGAACTCAGGAGTTCTAAAGTAAGGGACGCCTGAATATTTAGTGGGATTTACTTTTTCAAAAAAAAACCAAGGTACAGCACCTTCGATATGCAGATGCGTTTCCGTCTTGGGTATTTTATGTATGAATTCGTGAAGATCCACTATTCACTATGCTTTGTTACGCGAGCTAATTACCTAAAAGGTAGTCGGGATTTAGTTTGTGAAGTTCTGATGGTACAAATAAGCCATCCTTCCGAACCAACTCACCATCAAACCAAATTTCGCCCCCACCCCAGTCATTTCTTTGTATGTTCACCATATCCCAATGAACCTGAGACTCATTACCATTATTAGCTTCTTCGTAAGCCTGTCCGGGGGTGAAATGAAAGGAGCCACAAATTTTCTCATCAAATAGTATATCAAGCATCGGCTCGCGAATCATTGGGTTAAAAGCAATGGCGAATTCACCTATATATCGGGCTCCTTCATCTGAATCCAAAATTTCATTAAGTTTTTCCTCGTTCGATGATGATGAAGCGTCCACAATCCTCCCATTTTTAAATTTAAGGCAAATATCAGAAAATGAGGTTCCTTGGTATATGGTATCTGCATTGAATGTTATCATGCCTTCCACACTATCCTTGACTGGGCACGAAAACACTTCTCCATCAGGAATATTATGAGTACCTCCGCAGGCTACTGCATTAATCCCTTTCAGAGAAAAGCTCAGGTCTGTTCCGGGTCCCTTGATGACAACTTGATCCGCATTTCGCATTTTTTCCTCCAGTGATGCCATTCCATCCATCATTCTGCGATAATTCATGCAACATGCATTGAAGTAAAAATCCTCAAATGCCTCTGTACTCATTTTAGCCTGTTGAGCCATAGAGGGAGAAGGCCATCGCAGAATGCACCACTTAGTCTTTTTTACCCGCCAGTCAAGTACAGGCTTCATTGCCTTCATTGCACGCTTCATGTCTTCTGGAGGAAGATCAGAATTCTCAAATACATTGCTTGAGCCTCGGATTGCTATGTATGCATCCATTTTCTTCATGCGTTCCATTTCCCAATGAGATGACGACTCAAATTGCTCTGTACTGCCATCAAGTATACATTCACGGTCAAGCAGTGCAGACTGAACCTGCACGAATGGAATTGCATTTCTTTCTCGGACAGCTCGAATAAGAGCAAGCGTCATTCTCTCTGGTATATCGAAGGAATGAAGGAGTACCTTCTCTCCTGACTGGATATTCGTTGAATGCGTGACTAAGTTATTGGCAAGTGCTTTGTATCTTGGGTCCATAAAATTAAAGGAAAGGATCAACCACGTCGGATTTTTGAGCCAGGGAAGTTTATCCTGACTCGGTAGACTTTTTTGACCCGATTAATTATTTCATAACTTTTAGGGTCAATCCGGGAAGGAACCTCCATTCTCCTAATGTCTACAACAGCAGTAAAACCACGCTCTGTGAATACATCAATCAAGATTGCGATCGCCAAAGGATCATCAAAAACAGAGTCTTCTGAATTGATGTAGGCAAGACCCGAAATAGAGTGTTTCTCAACAATGGGTATAAACTTCGATTTAACTAAGCGGACAACCCGGTCAAATAATTCGGAATGAAATTTCTCATAGGAGTCTAGCCGGTGCACTAAAAGTTGACGTGCATGCAATGAAAGTTTGTCGGCTAAGGGAATAGAAGAAATTCTATCATATGTAGCCTCATCCAACTCCAGTGAACTTTGATATTTAAGTTCCTGAATAATTCTTTGCTGTACTTCAATGACGGTACCATGAGCATTAATGAAATGGTAATGAAATAACTGACGTAATGTTGTTAAGGAATCATAAGTAGATTCCTTAAATGTTTTGTAACGAAGGTGAGCTGCGTCTTCATCCAGGTCCGTTTTGCGAACTTCTCTTTTATCACCTACTCCCGATGCCTCTACTTCGGCATTATGAGCAATTGAGCGTTGTCCGCGCAATAATTGACGACGAACACTTTCTTCTTCATCAATGAAAAGCATGATTATATGAAACCGTGGCTTAGGGAACTGGGTTTCCTGAAGTGTTCCCAAATACTTACTTCTAAGTTCACTTAAGCGATTATGAAAAAGCTTCAGGCACTCCACCTGGCTTTTGGTTCGTGGATAACCATCAACAATAGCACCACTTTCATATTCAGGACTAAGCAGAGTACGGAGAACCAATTTAGTGACCTCTCTATCTCCAGCTAGTAAACCGGCATCTATTTTTTTTCTAGCCTCGGGGGATTTCAATAATTCGCTTACAATAATTGGCTTTTCCGTTAAATCACGAAATTCCATTATAAACTCGGTTTGTGTTCCTTTTCCGGCCCCCGGTGCTCCATTAAGCCAAAATATTTCTGCCGGAAACTTAAGGTTCTCAGAACCCATCTCCTGCTCCAATTCGTGCCAGACAGTCTGGAAGATTAATTGTGCATCCTTTACTTCAAGATCTTCAATTTTTTTTGATCCAGATTTTTTTCTATGCAAAGATGAATTACTATCAGCCTGCGAATCAGGTGCATGCGTTTCCTTATCTAAATTTAGATCATTGCTTAAATTTGGCATGGCATTCACAAATAAATAAAGCAGTCCGATGCGTCAACCGAACGAAACGAAAAGTCTTTTAAATCCCACCACCGGATTCATACTCCTTCATACTACTTAATGTGTGATTCATTTCCAATGATGGGGAATTTTGACTATTAATTTCGCCAAGAACTCGAGAAGGAACGCCGGCTACAGAAACGTTTGCTGGAACATCCGATAGAACTACGCTACTAGCCCCTACCCTCGCTCCCTGGCCAACCTCCACATTACCAAGGATTTTTGCCCCCGCACCAATTAAGACGCCTGATCTAATTTTTGGGTGGCGATCGCCCACTTCTTTTCCCGTCCCTCCTAAAGTAACTTCATGTAGGATAGAAACATCATCCTCTATGACGGTAGTCTCACCGGCCACGAACCCCGTGGCATGATCAAGCAAGATCCCACAACCGATGGTCGCTGCCGGATGAATATCGACTGAGTAAACGATTGAAATAAGGCTCTGTAGATAGAGTGCGATATCTTTACGATCATTATTCCATAAATAATTGGATGCCCTGTACGCGGATAGTGCCTGAAACCCTTTAAAGTATAAAAATGGGCTAATAAAATCATGGCATGCAGGATCCCGGTCCTTGACCGCAAGTAAATCCGCACCGACATCAGAAAGTATCTTCGGGGAGTCGTGAAAGCAGGAAAGGAGTAACTCTTTCAAATCACTTGCGGGTACTGAACCCTTCGCAAGCCTTTCCGATAAGCGCCAACTCAATGCATCGGCAAAAGAATTTCTTTCTAAAACATATTCAGTTAATATTTTCGAAAGGATTCTCTCTTTAGATGCAACAGTCTCCGCCTCTTGTCTCAATGTATTCCAAATTTCGCTCATTATCTTTAGATTACAACTATTGCAGGTTCAATTAGTAGAATTTTTTACCTATTTCTACCTTCTGTCGTCCCTGAGATGTACGCCATTTATTTGTATCTCTTAATGAAAATACACAACCGCAATATTCCTGCTGGTAAAAATTTTCTCTTTTAGAGATTTCGATCATTCTTTGCGAGCCCCCCGCTTTTCTCCAATTGTAAGTCCAGTAAGTTATGTTTTGATATCGAGCAGCAGCTCGTTCTCCGCATCCATTGATCTGATTCATATTCTTCCACCTTGAAATGCCAAGGCTACTTGAAAAAACTTCAAAATCATTCTCATATGCATAGAGAGCAGTACGTTCGAACCTCATATCAAAGCATTGCGTACAACGAGCCCCCCTCTCGGGTTCCCATTCTAGCCCCTTTACCCGCTCAAACCAATTAATCGGATCATAGTCCACATCGATGTGATCGAGATTTAGCTTTTCGCAAAACCTCTTATCTTCTTCCTTTCGAATTTCGTATTCTTTTTTTGGATGAATATTGGGATTATAAAAAAAGACAGTTGGTCTGATCCCAGAGTGCAACAATGTTTCAAGCACTTCACCTTCACAGGGAGCACAGCACGAGTGGAGAAGTATTTTAGATACGCCTTTGGGTGGAGTAAGGTTGGGTCTTTCA
Organism: uncultured Verrucomicrobiota bacterium; assembly: GCA_902569115.1. Lineage (GTDB taxonomy): Bacteria > Verrucomicrobiota > Verrucomicrobiia > Opitutales > Seribacteraceae > Seribacter. Next base: position 23,091 of record CACFTI010000013.1, on the reverse strand, counting down.
GCAGTATTCACAGTCTATTTATAAAAATAAAGACCTCAGCAGCAAACTGTATATCTTGATTAACGCTCATCCTTTAACTCGCGCTCCATCAAATCCCTTAATGCTACATTAGGTTTTTTTCCTTGATAGAGTATCCCAAAAATTTCATTTAGGATGGGCATTTCAATCTGTAAGTCACGGCACTTTTCATGAAAACATTTAGTTGCTCCATAACCCTCTACTACGGTTATTTGTGACATTTTTGCATCAAGCGGAGACTCTCCAGAAGCAATTTTCAACCCAAAATTTCTATTGCGACTCCATTCACCCATGCAAGTACCAATCAAGTCCCCGAATCCGCTTAGTCCAAAAAAGGTCTCCTGCCTACCGCCAAGCTTACATCCGAGGGTAATCATTTCATTCATGCTTCGAGTCAAGAGGGCTGCTCTTGCATTGTCCCCGAAACCCAAGCCATCAGAAATTCCGGTAGCAATTGCATAAACATTCTTGAGACAGCTACCTAATGCAGCTCCCACTAAATCATTTGTGCTGTATACTCGTAAAGAAGAAGAACTGATTGAATCCCTCAATTCATTAAGTTCCTCCTGATCTAAATTCAGGGCTAAAGACATAGCCCCAGGTTTTCCAATCGCAATATCGTGAGCATGACTTGGACCAGTCAGGTAACCAGTTGCGATGCTCTGCCCCATTTCTTGAGACATGACTTCGTGTGCGAAAAGATTACTTTCCGTCTCGAGGCCTTTGCAAAGAGCAATAGCCCCTTTTAATTGCCACGAATATTGATCCCAATTCGCACTATCCATGCAGGTTTGCCTCAAGGCATACGATGGGCATGCAAAAAAAACATAATCGCACTCCATTAATGCAGGCTTCAGCGCACACCCAACCTGAAGGTCATCAGGGAAATCAATACCCGGAAGGTAATCATGATTCGTTCTTGCGGTAGATAAATCCAGTGCGTGCTCGTATCTACGCGGCACCAAAGTTGTGGAAAAGCCATTTTTTGCAAGGTGGACTGCAATCGCCGTCCCCCAAGCCCCTGCCCCAACTATACAAAAATTCATTAACTATTTGTGTGAATTCCCCAACCTAACATCCCTTACATACTTTCCGAGTGCGTCTGCAACGACCTTATTGAGGTTGGCATATGATTTCACGAACTTTGGAACTGGGCCATGAGACCATCCAAGTAGGTCTGTGGTAACCAGAATTTGCCCGTCGCATCCGTCCCCGCATCCAATTCCAATTAATGGCGGAAGAATTTGCCGCGTAAGTTCAGCGGCAACTGTCTCATCAATCATCTCTGCAATAATTGCGAAACATCCAGCTTCTTCGAGTGTTATTGCATCGGTGTAAATACTTTCAGCTTCTTCTTTTGTTTCTCCAAACTTCCTGTATCCACCTATTGCTTTAACTGTTTGTGGCAGAAGGCCAATGTGTCCGAGGACGGGAATACCCGTAGCCACCAGCTTCTCTATATCATCAGCCACATCTCGCCCGCCTTCGATTTTGACTGCATCAGCGCCCCCCAACTGCATGAGCTTTCTCGATGACTCAAGTAGGCGATCAAAAGAAAGACTTGCTTCACCAAAGGGTAAATCAGCAACGAGGAGACATTGAGGGTTTGCCCTACGGACTGCAGCCGTATGCCTAAGCATATCTTCCATCGTAACAGGGATGGTTGTATCATAGCCTAGCAATGTTGTGCCAAGTGAATCACCAACTAGAATAAAATCCGCATTGGAAGATGAGACTGCAGCACCTAGAATAGTATCGTAAGCCGTTAGGCCAACTATAGGACGTTTTCCTTTTAAGCCCCTAATAAACGAAGTCGTGGGCTCGATCTCAAACGCAACCCCCCTTGTTTTTTCTTTGATCAATGAATTAGTTTCGGAAGACTTTGGCTTGTTACTTTGACGGGTACGAATTGTTCGAGGGCGTTTAGGCTTAGGGGGGGGGACTTTTTCACCCTCACCAGAAGGTTTCTCAACCTTGGAGTGTTTGTTTTGGTCAGATTCTTCTTTTTCAGACATGTATTAGCGAAGATAGCTTGAAAGGGCTTGATCGACAAGTGTTTCCTCTTCTTCCAGCAATGGACTTTCATAGACTTTTGCTATTTGAGATATTTGACCTTTTTTTCTCGCACCAACAATAGCCGATGATACTTCTGTTCTTCTTAGAACCCAGGCCGTGGCAAGTTCTCCAACTGAACGATTCCCTTGCTTAGCAATGGAAGCTAATTCTGACTGGAAAGACAAAAATGCCGACATACCAGTTTCCATTTGCAAGGGGCTTACGACCGGATGTTCAGTTTTATGCTTCCTCCAATCGTTGCTTGGCAAACCGTCATACCATTCCCTTGAAACCTTTCCCGTGAGTAGGCCCGAATGCATAGGACTGTAGGCTAGAATGCCCACTTGATTAGCTTTACACCAAGGCATGACGTCGGTCTCAATCTTTCTTTCCAATAAATTGTACATGGGTTGATTTGAGACAATTTCATCAGTATCACCCAACAGCTTAAGTTCATCCAAGTAGCAATTACTGACTCCAATATTTATTACCTTTCCTTCTTCTTTTAAGCGAACGAGGGTTTGCCATGACTCTGCAAGATTTTCGATTGGTGAAGGCCAGTGAATTTGATAGAGGTCGATCGCCTCGACTTTGAGTCGCTTCAAAGAGCCCTCCACTTCTTCTAAAATACTACTCGGAGAAATAAATCTCATTGGTGTCCCATCAGGCTTAGGCAAAACCCCACATTTAGTGGCAACAAAAACATCCCCACTCCATCTAGATAAAGCTTCCGCAACCACTTCTTCTGCAAGACCAAAACCGTAGGCATGGGCAGTATCTATCCAATTAACACCACATTCCAAGGCTTCAATGATGGCATCAATAGAATCCCTTCTGGATTGCTCGCCCCAACCCATACCCCAGTCGCCACCACCAATTGCCCATGTCCCTAAACCGATTTCGCTTAGCTTATGCCCGGAGTTGCCTAATTCTCTATATTTCATGCTTTGAGAAAACTATATTTGCTAATGACTTTAAAGAGTAAACAGTGAATTGCTTGTGGAAAGAAAACGTTTCACCTAATAGTTATTTATGAAAAGAATTTTGATTACAGGTGCATCCCGTGGAATCGGACTTGAGATGTGTAGGCAGTTGTCCGAGCGAGGAAATGAAGTCATTGCCACTTATCGCTCGCCAAATTCAGCAGGTAATTTACTCGAACTTACGAATAAGTGTAGAAATCTCCATACCTATGAGCTTGATGTCAATTCCTCTGAATCTGTAAAATCAGCAATTTGCCGGATTGCAGAAAAGTTTACTTCGATTGATCTAGTCTTCAATAACGCGGGAATTCTGGACTGGAGTCCCTTGGGGGAAGTTACGGCTAAATCTTTTCAATCAATCTACAATACCAATGTTGTGGGTGTATTTCGGGTAAGCGAGGAGGTCATTTCACTACTTACCAAAGGAACAACCCCCCTCATCATAAATTTATCATCAAGACTTGGTTCCATTGAATTACGGGGGCAATCGCAACTCGGTGGTGCGATTGCCTATCAATGCTCAAAATCAGCACTAAATATGCTGACCAAGCAAATGTCGATCGACTATGCAAGACATGGCATTCGTGCGATCGCGATTAGTCCTGGCTGGGTAAAAACAGATATGGGAGGAACTGAGGCCAAGTACGAAGTTTCTGAATCAGTCAATCTATTCCTAGCACAGATTGATAAGTTGCCCGCATCATTAAATGGAGTTTTCCTTGGTGAAGATGGCGAGATGATACCATGGTAAAAACAGAAGTGCTTGTCGTAACTCCAAACTCTTCTTATTCCAAATATATGAAACTATTTAAACTGCTATTTTCCTTCTCCTTATTTTTAGTATCTACTTATGCCTTAGCATCAGACGTAGGTGCGAATGCTCCTTCCTTTTCTCTATTGGATCAAAATGGCAAAAATTGGAATTCAAGCGATTATTTAAACAAAAAAAATATCTTAATATTCTTTTACCCAGCTGCAATGACAGGAGGTTGTACGAAGCAGGCATGTTCATATCGAAATGACATGAAAGCATGGAAGTCAAAGGATTTTGAGGTTGTAGGCATCAGCGGGGATAAACCCCAAAATCTTAAACTTTTCTCACAGGCAGAAAACTTAAATTTCCGATTATTATCCGATGTTAACGGGGATGTCGCTAAAGCCTTTGGTGTCCCCACTAGCAAGGGCGGATCAATCCAAAAGTTCATTCAAGGAGAACGCTTTACATTGGAAAGAGGAATAACATCTAAGAGATGGACTTTTATCATATCTAAAAGCGGAAAAATTATCTATAAAAACAGCAAGGTAAATGCCGCAAGTGACAGTTCCAATGTTTTGAAGTTTATATCCCAGCTTTCAATAAACTAATCAAATATTCCTTATGAATGGAAAAGAAAAAAGAAATCTTAAATCAATCGCAAAAGTACGCCCTGTTGACTTAAAGATTGGAAAAAAGGGTCTGACTGATACGTTCCTTGAAGAAGCCCGTAAGATTTTATCCAGGGATGGAATGGTTAAACTTTCACACTCATTCGCACGAGATGATCGAAATGAATTAATCTGTAAAATTGAACCAATGCTATCAGCAAATCTGATAGAGAAAGTCGGTAAAACATTAACATTTAGCAATGCTTCGGCATGACTATTAAACCGCTTGCCATGGGGGATACGATCCCTGACTTCCAGACTACTGATGAAACAGGGCAAGATTATTCAAGTAAGTCATTGAGAGGCAGTCCGGTTATCATTTACTTTTACCCAAGGGATAATACCCCTGGTTGCACATTACAGGCATGCGATTTAAGAGATAATTATGAGCACTTTTTAAAAATTCCCATTACCGTTTTAGGGATATCGGGATGCTCGCTCGATTCACATCAAAAATTTAAAACAAAAAACTCCCTACCTTTCCCTCTTTTATTAGACGAAGATCACCGCATTGCTAAATCATTTGGAGTCTGGGGGGAGAAGAAATTTATGGGTAAGAGTTTCGAGGGTATACATCGAACGACATTTGTAATAAGCAAAACAGGTAATATTCTTAAAACATACCTTAAAGTGAAGCCATCCCTTCACTCTTCAATGGTTTTAGAAGATGTCAGGAATCTCCGGTTTTAGAACCTGGAAGACTTATTTATCGATTGCTGAATCTACAATAGAGCAAAATGATTTAGCATTTAATGAAGCTCCGCCAATCAATCCACCATCAACATCAGGTTGAGACAACAACCCTGATGCATTTTCAGGTTTCATAGATCCGCCATACAGGATTCGGATACTTGATCCAGGGATGTCACCAAAAAGGTCGGTCAATAAACCGCGCACATATGCGTGCACTTCCTGAGCCATTTCATCAGTTGCAGTTTTGCCGGTGCCGATTGCCCAGACTGGCTCGTAGGCCAGTACAAGATTCTCCACTTCAGTTAGAGGGAAATTAGCTAATCCTTCAATAACTTGAGCCTTTACTATATCAAGTGTGCGGTTTTCTTCACGCTCAACAAGAGTTTCACCTATGCAATAGATTGGCTTAAGGTTATTTTGCACTGCGGCTAAGACCTTTAAATTGATAGACTCATTAGTCTCTCCAAAGTATTGCCTTCTTTCACTATGGCCCAAAATCACATAATTAACATAAAGATCCCTAAGCATTTCTGCAGATATTTCGCCAGTGTATGCCCCGGATGGTTCCGCCGACATATTTTGAGCACCAAGCTGTACTTGCGATTGCTCAACAAGACTGGATGCTTTATGGAGAGAGGTGAAAGGAGGGCAAACACAAACTTGAACTTGTGATTGTTGGCCAACTAGAGAACTAATTTCAGTAATTAAATCAACTGACTCACTAGGAGTCGTGTTCATTTTCCAATTTCCGGCGATTAAATATTTCCTGGACATAAAGTCTGCTATAGTAAGGTTTTATTAAGTATCCAGTATGGATACGCCTGGTAAATCTTTTCCTTCAAGGAATTCCAAGGATGCACCTCCACCAGTGCTCATAAAAGTAACATCATCTGAATAACCACTTCGATTGATCGCTTTAACACTATCGCCTCCTCCGATTATCGAAACTGCAGAGCTTTTCGCGACAGTCTTGGCAACGGCAAAAGTGCCTTTACTTGATGCTTCGATTTCAAAAACCCCCATAGGCCCATTCCATAAAATGGTCTCAGCATCAGATATTGCTTCTTGGTAAAGCTTTGTAGTCTTGGGACCGATGTCCACTCCTTCCCAACCGTCGGGTATATCCCCTTCTACAATTTTGGAGTCCCCAATTTCCTTAGCCCCGAAATCAAGACTATCCGTTATCAGAGTATCTACGGGTAAGAGAAATTTAACGCCATTTTGTTCAGCTTTAATTAATGCACTTTTGGCAAGATCGACCTTATCTGGCTCGCAAAGGCTCTCCCCTACTTTTTTCCCTGCTGCAAGAGCAAATGTGTAAGCCATTGCACCTCCAATTATGATAGAGTCTGCCTTATCAAGCAACTTATCAATAACTGTAATTTTATCACTCACCTTTGCACCACCAAGAATCACAACAAAAGGACGAGCAGGATTACTCGTCTTTTCACCCAAAAATTCCAACTCTTTGGCAATAAGGTAGCCTGAAACCTTATCACTAAGAATAGAGGGCACTCCATAAGTCGAAGCATGAGCCCTGTGTGCTGTACCAAATGCATCATTTACGAAAACATCTGCAAGGCTGGCTAGATTCTCCGAGAAAACGGAATCATTTTCTGTTTCACCTTTATGAAAACGTAAGTTTTCAAGTAGTGCAATTTGTCCGTCTTGTAATTCCTCAGTAGCAGACTTGACCTGCTCACCGACGCAATCATCCAGAAAGAGAACTGGAAGCCCTAGCTTCTTGGCTAACAAAGGAGCAACCGGGGAAAGACTCATAGAAGGGTTTCTTTCACCCTTTGGTCTACCAAGGTGACTTGCGAGAATGATTTTCGCACCTTTCTCATGCAATTTTTTGATTGTTGGAAGAGCTGCATTTATTCTCGTCTCATCCGTGACCGTGCCATCTGAATCCAACGGGACATTAAAATCCACTCTCACCAGAGTTTTAATGCCACGCAGATCTATGTCATCAATTGTCTTAACAGTAGCCATAATTGAAGTTGGCTTTTAAAAATAAGGGAGACTTTAAAAATTAAAGGTGTGAGGAAACCTTTTTAAGCAAATCTACACAGCGATTACTGTATCCCCATTCGTTGTCATACCAGGAAACTAACTTAAAAAATGTGTCACTTAAACCAATACCTGACCCCGCATCAAAAATGGAGGAAGCAGGGCAGTGTATGAAGTCCGCGGAAACAACCTCATCTTCAGTATATTCTAGGATGCCTTGAAGAGGTCCTGTAGCTGCTTCCTTCATTTTTTGGCAAATTTCTTCATAGGAAGTTGATTTCTCAGTTTTCACGGTCAAATCAACGACAGATACTGTAGGCGTAGGAACACGGAATGCCATGCCGGTCAACTTACCCTGAACTTCGGGAAGAACCAACCCAACAGCCTTGGCTGCTCCGGTGGTTGATGGGATGATATTAATTGCAGCTCCTCGCCCACCCTTCCAGTCTTTAACTGAAGGAGCGTCAACGGGCTTCTGCGTCGCAGTGTAACTGTGGACTGTAGTCATTAATCCTTCGGCAATACCAAAGTTTTCCAGTACAACTTTTACCATTGGTGCCAAACAATTGGTTGTGCAAGAAGCGTTGGACACGATATGATCTTCAGCACTTAGAGATTCATCGTTTACTCCAAGAACTACTGTTTTTACATCTCCTTTAGCAGGTGCAGATATAATAACTTTTTTAGCACCGGCTTGTAAATGACCTTCAGCTGCTTCTTTTTGAACAAAAAGTCCAGTTGACTCAATGACGACATCAACGCCTAACTCTCCCCAAGGCAGAGCAGAAGGGCCTTCCCTTACTGCAAGACACTTAATAGTATTTCCATTTACGACAAGACTATCGCTTGTGGGGGCTTCAACCGTACCGTTAAAACGGCCTTGGGTGGAATCATATTTTAAAAGATATGCCAAGTTGTCAGAAGGAACCAAGTCGTTGATTGCAACAACCTCAAACTCACTTCCAAGTAAACCTTGATCAACAAGTGCGCGAAATACAAGGCGACCAATACGCCCGAAACCATTAATACCAATTTTAGTAGCCATCGTTAAAATAAATTAAAATAAGGTGTAGTCTATGTCCATTGAAGAAATCAACGGAAAATGCAAGGTTAATGAATATTACCTGCAAAAAAGCGGTTTATCTCAATCTAGAAGCTCACAAAAATCCTCAGTTTCCTTGAGGATTTCAACGCATTGATCAGACAGCATCTGTACATTGTCAGATGTAAGGTTTAAGCGATGAAAGAGTGCGTCCGAAGGCATTTCGGGAGAATTGTGGCCGCTATTGCCAAATTTGTGATATTGAGCAAGCCAATTTGCGATAATGATTATATCAATAAGTGAATTGGCTTCAGAGGAAGGTACCCCTCTTCTTTTATCAATATGGTTTTCGTGATGCCACATAACAACACTTTCGACCCATGCGGAAAGTCCCCAATTTTTACATAACAGATACCCAAGGTAATCATGCCTGACACTTTGGTTTACCAATTCCGCCTTGAAAAAATTTATATCCTTCGATTTAGCCAACCTTGAATCTTTAAGGAAATAATCGGTGTTATCGACTTCATCGAGCTTGAACCTCGCTACCTTACCAATGTCATGAACTAACCCGCAAGTGTAGGCAGTTTCGTGCCAAGGTTTGCCCAATGATTTAGCAATCTCTCTCGCAATGGAACCGACGCCAAGGCTGTGCTTCCAGAGACCAGATAAACTAAACTCGTCATCTTGGCCTCCGCCGAAAAGCTTAAAAACTGAGTTATTCAAGACTACATCCTTAACCTTCTCAAAGCCGACGGTGCCTATCGCTTGGTTGACATCTCTCACTCTTTCCCCTGCCCCTCGAAAGAATGTTGTGTTTGAAACGCGAAGTATCTTTGCAGCCATTGTTTGATCACCTCGCACAACATCTTCAACTGCCATGGTTGATGAGTTTGGGTTCTCCAAGATATTAGTTAACTCGTTGACAATGGTGGGTAAAGTTGGGAGATCTCTTTGAATCTGAGAAATCAAATAGTCATAATTAATTTCAGACATTTGCGACTTTTCTAAATTTCTTTAATGAAAAAGCAAAACAAAAAAAAGAAAAAGTTACACAAAGTAACGGAAGTAACTTTTGGAAATTGAGGGGTTTCTCAAAGTAACTTGTAAAGATTACAGTAAACACACTTGCACCTGCGAAATAGACCCCCTGAAGTTCGTCTTCCAGTACTTCGACTATAACTCCCTTTGGTGATATCCAGCCAGACCATCCGGCATTTCCGCACCTTATTACTGGCATGCCAGACTCCAGTGCCCTAAAGACCGAGTGAGCCGCATGCTGCTCAGCACACCCCTCCTCCCCAAACCAAGCATTATTTGTTGTAACGAAAATACATGAATTCCGCTTTCTTTCCAAGGGTGCAACTAGACTTGGAAATATATCCTCATAGCAGATCAAAGGGGAAACATTGAATGTCTGATTTGCTTCATTAATAAATGAAAACTTCTGAGAACTAACTCCATTTCCAAAATCTCCCACTGGCCCTACCATTCTTCGAATACCAGGTATTAAATCGAATGGGAATGGAACAAACTCGCCAAAGGGAACCAGCTTTTGCTTGGCATAAAATTCCTGCCCCAAACCAGATGAAGGTGAAATAGCCACAACACTGTTGTAACTTACTTCATCTTTCTTGATCACCGAACCAATTAACAGCGGAATGTTAATTTCTGCAGACAAATCTTCAACCCAAGCACGATCTTCGTTTACAGCAAATGGCGTAGATGCTTCAGGCCAAAAAATAACATCCGGGCGTTGAAGTGCTACTAGTTTAGTTTGCTCAATTAACAAGTTTTTATTCTTTTGTGCATTGGAAGATATCCACTTGTCCTTCAAGTAAGGCTGGCAAATCCCCACTCGCAGGTTCGATTCCTCCGTTTCGTGAACAGGTAAGCGTGTTTTATCGAACTTAATAAATAATGGTGAAAGCATGACGAGAAAGAAAAGCATGCAAAAATAGAAATCAGGGCACAAATTTGAAAAATAGCTGGAATGCTTACTCTTCGTTCTTCTTACAAGGAGATGATGCAAATAGGATGCAAGGCAGAGATTAAAGAAAATGAGAAAAAAGGATACGATAAATCCTCCGAAATAAGGGACTAATTGTAGGAGTGCAGGCCTTTCCCACTGAGTAACTGACAATGGGCACCATGGGAACCCTAAAGAAAACAGCCCTCTAACCCACTCAATTACTACCCAAAAGGAGGACAGTCCAACTAATAGGGCAAGTCGGACGATGAAGCTACCCGTGGTAAAAATTGGTGCTAATTTCCTCGCTGCTATGTACCAAGGTAGGTTGTAGCTCGATAATATGATGGCCATTGCAAAAAGTCCCGGCAAAGAAACATGCCTTATCCAAAATAATAAAGATATTTGATAAAGGACACCCGTCACAAATAAGCTAATCAGGACAGATTTTTGCTCGGGTTTAAAATTTATCCAAATAAGAAAAGGTAATAGAAAAAAATAGGCTGCCTCTGGGAAGTCTCCGGGAGGTTGAGATAGATAGAGCAAAAAAAAGGAAAATCCTGAGGATAATAGCCCCCAAGCGATTTCTATTACACTCGATCTTCGCAAGTTAAGAGTAATCACATTTATTTTATGAATTAAAACTCACAGCCAGAACTGGATGCTACCCCAGAGGAACTTACCAAATTGGAGTCGATAGGGATTTCAAGCTCAGACCTCTCTCCATGCAAAAGATGTTCATCGAAAATAGAAAATAATTCATCCCTCATAACTGCTCTTTTCAATCTCTTCAGAAAGCAACCATCATCGCCTATGGCCGACCCTATATAATTTAGAAATTTCTTCATTCTTGAAACCATTTTCCTCTCATCCGTCCCCGGGTTATAGAGGACTTTATAAAGTTGCATGCAATAGCTGTACAAATCCTTCCTTCTTGGAATAAATATTTCCTCCCCTCGAGAAAATTCATTAATTTGCCTGAAAATCCAGGGATTCCTAATAGCAGCTCTTCCTATCATTACGCCCATGACACCTAGCTTGTCTTTCAATCGGCAGGCATCGCTTGCGGATTCAATACTTCCATTAACAAGGATGGGGCAATCATCTCCAAGGAATTGTAAAGCTTTATCAACATACTCGTATTGAGGGGGAGAATTGTAGCCTCCCTTTACAGTCCGAACATGAATGCTTAGCAGGTTCACGCCACTGTCTGAAATTATTTTCAGGATTTCTTCAAAATTTTGATCGTTTTCAAAACCAATTCTCATTTTGACGGTAAGATTGCCCTCAATCATTGAGCGCATCGACTGAAGAATTTGCTGGATTTTCGAAGGATCTTTCAACAGTCCACCGCCGACATTTTTCTTGTAAACGCGGGGTGCGGGGCATCCCATATTGAGATCAATACCTGCAACGGGGTATTCCTTAAGATCGGAAATCGTACGATTTATATCAGCTATATTTTCTCCAATAATTTGAGCAAAAACTGGACGATTGGTTGGATTATCAGTTATGGAGGAGAGGATTGCGGGGTTGAGCCTTGAATTTGCGTGCACTCTGAAGAATTCTGTAAAAAACAAGTCGGGGGAGCCTCTTTCTGCAACTAGACTCATGAAGGGCAAACCCGTAACATCCTGCATAGGGGCGAGCGCGGAAGGGCAAATTGATGAATTCCCTATACCAAGTTTAGTTCGAGCAGTGGACATTCCCGCACCTCCTGCATGTAGATGAATGTGCTAAAATAATAAAAGACTAATCTTGTTTTTTAAGTATACGCTCCAATATCTCAGACATATCCTCGACATTTTCCAAAACCTTATCGGCAACAAAGATAGGCTTCTTCATTTGCAGTGCTAGCACGATTGAATCACTGGGTCGTGCATCCAATTCAATAATCTTCTTACCCAACTCGTTTTCCATTCGAAGAATTATCCTTGCGAAAAAAGTGCCCTCATCGACATCATTGATAAGCACCCTCTCGATTGACGCTTCTAACCCCTTAAGAATCAGACCAATCAGATCATGAGTTAATGGCCTTTCTTTTTTAACCTGATTGATGGTCATATTGATTGCGTTACCGATTGCCGGATCCACATAAATGACAAACGTTTTAATGTCATTACCCAAAAAAATTGCACAACCGTTTGAAGTAGGCATAACCCCCTTCACAGTAACTTCACTAGAATCGATGCTCATAAACTTATTATTTAGACAATAGAATTTGTTCGCAAGGATTTATAGAGATAACAATAGTAAATACCTTTTTTTAATGATAAACAAAGCTGCAAATATCTATCTAATTGGAATGATGGGTTCAGGAAAGTCTACAATCGGAGAACATGTCGCCAGGGAACTCGAGATGAACTTCTTTGATTCAGACTTGGAAATTGAGAAAAAAACCGGCAAATCCGTGAATGCACTTTTTGCCGATGATGGAGAAGAAAAGTTTAGAAGCCTGGAGCAAGAATTTATCGATAGCGGTCACCCAGACATGAATGCGGTTATATCATGCGGAGGAGGACTTTGCACAATTGATGGAATCCTGAATAAATTAAAACAGAAGGGTCTTGTCATTTGCCTATGGGCGAGCCCTCAAATTATTTTTGAACGACTCAAGGATGATAGAAGCAGACCACTACTGCAAGTGAAGGATCCAAGACTGGAGATTCAAAGAATATGTGACTCAAGAAAGGACACATATCTTAGTGCTAACCTAGTCATTGACTGCGATCATCTATCAATTGCTCAAGTTGCTGAAAAGATTATAAATAAAGCAAGGAATTTAGCCTGAAATTTAAGCCTGCTGGCAAGCCCTGCTCTACCCTCTTGATCTGACAGTAAAATCTTGAGGCGGACGAACTACTCTTCCTGATTTATCAACAAATGCATGAGATGATTTTGCCTTAGCCAAGATAAGTTCATCTCTTCTGATTAAATATTCTAAATTTATTCGTGCCTGCTCTGCCCTAGGCATCCAAACATCAATCTCGAGTCTTTCATCAAATTTGGCTGGAATTTTAAATTCACAAGAACAACTTATTACTGGCAAAAAATACCCCATTTCTTCAAGGAGTGTATATGGGCAGTTAATCGAATCTAACAAATGAATCCTCGCCACCTCCATCCATGTGAAGTAATTACCATGATATGCTATTCCCATTTTGTCAGTCTCTTGATACCTTACCCGGATTGTTGTTTTATGCTTTATCATGAGTTCAACTTTTAGAGAAAAAAAGATTTTACAAGTAAGTTTAGTATATGGGACTCAACAAAAAAGATAGAAGAATTTCTATATGGATAGGAATCATTATAGGGGTCACCCTATCATCGATGCTTTTCCGCTACGCAATTAAGGACAAAAATGAAAGGAGTTCAATGCGGCCCGGTTCCTATGATTCAAATGTCACTGCAGTAGGAAATCTTCCATTTCCGGAGATTCCAAAATTGATAAAAGACTCAATTCCTCGAGGTCTTGTATTGCATTTTGAAAACAACTTTTCTGTTTCAAGAACACATGAAACAAATTGCACTGACTGCTGGATCATTGAGAGTGGTGGAGTGCTTCGTTCTGAAAGACTATTTATCCTGGCGGAAAATAACCGGGGTGCAAAAGTTGATTTTTATCGTGCCAGTGAACTTTACATCACTGCCACCGAAAGCTGCGATCTCAAAGATCTTGAAAAAGAACTTCCTGAAGATAATTTTCGTATTCTCGGTCAAAATAAAAAAACCCTGGAGTATATCCTTCAGGTAAAAGAATTTTACCCCGACAAATTAAGAGAATTCTTGCAGCAATTACCTATTCAATTCAGATCAATCAAGCAGGTTAGGCTTTATCCCTGGTTGCCTCCTCACTAAGGTATCTATTTGACCAAGGCCCTTGTAAACAATAGAAGGGATCGTTTGTAAGTCTATCATCAATACTTTGAAAGTAATCCAATATCGTGAACCTTGAATTAAAAGATGCGGGCACTGCCCGTCAAATTGCTACTGTAACCTTTGACGCCGAAGAAATTCAGAAGAAAGAGAATGAAGCGTGTCAAGAAATCGGAAAAATTGCCAACATCCCTGGTTTCAGGAAAGGCAAAGCTCCAATTGCCGTTATTCGTAAAAAATACACTAAAGAACTTAAAGTTGAACTTACAAGAAAGGTATCAACCGATGCCTACGAGTCTATTTTGGACAATAAGGAAATTAAAGTTTATTCCATATTGAAAGTAGAACCGGGTGACTTTTCGAGTGAACAAGGTGCCTCTGTTGAAGTAACCATCGACATTGAACCCGATATTGATCTTCCCAACTATGAGCAGTTTGAAGTTTCTACTGAATCTGATGAAGTCAGTGATAAGGATATTGATGACGAGATTATTGCACTCAGAGATCAACGGGCATCATTCGATGTTGCTGAGAGAGAAGCCAGGGCAGGCGACTACATTAAGTGTAGCTATGAGGGCGAGCTGGACGGAAAACCTGTTTCAGAGATTGTTCCCGACAAGCCAATGTATGGCAAGCAGACCAATACATGGGAAGAAGCCGGGCAGGCAAAGGGGCTAGGCGTTGACGCCATCGCAGAGGGTGTAGTAGGAATGAAGAGTGGTGACAAAAAAGACATCAAGGCTACATTCGAAGATGATTTTGAGATTGCTCCCCTCGCAGGAAAATCGGTCACATATAATCTTGAAGTTCATGAAGTTCGCGAAAAGAAACAACCTGAATTAAATGAGGAGTTTTTCAAATCCCTTAAGGTTGAAAACTTGGAAGAACTGAAAGATAAGGTTCTTACTGACCTCGAGTCTCGCAAGCAAAGGGAAATACAAAACTCTAAACGAAGTCAAATAACTCAGAAAATACTAGATCTACCCGACTTCCCCCTTCCTCAACAGGCCGTTGAAGATGAATCGAACTCTATCTTTCAACAAAGAGCTCAAAGAGCGATTCAACAGGGGGCGAAACAGGAGGAAATTGAAACAAAGAAAGATGAACTTTGGAAAGAAGCCAAAACTCAGGGTGAAGCTCGTGTTAAATTGACCTTAATTTTGAGCAAGATAGCAGAACAAGAGAAGGTAGATGTTAGTAACGAAGATCTTGCAAGAGCTGCCACACAAGAAGCCATGATGATGAGAAAAGACCCTACGGCTTATATAAAAGAACTATCAAAAGATCGGCGTCAACTGCACCGTCTAAGGCAGGATATCCTGCACGATAAAACCCTCAATCTCGTGGCTGAAAAAGCCAAAGAATGTCCTGCAGAGACCAAGAAAGATTCTTCTAAATAATTTACAAACAATCTAATATTTAATTACCATGGGAGCATATTTACCACTACCGTATGTTTATGAACGAGAAGGCAGGCAAGAGCGTGCTTGGGATATTTACAGCAGGCTCCTTCGTGATCGTATCGTTTTCATCGGAACACCCATAGATGACTATGTGGCGAATTCAATCATTGCACAACTGCTCTTCTTGCAAATGGAGGATCCAAAGAAAGACATACATGTCTACATAAATTCCCCCGGAGGAAGCGTTTCAGATGGTATGGCGATTTATGATACTTTGAATTTCATGCAGTGCGATATCGTTACCTATTGTATTGGGATGGCGGCAAGCATGAGTACTGTTCTCCTAGCTGCCGGTACTCCAGGAAAAAGGTATGCCCTCCCCAATAGTCGCGTCATGATTCACCAACCCAGCGGGGGTGCAGGCGGCCAGACATCAGATATTTCGATCGCCGCGAAAGAAATTTTAAGATGGAGAAAAACCATCAACAATATTTTGTCAAAACACAGCGGCAAATCGATTGAGCAATTGGAAAAAGATTCCGACAGGGATTATTACATGTCCGCTGAAGAAGCCAAAGATTATGGTTTGGTGGACGAGGTAATTTCACAAAAGCCTTCAGAATAGGTACAAGCTCATGGCAAAGCCCACCAAAATCAACTTTTGCTCATTTTGCGGAAAACCACAGGGTGAGGTCAAGAAGATGATTGCCGGGCCTGCGAGCGTATTTATCTGCGACTCATGTGTTCGCGTCTGCAAAACCATAATTGATCGCGAACTTGGAGAGAATGAACAGGTCGTAAAAGAGTCGGGCGAAAAACCTATTTTCAACCTGCTCAAACCAGCGGGAATAAAGGCCCATCTAGACGAGCATGTCATCGGTCAGGATCATGCAAAAAAAGTTCTGTCAGTCGCTGTACATAATCATTACAAGCGTCTCGCAAGTGAAATGGGCATAAATACAGGTCTCTCAACTAACCCTTTTACGAGCGAAGACCTTAAGGATGTTGAGATTGAAAAAAGCAATGTTCTTTTGATTGGGCCGACTGGAAGCGGAAAAACTTACCTTGCAAGAACATTGGCTAATCTACTCGATGTACCTTTTGCGATTGCTGATGCAACTACTCTAACGGAGGCTGGCTATGTCGGGGATGATGTTGAGAACATTGTTTTACGACTCCTTCAATCAGCTGATCAAAATGTTGAGAGAGCTCAATGTGGGATAATCTATGTTGATGAGATAGACAAAATAGGCAGAAAAACAGACAATGTGTCGATCACTCGTGATGTCTCTGGAGAAGGAGTACAGCAAGCACTTCTAAAAATCCTTGAAGGAACTGTTTGCAATGTACCGCCTCAAGGTGGCAGAAAGCACCCCAATCAAGATTACATTCAATTAGATACAGCTAATGTGCTTTTTATTTGTGGAGGAGCTTTTGTAGATTTGGATCAAATTGTCGAGCAAAGGCTTGGTAACCGAATGGTTGGTTACAATTCCGAAATGCCCAAAGATAAAGAAGAATTATTGGGTGAGGTGCGCCCTGAAGATTTAGTCAAATATGGACTAATTCCTGAATTTATTGGCCGCCTTCCGGTAGTATCAGTACTTGAGGAACTTTCTCAACAAGAACTGGTAAGGGTGCTAAAGGAAACCAAAAATTCTCTACTTAAACAGTACAGAAAACTTTTCCTGATGGAAGATGCTGAATTGCATTTTACCCGCGAAGCAATCCTTAGCATCTGCGAACAAGCTATTTCGATGAAAACTGGAGCGAGAGCCCTTCGTTCCATTATGGAAAATATTATGCTGGATGTAATGTATGACCTACCTGCACTTGACGAACCTGTACGGGTCACCATAAGTGCGGCAGTAGTGCGAGGAAAGGGTAAAGCTAAGATTACTCCTCTACCTGCAAACAAAAGAAATGCAGCGTAATGTACTTACTCAGGGAAGTTTTAAGCTGCTCTTCCTTACATTATTTTTGGGAAAAACATCCGTTTGACCCAAAAGAGATAATTCCGAGCTAATAGACAGTGTTTTATCAGGACTATCTGAGTCAAAATAGAGCGTTTCACTTCTTGATTCACCAGCACTCATATTTCCAAGTCTGAAATTCTTCTCTAATCCTTTGTAATTTACCTTCAGGCTCATACTTTGAATCCATGCGGTACCTTGATTTTGAACAGTTACTTGAAAAGGGATAGTTCCAGAAGAAGAAAGGTTATTAGAATCAAAATAATAGCCAACAACTGCGGCATCAACTATCCCGGGTGTGTTTCTTTGCTCAAGTCTTCGTAGGTTAACCACTCCCCTGCCCGCCCAAATGTCTTTACCGGGTTTCTCTGCCTCATCTAAATTACTATATAGTGCCTCTATCGCACCGTTTTTGTTTTGCGAAGGAGACTTCGACAATTCATGTGCTAGAGCACCGGTAACAAAGGCGGTTGCAATGGATGTCCCACTGAATTCTACAAAATGATTATCCTCCCATGCCGTAACGATGCCGACTCCTGGTGCAGCAAGATCAACCTCAGGACCATAGCTAGCAAAACTCGAGACCCTGGACTTAGCATCAACCGATGAAACCGCGATAACATCTTTATGTCTTGCCGGATATAGTACTCCCTCAGTTCCATCATTACCAACTGCAGATACGAGTAAAACATCCTTGGATTTTGCGTATTGGATAGCTTGATCCATTGCCGCCGAGGAAGAAAATCCTCCTAAACTTAGGTTTATAATATCCGAACCTTGATCGACAGCCAAAATGATCCCCTTGGCAATTGTAAAAGAATCGCCTACTCCATCAGAGTTCAATACTTTAACCGACAAGACTTCACTGGACGGAGCTAATCCTAAAAACTCATCTGTTTGACCAGCGATAATTGAAGCTATACCAGTGCCATGCCCAATTCCGGCATCAATACCATTATCCAACAACGACACCTCACTGTAATCTAATCCATACAGAGATTCGTGGTTTATGTCTATACCGGTGTCGAGTATAGCTACTTTAATGCCATGACCTGACTCTCGACGATCATTCTTAGCACCAAGCCAGTTCATTGAATGACCCGAAAAAGGCTCTTCTGCTTCAAGAATTCGTTGCTCAGGCACGGCAGGAAGCTTTAGTCGCACATTCTGCTCAAACTCAAACCCATCACCATTATCAGCTAAAAATTGTGCGAAAGAAACCGGATCATCAACTCTTACCCTGATGGTCCTTAATGACTCCAAGTAATCAATTATTTCAAATCCGTATGGAGACTGTGTGAAATTCATGTCCAATTTATTAGATGTGCCGATTGAAAGCAAAATGTCACTACCTGCATCGATGATTTGGCTAGTTATTAAGCTCAAATGGCTTGCTTCCTCTTTTGTTTTATTGGAAGCACCCGTAAGGAGATTCTCTTTAATGATCAAATCATGAGAGAAGGATTCATTGGATTCATTTTTTGTGTTAATTAATTTATTTTCATCTAGAGTAAACAACTGTTTGGCTAAATAAACACAGGCAATGAATACCAATATTTGCGAAATCAATTTTAATACCCTCATTACTACTTTATTCATTGAATTCGGCGTTCATCGCAAATGCAACTCGTAATCGATTAAGAATGAACCCAATTTTCATAGTGGGTCATGGTCTGGCAGGTGCTATTCTCGCACATTCTCTTATTGATGAGGGATTTAAGGTTTACTGTACAGATGCGGAAATCGACCATTCTGCCAGTCGGGTAGCTGCAGGTCTAATTAATCCATTCATTGGTCCAAAACTAAATATCCCTCAGGAATTCAGAGATTGCATTGAGGCTAATATAATATTCTTCAAAAAGTGGGAAAAACTATATGGAGAAAAACTTTTCAGGGAGGAAACCTTATTAAGAGTTTTCAGTTCCGAGCATCAAGTTATTAAATGGAAAGAATTATCTGATTCATCGGAATACGCAAAATCGTTTGTTTCTGAAAAAAATTTAAATCAAATGGGCATTTCCGGGAGATGGGGTGCCGGAGAAACTAAATCATATCGACTCGATGTAGGAAGGTTTATTGAAAAATCGAAGCAACTGCTTATGTCAATGGATTTATGGATCGAGCCTCGAGAGGCTGAGATGAGTTCAAAATCCAAACAAACTACTATTTTTGCAGAGGGATACAATGTTGCTAATAATTCTTTCTTTAACTGGCTTCCATTTGCTCCGGCTCAAGGTGAAATCCTTGAATTACAGGGGCCCCATTTCCCTGCGGTCAGTAATGGAACATGGTTGCTTCCCCATTGTGATGATAAATACTTAAGTGGTTCAACATGGAAGCATACGGACCTCAATTCAGGCCCCACCCTTGAAGGAAAGAGTGAGATATACAGGAAATTGAAATTCATTCCGATTAACCAATTCCGAGAAGTAGATCACTTTAGCGGAATTAGATCAGGGACCAAAGACCGCAATCCAATCATTGGTCGCCACCCAACACATCAGAACTTATTCATTTTTAATGGATTCGGTTCACGAGGCTCCACGACAATCAAATTAAGCGCAAATCATTTGATTAATCTTCTTGTCAGAAATGTTGAGTTACCCAGTCATATAAATCTTAATAGATTTATGGAATACTACAGGAAAATAAGCCCATGAGACTAGTTGATTTCGCAAAATCTTATATCAAATCATCTGTTGCAGATGGTTCTTTGTGCATTGACTTAACATGCGGCAACGGACTGGACACACTTTTCCTCAGTAAATTAGTTAAAAAGGAAGGAAAAGTTTATGCCTTCGACATACAGGAGCAAGCCGTTCAGTTTACTCGAAATCTGCTTATGGAGCATAAATGTATTTCTCAAGTCGAAATCTTTCAACAATGCCATGGCAGCTTTACGGAACATTTGCCTCAAGAATTGAAAGGAGAGATTTCTGCAGTCATGGTTAACCTTGGCTATTTACCAAAAGGAAATCATCTCATCACCACAAACCCAAGAACAACTTGTGCATCCCTAGCAAAAGCTTATGATTGGTTAAGTGTAAATGGTGTAATCTCGGTCATCACTTATCAAGGTCATGAAGGTGGAATTGAGGAAAATACAGCAGTGAAAAATCTAATCAGCGAGTCTCAATGGGATTGTACGACAGAATTTGGTAACAAAAAGCCAGGCTCCCCAATCCTTTACATGATCAGGAAGAAGTAAATGGGTCGACAAGATCTATATCCTCGTCATAATTAACACCTTCAATACCAAAACCAAAAAGCTTTAAGAATTCACTTTGATATTCTCTATAGTTTGTTGTTTGGTTTAAGTTTTCAGTAGTAATCGTCGCCCAAGCCTTCATAACCTCGTCCTGAACATCCTGATCCATTTCCCAGTCATCAAGCCGAATTCGGTTGTTATCATCGACCAAAACCTCACTTTTTCCATTATATAAACGATCTTTGAACATGCGGACAATTTGCTCAATACAACCTTCATGAGTGCCTTTACTGTGCATAATCTTGAAAAGTAAGGAAACATAAAGTGGCACAACGGGAATAGCGGAACTTGCTTGCGTGACGACAGCTTTATTAACGGATACATACGCACTACCTGCGCACACCTTCTTCATCAGTTGAGTTAAACCAGCGGCAGTATCCTCCAAGTCCTCTTTCGCTCTTCCGATGGTACCGTTACGATAGATTGGTTGTGTAACTGCTGGTCCAATGTAGGAGTAGGCTATATTCATGCACCCTTTAGCCAATAAATTTTCCTTTAACAGAAATTCGGTCCATAATTTCCAGTCTTCCCCACCCATTACTTTGCGGGTACTTTCAATTTCATCGATTGATGCGGGTTCAATTGAAATCTCTTTCACCTCTTCTTTATCAGTATCTAAACTTTTATTTCGATAGACCGCATCTATCGGTTTCAAGCAAGCTCGATAAGCCAGACCGCTTTCAGGATCCGTACGCCTTGGAGAAGCCAAACTGTAAATAACCAAGTCGAACGCCCCACCCATTTCTTTGGATTTCTGAAGAACCTCCAGCTTGCATTCATTGGAAAAAGCATCCCCGTTTATATCAAGATGCTTTGAACTTAAGTCCTTGGTTAACTTATTAAAGGCTAATGAGTTATAAAAACCAGCACTTGCGGGCTTATCCGGTTTAGGAGGTCGCTCAAAATAAACTCCTAAAGTGTCTGCTCCCGCAGAAAAAGCTGAGGCAATTCTGCTTGAAAGCCCGTAACCTGTAGAGGCTCCAATCACAAGAACTCGTTTGGGAGATACTTCATTGTCTAAAATAGCAGATTGCGCAATCCCCACTTGTTCCTTGACTGATGCCATGCATCCTATTGGGTGCGAGGTAATACACACAAATCCTTTTATTCTTGGTTTTACTATCATCTTTTATTTTAAGTTAAGAGGAACTCAATCATAGCACCGATTGTGCCTAAGCAAAATGACTTATTACCAACTACACTTATCCCTTTTGTGAATTATAAAGAAAGAAGCCTCATTTCCAGTTTTACAGGAATGCCTATCGCTGAAGACCCAAGAAAAAAGAAGGATCCGGCTAGATTCAGCGATGTCATTGACCGAGTTTGGGAATCATGGAAAATCGGGACTGATGTATCTCCAGAGCAGAAAATTTCGGAGAACTGGAGTAAATTAGTGGGTGTTCAGTTATCAAATAAGTGTGCCCCTGAAAGGCTGGACCCAATCAAGGGATATTTAATTATCCGCTGTTCGAGTAGCACTGTGAAACAAGAATTAACTTTCAAAAAAAAATTATTGGTAAAAAAGATATCAGGACTAGACCCTAGTTTTGAAATATCTGACATCAAAATTCATTAATTCAATCTTAGGCTTCATGCAAATGCTCAACTGTTTTGTAGTTTCTTGCAACATATCGAAACACAAAAGCAGTCATCAAAATCAAAAAAGTCCAGAACCACAATTCCTGTGATTCATTCATTTTAGAAGAACCGTCGCTTTCCAGCAGCAGAAACTTAACTTGGGAAGTCAGAAAGTTGCCGAGAGAGACCGTAAGTAGGAAAAAAGCCATTACTAAAGATTTCATATTCTTTGGAGCCTGCGTATATGCAAACTCCAGGCATGTAATTGATATCATGACTTCTGACGCAGTGAGGAAAAAACACCCTAATATCTGCCAACCTACTGACGGGAAGGTACCAATATCTATAAAATGCTGAAGAACGGAAACTATTGTAAAAGCAAAGCCCATTACCCAAAAACCAATCGACATCTTCCGTAGAGCCGTGAGGTTAATAAACCTTGAGATAAATGGATAGATGTAAAAAGAAAAAACAGGGATAAGTATAAGAATGAAAAGAGGATTCCATACAGCCGCAACTTGAGATGCCAGCATTTCTTTGCCGCCAAAAAAGGGAATCCACTCAGGCAATACCCGGTCCAAACTTCTTGCCTGAATTTGCCATGTAGTTCCGATTTGGTCAAAGAGTGCCCAAAACATTATCACAAATGAAAAAATCAATGTCAGTCTAAAGATTGGCCTTAGACTTTGTATAGAAAAAGTTTCTCTAAAGTAAATTAATCCACGAGGGGGAATATGAGCAAAATCCTTTCTACCAAGCCAAAAAAACAGAGTTGCCAATGCCATTAAAACTCCT
>CACFTI010000012.1 GCA_902569115.1 uncultured Verrucomicrobiota bacterium | reverse complement strand
CTGGCGGATGATGTGCTTGGGGAACTTGATCATTTACGTAAAGCAAACTTTCGTAAGCTCTTACCCCCGGAGGCTCAGGTTTTCGCGACCGGTACGGCTTACCCCTCGGAGAATGAATCAGCGATATGGGAGACCTTTCAGGTGGCGGAAGGCACCTTTACTTTGGCTTAAATGGAAGCTCTGACTCACACCCACTGGTTTCTCCTGGCCCTCGGAGCCTTAATTATGGGTATGAGCAAAGGCGGGATTCCCGGTGCTGGCAACCTCACGGTGGCTATTTTTGCCTTGGTCATGGAAGACGCTTTGGGTCCGGTTGGGGTGCCTTTATCGGTGGGGCTGCTACTCCCCGTGCTGATATCTGCGGATGTGGCAGCCACCGGCGTGTACCGTCGCCATGCTGATTGGAAATACATTATCCGTCTACTCCCCTGTTTTCTAATTGGAACAGTGCTGGGTTGGTGGGTATTTGATTATTTTCAGGGAGGGGATCACCGGGTAAGCCAACTCAAAGTACTCATCGGGCTGATTTTGCTGAGCATGACCGTCCTGCACTTTATTCTTCAAGCCCGCAAAAAGAAAAAAGCCCGCGAAACCCCGCCTTCGGATGAGTCATGCCCGCAGAACACCTCCAAAGGATCAATCGGACTTGGCATCGTGTTTGGCTCGATCGGAGGGGTGGCGACCATGCTTGCCAATGCCGCCGGCCCCATTGCCCAGCTCTACCTTCTGGTGATGGGGCTCCCAAAATATGCATTTATTGGGACATCTGCCTGGCTCTTTTTGATCGTAAATGTGTGTAAGATCCCCTTCATGATAGATCTTGGGATCATCACCTGGGAATCGATTGCGGTCAGCGGGTGGCTTTTTATTCCGGCGATGTCCGGGGCTGTCCTTGCCCCCATGATTGTAAAACGAATCAATCAGAAGATTTTTGAAAGTATGATCTGGTTTTTTATCATTCTTGCGGGATTACGCATGATCTTTTAGGCAAAGGAGTCACGGTGGTTAAATGAACAGTAAATCTCGAAAATTATGGGCCCAGCATCTCTCCGGGCAGGGGAAGAAATCTCAATCCGTTGAGCCTGCTGCCCTTTTGAAGAAAACGCCCTATGCCGGGCGAATTCTCGGGATCGATCCCAGTCTGCGAGGTACAGGCTTGGCGGTTCTCGAATGTCAGGGCAATCGTTACAAGCTTCTACATTCAGAGACCTTGAAACTCACCGCCAAGGTCGCTTCCATTGATTGTTTGGGGCAAATTCACCAGACCGTGGCAAGCCTTGTTGATTTATGGAAGCCCCGTCATGTTTCCTGCGAGGAGACTATTTATGTACAGAATTTCAAGACTGCCCAGATTTTGGGTGCGGCCCGTGGGGCGGCTATATCTGCGGTGGCTATTCGTGAGGTTCCCGTTTTTGAATATGCTCCGCTTCGGGTCAAGCAGGCTGTAGTTGGTTTTGGTCGAGCGAGTAAAGAACAAATGTCTAAAACCCTCTCGCAAATGCTTGGTTTAGGGGAGAATTTACCTTTCGATCAATCTGATGCTCTCGGTCTTGCATTATGCCATGCGCTTACCTGGCAGGATTGAAGTTGTCTAGGCATTTTGTTTAGCGAGGGCTATCAAAAGTTCTGCAGGGTAAAAAAGGGCGTACACGACCGGATCCAGCCATCAAATGTAATGTAATCATAACTTGGTCTCCGACGGATTCTAGACCATTCGAGGGATTAATAGATAATATTTCCCGACTGAGCGGAAAATTTCCTCTAATAAAAATTAGGTCTCCAGATTTGCCGTCATACTTTTTTCTTTCTTTTCTGGCGTAATGCAAGGTGACTGGTAGGGAGAGGGATATTCTGCTTCGCTTGATTGAAAGGAGTCCGCTTGCATTTGCTTGAAGAACTTCATTTTTCCAAACAAAATTTTCCAGCGAATTTAGTTTGAAGGAGATATTTGGAAATTTAAGCGAGTGAAGCCAAGGGATATTATGTGCATCTTTATTAATTTTTCCGTAACCAAAACGTATGGAATTTGCATCCATATTAATCAAACCTTGAGTTTTATCTGGTTGTTGAAATGAACAGATAATGTTTCCTTTTACTTTGGATATTACTCCTCTGACATTACCGCTCCCAAAAGTAGTTTTTAAGTCTATCTCGAGACGATTATTTGATTGGAAAGGGGTGAGGTCAAATTTCTGAAGGTCCCAGGCTGCCCCTGTTATACTTGGGAATATAAAGACAAGAATTTGCAGGAGCTTATTTATAATAATCTTCACTTATAACTTTATATATCAATCAATTTGACTACCCCACCAATCTTTATTGGGTTGGTATTTTGGATCGAGGAAGGAGGCATGCCGTTTTTCTAATACCTCTTTACCTTTTGTTTCTATGTTTCCCCATCGAAAGTTTCTTTTCTTCGAGTCAAACTTAGGATCGGGTTGTGGGAATTTCGCTTTGGTTTGTTTTAGCCATGCATCCAATCTCTTTCGCATTTGCAGGGAACGCTTATTTTCCTTTTTGAAAATATTATTTTGTTCTCCAATATCATTTCCCAAATGATAAAGCTCATCCCTGCCATCTTCATGATAATGAATAAGTTTCCAGTCATCTTCCATAATGATGGAGCTTGGTTCGCCTCCCTGATTCCCATAATGTGGATAATGCCAAAAGAGTGAACGATTTTTAATCGCTTTACCTTTGAGTAAGGGAACGAGGCTAACCCCATCCACTTTTTGATTTTTAGGTATTTTAATTCCGCAAAGTTCAAGAATGGTGGGATACCAATCAATCCCGTTGACAGGCGTGGTATTTTTTAATCCACCCTTAGTGATTCTGGGGAATTTGATATAGAAGGGTTCACGAATGCCGCCTTCCCATTGGCGTCCCTTGCCTCCACGGTGCGGCAAGTTGGATGTGGCGTAGGCATCTCCGGAGGAAACCCCCCCATTGTCTGAGGTGAAGCAAACGATGGTATTGTCGTCCAGTCCAAATTCATCGAGCTTGGCGAGTACAATTCCGACAGCTTCATCGAGCTGTTCGATCATACCGGCATAGATCGGACAGTCCTGTACCTGGCGGACATTCAGCCGGCGGTCAAAAAGGAAGCGTTCCTTACTTTCCGTCAGGCCCATTTTCTCAGCCTTATCACGATATTTCTGCCATAGTGCTTGTGTCGTCTGAATGGGAGCATGTACGGTATAAAAAGAAAGATAGGCAAGGAAGGGTTGATCCTTATGAGCCTCGATGAAATCAGCTGTCTCCTGCCCGAGGCGAAGGGTAAGCGATTCCCCATCGGGACCGGATTCCAGATTTGGGTTAATATAGGGAGCAAAGAAACCACCCCGTGGTCCACCCACATCCCAACCACCTTTATTAATATCAAATCCATGATCCGTTGGCCAGGAACCCTCGCTTCCCAAATGCCATTTTCCCGCAAAGAAAGTCTTGTAACCCGCATTCCTCATTGCTTCAGCTAGGGTGATCTCGGAGACCCGAAGATTCCGTTCGTATTCGGGAGGAAAGTGACTATCATTCCTTCCTCGCTTATTCCATGCTTCACCAGCAGAATCCCCAATCCAGGTGGTGATCCCATGATTTGTGGGGTATTTGCCAGTGAGAATGCTTGCCCGAGAGGGGCTGCATACCTGGCAGCTGGCATAGCCCCTAGTAAACTTCATTCCTTCATTGGCAATACGGTCGATATTCGGGCTTTCGTAAAAAGTGGAGCCTTCATTGCTCAGATCTCGGGCTCCCATATCGTCGACTAATATGAAAAGAACATTTGGTTGCTTTGCGGCTAGACCAGTGATCAGCTTTAAAAATATAATGCTGATGAAGGAGAATTTAAGCATGTGGATGAAGAAGTTTTCTCAGGAAATCATAATATTCCTTGGATTTCGTGAAAGTTATTTTGTTTTATTTCAACAATTAGATGCGAGTGCCTCATTGAAAGTTCTACTTGGCCGCATGAGAGAGGAGACTTTCTCTTCATCTGGAAGATAATAACCACCAATATCCGTTGGCTTTCCCTGTGCTTCGTTCAACTCTTCAATAATCTTGTTTTCGTTGATCCTAAGATCTTTTGCCAACTGGGAGAAGTGAGAGGCGAGTTCATCATCTTCACTTTGTCCAGCTAAGGCTTCAGCCCAGAAGAGGCTGAGGAAAAAATGGCTCCCACGGTTATCGATCTCGTTTACTTTACGCGAAGGAGATTTATTTTCGTCAAGAAAACGGCCAATGGCTGAGTTTAGGCAATCAGCTAGAACTTGCGTTTTAGGATTATCGGTTTTGTTTGCCAAGTCTTCGAGAGAAACTGCAATCGCAAGAAATTCTCCAAGCGAGTCCCAGCGCAAATGTCCTTCATCAATAAATTGCTGAACATGCTTGGGTGCGGATCCTCCAGCACCCGTCTCAAAAAGTCCTCCACCAGCTAGGAGTGGTACGATTGAAAGCATCTTGGCGCTCGTACCAAGCTCTAAAATGGGGAACAGGTCAGTAAGATAATCACGTAGAACATTGCCGGTGGCTGAGATTGTATCTAGGCCCTCTTTACACCTTTGGCAGGTAATCTTGGTCGCTTCAATAGGCGCTAGAATTTGGATCTCTAGTCCTTCTGTATCGAGCGTAGTGAGCTTGGCATTAACATATTTGATTAGATTCGCGTCATGTGGACGATTTTCATCGAGCCAAAAGATCACTTGATTACGACTTTGCCTAGCTCGATTAACTGCAAGTTTCACCCAGTCAATGATAGACACTTTTTTGGTCTGGCACATTCGCCAGATGTCTCCTGTTTCTACCTCGTGTGAAAGCAAAATCTTACCGGATTTATCGATCACTCGAACGATACCTGAAGATTCGATTTCAAAAGTTTTGTCGTGGGATCCGTATTCTTCAGCTTTTTTGGCCATTAAACCGACATTGGCAACATTTCCCATGGTTGTGACATCAAAGGCCCCATTTTCTTTACAAAAGTCGATAGTGGCCTGATAAACGCCGGCGTAATTACGATCTGGGATAACTGCCTTGGTGTCTTTCGGGTTCCCGTCGGGGCCCCACATCTTACCGGATGTACGAATCATAGCTGGCATGGAGGCATCTATAATAACATCACTTGGTACATGAAGGTTTGTGATTCCTTTATCTGAATTCACCATAGCGAGGGGTGGATTCTTTGAGATAATTTTTTCTATTTGGGTTTTAATCGCACCTTGATCGGCTTCGCCCAATGAATGAATAACTTGGTACAAATTGGATATTCCGTTGTTGGGATTAAATCCGGCTTCTTTTAGCTTTTCCCCGTGAGATTCCAGCAAGTCTGCGAGATATGCTTCTACACAATGCCCAAATATTATAGGGTCTGAAACCTTCATCATGGTCGCTTTCATATGCAGAGAAAAAAGGACATCCTCCTCTTTCGCCTTTATAAGTTGTTCAGATAGGAAAGATCGAAGGGTGGAACGACTCATTACAGAGGCATCGATCACTTCCCCCTGAAGCAAAACAAGACTATCCTTTAGGATTCTCTTTTCACCATTACTATTGGTGAATTCAATATTTACCGAATTATCGTGTTCGATGATCACAGACTGTTCACTGCCATAAAAATCACCTGACTCCATATGAGCCACATGCGACTTAGATTCAGAGGACCAAGCACCCATGGAATGTGGGTTTTTCTGGGCATATTCTTTCACAGGCTTAGCGACGCGACGATCTGAATTACCCTCTCTCAGTACAGGATTCACTGCGGATCCTAATACCTTGGCATAGGTTGCTCGAGTTTGCTTTTCTTCTTCATTTTGAGGATTGGATGGGAAATCGGGGATCGTAAATCCTTTCTCTTGAAGTTCCTTGATTGCATCCTGCAGCTGGGGAATGGATGCACTAATGTTGGGGAGTTTGATTATGTTGGCATGTGGTTCAGTAGCTAGTTTTCCAAGTTCGGCCAACGCATCTGAGGTTCTTTGTTCGGGGGAAAGGGAATCCGGGAAATGGGCTAGTATACGACCTGCCAGAGAAATATCTTTAAGCTCGTATTTAATACCTGAACTAGCTGTAAAAGCCCTCAGGATAGGTAATAGAGAATAGGTTGCGAGGGCGGGAGCCTCATCAGTTTTTGTGTAGTAGACTGTTCGAGAAGACATTTTGAATATTTAGTAAAAAGTACCCCTAAAGTTTTGAATACTCATCTGCAATCATCTTCGGCAGATGACTTCTATCCGAGGAAAAAATCAGGAGGCAAAAGGATACTTGAAAACAAAAATTTCCATTGGTAAGAATGGTTTATGAAAGCATTTTTTTTAATTTTTTGGATAACATGCTCATCGCTCAATGGTCAGTTTATCGAATTAAAAAATACTACAGGCACTACCATTGAAGCTCGTGTTTTAAGTTTTCAGAATGGAAAGGTGAAATTACAACGAAATGACGGACTTACCTTTGTCGCATCTATTTCTATATTTGACTCGCAATCTATCGAAGTAATTAAGCAAAAGGTTGCAGAAATCTCGGAATCTAAAAAATCGCAAACAGTTTCTTCAGGTCCACGGGCTGAAAAGTCTAAAGTCTCTTTTTCGAAAATGAATGAAGCAGTGGGGCAGAAATTATTTGTTGATACAAATCTTTGGGATGATACCGCTGATGAGGTTGGAGGCAGGTTAAATTGGCCAGTCGAGTCAGCGACTACTAATTCAATAAGTTGTCGTTTATATGCTCCTTCAAATTATCGTTTCCTAGGTTCTAGACCTTATTCGGCCGTTTTCTACGGATCCACGGATAATATTTCAAGTTTTTCTCTAGTTTTTGCTAACAAAGGAGATTGTTTTGCTGCTGGAGGTGTGGCTGAAGAGCATTTCAAAGATGGAACCGTTACTAACGATCCTGCTGAATTAGAAAAAATGATCGAAAGAGATGCAGAATTTATAACTCGAAAACTAGATGATATCTTGGGTCCAGGAAAACGCCAAAATTTTGGGCAAGGATCGGCTAAAAGAAAAGTCACACGTTGGGATTGGTATGATCATAGCTTTTTGGTCAGCGTTGCGGAAGGAGAATTCGTTAGTTTATCCATCGATAAAATTGAGGTAGCGGATAAACGGGGGAGGCAAACAAAAGTTGCAGATATGCATCTACGCAGAGTGCATGAAGCAAATGTTGAAAAAAGAGATAATGGAGATGTCGTCATCTTGAATATTCCGATGGTTGATCAAGGCCCCAAAGGTTATTGTGTGCCTGCGACTTTTGAACGATGTATGAGGTATATGGAAATTCCCGCTGATATGTACCTTCTTGCTATGGCAGGTAATACAGGGATGGGCGGGGGCACAGTGATTAGCACATTGGTTAACGCAGTACAACAAGAGGTTTGGGTTGCTGGAAGAACATTGAATACACTCAATGGTTTTCCAACTTTTAAAGAGTTGGAAAAGTACTTGAAGGACGGGGTTCCTATTCTTTGGGGAATGCACTCCACTCAATGGTTTAATGACACTGCCAATCGAAGAACTTCAATGCGAAAGGCCAGTCAGCCTGATATGTGGAGAAAGATCATCGAAAAAGCAGATCAAAAGCTTGAAGATTTATCCTCTCCTCAAAGAGGCGAGAATCTACATATCTGTATTATCCATGGTTTTAATAAAACTACCCAAGAAATCGCTTTTACGGATTCATGGGGCCCTCGTTTCACAGAAAGATGGATTTCGGGAAAAGAAGCGGAACACTTTTCAAGTGGCCGTTGTTGGGTGATTGAGTACTAATTAATCCTCCCTTATATTAATATGATAAATACTATTCTAGCCTCTGTTGCTGATTTTGATAGTTTTCCTGTACTAGTGCTCTTTTTGTCGGTTGTTTGGGTCGTTGTTTTGATTGCTCGATTCAAATTGCACCCATTTCTAGCGATGATGAGTGGAGCGATTATAGTTGGTTTGCTTTCCGGTCCATTACCTGATCCAAGTATTGAGAATAAAGGACTTTTCCATAGTAGAGTAGATCTGCAGGAAACGGATACCCCTTATGCAAATTGGACACTTGCCGTTAAGTGGAGCCTTTTAGGTTTTGGAAATATTGCAGGTGGGATCGGGATAATCATAGCCCTGGCAGCAATAGTCGGTACATGCATGATGAAGAGTGGTGCGGCTGAGCGTATTGTTCGTCACCTTTTGTCTGTGTTTGGTGAAAAACGGGCAGGGCTGGTTTTGTTATTAAGTGGTTTTTTGCTTTCTATCCCCGTTTTTTTTGACACGGTCTTCTTTCTGCTCATACCGTTAGCGCGTGCGATGGCGATTCGTTCAGGTGGAAAATATTTGTTTTTTGTAATCGCGATGGCCGGCGCCGGTGCCATCACTCATTCAATGGTTCCGCCTACTCCTGGACCGTTGATGATTGCTGATTTTCTGAAGATTGAACTTGGATATGCTTTAATGGCTGGTTTGTTGGTAAGTATTCCTTTGGCTTGTTTAGTTTTATGGGTGGGTGCTGTCTTTGAAAAAAAGTATTCGTTTCCAATGAGAGAAATTGGAGGTATTAGCAATGAGGAATTAGAGAGCACGCTTGCTAAAAAACTCAATGAATTGCCTCCACTTTTTTTATCCTATTTACCGATTCTTCTCCCAGTTGTATTAATTTCATTTGTTTCTTGTTTGAAAGTTCTCGAAGTTCAGGGTTTTGATCTAGGAAGATTTAGTCCCCTTCAGGAAAATCCAACTTTTAGGGTCCTCTCTTTTCTGGGGGAACCCAATATTGCAATGTCTTTAGCTGCTCTTGTTTCAGTTTTTCTTTTGATCAGACAAATGAAGGGTAGTGAGATTCAGGCTAGTTTTTCTCTCAATAAAACACTGGAAGCACCTTTGATTACAGCTGGTTCAATTATTTTAATCACAGGAGCAGGTGGGGCATATGGAGGAATGATTCGGCTTAGCGGAGTTGGCGAGGTGATCGCTCAGTATGCAACTCAAATGAGTGTTTCTTTTGTGATTCTGGCATGGGGAATCACGGCTTTTATTCGAATTGCCCAAGGTTCAGCAACGGTTGCAATGATAACGGGGGCAGGATTAATGGCTTCAATAATCAATAATGGAGGAAATCTTCCTTACCACCCGGTATATATTTTTCTGGCTATAGGTTTTGGCTCAATAACTCTCTCTTGGATGAACGACAGTGGCTTTTGGGTTGTGCAAAAGCTTAGTGGTTTCACTGAACATGAGATGCTAAGGACTTGGTCCCTTTTATTGACGATTATCTCTGTTGCCGGATTAGTTATTAGTCTAGTGGGTTCCAATATTTTACCACTTCGATAGACTTTAGGTAGAATTTTCCATGCAACCTAAACTTAATGACTAATCGGTTAGTCAGTATCGCTTGTCGGGCGGACTGGGTTTCCGTTGTTGAATTTAGCTTCAGATATTAGGAAACCTCGCTCATCCCAACTGTATGTTGACCCATGGAGTTTACCGTCTAAATAGCTTGCCGAATAAGTTTTGAGCCCTTTGTCTGACCACCAAGTTTCTTTTCCATTTTTAACTCCATTTCGATATTGCATCGAGGTTGATTGAATTCCGTTTGAATGAAAGGCGGCACTTTCGCCATCCAATAATCCATTGTTAAATCTTTTGATATCTTTTAAGAATCCATCACTGCTGTAGATTCTGACATCACCGTCCAAGTTTTCTCCATTTTCAAGACAGATGGTAATCCCATCAGAGTTGACCGTAGACCATTTTCTCCAAGTTTCGTAAGTTCCACTGAAAGTGACCGTGTAATTGTCCGCGGGAGATAGTTGTTTCATTTCAGATTGAAGATCGAAAACTGGGTTTTCGGACACTTCGTCAAGCTCAAGTTCCTTGTAATCGAAGCCCCAACCTTCTGACACTTTGGAAAGATTGCCGTCTTTTTTCCACCAATAAGCTTTTTCTTGCCGAAAACCATTTTTATAGAAAGAGAAATGTTCTATTTCTCCCGAAAGATAATGCAGATAAATTTTTCCTGAATACGGGGAATTATCCTTTCTTAGTCTTAATCGTCTTTTAGACACAGGAATTAGACCTGAGTCATTTTCATCCCTTTTAAGAATATATTCTGGACCCGCTCCTACAGGTGGAGTTCGGGGAATTTCGATGTTTTCATCGGTTTCAATGAATGTCCTCCTGTATGAAAAAATATTTCCCACAAATCCACTTGGTTGAATAATCTCGGTTTCTAATTGGGGTGCATCTGCTTTCAGAATCTGGGAATGAGGCTGATGCTCATTTGTCACATCATCTTGGGCAGAGTCTGAAACAGAGATGTCGGAATTGGAATCGCAGGAAGTCAGAAGCAGGTATACTCCTATCAGTACAAAAATTAATCTCATTTAAAACAGACTGATAAAATGGACAAATTACACAAGAACTCATTTTCCATGTGGAATATTCAATCCCTTTTATGTTCTTAAACCAGTCTTTATTTCTTGTTTGAATTAGCTACTGATTTTTTTAAATGTTTATCTCTTGAATACAACAAATGACCAAGAAGTTGCTCAAATAGTACGTCATTTTTCCGTTCCAGGTGTATTTGTGTCCAAAAAGAAAAATGAAAAGGGTAATGTAAATGACACAATTGTGGTGGAACTTTCAAATGAGAATTCTATCAAAAGGTATACACTACAAAGAATTAATCATCAGGTTTTTAAGAATCCGAGAGATCTGATGGATAATTATTCGAGAGTAACGAGGCATATTCAGTCGAAAGGTTCCCAGGAAACCTTGACACTTATTCCATCCAAAAATGGAGACTTATTTCATCTTGATCATAACGGCAACTATTGGCGAATGATGCCCTACATCGAGGGAGTTCATTGCTTTGATGTTCCTCCTGATACTAACTATGCTTATCAAGCAGCGAAGGCATTTGGCCGATTTCAGGTCGCACTTTCTGATCTCAAGGGGAACCCACTAATTCCAACGATTCAAAATTTTCATAACACATCCATGTATTACAGTGAGTATGAAAAAACGAGAGAATTGGATTTGGTAAATCGTTTGAAAGAGGTGGGTGACTTGCAGGAATTTATATTAAAAAGAAAGTCTCTTTGTAGCATTATTCCAGTTGATCAACTACCTGTTAGAATCGTTCATAATGATACTAAATTAAACAATGTTCTATTGGACGAAAAAACCGGGGAAGGAGTCTCAGTCATTGATCTGGATACAGTCATGCCTGGATGTGCCCTTCATGATTTTGGGGATTTAGTTCGCACAACTTGTAACTCGGTTGATGAAGAGGAAATCGATCTTACAAAGGTCAAATTTTTAACCGATTATTTTGAGTCGATTGTTCGGGGCTATTTGGATGCTACCCATGAAATGCTTACAGGTGCTGAAATAGATGGCTTAGCATCTGCTCCTTTGGTGATTACTTATGAGCTAGGTATTAGATTTTTAACAGATTACCTGAAAGGTGATCAGTATTTCAAAATCACTCACCCAACTCAAAATCTTGAGCGAGCAAAGGTTCAGTTTAAACTGCTTGAATCCATGGAGAAGTCCCGTGAATTCATGAATGAGGTTATTTCGGTGGAATGGAAGGTCCGATCAGACCGAAAATCTTCGGTTCGTACTTAATCGATTTGTAATAATTCGCTTTTTGAGTGGCACATTTTCTGCTTTATGCCGATTGAATGCATAGATCATTTCCTCATAGACTGGAAGAACAAGTAGCAAAAATATCTGCTTACATGAACTTACCTGAACCTGCTTCAGGAGATACACTAGTTCGTTTGGTTCGGTTACCTGCTAAAGGTAGAGAGACTGTGGTTGATGTTAATAATTGTGGCTTCAGGTATCGTTTACGGGTGACCCGCTTTCTGCAATCCTTCAGGGAAAGTTTTTTGAATCACGAGTCAGGCAATAGCGAGAATATGCATTTTCCTCCAGTTGAAATTTCCTCTTCTTATATAGATGCAGACAGTCCGACAATAAGACTCCTTGATCACCTGAATTTTGATGAATTTACCAATGATTTGGAGGACGATATTCACGCCGATCATTTTTTTCTTTTTCACACCAATTCCAAAGACTTTGGGTGTCATGGAATCTCCAATCCACATCAAAAGAAGTGGCCTGAGAATTGGTTGCTTCTGATCAATCACACTTACGGTTTAGAGCTTTTTCCCCCTCGGCGATTAGTCTATGACGCGTCTGGCACGATGATGACCTGAAATTTAATTTTTCTTTTTTCGAGCCAAAAGTCCTTGTTTGAAAAAGTTATTATTTAAAAGTGTAGGTGTTTGCATCCTTATTTACCTTTTTTGGTTTTTGTACCCGGGGTTACGAGTAGCCAAATTTTACATAACAGACAGGTCAGGAGAACCTTCCATTCTTCTAAATGAGAGTGATGTGGATGATGCAAGTAAGATTAATCGAGTCGAGCATCGAGGTATAATTGAGCTTACATCTGACTTGAATAAATCAATTTTACTCGTAAGGAATGCTCTGGCACGTGCCAAGATTGATGGATTCAAAGTTATGCCGATGGGTGCTCGGCACTCAATGGGTCAGCAATCTTTTCAGGAGGGTGCTATTTTACTGAATACGCTTCCCATGAATGCCATGGAAATGAATGGTAGTTTATTGAAAGTACAGGCAGGTGCCCGTTGGTTTCAGGTAATTGATTTTTTGGCAGAGTTAGGGATGACAGTTGAGATTATGCAAAGCAATTCTGATTTTTCGGTAGGAGGAACGCTCAGTGTCAATGCTCATGGTTGGCAACCGGGGCGGCCTCCTGTATCTTCCAGCGTGAACAAAATTTCTGTTCTCACGGTGGATGGCGAAATTCAAATTTGTTCAAGAACAAAGAATACCGAGCTTTTTCGCCATGTGCTCGGTGGATATGGTTTATTTGGCGTTATCCTCGAGGCATGGATAAGACCAGTCCCTAACAGGGTCCTTCATTCATCGAGTCAGGAAGTGCCGGTCGATCGATTCTCCAGGGTTTGGCAGCAGATTACAGAGGAGGGAGCCGAACTTGCTTACGGTCGACTATCGGTAGCACCTGCATCTTTTTTTGAAACTGTATGGTTGAGTATTTACAGTGCTGTGGGTGCAGACATCGCAAATAATCCAGAACCTTATGTTATTGATGGAAAAGCCCGATTATCCCGGGCAATTTTTCGTGCTTCTTTAGGTAGCAATCGAGGGAAAACCCTTCGCCATTGGATGGAAAGATCTTTTGGGGGGGAATTAAGCGGAACTTCTCCTCGCTCACGCTTGCTAAGCGAGCCAGCAAAGGTTTTTGGGAATCATGATCCATCTAAGCGGGATCTTCTTCTGGAGTATTTTGTTCCCATGGGTCAATTTTCAACATTCGTGAAAAAGGCCGCTCCAATTATCAAACAAGAATATGATAGCCTACTTAATGTGACCGTTCGAGAAATTGCCCAAGATGTCGATTCAGCTCTTCCTTACGCCCGAGAAGATATGTTTGGCTTGGTAATTCTCTTCACCATCGATCGTACTATTGACGCCGAGAAAGGGATTTCAAAGATGGCAAGTCAACTGATTGACTTAGCTGACAGTCTGGGAGGAACTTTTTACCTACCTTACCGTAATTTTGCTACTCCTGAACAAATCAGGAGAGGTTATCCAGACTTTTCGAGGTTCCTGGCTAAGAAAAAAGAATTAGACCCACAGGAAATCTTCAGCAGTGGATTTTATAAGCAGTATCGTTAGAACCAAAGGCGTATACTCGAGCCAATCGTCCATCCACGGTATTGAGTGAAACCAGTTGATTTCAATTCGTCATGCTGAATTCCACTGATCACCTTAAGGTTTTCACCGCAGAGGTAGTAGTTGAGCCCCAGGTAAACTGCCTGATGTTCATCTCCACGCCCGTTATTTAAATCAATGGAAGAGTTGCGAGCATCCGCAAGGGGTGCGTATCGACTGTTCAATTTAAGCCCCTTAGTTTGGTCAGCTTTTTGATACAGGTATCTTCCAACTAACTTAAGTTTCTCATCTTTGAGCCAGTACATGGGCATAAGTACGATTCCTCCAAAGTCGCCTTCCCGATTGGGGTTTGTCTGATCGCCATTGTCTCCAAACGCCAGGGTACTATGCACGGCCCATGGACCGGCACCAACTCGGTTTACAAGAGACAACGCCCATTCGTTCCCACCAGCGAGACGATCCTCTTCGGCAGAGCCATCCTGCTTGTAATACGAAATCCAGTACTCGAGTAATTCGTAGGAACTTCCTTCCGAAAAGTCGCCCAACCAGGATCCGTAGTAAATTTTGCTGTCTTCCCAACCGCCAATGTAGTCATCATAGGTGCTGGAAAAAACCGCGGTATCAAAAGTATGCTTACCAGAAGTCCATTTCACCCAGGCGGCCAATGGGTTGCCCTTTTTTTTGTCGTAAAGCCATAATTTATTGGCAAAAGAGGAGCGTTCAAGGCAATTGATTACGGTGGAAGATCTTTGCCATTCATCCGCCATACGACCAGTTCTTCGGCCATACCCAAATTGAAGTGCATCGAGGCCCTCGATTTGCCAAAACTGATCGGCATCGAAGGTGATATTCGCGGCACGAAAAGTTTCATGTCCCCACTGCCGGTAGTCCCCTGGGTAGGCGTTTCGGTCGTTGGATAATTGGCTGACAACTTTGAACTTCCAGTAGGTACCAAATTTTCCGGTTAATCCCATCCAAAATCTTCTGAATTCTTCAAAAGAATCGTCGAATGCCTTTCCGGTCTGATCCGTGCCATCGATATGACCAATTTGGTGCTGATAAGACAGGAAAAGTTCTGCCTGTTGCAGACCTGAAGAATCAGGGTTTTCGTAAAATTCACCAAATTTTTTTAAGTCTTTGCAAAATTCATCACTAAGCTGGGCAAACCCAACTATGTGAGAAAGAATAAGGATGGGGGAGCAAAGGGATAATGTCTTAAAATTTAGGCAAAGCATGAGTATTTCCTAATTGCCTAATGGAGGTCGGTCAATCAGCATGATGAGATGACAGCCAAAGATTATTTTTTGCATGGTCTCTTTAGTTCACACTCTGGAGACAAGAAGATTTTACAGAGACAACTTCATTGGACATTAAGGATTACGGCTGCCTTGTGTTTTATCGGGCACGGTACATGGGGTTTGATTACTAAATCCGGATGGTTGCCTTTCTTTGCCTCACAGGGAATCGAGCCTGAAATTGCCTGGTCTATGCAACCGCTCATTGGCGCATTCGATATTTTGATGGCTATTCTTCTACTGCGGGGTAGTAACCGGGCGATCTTGATTTGGATGTTTTTATGGGCTCTTTGGACTGCTATTTTACGTCCATTAGCTGGGAATCTTGAAAAGGTGGAAATTGATGGAGAGTGGGTGGTTCAACTGGCCACGGACTCGATGCGGGTGGCTAAGATGCAAACCTGGGAATTTTGGGAAAGGGCAGGGAATTGGGGGCCTCCATTTATGCTCTTGGTGATGGGGGGTGCGTTCGCTATTACCCGAAAAGATTTATTTTCAAATTATCTGGAGCCGGAAATCAAGGAATCTACGATCAATACCGTTTTCTTTCTATGTAAAACCTGTTTAGCCCTTTTACTAATTGGGCATGGCGGTTTCGGTTTTGCGGTGGAAAAACAAATGTTGATCAATCATTGGCAATCGATCGGAGTTGATGCGGATGTAGCTTTTATTACTCAGATTGGGTATGGGGAATTAGCCCTGGGGGTATTGATCTTTTTGGCTCCGGTTCGGACCCTTATCTTTTTGGCCCTGTTTTGGAAACTGTTTACTGAGTTTTTATATGTACCGGCGGATACTGTTACTGGAATGGGGATCGTTAATATTTTTGAATGGATTGAACGATGGGGGGATTACGGCATTCCCCTCGCCATGCTTTACATAAATAGTTTCCGTAAAGCGAAGTCGTAGAACTAGTTTTCGCGGATTTTGTCTTTTTCGGATTCTGCCTTTTCTTCGAGGCTATTTACTTCTTTGGCTAAAATCTTTCGAGCTTCTTCTGCTTCTTCGTGACTTCCTTTGGCTAAGGCATCCTGAACGCTTTTCTCAAGGAATATTTTCCGCTCGGCAATTTTTGCTTTATATTTTGAATCGATTTCTGCAATTTTTGCTTTTTGTTCATTGTTGAGCGGTTTGTCACCGCCTCCCATTCTTTCCATAGCCAATTCGTATGAGCTTTTCATTTCCATAGGAAGATAGCTTTTTTTAGATTTTCACAAGAAAAATGTTAAAATGATACGGGGAAAATTTTAACTTTTGGAACCTTTACAATATTCTTCACATGCATTCATCCACTCGTAATAGGTCTGCGGATCCATTGCAAAGGATTCAATAGCCATGGGGCGGATTGATTTAGGGTCAGGTGGTTTGGGTAAATGGAACGACTTTCGGCTGCTATTAGTGGAGAAGGATACTTCCGCACCAGTGTTTTTATCGGTTGGTTCATATACACTGATGTGGGTGATTGGATCTTTCATAAGGAAATTTTCTATTCCCATGATGAATGAGAGCAAATTTCAGTAGGCAACAAAAAAGCCTGGGAGAACCCAGGCTTTCTTGAACTCGTCAAAGACGAGATAAATCGTTTCGGATCGAATTACTCGGAAGCGTTACCTTCGTTGTGATCATGATCGCCCGAGCAGCATTCACCGTCTGCACCACAGCATTCTGCTTCGGCAGCACCACCGCAGGAAGCAAACAATCCAATAGAAATGATTCCAAGAATAGAGAGTAAGTATTTCATGTTTTAGTATAAGTATAGTTGTGAGCAATTTGCTCATGATTATGGTTCTTATCATCTAAAATGATCGTGTTTAGTCAAGGCTTTAGCTTGAAGTTAAAATTTTGGACCTAGTTTTGGAATTCCTACTTCAACGATTTCCTGATCATTGGATAGGTAGATTTTATCTTCCGGGTTGGGTCTGATATTCTTCAGCCCTGTGAAGGAACCAAATGCGGGCAGGATAATACTTTCTCTTCTCACCCAAAAACAAGCAGCCCGTACGCTACTTCGTCCCATCCCTTTGATTGAATAGCCCGGATGGATGTGACCCGCCAAGAATGGGGTATTTTCTTTGTCTGATGGATGGTGGCGACAATTTAAATGTTTAATCAGAAAAGGCTCCCCATGACACTTGATCGAGAGTTCTGCCCATGGATCACCAGATTTTAAATCATGATTACCACGAATAAGAACAATCTCCACACTTGCACAAGCTTCTCGCCATTGAAATAGAAGCGTTCGTACAGGATCGGTTTTTCCCTGACGCGCGTGAAGGAAATCGCCGAGAAAAACCAGCCGACTGGCCTGCGTTTGTTCGAGCATCTGCAACAACCTTGCACAGTCATCCTCGGTGGTGTGCTCGGGTACAGGTATCCCGACTTTTCGAAAGGTGGCCGCTTTCCCAAAATGAGGATCAGCCACAAAAAGGGCTTTTTCCTCCGGCCAAAATAATCCCTTCTGTGCGAGAAGGTGAAGCTTTTCGCCCTGCCATTGTATTTCAATCATCTGTTGTGAAGGAGTGACCATCGGTTTAATTAGTCTGTTCCAATTCTTCTGCCATCTTTCGAACCCGGTCCCCCCAGGATTCCGTGCTCACCTGTGTGCGGAGGGATTCCGCCCATAAGGGGAACGCAAAGGGGGTGAGTCTACCCGGATAATTAATGATCAAGTCCTGACTTTTTATTTCCTGAAGTTTGGAAAGGATTCGTTCGACTTCAAGCTGTCTTTCCAGAACTTCTCTCCGTGACTGTGTAAGTAGCAGGTTCTCCGGATCGTATTTCGAAAACACATCAAAGAAAAGTCCTCCGGACGCCTGTACCTGCCTTGCAGACTTTTGAGCACCCGGAAATCCCTGAAAAATCAATCCCGCCACCCGGGCCACTTCCCTGAACTGCCTTTTGGCCATCTCACTCAAATTCATACAGTCGAGCAGTTCATCGATCAGCTTTTCCGGGTTGAGCAATTCCCGCCATTTTTTTTCACTGAGATCAAGATCTTCATTCGAGCATAGGTGGAAACCGTAGTCATTGAATGAAACAGATAAGCTCATCGGAATAATCTTCGACATACGATAACTGACCAAGGCGGCCAAACCTTCATTGGCCAACCTGCCGGCAAAGGGGAAAAGAAACCAGTTAACACCTTCTTTGGTAACGGTCTTTTCAATTAAAAACTGATTTTGTTCGGGTAGAGTCGAATTTTTGTCCTGAATCGAAAGGGTCGGGGCAATCGCTTTCATTTCAGGTTCTTTACAACTTCCCGTCTTTGCCTGCATCAGTTTTTCGCGAACTGCGATAGAGAGTTCTGAGGATAAGGGAGATTTCCCTCCTCCCCATACCGGTATCGCACCCTTGCCGGCTTTGGCTATCGATACAATGGCGGTAAGGTCTCGGACCCGTTCCAATCGTAAGAGTTTGCCGGAGAAGTAGAAGTTGGACTTTGGATTGATCCTTGAAATGAAGGATTCCTCGATGGTTCCAAGGGTCTTTCCAGTCTTGAATTTAACTGTAATGGCCTGATCACTGGTTATGGTGCCAATGGACATCCGATGAAATCGCCCGATGATTTTTGATTCCACGCAGTGAATTCCGTTTTTGACGACTACCCGTTTAAACTGATCATAAGCTCGCAGGGTATTTCCTCCCCGGATCACAAAATCGAGCGTCCAACTCCATTCCTCTTCCGACAGATCTCGGTATGACCAGGCAGTCCGAACTTCCTGCAATGCCTCTTTCTCCGAAAAACCACCACCGAGAGCCAGGGTGATCAGATGCTGGGCTAAAAGATCAAGGGGAGCCCGTAAAGGTTCTCTTTGTTCAATCTTCCTGGCTTCCATGGCTTCGCGGGCAGCCGCATATTCGACCAGTTCCATTGCCTGAGTGGGCACACAGAATACCCGGCTAATTGCACCTGGTTGGTGTCCGCATCTGCCGGCTCGTTGCAAAAGGCGGGCAACCCCTTTGGGACCCCCGATTTGAATGACCTGTTCAACTGGAGAAAAATCCACCCCAAGGTCCAGGCTGCTGGTACAGACGACCGCTTTGATTTGTCCTGTGCGTAATCGGTTCTCCACCTCGGTGCGATCCTTGCGATCCAACGATCCATGATGAATGCCAAGCTCATCACCCCACTTTGGCCGAACAGAGACCAACGCGTGATACCAGTATTCGGTCTGCGATCGAACATTGGTGAAGACTAAAGTGGTTTGTGCCTTTTCGATCTGCTTGGCGACTTCTTCGACCAGCTTGCCGCCCAGATGGCCGGCCCAGGGAAACTTTTCCATATCTTTGGGGATAATCGTTTTTACCACAAATTTCTTCTTTAAATCCCCATTGATCAAAACGCTGTTCTCGTGGGAACCGACAAGAGTTGAGAGAGCCGTATCCAGGTTCCCCAACGTCGCGGAAAGTCCCCAAGTCTTAAGTTCTGGATTCCATTTTCGCAGCCTGGCAAGACAGAGTTCAGTTTGCGTACCCCGCTTGCTGGAAAGTAATTCATGCCATTCATCCACAATCACCGCACGAAGATCTGAGAACGCCTCTTTCGTTTCAGGATAGGATAATAGCAGGGAAAGACTTTCCGGGGTCGTTACGAGGCAGGATGGGTATTTCTTTCTTTGTTTGGCTTTAACGGAGCCTGAGGTGTCTCCAGTCCTAGATTGAATAGTCCACGGGAGTTCAAGTCCTTCACTTAATTCTTCGAGCGTACGGGTCGTGTCCTCGACGAGTGCCCGCAGTGGAGTGAGCCAAAGCACCCGCAATTGGGGTGCCCGTTTCGTCATTGCCTTGCCCTTTTGTTCGGACATCCATTCCAGCAGGGTAGGCGTCCAGACGGCATAGGTTTTTCCGGTGCCGGTCGGGGCATGGACCAATCCCGATTTTCCTTCGGCATAGCTTTTCCATGCTTCCTTTTGAAAAGGGAAAGGCTTCCAGCTACGGTCATGGAAATATTGTTCAGCCTTTTTTCGGGCCCTTTGGTAGGAGGCTTTAGTTGTCAAAATTACTGAAACTAAAAAAGCAGAGACTGTTTTCCCTTTTCAGCGATGAGCACATCAGGGTCATTATTTCGGGTGGAATTGACTCTCGAGCTTACCTGATAAACCGTCCATGCCGGTTGCGTGGATTGCATGATTTTAAGGAGGGAGTTTTCGCCCTGTTTATCATCCAGCCATTGCTCCCATTGTGTCTCGGTCAAGGCAAGCGGGGCACGGTGATGAATATGCAAAAGATTTGACGGGGCGCTGCGGGTTAGAATCGAAAATACATTTCTTGTTGAACCCTGCTGGTGGATGGTCTTGCCAATTCCGGCAAACGCAAAAGTTTCATCCAATTCCGAGAAGATATGGTGAGGGTACTTCTGTCCCTCAATGACCTGCCATTCGAACCAGCCATCGGCAGGAATTAGGCATCGGTGCTGAAAAAAAGAATCCTTGAAGATTGGTTTTTCATGAACGGTCTCGGATCGAGCATTGATCGGAAAAAAAACTTGCGAAGTAGACTCGGACTTCGGGTTTCCCCAGTTTCTGTTTTGCCATTGGACTGAGCCCGAACTACTTGAAATCGTGGGGTGAGCCTGCCCCGGGGCCCGGTTAAAACAGGGTGGTGGTGGTTCTTCCGGTTCCTTGACCAGTCTTTTAAATTTTTGGCCGTGAGTGGCTTTCCAGGTGTAGCGTCCGCACATTCTTAATTTTTATTCCGCATGCTTAGTCAGGCAAATGACTCAGGCTTGCTTCGGGTAGGCTACGATCATCCGATTGATCCGCAAAATAAAGTTTGTGAGTTTGGAACCCGGCCCGGAATGGAGGTCCATTTTCCTTCACCCAAGATGTAATTGCATGCAAAACACTGGGGTCCTGACTCTTTGACCACTCCGGATGTAACCAGACAGGAATGTCTTCCTCTTTTAAGGTCAGGGCCTCACTCCATTTTTCGATACTGGTTTCATCCTCTACGATAATTTTGTATTCATCTGCCCGTTCCAGCGTTTCCTCGATCGGGGGTGACGCCCACTTTGGACTGATCGTAATCCAGTCGATCTCTCCGTTAACCGGGAAGGCTCCACAGGTTTCAAGATGTACCGGAAGATTTCGGCTCTTCAGCTGGTAAGCGAGATTTTGAAGATTGTGAATTGCAGGTTCTCCGCCGGTGATGACCACGATTTCCGGGCAGGCCATAAACGCTTCATCGGCCAACTCGTCCGGATTCATTTTTACAATGGAATCAGGTTTGTGGTCGGGGTGCCAGGTTCCGGCTGAATCACACCATGGGCAATGAACCGGGCAGCCGTGCAGACGAATGAAGAATGCGGATTTACCCCAATGCAAGCCTTCCCCCTGCCAGGAGTGAAAACGCTCATAAACAGGATAGCCTTCCATGGTTAAAAGACAGGGGTGTAAGTGGCAGAATTCTTGGAG
This sequence comes from uncultured Verrucomicrobiota bacterium, assembly GCA_902569115.1. Lineage (GTDB taxonomy): Bacteria > Verrucomicrobiota > Verrucomicrobiia > Opitutales > Seribacteraceae > Seribacter. The sequence continues at coordinate 34,524 of CACFTI010000012.1, read as the reverse complement.
TCTTCTTCCAAGTGCAGGGATTGCAGGCGAACCCGGCCTTTTGTCTTCTCGTCAATCATTGGCTGAAATGTATGGTAGAGATACTGGGCGATTCCCTCACAGGATGCACTGTCCACCCAGAGGATTTTGAGGAGACCCGTTTGTTCCAGCTTTTCACACTCTTTCTGCATGGGGTCAGATTTCTTCAGGGCCGTGGCATGATCCAGGTTTTGGTCAATCCAGTCTTTGAGGAAGTGAAGGTCGCCAAAATCGATAACAAATCCGTTGTCGTCCAATTCCTTTGCTTCAAAAGTCAGGGTTATAGCCCAACTGTGACCGTGTAGACGCGAGCATCTTCCGCTGTGGAGCGGTTGACGGTGTGAGAGCGGAATATCCCGGTAGGACTTAGTACAGGTGATCATGAAGCTGTAGGGTTATTCTTCATATTTGGTTGGGTCGGGGATCTTGGCGAGAGCAAAGGCTTCTTTTCGTTCGACACAGGTACCGCATTTACCGCAATGAATTTCATTGCCCGCATAGCATGACCAAGTCAGGTGCAGAGGTGCGTCTAATTCAGCTCCCAGAGAAACTAGATCGGATTTTGTCATATCCACAAATGGACGATGGAGCGATAGGGTGTTCCAATCAGCAAGACTCAGTGCCGTATCCATAGCATCTGCAAATTCAGGGCGGCAATCAGGGTAGATGGTATGATCCCCAGCATGAGCGGCATAAGCAATCGTATCAAAGCCCAATGACAACGCATGTCCACCCGCCAAGGCGAGCAGGATCATGTTACGGTTGGGCACGACCGTTGATTTCATAGATTCCTCCGCGTAGTGACCTTCGGGAAGGATCAGGCTTTTATCCGTAAGGGAGGATCCGCCCAGGATTGTACCGAGTTGAGGAAGTTTGAGAATTTCATGAGGAAGTTCCAAATGCTTGGCCACTTGTTGGCTGTGGTTCAATTCCTTGGCATGTCTCTGCCCGTAATCGATCGATAGCAAACGGGTCTCCTCGGCATCCTTTTTCATTTGCGTGGCAAGCACGGTGGAGTCGAGACCGCCGGAAAAAAGAACCAAGGCTTTCATGAGTTGGAAAGAGATGAAATCATTAACACCCTTTTACATAGAGAAGATTGAGTGAAGGTCGAATCGATATCGTCATTCCGCTGCATTCTTGCTCTCAAGATTTTGATCTGGTCGGGGGAAAATCCTCCGGTGAAGGTAATAAATCCTTTGCAGTTCCTTGATCGGGGAGGGGTGGTCATCTACACGTAAATCCCGGAAGCGGTCCGTCAGACCTCCGTAGCCCCAGCCCTCTTTCACCACAAGTAAGGCGGCAGATTGTTTCCCCCTTTTATCGCCACCTGCTTGCTGTCCGGCATGTAGGGCAGCAAGCATCCTTTCGGCGAGAGTACCGTTGGTCTCTTCGAACTCAAGGCTCATCGCTTGGATGACCCCTTTTCCAGTGAGGAGGTTTCCCTGTACGGCATAGTTTTTCCCGGTTTTACCGCCCGCCCAGTCCATACATTCCCGACCTGTGAAAATGGAAGCGTTGCCATCATTTCCGATAATTGCCAATTGTCGATGCTCACGATTTGGGTCACTGGCCGTTATCAACCCGACTACTTCGTCGGCCGACTTCCCGGATGCCAGTAATTCAAGCCCAATGGGTCCGTATCTCGGGTTCCCCCATGCCTGACTAGCCACCGCCCCGATGCCGGCTTTTGCAAAAGGGACCACTGAACCTACTGCCACAAACTTCGATTGTACCGCAACTCCGATTTCTCCTGTTTTCGGATCTCTGGCAACAATCGAAAAAGTGGAAATCGAAGGTTGATGAAATTCAGCCCATGCAAAGACTGGGAGGACGAACCATGCATATTTAAGAATATCCATACGCCTTAGTTTAAATTGAAAACAAACTCCTTCAAATCCCAATTTTCCCGTGAGCAGGGCTTAAAATATTAAAGTCTTTGATTGCCCGTCATTTACCAAGCAGAGAGAATGTCTAAGCAATGAGTCAATTTGAAATGTTAAAGTTGTGCAGGGCCAGTCTTGCTCGGTATGGATTTATGAATTCGTGCAGATTACTGGTCGATGATTACCTGTTTGACCTCAAGCATGGGACTAAAACCGCGGGAATTTACTCCAAAAGTCGGATTGAAAATTCAAACCCAACTTTACAGGGAACCGTGGTGCAGTATCAGGGTACATCCAGTAGGCTCTTTCAGGCTGCGATGAAAGACTTGGATTCCTCAGTACTCAAGGGTGATTTTATCGATTTTGGCTGTGGTCGGGGTAAGGTGTTATTGATGGCCCTTGATTATCCATTTAAGAAACTTCATGGAGTGGAATTGTCCGATAAACTTGTTCAAGAGGCTGAAGAAAACCTGAAGAACTATTGTGCAAAAAAGAAAAAAAATCCCCTTGCTAGTATTTACTTGGGGGATGCCCGTTTTTATCAGATTCCACCAACCGCCACCGTATTCTTTTTTTATAATCCTTTTACCTGGTCTATTTTCGAACATGTAGCTGAAAATATTAAGGAAAGCCTTAGAAGACATCCACGGGAGACAAGATTAATTTACATCAATGATCTTCACTGGAAGGAACTTGAGAAAAAGGAGATGCAATGCGTTTCCCGGGGCAGCGAATTCAGGATAAATTATTCGGTTTGGAATCCCTTGGTTGTGTAACTTGAAAAAGACTTCTGGGTAGTCGAAAAGGGCAATTCTTATGGTTTAAACAAAGGTCATTCGCCTTGACCCTAATCTGAAATCGCTTATTTTCAGTATCCTCTTTTGATGCCGGGCTAGCTCAATTGGTAGAGCAGTTGACTCTTAATCAATTGGTTCGGGGTTCGAGTCCCCGGCCCGGTACCAATTTGATTGTTTTTTCTCGGCCGTCCCAACTAGATTGCAGTCTGTAATTGGAAATGTAACAAATGTTTCAAAATGATCACATTTCATAAAATTTGTTTCATTTGTACGAAACTTTTATCGAAATGGATGAGAATTAATCACATTGGTGTAAAATATTAATTTCTCTCATGTGACTACTTGATTTTTCCTATTTAGAGGATGATTTATGGGATGATTAACATCAAACTATCACATCACTCTATGAAATCTAAACTAATTGCACTTTCAATTATTGGATCTTTATTTTGTAAAGCCCAAGAATCTGAAACATCCAAACTCGAAACTCTTGAAGATTTCGAAATAATCGGTAAAAATGAATCGTTATCTACGCTCACCCTTGGTATTGAAGACCTTCGTAAGGGATCAGATGCCGTCAATCCTTTGGATTCCCTTAACAGAGTCCCGAGTGTTTATTTTGGGGGTGCAGATCAACAGGGCTTTTATGAATACGGGCAAAACTTTAATCTTCGAATTTTTACTAAAACCCAGATTGCTGTCACGGTTGATGGCGTGCCACTGAATAACCAATCTCCTGCTGGTGGAACTCCTGTTGGGCGTTTTATTGATAATGAAACCCTGCAGTCAGTTACCGTAAACCAAGGATCTGGAGACATTTCCACTGCTTCTAATTTTGGATTAGGTGGAAGGATTGATTTCATCACAGGGGCTCCAAAGCAAATGCAAGACCTTGAAGTTTCTTATCTTGTAGGTAGCGATAATTTATCTCGGGCATTTGTGAGAGCAGACACCGGTACAATTCTCGGGGGTGGCACTGCTTATGTGAGTTTTTCAGACACTTCATTTGATAAATGGAGAAGTGCAGGGGATCAATTACGCAAGCACTTGGAGGCAAAGTACCTTCATCCTCTCGATAACGGAAGTATCGGGGCCAACTTTTATTGGAATGATCGCGACGATCACGATTTTTTAAATGTCACATATGCTGAATTTCAACAGTTTGGCAGAATGAAAGGTCTAAACACGACATGGTATCATTTTGACACAGATAAAGCTAAGCAAGTTTCACTCAACGAGTATTATTTCGACACTTGGACCAATCGTCGAGATGACTGGCTTCTAAGCTTCCCTTTTCTTCTTGATGTATCAGACTCGTTGACTTTATCCGCGACTCCTTATTTCTCAGAAAATGAAGGTGTGGGAACTTGGAGTCCACCTCAGGTTTACACCACTTTTAATGCCGACGGTTCCCTTAATACTGGCGGTGCTTCCGACAATACACAGAGCAGTTGGCGTGAAACGCAGTATGCATTGGAACGAGCCGGTTTTACTGCTGACGCTGAGTGGGAAACAGAGTCCTTTTTAATAAAGCTTGGAATGTGGTACGAGAAATACCAAAGAGATCACCGACGAGAGTGGTTTCAATTTGCGGATACGGTCGGCTTCGATAAAGGATCTGTGTCTTCTTATGGGGTTCAATTTGATCGTCTATACGAAATCGACACGATGATGCTTTATGGTTCAGTTGATTATGCTCTATCCGAAAATTTGTCAGCAAGTGTTGGTGCAAGGTGGCATGAGATGGAGTTTGAAGCTAGTGACAAATTCAATGCGGCCAACAAAATAACTGGAGAAGATAAGGATAGTTTTTTACCCCATGTTGGATTGGTTTATAACTTGTCTGATACAAATCAGATATATGCAAGTTTTTCAGAGAATTTTTCTCAAAGGCCCGATTCTGCGATTATGCAGACAGCTCCAGTGGTAGAACCAGAGCACTCCTACAACTATGATTTCGGATACAGGAGTGCTCAGGAAAATCTTTATTACAATGCTAATTTGTTCTTAATTGACTATAAGGATGTCATCGAATCCTACAACCCTGGGAATATTTATGGCAATGAATCCGTATTTGAAAATATTGGTGGTATCAGCAGTTGGGGGATTGAATTGGCAAGCGGACTTGAGCTGTCAGAAGGTTTAGATATCTTCGGATCATTGACTTGGAACAATTCTGAGTACGATAAGGATATTGTAGAGGCAGGGCCTGACGGAAACTTGAACACGGCAGATGACACGGTAGCAGCCATTTCCGGGAAAAATGTCGTTATGATCCCTGAGTTTTCATACTTTCTAGAGGTTACATACGGTACCGGAGGGTATCTTCTTGGTCTTAATAATCGCTTTATCGGAGAAAGAGAAACCAATAGGCTCAATCAAGGTGAAGTTTTGGAGAGTGTGAATCTTATGGGTGCTTTTGCTAAATACAGCAAAGAGGTAGATGAGAACAGTGCCTTTACTGTAAGCTTTAATGTTCTTAATATGTTGGATGAAGAGTACTTGGCCACTACTTCAGACTTGGGCTCTGGTGCATCAAATACTGCGGGAAGTGCATCCTTTGCCCCTGGTGCCCCCAGGACTTATTCTCTTCAGTTTAGTTACGATTTCTAATTTTCAGTCTAGTATGTTTGTCTAGTGTCTCGGGTCATTCAGACCCGAGGCACTTTTTATTATGAATAGGAAAAAATTTATCTCTGCGGGGGTTGGGATCGGTCTGACCACTCAAGTTCTGGAACCAAAGAAAAAAAATACGACCGCGGTTAATTCCTTCCGTCTGGCACACCTTACTGATTTACACATTCTTCCGAAGAAGGGAGTGCCAGAAAAAATTTCCGCGGCCTTTGCTGATGCGAAGAATAAAGGGGCAGATGCTTATCTAGTTGGCGGTGATTGCATTATGGATGCATTGAAAGAATCCAAATCGGATACTCGAGCACAATGGAAGCTTTGGCATGAAGTAACCGAAAATTTGGAACTACCCATGCACAACTGCGTGGGTAATCACGATGTATGGGGTTGGGCAATGAAGGAGGGCACAAAATCGAACGGTGAATATGGGAAAAATTGGGCAATGGAGGAATTGAAATTGTCCCAAAGATATTACCATTTTTCAAAAGGGTCTTGGGACTTTTTGGTATTGGACAGTGTCTTTCCCTCTTTTCAAACCAAGCGTGGTTACACCGCTCGCCTTGATGAAGTGCAGGTGAGATGGCTTCAGGAAACTCTTTCAAAAATTTCCAAGAAAAGAAATGTTTGCATTCTTTCGCATATTCCAATCATAAGCTTTTGTCCTTTTTTCGATGGGAAGAACGAGGAAAGTGGGACTTGGGTGATTCCCCATGAATGGATTCACATCGATGCCAGATCCATAAAAAACATTTTTAAGAAATACAAAAATATCAAACTATGTCTTTCCGGACATATCCATCTACATGACCATGTCCGTTATTTAGGGATAGACTATTTGTGTAACGGAGCGGTCAGTGGTAACTGGTGGAATCAAAAAGAACCTGCTTATCAGGAATTTCCGCCTGCCTATGTTATGGTCGAATTTTTTGAAGATGGCAGATTTTCCAGCGAGTACATTCCTTTTCAAAGCTGAAAATCAGCAACAACCGCTTTCCGGAGAGCAACCTGAGCTGTTTTGTGCAGGTACCAAGTTCACGGGTTGAGCTTCAGGGATACCGCATTTTTCCTTGGCGAGGCAATCTGTCTGAGTTGCCGTCAAGAGAAAGCGTTTTCCATCAAATTCCAGGCCATACTTACCGATAGTTTCCGATTGGTATTCAACTTCGACTTCAAGATTTTCCAACCCGATTTGCTTTTCAGCCATCGAAATGATTTCAATCACTTTCTCAGGCTCCAATCGATGATCATAATCATCGGCTGCCCATAATTGAAAGTTTGCTACTTTCTCGTTTCGGATAGTTCCCCCGCAATCGACGTAATTTTTGGTAATTTCTCCGACCTCCGTGAGATGGAAATGGGGAGCCACATGGCTACCGTTTGGTAAAACGAAGGTGAGTTCGCAAAGGTTGGAAAGGGTGTGTTTGAATTCTTTAATATTCATTAAATTAGCATTTAATATCCAGGTCTGCTTTCTTTCAAGCCGAAGTGGTTTTTTCAAATGATTTTCCCATCGCTTCTCCTGCAATCCGTCCGGTGGTCCAGGCTGCCTGGAAGTTAAAGCCCCCGGTAATACCGTCTACATTGAGACACTCCCCGGCAAAAAAAAGTCCAGTTTGTTTTTTACTCTCCATGGTCCGGAAATCGACTTCTTTTAGGCAGACTCCTCCGCAGGTTACGAATTCATCCTTGTTGGTGGTTTTGCCATTCACTGGGAGCCGGAAATCGGTGAGATGCTTTTGCAAATTAAGCCTCTTTTCACGGCTAAGATGGGCCCAGGTGATTTTTTCTTCAATCTGTGAGAGTGAAACAAATCGGTGCCAGAGTCTCTTGGGTATTTCAGCAAAGGGGTTTTGCATTACCCGCTGAGTGGGGCACTCTGTACGAAATTTGCTGAACATATCTTGAAGTGCAGCCGTTGATAAGGAGGTTATCCAGTTTATAGCAACTTCAAACTTATAATTCAATTTGGCTAATTCCTTCGCATCCCAGGCAGAGGCTTTGAGGATTGCCGGTCCGCTGAAGCCTCGATGGGTAATTAGCAGGGGGCCAGATTGTGGTTTTCCGAATGGCAGGGTTTGGACTTGTGCCATCTGTACGGAAAGTCCGGAAAGATCTTTCATTGGATGGTCCTCCAGATTAAAAGCGAAAAGAGAGGGGAGGAGGGGATCGATGGTATGTCCCAGTTCGCGAAGCTGGGCCAGGATATTAGATTCCTTGAGCGATCCAAGTGCGAGGCAGATTTTGTCGGCGATGATTGTTTGATCTCCAGATAGAGAAAGTAGCCAATCATGAGAGACTCTTTTGATGGATTCGAGCCTGCAACCTAGTTTTACCTCGATACCAAGTTTTCGGGCACGGTTTTGAAGGCAGTCGATTACAGTCTGGGATCGGTCAGTCACAGGAAACATCCGACCATCCGGCTCAGTCTTGGTTTTTACACCTTCCCTCTCAAACCACTCGATCGTATCTTGGGGTTGCCACCGGTGAAAGGCCCCCCGGAGTTCGCGTTCACCCCGCGGGTAGTGCGTACTGAGCACTTTAGGATCGAAGCAATGATGAGTCAGGTTGCAACGGCCACCTCCAGAAATCTTAACTTTTCGTAGCACCCGGTTTCCAGCCTCTAAAATATGGACTTTTGCCTGTGGATTTTGCTCAGCGGCTGAAATGGCTGCAAAAAAGCCGGCAGCACCACCACCAATCACTACTATTATCATTTGATCATCCACAGTTTCAGCTTACCAAGTGTGGGCGGTTAGCGAAAGCAAGGAATCTTAAAAATCGCCTCGATTTTTTGCGGTTTTAGGCTTGATCAACAAAATTGAAAATATGTTTCATCCAGGAGGGTTCGGCGAGTCAAATGATAGTCATAGCAAGAGACCAGCGAAAGTTGATCCATGTATAATTCGACCAATTGTCTTTCTGGTATGCATCCTTTTGTCCTGGACTACTTGCTTGGTCTTGGGATTACAACTTGGGTTTGGGTGGTATGCGTGGCCATTAGGAACGCTTTTCGTTGGCTCTGTTTTTATAATTTACAGCGTTGTGAAATGGCTCAGTAGTCGATGAGTGGTTGAGCACATATTACCCATCCTTAGCGGGTACGCGTAAATCTCGTTTAATTAAAATATTTATCTTTTCTTCCCATGACTAATGGCTTTATGAACAATCATGGTGGAAATTGTTCGTGCGATAATGGAATTGGTGTTTGTTCAGTAAATGGACAAATTGCAACAACGATACTTGGCATCAAGTACAGGAGGCTTTGTGCTATTCGGATCGAATGATCCTGATCATTTGGTTGACGAATGTGTGCGGCAGTTAGAGGAACCGTTATCCAACCCTTTTCGGGAGGAGGAATTTTTGGTGCAGAGCCGGGGAATGGGCACCTGGTTACAACTTAAAATTGCTGAAAAGAGGGGTATTTTTGCTCATGCCCGTTTTCGATTCCAAGAGGAAGCGATCTGGATGATTTTAAGGGGTTTTTTCGGGTCTGGTCCGGAGAGAAACCCTTACACGAAAGAAGGTCTGGCTTGGAAGGTTTTTGGACTTTTGCCAGGATTGATGCAGGAACATTCTGAGAGTTTCCAACCCTTGGGGGAATATCTTGGGGGAAAGGCTGATTGGGATGGCAACCGAGCGTTCCGTTTGTGCCGGCAGATTGCCACTCTTTATGATTCTTACCTTACCTACCGTCCGGAAATGATCTTGAATTGGAATGGTAAGGATTTTCCGAGTGGCCGTAACCGGTGGCAGGGAATTCTTTGGAATGCGGTGCGTCAATCACTAGGATTTGAAACCCTCCCTGAGAAAGTTGAGCAAATTAGGCAAATGCCTGAGCCCAAAAGAGCGGACTGGTTACCCGAAAGGCTATCCGTCTTCGGGGTATCCACCATGCCCCCATTGTTTCTTGATGTACTTCAGGCGTATGGGCAATTCCGTCCCTTGAAAATATTTTCCCTGCAGCCGGCTCCGGTCTTTTGGGGGGAAGTGGAATCGGAAAAATGGAAGTTACGGGCATTGAAAAGAGCGGAGTTGCAGGCGGGACATCCGGTTGATGAAAGTATATTGAGTGACCGGGCAGGAAATCAACTGATCGGATCCCTGGGTAAAACGGGACGGGAGTTTTTTAATATGCTGGTGGACCGGAATGCTCACGATGAACCACTGAGCTTTCGCGATGCCAAAGGTAACCGTCTGCTGGCGAGGTTGCAAAGATGGATCTTTGATGCCTTGAACGAGAAGCAAGAGCCCAAGATTCAGCCGGAACCAGAGGATCAGAGTTTAATTATTAATAGTTGTCATGGACATATGCGAGAGGTCGAAGTCCTCCGTGATTATCTTTTACGAAGATTCGAAGAGGATAGTTCCCTGCAACCACGGGATGTCCTTGTGATGATGCCCACTCCTGAGGAATATGCTCCTTATATCCGGGCGGTTTTCAGCGGGATGGAGGAGGGGATGCCTCGCGATTTTCCATATTCGATCGTTGACCGGGAGCCCAGAATGGAAAGTCATTTGATTGATTATCTTTTTGATCTGCTCGATTTTTTTGAAGGTCGTGCAACCAACCGGGAGGTTTTGGATCTAATGGACTCCCTGCCGTCACGCTCCAAAAATGAGTGGGAAGATACCGATATGGAAATCTTCAGGCAATGGATTGGTGATTGTCATGCATATTGGGGATTCAGTGCGGATCATCGCGACCATTGTGGGTCGACTGCGACTCATGAGCATACTTGGCGGCATGCATTGGATCGAATGGCACTGGGCTTTTGTTTTCGAGGACATGATCGGAAACTTTGGGAGGGAACCTTGCCCTATGATGAGATTGAGGGTGAGAATGCCATTCGTTTTGCCCAGTTTTCCCGCTTTTTGTTGAATTTGGCTGACTTGGAAAAGCAAGCCCGCGGTGATCAGTCTCTTCTTTTCTGGTCGTCTTGGTTTACCCGTTTGTCCAATGAATTTTTCCCCCAGAGTGACGCCACACTGCTGGACCGGAGGAAGATTGATGAGGCGGTCGAGTCTCTTTCCTCGGAGTATCACAAGCTTGCGGGAGAGGTGAAAGTTCCCCTGCGGGTGATCCGTTATCATCTGAGTAATGTATTGGAGATAGGTTCTCCACAGGGTAGGTTTTTAACTCAGGGAGTGACTTTCAGTGGCTTGCGCCCAATGCGTAGTATCAGTGCCCGGGTAATTTGCATTATGGGCTTGAATGCAGATGCGTTTCCTCGCCAAAACCGCACGCCCAGCTTTGATTTGTCGGGTGATCGCAGACCAGGAGATCGCTCCTCTCGTGAAGATGATAGATACTTATTTTTGGAAACTCTTTGGTGTGCCAAAGACTTTCTTTATCTCAGTTATGTGGGGCAATCCATTCGGCAGGCACAGGAAATTCCACCCAGTGTAGTGATTAATGAATTGCTGGATGGGCTTGAAAAAATTGCAGACTGGAAAGATCAGCATTGCAATTCCATCCGGGCCGTGGATGCGGTGGTACAAAAGCAAACCCTTCATCCTTATGGCAGTGATAATTATAAGGGTGAGCGATTACCCCGATCCTATTCTCTTCCAAATCTTAAAGCTGCCCGTGCATTGCTTGATCCGCAAAAGAAAGTCTTTCCTTTCGTAAGCTTGGAAAATTCGCATGACATTGAGGACAGTAAAAAAGATCTTTCGGTGCGTGAGCTGGTTGAATTCTTTTCCAATCCATCCAAGGCCTACCTTAAATATTCCCTGGGTATGAAATTATGGGATGAGGAGGCATCGCCCCCAGATTTTGAACCTCTGGAAATTGAAAGTCTGGAAAAGTACAAATTAATGAGCCGGATGGTGGAGGTATTGAGTGCGGGTGAAGATATTTCTCTTCTTTATGAATTGGAGAAGGCGGAGGGTCGATTACCTCCCGGTAATCTTGGCAAGGTATGGTTTGGCGAGGCGGAGAGGGAAGTTTCTGCCTTTCTCGAGCAATGGCAGCATATGTTGGTTTCTCCAGTTGGGGATCCTTTAACCCACGAAGAGATGTATGAGGAACTACTGTTTCGTGGTGAAGTTCCTCCATTACGAAATGGTAAACATGTTCTGTTTCGGTGTTCCAAGAAAATCAATGGGAAAGACCGGATCCGCTTATGGATTGAACATTTGACCGGTTGCGCTGCTTCCGGACATGAAGCTTTAGAATCTGTTTTTGTATGCGGGGATAAAAAGTATTTACATGCCCGACCCGTTCCCGGGGAGGAGGCAAGAAGGCTGATCCAAGAATTGTTGCATATTAGACAATCAGGGTTGCAAAAACCTATACCCTTTTTCCCGAATTCATCTTTTGCTTATTTTGAGAAAATAAAGAGTGCAGGGTTATCTCGCGATTCCACGGATGAGCAGACTGACCTGGCAAAAAGGAATGCCTTGCAGGAAGCCCAGAAATCATGGGAGGGAATAAACTTTAAAGGCGGACGAATCCCTGGGGATGGGAAAGACTTTTCCAACCAAACCTGTTTTGGGAAATCTCCCTTTGCCGAAGAACGGTTTTCTCAATTAGCGGATCAAATTTTTATAAAATTCGATCAATTTGTGGAGGAGAGGAGTTAAGGGTGAAAGCCTTCGACTGTACCAATGAATCGCTGGATCGTGGGGTCACCCTGTTGGAGGCGAGTGCGGGCACTGGAAAAACCTATGCCCTGGCCCGTATCTTTCTGCGTCTGGTAGTGGAGGAGGGGGTAGAAGTGGGCAAACTGCTAACCGTTACCTTCACCAAGGCCGCAACCGAGGAACTCCGTGAAAGAATTCGAGAACTACTGGTGAATGCACTGGCGAGTTTTCAGGGAGATACTCTTGCCGAAGAAGATCCAACTATAACTCGGTTAAAGAAGCTTGAATCGGTCCCTGCGGATGAGTGTATCCGCCGTCTTCGTTTGGCGATTACCTGTTTTGATGAAGCGATTATCAGCACCATTCACGGCTTTTGTCAGCGTGTTTTGACGGAAAACTCATTGGAGACGAATTGCCTTTTTGAAGCTGAATTGGATCAGTCTTCTCCTGTGTTGGTGGCAGAGGCTGTTCGTGATTATTGGAGAGTCCATTTCTCTCAGGCGGATCCTCTGATTTCGGCCGTTGCATCGATTGATAAAATCAAGCCCGCAAGTGTGGTTGAGTTTTACAATAAACTACCGAGCACACAGGAGTATGAAATCGGGTTTTCCCAAGGACTCACCCTGGAGGAAACCCAAAAAGATCTTTTTAATTTATTGGATCGTCTCAAAAATTTATGGATCGAGGAAGGGCAAGACTACTTGGAGTTTGTGGCCACTAAAATCCGCAAATATACCGCTTCCAAAAAAGCTGCGATTCACCGGGCTCTTCTCGATAATGTTTTTCTGCATGAACGGAGTATTACACCGGAATTTGTGGAGGTTTTCGAATTTGTACGGGCTTCCAAGTTAACATTGCTCAAGGATTATGAAAATGAATCAAAGCCAGAATTTTCCCAAGTTGCGGAAAAATTCTGGGATGCAATCGATGATTTTTCTCAGACTTTGCGGGCGGATGCGGTCAACTTTGTTGATTCAAAAATTTCATCATGGAAACGCGAGCGGGGCATTTTTTCCTTTGATGATTTGCTCAGTGTGACCGCGGAGGCGGTTAGCCGCCAGGATCTGGTTGGAGAATCATTGAGGCAATCTTTGCGTTCATCTTTTCAGGTCGCGATGATTGACGAGTTTCAGGATACTGATCCTGTACAATTTACTATTTTTAGGGAGTTGTTTGCGGGTACGGGGGATCATTGGTTATTTCTTATTGGGGATCCAAAGCAATCGATTTACCGGTTTCGTGGGGCAGACTTGGAGGCCTATTTTAAATTTGGTAATGAGACTGGCGGGCAAAAATATTCCCTGGATACGAATTACCGAACGGTGACTCCGTTGGTGGAGGCAACCAACTCTTTTTTTGAGAAGTCGGATGACCCTTTTTTACATCCGCATTTAAAATTTCAGACTGTTAACCCAAAGAAAGGTGGCTCTGCGGACCAAAACAAAATGTATCTTCAATCAGGCGAAGTTGTCGCCCCTTTTGAAGTAAGGGAACTTATTTACGAGGAAGGTTCCTCCATCAATGACACCGAGGCTAGACGGATCATTATCCATGATTTGGTGAAACAGGTAGATCAGGTTTTGCAGGAGGGTAAGATAGGTACAGAGTCCGTCAAACCAGAAGATATTGCGATTCTGGTAAGATCGAACCCCCAGGCTCTTGAAGTTTGGGAAGCCTTTCGTGCAAACAACCTGCCCGCAGTGGTCTTTTCGGATGTCAGTCTGTTTTCCTCAGAGGAAGCCAAGGAGATCCTTTGGGTACTGGAGGGCTTGCTTGAATATCGAAATGAAAGGTCGGTCCGTCGGGCCTTGGCCACCGGTTTATTGGGGATGAATTCCAATGATTTCATAAATTGGCAGAATGATCATTCATCATGGGAAGCCTGGTTGAGCTGTTTTCGCCAGCACCATGACAAGTGGAGGAAGGATGGTATCTATGTCGCGTTGATCAGTTTGTTCCGCCTGGCTTATGCTGTGAGTCAGAATCTTCGACGCACGGATGGAGAAAGAAGGGTGACCAATTTCCTGCACCTGGCTGAAGTATTACATGAGGCATCTTCGCTGAATCCCCTTTCTCCCAGTTCCCTGATTGTGTGGTTGCGGGATCAGATTCAGGATGCGGGCAATCAAAAAGAAGAATATCAATTACGATTGGAGTCCGAAGCCACTGCTATTCAGATTCTTACGGTTCATAAATCCAAAGGGTTGGAATACCCGGTGGTTTTCTGTCCATTTCTGAGTCTCAGTCCCGGACAGCGTGATGAAAGTTTTTTCTATCACGACCGGCAGGGAAGCTTGGTGGTGGAACTGAAAAATATAGCAGGTGTCGAAGCGGCCGGACAGGGACTACTCGAAGAAGATCAGGAGGATGCGAGAGTACTCTATGTGGCACTTACCCGGGCTGCTTCCCGGTGCGTCCTGTATCATGCCCCCGTTTCGATCAAGGAGAATAAAGAAGCTGGAGCATTAAAAATTCCTGCCCTGACCCGAATCTTACGCAGCCAGGCATGGTGCGAAGAACCAGAATTATCAGAGGAGGAATGGAAGCAAAACCGGATTGCATCTGAAGTGCTTCCATGGATCGAGCAGAAGTCCTTAGGTGCATTGATAAGTTTCTCCACTTTTGATGCCAACGCATCCTCTTCTCTGCCTTCCTGGCAGGAACCGGTATCCTCCGAGACGGAACTGTCCGGAAATGTATGGCCGATCGAACGCAGGATTCCGAGTGGGGCATTGTTGAGGTCTTTTAGCGCCTTGGTGGAAGGAATTGATTTTGAGGGCAAGGATCTCGATGCGGTTGTGGATGGGGAGGAAGTAAGCATCCATGAGCATAATTCCAAATCAGACGAAATCTTTGAATTCCCGTCAGGAGCAAGGGCAGGCAATTTTATGCACGAAGTTTTTGAGCAGATTGATTTTACCGATGCCAAACAATGGGAGGAAGTGACTTCCCGAGCTCTTGCGAAATTTGGATTTGATCCCAATAGATGGTTGTCTGTCATTTTGACAATGATCCACAGGGTGATTGCCCTAAAACTAGGAAGTGGTTTTTCTTTGTCTGAAATATCGCAAGAGGACCGGGTGGAAGAAATGGAATTTCATTTCCCAATTCAGGCAGGGAGGTTTTCGCAACTGATAGAGTCCTTGCCTCAACAGTCCTTGCTGTCCCGTTATTTACAAGGAGTGGGGCAGGAACGAGTTTTGGAAATTGAATCGGAAGGTTATCTGAAGGGATTGATGGACTTGGTTTTTCGAAATGATGGGAAATATTACTTACTCGATTGGAAATCAAACCGGTTGAGCGGGCACGAGGATGGCTTTTCGGCGCAGGAAATTGAAGCTGAAATGATGGACCATCATTATATCTTACAGTATCACCTTTACCTGGTCGGTCTAATCAGGTTTTTGAAAAGCCGTATTCATGATTTCGATTATTCCACTCATTTCGGCGGCGTTTACTATCTGTTTGTTCGTGGAATCGGGCATGATTCAGGGAAAGGAATTTTCTATGACCTACCGGATGAGAACCTGGTTGTGCAGCTCGATACTTTTTTTGCTAAAACCGAATGAACCCATTGCCAGAAAATATCTCTCCTCATGCGCAGGATTTAACCCGGGCCCTTTTTGACTTTTTTGCAAGAAAGGAAGAGAAGGAAAGGCACCCCGTTCTTCGTAATCTTTTGCATAAATTGGTGTCTATGCAGATCGAAAAAGGTCGTGGTTTTTTGACTTTGGAGGAGACTGGTGAGATAACGGAAAATCCCTTGGAACTCCACGCTGTGGGAACTGAAAGAGAGCATTGTCCGCTGGTCATGACCACGCAGGGAAGTTTGTACTTTCGAAAGTCTTACGAGTATGAGCTTGGTATTGCCGGTTTTTTTGCGGCTAAGACGGAGGAGGATAATTCTCTTGATTTGGATAAAGCGATTCACTTTTTTGAAGAGAATTTAAAGGATAATGTGGATGAATATCAGGCACTAGCCATTGGGCAGGCAGTGATGAAACCATGGTCAATCTTGTGTGGAGGGCCCGGAACCGGCAAAACCCGTACGCTGGTTGTACTACTTATTCTACTGCTGGAAATTGAGCCTGATTTTCACATTGCTATGGTCGCTCCCACCGGTAAGGCGGCCTATCGTTTACAACAATCGATCGAGGATGCGGTCAAAAGCTTATCTCTTTCCGAAGCATTGACTGCACGCTTATCCGTTGAAGCTCAAACCAGCACCCTTCATCGGTTGCTGGGGTTTGTTCGAGGCTCGGTTGATTTTCTACGAAATGCAACAAACCCTCTTCCTCATGATCTTATTGTGGTGGATGAGGCATCGATGATCGATCTCCCCTTGATGGCCAAATTATTGGACTCGCTCAAACCTAAGGCCCGCCTACTTTTATCGGGAGATGCGGATCAATTATCTCCGGTTCAGGGTGGGGGAGTCTTTAATGCACTAGTCAAAGCAGCCGAAACCAATAAGTTTGATCGGAACGATCTAACCTTACTGAAGAGGTTTAGCTCCATAGCCGGGGAATCCTCATCGCAAAGTCCATTGACCGGGCATGTCGTTTCTTTGGAACAGTCTCATCGTCAGGATACAGATCAGGCAGGGGAGAATATTTCGGAATTATGTAAATTGATCAAAGAAGGGCAAGGTGACGATGCCAAGTGCTTAGCGTTGGGAGGGAACCCTGGGATTGAAATGATTTCCTCCATAAAGGATAAGAGAGTAGGGAAATTGATTGCGGATGGCTTGGCTGAGTTGGGGAATGCTGTTGATCCAGAACAGGCAATAGAAGGGTTGAGGGAATTTCGTATTCTTTGTCCCCATAACTTGGGGAAATATGGAGTCGAGCAATGGAACCACAAGGCGAGATCTTCGATTCAGTCCCTTGGTAATCAATTTTCTCCGGTGGTCATTCAAAAGAATGATTACGGAGTCGACCTTTTCAATGGGGATGATGGGGTCGTTTCCGGTGATAAAGCTTTCTTTTCGAGTGCCAATGATTTGAGAGAAATCTCCAAGGCACGGTTGCCTAGTTATCAAGATGCATTTGCTCTTTCCATTCATCGTAGTCAGGGCTCTGAATATGAGAGGGTGATGATCGTTTTACCTCCGCCTGAGGCTAAGCTATTAAACCGTGAACTTCTCTATGTCGCGGTAAGTCGGGCCAAAAAAGAAATTATTTTAGTGGGAGATCCAGAATCGATTGTTTCTGCAGTCCAGCAAGAAGCAGAAGTTCAGTGTGGAGTGGTTGAACTTATGTAAAAATAATCGGCTCTGATTTTACGGTTGAAAAGATGACTCAATTTTTCAGGTATAGAGATTAACCCCTCAGACACTATGCGTTTTTTCCTTTTCCTCTCGTTTTCAATAGCTTGTTTTGCACAGGATCCAAATGCCTTACATCCATTCACGGATGTCAATGGTAGAACCCTTGAAGCAAAATTCATTGAGGCGAGTGCCGAGTCTGTAAAAATTGAATGGAATGGGCAGACTTTTGAGCTGCCATTAATCACCCTTGATACCGAGACACAGTCGCTCGTTGATCGACTAAGCAAGACAACTGCTCCATCTGATTCTTCAACAGATGTTCAAAAGTGGACAGATACTCAGGGACGAACGATCGAAGCAAAGTTTGTAAAATCAGATAAACTTACTTTGACTATCGATTGGAACGGAAAAGTCACCACATTGCCTCTGACGATGTTCAGTGCGAGTTCACGTAAATTAGCCGCTGAATTACAAAATCAACAAACTAAAGTTCCGGAAACCAATGCGCCTGCTCCCAAAATTGATCTAAAGGGAGGTATGGATCTTTCAAAAGAATATCCTTGGCAGAACAGTGCGGGCAAAACTGCATATGGTTTATTTGTGGAGCTAGGAAAGTCGGAACTGAAAATTTCCATGAACCGTGGAACCCGCGAGGTAGCGATTCCGGTAGATTCTTTGAGTAAAGATTCCTTGGCTTTGGCGAAGAAGCTACAGATACTCGCTTCCTCCGAGCAAAAGGAATTGGCTGCTCTTGCTAAGAAACGTAAAGCCATGAAAGTTCCTTCAGTGACCGAAGCTGATCTCGAGATTGAACATGATTTCATGAATTCCGGTGGGCAAGCGGTGAAGGCTCAATTCATGGAAGCAGATGACAAAATGGTCTCTTTATTAATGGCAAGGCGATCCCGTACACCATTTAAGCTGGCGTGGACATCTTTTGCTGATGAATCGGTGGCAAAACTTGAAGCATTACGAAGGAAAAGAGTGGAGGTGGATAATGCAAAGCCCAAAATTATTGCTGCCAAGGGTAATCGTCTTTCTCATTACGGAAGTGGTAAATACAAAGGGTATAATACTGTTTTTGAAGCGGAAACCTATTCTGTTGGAATACCCGCTACTGGTTCTGGGTTGCATATTTTTGTTAAGCAGGAAGCCGTGAAGGATGGAGTACCGGCTGGACCATTGGGTATATTACGGATGTCCGTTAGCTTTGGTACCAGTTATACGGACAGAACTAACCCCGAGCGTCCGAGAAGGAGGGGGCGGGGTATCAAAAGTTTTGATTCTTCTCCAGAACCTTCCTCTGAAAGAGACGAAATCAAATTGACCGGAAAGTTTACCAATGATGGTACCTTCGAGTATAATATACGGATGACTCGTAAAGGCTTGGAGTTTTGGTCACGAATTAAAGATCCCAGCGGTGAGGATTGGCCTACAAGTCACCATGTGGGGATGTCTTTTAAAGGTACGGTTCCAGGTGTTAGAAATATGCAGATGAATCAAATTAAGCCCGTTATTGGAGATGGGGCTTTCTATGCACAACCCGTGGAGGGAAAAACAGTAAAGCTACCTTTCGGCGATAGTTGGGTGGAATTAATGAAAAATGTAAAGCGTGGAGCTTTGAGTAACTTGAAATCATTTGAAGCCAAAGGGGCCCCATACGATCCAATGAGAATTATTGTAACTCCTTTTGTTAAAGATATGAAACTCGAATACAGTCGTACCTACTCTTACATGTACCCATTACAGGGCATATCTTTGCGTTATACTTCCTTGGAAAAGAAAACCGAGATTCCACGCAACCGTGCTTTGAAAATCAATTTACTCCCAAAGTAGTAGCTTCGGGCAGAATTTGCTGATTACTTAAAGGCAGACTGAAGGTTATTCAGGCTGATCTGGGCACATTCTTCAGGGGTGGGATGATAGTCAAAGGGTTCAACGGATACCCATCCTTTGTAGTTGATTTCCTGTAGTGCTTGAGCCACTGAATTGAGGTTTGTCGGACCCTGTCCGGGACCCCGGTGGTTGACATCATTACCATGGAAGTGGGCAACTTCCCAGCGATGGTCGTAGATCGTGGCGAGCGTGCCGGCAGGTTCATGAGCCATAGCTTTCATGTCCAAATGCATTCGACAGGCTGGGCGATTGACTGCGGCAATGAATCGGCGTGCTTCCTGACAGCAGGCGAGAAAACTGGTTTCCACGGGTGAGAGAGGTTCCATGGCCAGAGTGACTCCGTGTTCGCCCGCGAGTTCGCAGACTTCGCGAATGATGGTAACCGCCCGTTCAAAGGCCTTTTCATAAGGGGTGCCGTGCTCCAGGTTTCTTTGCTGAGGACTTCCCAATACCATAATATTACCTCCCATCCTCGCTGTGAGTAGAGTAAGTTTTTTGAGGTATTCGCAGGCAGCTGTCCGCATGCCTTCATCCGGATGCGTCAGGTGTAAGCCTTCGGTCTTGGCCATCAGCCAGTGAAATCCGACAATTTCAATTCCTGCAGATTTGGCTGCTTCAATGCATCGGTCTGCATCGCTGTCTTGGATTTTGAGTGGGTTTTCTTTAAGCGTAAAAGGGGCAATTTCCACGCCCTGATATCCGATTTCGGCAATCTTGGCGAAACCATCTTCCAGAGACAGGTGTTGGAGAACTTCGTTACAGAGAGCAAATTTCATAATTGGATCAGCTTACACCTTACTTTTTCTTTTGGGAAAGATAATCCTCAGGGTATCCAGGGTGGTCGGGCATAATCGATGTTGGATGCCCCGGATCCATCGCAAATGCGGAAAACCGTTCACCAATCTTTGCATCCTTGGCAGGGCCCCGGTGAAAAACAAAGCGATAGCGGAGTTTCAGGCTTTGCCCCCGGGGTAGACGATATTCGCCATCTCCGCCAATTTTTTCCGGGGCAAAAGGGTTGGCGGAAATAAGCCCATAGTCTCTTGCATGCCACCATGATTTTTCTCCTTTTCTGGTTAAATTGGAGGGATGGCTCATGAAGGCGATCCCTGCCTGTTTTCCTTCGATCGTTCCGTAATAATGGACCCAGTCTGCCCGTTTTCCCCAGATTCCTTTTCCTTCTCCCCCCTCACTGTTGCGGGCGTTGCCGTAAACTTTTTTCACGCCATGTTTGGGGCTGGGTGTGAGGCGTAGATCGGGGTGGGTTCGGATGCCGACAAAGCCGTCCTTGAATTCTTCAAAGATGAGATCCTCATTGGTCGCATGCATGTTGAGCTCCAAGTCGAGTATATGGGCGGTGTCGTCTCCGCTAAAGGTGAGTGTACGGGTGTCTGCTCCGATAATCTTACCGCCGCTGTCCTTCCAGGCGTTTAAGGTTTTAATAAGAGCCCGGTCTTGGCCGGATCTTGTTTCGATCACCTTCAGGTGCTCGACCGTTCCGGCATTTTTATTTTGGTTATGCCAGAAATTGGCTCCGTTCATTCCCTGTTGTCCGATAAACATGGCCCGATGATGAGGGTGGTCCTTCGCTTCTCCCGCAGTTCCTTCCTTGAGTGGGTAGTCTCGAAGCATTCGGACGTCACCAGGGCCCTGTATGGGCCAGACAATCGGTTGAGCAAGGCCGTTGAAATGATAAGTGGCAAAGGATTCTCCGCCGATCTTTACTTCAATTTTATCCTTGGATTGCGTGAGGGTGGCAGCCTGCTCACTACTTGGTCGTTTCAAGCGGTTGAGGGTGTAGTAAACTTTGGCCGGAGCATGGAGGTCTTCCATGGATGATCCGTTTTGGGAGCGAAGCTGGCTATCAAATTCAATTTGGTAAATTCTGCCGGGCAGCAGCTGATCAATTTTGATTTCGAAGGGACCCTCGCCGGTAAGGCTGATTATCTTATGTTCCTTTTTATCCTTTTCGGATGATCCGTAACGGTAGCCATATTCGTAGCAAAAACTGCTAACAGAGAGTTTTTTCTCAAGCTTTTCCGGGTCGGCAACGGGCAAGGTGAAATCAAAGATAAACCCTTGGGTGGTCAGGTTGAAAGTTTTGATATGAAAAGGCATTTTTCCGTTGAAGGTGATTCGCTGTAATCCTTCATCCGGACTTTGCCATCCACGGGTGGTGGATGCGTAGTAGATTGTTTTCCCGGATGAATCCATCGCAATCCTGACTCCGCCCGCCCGCAATTCTTTGGTATTGAGAAAAAGAGTGGACGCTCCCTGCCAGGCCCCGTCAATTTTCTCCAGCATTACCCGGGTAATGCGCCGTGCATTTTCGTCAGGCACGAGCATTTGGCCCTGGAAAGGCCCAAATTGATCGCTTTCGATAATGAAGGGTTCTCCACAGGAGTTCATGGTGGTTCGGTGTAGTTGCACGGCAGGTTTGTTGTGCAAATCATCCAGCATTTTTCGGGGAAGGAAGATGGGAGGTCCAAATCCTTTAAGGTCGGGATCCCAGACCAGGCTGGAAGGATGGCCGTTGAAAGATCCGAGGAGTACATTGTAAATGGGGGAACCGCCCCGCCAATCTCCCTGGTTGTCCCCGCACCAGATCTCACCATCGGGGGACCGGGTGATTCCGTTGTGCATGCGGAAACCGCTGGCGAAGGGGGTGAGTTTGCCGTTTTGATGATAGCGAACCACCCATCCGCGTAAATCATTGGAGGAAAAATTTCTGCCCCTTCTTCCATCCTTGGAATACTTTCCTCTTGGGGTGTAAAAAGTGGGTCCGTTATGGGATGCCGTGCCCAAGGCAATGAAATAGCCTCCATCACCGTCCCGGCAGATCGAGTTGGTCTCATGGTAATTTCCACTGATTCCGAAGTTACTGGCGAGGTTGTTATAGCGGTCAGCGACTCCATCCTTGTCCGTATCGATGATCTCAGTCAGTTCAGCCATTTGCGTGACCAGCACATGACCGGGGCCAATCAGTTCCATTCCCATCGGGTTGTGTAGACCGGTTGCAAAGACTTTCCACTTGGTAGATGCAGCGTCTTTACCCGGTTTAGTGACCAATATATCTCCCCGTCTGAGACATGCATAGAGATTACCTTCCCCATCAAACGCCAGACCACCGACTTCGGGAGGCATATCGTCGGGGAACGCCATGTTTTCGATTTGATAACTCGAGGTCGAGCCAATCGCCAGGGTGTGAAGGGTGAATAGAAAAAATAAATTGAATTTCATGGATCTAAAAAAATTTGATTAACGGACCGATTTTATGAAAAGAATCAGGGAGTCATATTCTGCTTCCTGTAATTGGTAAGGAGGCATCATGCCGGTTAGATACCCTTTAACTGTTTTGGCCATGGGTTTCTCGATGGATTCACGAAGATAAGCTTCATCGACAGTGAGAGACTTGGCCGAAAGAAATTCCCTTTTTGCTCCATAAACGCCTTGCAGGGTAGGCCCATGATTTTTTCCACCATCCAAAGAGTGGCAGGCAATACAGCCCAAAGTGGTGTAAAGCTTTTCACCAATTTCCTGAGTCGGCTTTTTGATAACCACTTTTTGTTCTTCGGAAGAAATTCGTTCTCCTGCATTCGGACGAATGACAATACTGAGCCTTCCCGGGCTTTTTTTGATTTCTTCAACCTGCGTATTGGGTGATGTGAAATGTAGGTTTTCCTTGGCAGTCGAAGTGAAATCGAGCCGAAGGGTTTGGGTGGATGGTCCGGGAGCAATTTTTAGGGAAACGATGTGTCTGTCAGCCTTGAAATCATAAGTCGGTAATCGGTCTTTCCCAAGCGAATATCCAAGATACTTCGGGGCACCTAACTTAGCGATTGATTTACCGTTGATTTGAAGAGGATGAATGCCCTGAGCCTTATAAAAGACGAATCCGTACAGCTTGGGAACATAGCCAAAACCTTTTCTTCTTCCTCCCTTTCGGTCTCCCCAATAATTTTTCATATCCAGGAAACCATCAGCCCATGCGTAGAGCAATCGACACTCTGTGGTATCCCAAACATAGGATAAGGTCTTGCCTAGGTTTACCGCAATAGTGGCGGGAACACCATCGATCGGTTCGTATTCCTTTGTCGATTCCTTACCGCTTCCGGCACTGTATTTCGGGGAAGTGGATCCTTGGCTATGGTTCGGGAGGACATCTTTGTGGGAGACTCCACCCGTCGGCACAAATGTGCGCAAAACCAAAGGTTTGTCGAGACTGCCTAGGGGTTTTTGATCAAAGGTAAGATAGCCCTTTTCTGCATAAACTGTAGAAGGCTTTTCTTGTGCACGAATAGAATGACTGGCTGAGCTATACATGTGTAAAGCCAAGGTTGCGAAAAAAAGTTTTCGGTAATAGGATTTTATCATAATTATGAGGCGAAGAATCTTCATGAAATAAGAAAGATACAGTTGCCACAAGTAAAATGAATCGTGAAAAAGGTCTCTGCCAGAATGTGTCCCTTTAAATGAGAATCTTTAAGCTCCCGCAAAATCTAAAGGAGCATCTTGATTCAAAGCATGTCATTATAATTCAATCGTCTGATTCTTGATTACCTGATAATCAATCAAAGCATGAAATTACAACAAGGGCAGATTTGGCAAAAGGGAAACAATTTTTATCGTATTACAGAATGGAGTCGCATGATCATCCAGTATAAACACACTCATGCATTGGAACATAAAGAAGGGGAAGTCGTTGAAGTTTCTAAAAAAGAATTTTGTCGACTACTTAAAGGTGCCACACTTGTGGAACCGCCCTCTTCCTGATTTCTTTTAGCTCGACCAAGCAAAGTAAAGTTCTACAGAAATAAATCATGTCAGTTTCCATAGGTACCCCGTTTCAAAAATCAGCGAAAAAAATCATGCTTTGCGGTTCAGGCGAACTGGGTAAGGAGGTCGTCATAGAATTGCAACGATACGGGGTGGAGGTGATTGCTCTTGACGCTTATGCCAACGCACCGGCCATGCAGGTAGCAGACCGTTCTCATGTCGTTTCGATGCTCGACGGAGATTCTCTTCGCGAGGTTATTCTTAAGGAAAAGCCAGATCTGGTAGTACCGGAGGTGGAAGCCATTGCCACCGATGTCCTTGCGGAATTGGAAGAAGTGGGCGAGGTAACCATTATCCCAACGGCCCGGGCGACCCAGTTGACCATGAACCGGGAAGGGATTCGTAGATTGGCCGCAGAAGAATTAGGTTTGAAGACTTCTCCCTATCAATTTGCAAAGACCGAGGAAGAATTTAAGCAGGCCGTCGTGGAAATCGGGATTCCCTGCGTGGTGAAGCCGATTATGAGCTCGTCCGGAAAAGGGCAGAGCACGATCAAAAAAGAAGAGGATATCATGCCAGCCTGGGAGTATGCCCAAGCGGGAGGCCGGGCTGGGCGGGGAAAGGTGATTGTGGAGGGGTTTGTGGAATTTGATTATGAGATCACCCAGTTGACGATACGCCATGTCAATGGCACCTCTTTTTGTGAACCTATCGGTCATGTACAGGTGGACGGTGATTACCGTCAGTCCTGGCAACCCCAACCAATGTCTGAAAAGGCACGAGAGGAAGCACGGGAATATGCTGAGGCCATCACTTCAGCCCTTGGAGGATATGGGATCTTTGGTGTGGAGTTATTTATTCGTGGGGACGAGGTTTTATTTAGTGAAGTATCTCCACGCCCGCATGATACCGGAATGGTAACGATGATCTCCCAGGACCTCTCCCAGTTTGCTTTGCATGCCCGTGCTATTCTAGGTCTGCCCATTCCATCCATCCGGCAATTCGGACCAGCTGCTTCCAGCGTCATCCTAGTAGAGGGGAATTCGAAGAATGTCACTTTTGGCAATCTCAATAAGGCTCTATCTGAGGAGGATGTACAAGTACGGCTGTTTGGTAAACCGGAGGTCAAAGGACAGCGAAGAATGGGGGTCACTCTGTCTCGTGGTATTTCGATCGAGCAAGCCAAGGAAAAAGCGGTCAAAGCGAGTTCATCCGTATCCATCTCTCTTGGATGAAACTGCTCTACTTTACGAGAGTCTGTAAAAACCGCTGTCCGCGTTGTGGCGAGGGTAAAGTGTTAAAAGATATATTTACGCGACAGGATACTTGTGAGGTCTGCAATTTAAAGTATGACCGGGAAAACGGCTTTTTTCTTGGTGGTATCCCTGTGAGTTATGCCCTGATTTGTACCTTTTGGATTGTGCCGTGGTTGGTGGCTTATTTTTTCGGTTGGGCTCCGGTTCTCTGGACAGTCCTCGGAACCATTACCGGAGCGATTGCTTTTACTTATCTCGGTTATGCTTATTGTCAGTGCTTGTGGTTGGGGATATATTTCTGTTTTGCAAAGCATGAAATGCCAGTAATCGATCGAACGGTCAAAGTGGATGAGTGATTTTAAGGAACTTTTAACTTTGCTCGAAAAATTTCGTGATGATCGCGACTGGGGCCAGTTTCATGACTCAAAAAACCTGGCTCTTGCCTTGTCCATAGAGGCCGCGGAGCTCAATGAATTGTTCTTATGGAAAAAGGAGACGGAATCTGAGGAAGTTGATCAACAGCGATTACGGGAAGAACTGGCGGATGTATTTGCTTATGCCATCATGCTGGCAGGTCGGCATGGACTGGATGTTTCCGAGATTGTGAAAGATAAGATTAAGCAAAATGCGAAAAAGTATCCGGTGGAACAATCCAAAGGCAAATCCAATAAATACAAGGATCTCTAAAACCATAGAATAGAAAAACATAGTTAGTTTTGAGCGAACAATCGTTGACCAATCTATCGGTCACTCACAATTTATAGAAATGAAGAAAATTATACCTTCTCTCGTTTATCTCTTATGTCTTATAAATACTTTGTTTTCGGAATCTTTGTTTAATGGAATGGATTTAAGCGGGTGGACAATGGATGTTCCTGCACACGATAAGAAACCAGATGCACCCAAGCCATTTATTGTGCGGGATGGAATGCTTGTGAGCCTGGGTAAGCCGGCAGGTCACTTATTGACTGACAAGCAATACTCGAACTATCGTTTGGAAGTGGAATACCGTTTCGCAGGGAAGCCCGGTAACTGCGGGGTGCTGGTGCATGCTTCCAAATTGAGAAACCTCTACAAGATGTATCCAAAATCGATTGAGGTGCAGATGAATCATCAGCATGCCGGAGACTTTTGGTGTATCGTGGAAGATATAAAAGTACCTGATATGGAAAAAAGAAGGGGGCCGAAAAAGAATTGGGGGGTCACAGAGGGAAAGGCCCGGCGAATCCTTAATCTAACAGATGGATCTGAAAAAACGGTGGGCGAATGGAATGCCATGACCATTGAGTGTAAGGGGAGCGAAGTCAGAGTCTGGGTCAATGGTGACTTGGTGAACCATGGAGTTGCTTGCACGGCCCAAAAAGGGAAGCTGGCGATTCAGGCCGAGGGGTCTGAAGTCGAGTTTAGAAAATTTGCTTTAAATACATTAAATTAAACGAGATTAGAAGACATCATCTTCGACTCCATCATCGTACTCGTCGTAAGTATCGAAAGATGAACTATCAGGCTCGTCAGGAACATCACTTTGACCACCGTCTTTTTCAACCTTATAGCCATTGATTGATGTGAACCACTTGGTAACACCATCTTTACCTGTCCATTCTCTGCCGTTTACGCGTGCATCAATGGAGACTTTATCACCGATTTTAAGACTCTGGCTCTTTTCAATTGCATCTTTAGTAAATTCTACCGGTACAGGGTTGTCCCACCTGCCATCTCCTGTTTCGACGACTACTTGATGTTTGCGAAACCCGTTATTTCCATATTCGCGAACTTCATCCACAAACTTAATTTCCCCCTTAATGGTTACTTCATTCATTACTTTTTCGTAACTGAAAATTCTCTATTCGCCAACCGTGATTTCAATCAGAGCGAAGAAATTTTCTATCTTTCGTTGTCCTTGAGGCTGATTTTTGTTTTCAAATTTAAATGATTTCAAAAATTGTTTTCACATGTTTACCATGGATTTTATTGCCGTTTTTGGATGGTGAAACCATAGAGACTTTACCTTTTTTAGAGAAAACGAAAATCCCCCAAAATCACTCGGAGATGTGGAGTGGGTTTGACCCGAGATTGGAACCGCTTGAAACGGAAATATTAAAAGAATGGGAAGATGATGGGGTAATCTTGCAGGTTTTACGTTTCAGGATTGGGCTTTTTAAGGGTAAGCGAGCAATGATGGCAGGAGTGTACGGATACCCTAGGGGGGCGAAGAGAATACCTGGGCTTTTACAAATTCATGGGGGCGGGCAATACGCTGACTACAAGGCACCGCTGACCAATGCAAAGCGGGGTTATGCAACTCTTTCGATTGCTTGGGCTGGACGGATTTCTGCACCACAGTATCGAGTGTCTCCAGATGAAGTTAAGCTTTTCTGGAATGGGGAAGTAAAGAATTCCAAATATAAACTTACAACCGATTGGGGAGCTTTGGATGCCTATCATGCCCCGAGTCGTTATGGAAAAGATGCATTTCCTTCGATTCCGGTGGCAGACTGGACAATCGACGCGGTTGAGTCTCCTCGGAATAATTCCTGGTTCCTTGTGGCACTTGCGGCAAGGCGAGGTCTGACTTTTCTGGAACGCCAGCCACAAGTAGACCCAAGTAAAATGGGCATCTATGGTCATTCCATGGGCGGTAAGCTGACTGTTCTAACAGCAGGTAGCGACCAAAGAGTGAGGGCAGCTGCTCCATCCTGTGGAGGTATCAGTGATCGATATTCCTCGAACCCATTGCATTTGGCTACCGTCAGTGATCCGCCAAATTTAAAAAAGATTTCCTGCCCAATCGTTTTTCTCAGTCCATCCAATGACTTTCACGGTCGAATAAATGATTTGAAAACTGCTATTTCCGAAATTCCGAGTAGAGAGTGGCGAATTTCTTGTTCTCCCCATCATAATCATCAGGATACATCGGAATATGAAGTGCTCACTCAATTATGGTTTGATCGATATTTGAAAGATACCTTCTCTTTTCCGAATACGCCCAAGTTGAACTTATTGCTGGCAAAGGCTCAAATACCTGAAGTCAGTTTGGATGTGGATGAAAGTAATATGCTCTCAGTTGACATATTCTACACTCAACAAGGCCAGGTAGACGGTGCTAAAGATAATTCAAATAACACTAAAAACCGTTTCTGGCACCATGTTAAAGCAAGTAAATTAGGAGATAGATGGGTAGCTCGCTTGCCGATTTTTTCATCTGAGAGTCCACTGTGGGTATATGGAAATGTCACTTACGGGTTACCTTCTCCAATTTCAGGGGTAGGATATTATTACGGTGAGTATAATGCAGACCGTTTTGTGCTTTCCTCCTTGATGCAAACTGTCAGCCCAACCGATTTGCAGAGATCACAACCTCTTGTATCCATGGAACCAGAGCATACAATAGAAGATTTTAAGGATGATTGGCAAAAGGAATGGTTTACCTACAAACCTGAAAAGTGGGGTCTTCGTACGCATAAAATCTATGACCCAGTGTGGAAGGCACCCCGTGATGCTAAGCTGAGTTTTGAGATTTTGGTCGAAGAAGCAAATAAGGTTGTTGTAGGTATAGATAGCTATGCCACTGAAATCTCCATTGAGCGGGAAGGGTATTTCACCAAAATCGAATTAACATGCGCAGATTTTACTAACGCAGAAGGAGAAGCTCTTCAAAGTTGGGAAGGAATAAAAGAATTACGCTTGGATGAGCTAGAAACTTTAAGGCCGGGAAGAGGATCAAAGGCAGCGCCCAAGAAGTTAGGTGGTCCATGGAAAGGGAAACCGCCCAAGTTCAAAAATTTATGCTGGGTGGATATGTGATTTATTTGACAGGTGTACTTTTGCTTTTTTTCCAACCCTTGTCTCTCTTTGATGCCTGCCTACCTTGATCAGGGCTTCCTAAGTCTCCGCCTGCCTTGATCATTGAAGGATATACTGTTGTCCACCATGCTTCATACTTTTGGGACAAATGATCGATTAGATCTTTCTTCTCATTATGTAGATCATTCCTGCAACCCGGGTCTGTTTTGACATCATATAATGCCCATTGATCCCGCGGACTGAGACCCCAATGGAACTGGGCGGTTCCGTTGGAGTATGTATGGACTGTGCGTCCTTTTTCGATCGCTCTGAGTGCCATACACTGACTCATGTGTTTAAGGCAATCTGTATTGCCACAATGATTGCTTCTTAGCATCAGGTAATTTCCCTGTCGAACACCAGCCATCGCGTATTTATGCTTTTCGGCAAAACCACTCGGCCAGCGGGCCACATGGTGATAAAGAATACGATTTTGATTCCACTCTATTGTCTGTTTCTTTGATTCAAGGAGTGGAACCAGACTATACCCTTCGAGTTTACTTTCTAAAGTTTTGGGTATCTTTGCCTCTGCTATCTGACATAGTGTGGGTAAAACATCGAGATGAGCTGTCAGGTTATGCATGATTTTTGGCATCCATTTGCCGGGCCATCTCCAAAAAGAAAACGCTCGGGTACCTCCTTCCCATGCTGAGCATTTCGGGCCACGCATATTGGCATTGTAGATATCCAGCCCTTCCGTAACTCCATTGTCGTTGATCATAACGATAATGGTATCCTTATCCCTTTCTGTTTCCCTGAGAAATTTCATCAATCGTCCAAGATTGAAATCAATATTTTCAATCATGGCCAAATAGGTGGCGTGGGATTCTTTGAGTCCAGCTTCCCGGAAAGGCTTGATAAAGCTTTCGGGGGCATCAAGTGGAGTGTGCGGCGAATAAGTTGCGAGGTAGCAAAAGAATGAGTTGGTACCTGCCTCATTTATGAAGTTTATTGCCTCATCAAAAAACATATCTTCCCGGTATCCTGTTGTCTTTATTCGCTTACGATTACGGATGAAAGTGGCATCAAAATGCTTGAGCGGTCCCCCCTGATTAGTGGAGCACCAGTCAAACCCTCTTTGTTCGGGTCCTGGCTTATTACCCAGGTGCCATTTTCCAATGAAGCCGGTTTTATATCCAGCGTTTTTGAGGACCTGGGGGAGAATTATCGCATCTTGGTGAAGTTGTTGCCTGGGTACAATGGTGTGAGTAACACCATTATGGAATTCATGCATGCCAGTAAGCAGTGCAGCTCTTGTGGGAGAACATGATGGGCTGACATAAAAATTGTCAAAACTTACTCCTTCCGTTCGAAGTTGATTTATATTGGGTGTTTTGAGATAGGGGTGACCGTGGGCTTGGATATCTCCGTATCCTTGGTCATCCGTCAAGATAAGGATAATATTAGGTTTTTTGGAATATAACAAAACCGCGGCAAAAAACAGAAGGCAAAGAATCGATTTCATTGTAAGATATTATTCGATTGGAAGAAGGTCTTACAACTAATATGAATTCATTGCATGCCACAAAATTTAAATTTTCTATTCTTTCTGTTTTTATTGTCATTTATATCGCCTAAATTACCGGCAACATCAAAAGATCGGCCAATTCGGCCCAATGTAGTACTCATTCTAGCTGATGATCTAGGATGGCAGGATGTGACTTGTTATGACATCGACGAACGCACGCCCATGGAGACTCCTAATATCGATTCTCTCGCAAAAAGAGGCGTACTTTTTCGCCAAGGTTATTCACCGGCACCGACATGCGCACCGACCCGGATCTCGATAATGAGTGGTCGTCATCCAGCGGTATTACAGAAAACTCATGTAGTGGGTGGGCATCCACCGACTCCCTATAATAAAACGGCCCACCCGCTGATGGATCCTTGGTATAGTGGAAGAATGAAACTCTCCGAAGTTACGATTGCGGAGGCTTTAAAATTGAATGGTTACAGGACCGGGCATTCGGGGAAATGGCACATGGCAATAGATCACAATGCATTCCCTCAGCCCGAAGATCAGGGTTTTGATTATACGCGGCATGATCTGGGAGAGAGTCGGGCAATGAAACCTCACCGCTTGACTGGATTTGCAACGAATTCAGCTGACGATCCTTATCGTTTGGATAAAGATGGATTCCCCAAAGATCAAATGACTTTGGATGCGATTGATTTTATCGAGCAAAACAAAAGGGATCCTTTCTTTTTATATTACGCGGCTTGGCTTGTGCACACGCCAATTCATTCGCGCAGCCAATTCCTTCTTGAGAAATATTGTAGAAAGCTAGGGGTGGAATTTCCAACCGATCCAAAAGGCTGGCCGCTTGCCGGGCAAAAAAACCCTTTCTATTGTGCAATGGTCGAAATGTTCGATCACTATATTGGTCAGATTATTACACACCTTGCTCAAACGGAAGATCCTCGATGGCCGGGGCATAAATTGATCGAGAATACTTACATTATTTTCACATCTGATAATGGAGGAATGGAAAAGGTACCGGACGAAATTATCACAGATAACTATCCTTTGGATCGTGGAAAGATTAATTTGGAAGAGGGTGGAGTGCGAGTGCCTTTAATCATCACTGGCCCTACCATTCGCGGTAGCCAAGAAAGCGAAGTGATGGTAAACGGACTTGATTTTTATCCTACTATTCTAAGTTGGACCAATACAAAGCTACCTCAGGGAGTAACCCTAGATGGTTGTGACTTAAGAACTTTTCTTGAACAAAACCCGAGGAATGCCAAGCTAGTGAAAGATACAAACGGGAAAGTCCGGGATACAATGATATGGCATTTCCCTCATGGAGTTGCTCAAGAGTCAAGTATTCGTGTGAATGGATGGAAGTTGATTTATAACTACATGCCGAATAGCCCGACTCTGCAGCTTTTTAATCTTTATGAAAATTATCCTGCCAGTCCGAAACGCGTCGATATTGAGGAGTCTGTGAATCTTGCCATGAAGTTTCCCGAAAAAGCCAAGGATCTAAAACAAAGACTTTTTATGCAGTTGAATGAGATGAAGGCGTCATATCCTTATTTCAATCCACATTATAAAAACCATCTTGCTCATAAGGAGAATGTCCCAACTGGACTTAAGTCTGGTATCAATGGCAATGTAGCTTGGGCAAAGTTCAAGGATAACGGAGCAAAAGTTAAGCGTGCACAAATGGCTTACACATTGAATGGGGGAAAAAAATCTGAAGAATGGTTTTTAGTGCCCGCAGATTTGAGCGGTAACTTGGTAAAAGCAGAAGTACCAACTGGGGCGACTCACTACCTTTTTAATTTTATAGATGAAAATAATTTTCTTGTTTCATTTCCTGATGTCCCAGAAAAAAAATCTTCAGGAAAAGGAAAAATCGCTTATTCGAAAAGTGCTATTCCAGTACAAGCAAACTGAAAATTTCTAGCTTCTCCTCGCTAATTGATTTATTTACTCCAGTGGAGCATTCTTTCAATAGGGAGCTTAGATTTTTCAATCAGGTCTGGCTTCATCGATATCTCCGGTTGAGCGGATTGCAGGCATTCCAGTAATTTAGGAATGGTATTCATTTTCATGAATCTGCAGTCGTTGCAGGCACAGTTACCAGTCGGTCCGGCAATGAAGGCTTTATCCGGAAGTTCACGGGTTAAACGATGCATCATTCCAGTCTCAGTCAAAATGATGAAGGTATCCGAAGGGTGGTCTTTGCAGTAGTGAACCATCTTTTCGGTGCTACAGACTTCGTCGGCAAGATCCCGTACCGTTTGGACACATTCAGGGTGAGCAACTACAGGAGCATCCGGGTATTCCAATCGGCATCTTTCAATGGACTCTTTGGTAAACAAAACATGTGCATAACAACTACCTGGCCATAGTTTCATTTTGCGTCCGGTTTGGCCAATGACCCACTGTCCAAGATTCTGATCCGGAACAAAAAGAATTTCTTTATCCTGAGGAACTTGGTTTACGATTTGTACCGCATTACCACTTGTACAGATAACATCACTCAAAGCTTTGACCGCAGCGGAGCAGTTTACATACGCAACGACAAAGGTATCGGGATTGTTGGACTTATATTCAGCAAGTTTCTCAGCGGGGCAAGAGTCGGAAAGTGAACAGCCTGCATCAAGGTCGGGCAGTAGAACCGTTTTCGAAGGGTTAAGGATTTTGGCGGTTTCAGCCATGAAGTGGACGCCGCAAAATACGATAATATCCGCATCGGTTGATGCGGCCTGCCTGGCAAGACCCAGGGAATCCCCCACATAGTCGGCCACTTCCTGAATTGGCTCGATTTGGTAATTATGGCAGAGAAGAATGGCATTCTTTTCTCTCTTTAATCGAATAATTTCTTCCTGTTCCTGCGTGAGAGTTTTCTTTTCCGGTTGATTACGGAACAATTGCAGGGGAGGGGGAGAAACTGAGTTTTCCTTAATCATGATTGAAGGATTTGTGCACAATTCCCATTTTTACGGAACTCAGGGCATTCTGCATGGACTTGTAATCTTTGATCTTTGACCTCGAGTCCCAATTTTTCGGAAACCGTTTTGCCGTACCATTCCATAAAGGGGGCATCAACATCATGGATTCTGTCACAGTCTGAACAAATGACCTGAGCCTTAAAGGTCTCGGAAATTCCATTCAGGGCGTAGAATTTATTTTCCTGCCCGACATCAATTTTACGGATTATACCGCTTTCAACCAGAAGCGGTAGGCATCGATAAACGGTAGCCCTGGAAACAGTGTCGTCCAAATTCTGTGCGTCCTTCAGGAGTTGTTCGGCTGTGAAGTGACCGCTTTGCTTAAAAAGGGCTTCAAAGACTCCTCTCCGCTGATCGGTCATGCGCAGTCCTTTACTGCCGAGAAAGTCAGAAAAACTTTCCAATGTTTCTTGGGGGATGCTCACGGATATTTTCAAAATCTAGGCGCATGTTAATGGATGGTCAAACTTATTGAGACGAATGTGAGATTGGATATCTTCCTTCTTGTCGGAAGCCTCAAGAAAAAGTAAATTTTAAAAATGGCGATAAAGGTTAATGATCAGGTAATTCCGTCGTGGGCGATTGAAAGACAGGCTCAGTCCCTGTATGAACAGGTTGCGAGAGGAATGCAGGGGAAACCGCAGGAAGTCATTCAGTTGGCGGCCATAGACTTGGCAAAGGAAAGAATGATTGATCAGTCTTTGATGGCTCAGGAGAGCAATCGCCGTAAATATCAAATAGACCCGGAGGAAGTGAACAAAGGGATGAAACGGTGGATGGGCGAAAACGGGGGGAAGAAAGCGATCGAAAAGGCAAAGCATCCAGCCATTAAAGACCGTGATGATCTCAGGCGAGAAATTCTCGCTCAGTTACGTTATAACCGACTGCTTGAGGATGAATCATCCTGTGATATCCCAACAGAAGAAGAAGCCCGGGAGTATTACGATAGCCGTCCTGATCTTTTTACCAGCGAAGAGATGGTCTCCGCTTCCCATATTCTTAAAAAGGCTTCTTCTGATGAGGAATTTGAAAATGCTGAAAAAGAAATTCTTTTAATCCGAGATCGCTTGCTGGGTGGGGAAGATTTCGTCAAGTGTGTGCAG
>CACFTI010000011.1 GCA_902569115.1 uncultured Verrucomicrobiota bacterium | reverse complement strand
CCGGAGTTGAGCTTTTGGCATCACGAAACTGGGAGAGATTCCAATCTATTATCAGTTACGGCTTCCTTACCAAAAAAGAGGATTATGGCAATCTCATGATCGACGGTAGCTTTTATGCCCTAAATTTTCCTAAACATAGATTTACACTTGGATTGATCTGGGATGCTTTGGATTCGCTACAAGTTAGAGTCGATAATGAATGGCGTGATCAGCACGAAAACACCTTAAGAAAGGGCCCTGATGAATCTTTCTACAGTCATTTAGCGGCCAGTTACTATCCCGCCAAGTTTAATGACCTCGAGCTTTTCCTGGCCTACGATAAGCCATGGGATGAGAATTTTCAGGATATTCCGGGTACACCCGGGCGCGGAGATCAGTTTTCCTTTGGGGCGACTTACAGTTGGTAATCGTGCTAATCCGGAGAGATAGATGATCTATCTTGCGGTTGTTTCAATCATCTGGGCTTTTTCCTTTGGTCTGATTGGAAGTTCCTTGGCAGGGTTAGATTCCTTTTTGGTGGCAACCTTGCGGTTGGGGGTAGCATCCCTTATTTTTCTTTTATTTCTCAAAATAAGAACAATCGGTGCGATAGATCGAATTAGATTGGTGCTGATCGGGGCTATTCAGTTTGGAGTTATGTACGGGTGCTATATGAAAGCTTTTCAGTATATACCCTCCCATATCGTGGCTATTTTTTCTATTACAACGCCCATTTATGTAGTCCTGATACACAATTTCAGACAGAAAAGCTTTTCGAAAAAACTTATATTGGTGGCTCTACTCTCGGTTGTCGGCGCTGGGATCATCAAGGCACAAAGCGTTCCTTCGGGAGATATTTGGATGGGTTTTTCTCTTATGCAGGGAGCCGGGGTGTCTTTTGCCTTTGGTCAAGTGGCATATCGTGACTGGAAAAAAGAGAATCCGGAGGTCGTGGATCATTCGGTTTTTGCCCTTCTCTCCTTGGGAGGATTTGCGAGTGTTGGTTGTTTTAGTTTTTTACTTACTGATTTCTCAAATCTCAATATCAGCCTTGAGCAATGGCAATCGGTGGTTTACCTGGGCATCGTGGCATCCGGTCTGGGCTTTTTTCTCTGGAATAAAGGAGCGACAAAAGTAAACCCGGGCACCTTGGCTGCTTTTAATAATGCAGTCGTGCCCCTGGCGATTCTATGTTCCTTATTTGTTTTTGGAGAGATTGAATCCTTGGGTACTGGGGACTTATTGAGATTGATTCTGGGCGGCAGCTTAATTTTGGGTGCCGTAGTGATGTCTAAACCTATGACTCAGTCCGTAGATTGATTAAGCTGGGGTATGGCTTGGCTTAGAAGATTATCCACATCAACAAAATTGGGAATATTGTAGCTGATGCAGTGAAGTTGGCCGTGAAGAAGCACCAGTTTGTCGCAATTGATACGAATTACATTCCAGTCTGAAGGAAGAACCGAACGGTAAATGGCTTCAGCTTTGTTTTCAATAACCGGATCTACATCACTGAAAGAAGGCATCAGGAGTAGTTTATTGGCAATAATCACATTGGTATAGGATCTCCAATCTGTGCCCCACTTGGGAGGCATGGGAATCCTTTTTACCCTCATTGGACCGACAGTCGTATTGAGGGATGCGAGCATGTTTGCTGTTTCATCGAGGTTCCTGCTGCTATCAGGGTCAATCCCAGGTGAAACTTGCCCGACAACCGCTATATTTTTTGCCAGCAGGGTAACGAACATATCAATGTGTCCATTAGGTTCATCCATTAACGGGGCAAATGAATAAACGCTATGAGCTCCCATGTAGTCGTTAAACATGCCCATTAATTGGTCTGGTTGGAAATTTCCTTGCTGTTCATTAACCGCAATGGTCTTTCCGCTAGTGAGGATCATGCCATCTCCATTGCTCAGCAGATTGCCCCCTTCAAGCATCAGAGGAATTGATCGTACAGGAAGATCAAGCATATGGGCCAGTTCCATACTGAAGTAGTCGTCCTGTTTTCTTCTTTCCCGCTCGGTACGGGTCTGATACTTGGCATCAATAAGGAGAGCACGATCTTGGTCGTAGCGGAGAACAAAGGGTGCGTAGTCCCGGATCCAAATTGAATTCGATGGCATAGCTACAAACCTCATTGCTTCTGGAGGCAGTCCATGCTGCTTCATAATGTTTGCCCCCTCAAGGGCTTGTGCTTCAGTGGGAACTACTCCAATTAGAGGCACTCTTCCGCCGATGGCTTTCGCGATATCGACATAAAGTTTAGACATCTTGTTGAGGTTGTTTTGACAACCTAGAAGTATGGCCGCTTGTTTACGGAATTCAGCGGCGGGGAAGAAATCCTCAGGTTCAGAGTAGGATGAAGTGGTGCTTCTTTTAAAGAGGTTATTCTCTTTTTTTATGGATGGAGTCGGCTTTGTTGAAAATTTGTAGTTATTTTCAACATCAGCGGGGAGATATTTGGTACCAAAATAAATGCCTGATATAAATATCAAGACTGCGGCAAATGAATAAACCAACTTTTCGAGGCCAAAACTTCTATTCGCAATCGCTTTTGGCTCACTTGCCTGAGAGTGCGAATCTGGCTCTATCTGAATATTGTCATGAGTTGTTGACGAATTTTCGCTATGTTGAGATTTTTTTCGGGAAAAGGAATTCTTTTTCATTACTTTTCTGAAACGACAAACTTTTCCTGAAAGTTTTCGAATTTGCCTATTGGCAAATAAGTTGCGTTTAACGAAAGCGTATTAAAATAGTAATAAGTAATGTCCATCCAAATGAAAGTGCGATATCAGATAATGAATCGGCAG
The DNA here is from genome assembly GCA_902569115.1 of uncultured Verrucomicrobiota bacterium. Classification (GTDB taxonomy): domain Bacteria; phylum Verrucomicrobiota; class Verrucomicrobiia; order Opitutales; family Seribacteraceae; genus Seribacter. The sequence goes on along the minus strand of CACFTI010000011.1, from coordinate 55,662 downwards.
TCCAAAATCGAGACTTTTTTTTTAGAAAATACTAAATGCCAGCGTTTTGTGACTTATTCTTGATGGGATTCAACAATTCTACTGTGCAATTGATAGAAGTAGTACTTTCTTTCAAAATAGACTGACATTTCAACCCAACTTTTTCTGAAAAATATTTATTCATTACAATTCTTATTGGTCAAAATCGGTTAAGTGGGGACAATTCTTTTATAAATTTCTATGCAAGCCTTTTACAGAAAGTGTAGTTTTGTCATGCAGAGATGATCAAATTTATCATTTGATGGTGTTTCCATTAAACTTATCAGTTTATCAATCATCTCGTTTACCGGCACCTCGATAGTTGATGTGGGAAACTTGAGGAATTCAATCGAATCAATCTTGTCAAAACCAAGAATCTGCAGGTCATCGGGGATCGAAATGCCCTGCTGATCTAAATATTGAGCAACGCCTTGTGCGATTCCATCGGAAAAAGTAACCAAATAATCAAAGTTCGAATCTTTAATTTGTGGCAAAAGATTCTGAGCTAGTTTCCGACCTAATAAAAATGGATTCTCTCTTAATTTGCCTCCTTGTGGGTTTGGGTAAGTCACCACTTTCTTAAGTTTTGAAAGCAACTTTTGGGTCTTCGAACTTTTCTTAATAAAAGAATGGATTTTTTCATCCATCAATACCCAGCCCTTTCTTTTTGTAAGTAGGCGTTTAATAAACGGGACATAAGCGTCGGGTCTGGAGAACCCTATTAAATGACCACCGCACTTTAATAGACTTTGAGCCACATCTGGCGTATGCACATCAAAGGGGAAATTGTAAAAAAAGTGTGGGACAGCACTAAGGAATGGAGTTAATGATTTTTCCCTCAAATCTTCTTCACCAAAATTCGGAAGCATGGGACTTAGGACAATGATTATCCTGTTTACGCGGTGCCCCATCATTTCTTTCACTGCATTACATAGCTCCCCTTCATTACTCATATGTATCTCAACCGACTTCTGGGAACTGAGAAAGTAATGATTTAATTTTTCCAGTGCTATGGAAGTGTGCGAGTAGAGTGGGCCGTGACAGAGAATCCCAATTCGGTCCTTTTTATTTTTTTTGAGGGAGATGGCCGTCCGATTAGGAACAAAGCCTATTTCATGCATCTGTTTGGTTATGCGGTCATATGTGGCCTGAGAAATTCTTTTTTCTTTCCAATTCTCATTAATAATCGCCGAAATCACCTGTCGGGATGTGCCCGTTTTTTTGGCCAAATCCGAAGTGGAATAATATTTGGCTTTCATTGGCATTGACCGATCTTTTTGCCCAGAAACTGTTAGACCCCGCAAAAGCAGGAAAAGCCTCCATCCACTGCCATAACCGTGCCCGTTACGAATGAAGATGCATCCGATAGCAGGTAGTGAATTGCCCCATAAACTTCTTCCTGTTCTCCGAAACGCTTGAATGGTGTTTTGTTGATTACCTGCTGGCCACGTTCCGTAAAAGTACCATCTTCGTTCGTCAATAAGGCTTTATTTTGTTTGGAAATAAAGAAACCAGGTGCCACGGCATTAACCCTGACCTTGTCCCCGTATTTGAGTGCCATTTCGGTGGCCATCCAGCGGGTGAAGTTATCGATCGCAGCTTTTGCATTTGAATAGCCAAGAACCCGGGTGAGGGCTTGCGTTGAAGACATGGAGGAGAAATTGATTACGCAACCGGTGCCCTGCTCTTTGAAGGCTTTACCGAAAACTAGGGTTGGGACGACGGTACCTTTAAGATTAAGATCCATGACTTTACTGTAATCCTTAAGATCAAGGTCGAAGATTTCTTTATCAGGTCCGATGGTGGCTCCAGACATATTTCCTCCAGCTCCGTTTATCAATGCATCCACTCTTCCAAATTTATCCACCACCTTGGAATATCCGGCTTCCAGTCCCTGCTCATCCAGGACATCACAGGTAACCCCCATGCAATCCGGGGAAATGGCTTCTGCATTAGTGATGGCATTATCCACTCTTTCCTGATTTCTGCCAAGATACACTACTTTAGCACCGTTTTTCTGGAGATATTGAGCAGCACCGCCAGCTAAGATTCCGGTGGCTCCGGTCACTACAATTACTTTTCCGCTAACATCAAATAATTCGTTCATACTAGTATATTAGTTATTAAATTTACCTTACGACTCGGGCTCCTCCGCCGCTCATAATTTTTTCCACATCACTGAGGGTTGCCATAGATGTGTCTCCAGGGGTGGTCATGGCCAACGCACCATGTGCTGCTCCATAATTGACAGCCTTGTCCCCATCGTGCCCCTGGAGGAAACCATAGATTAAGCCAGAGGCAAAGCTGTCGCCCCCGCCTACCCGGTCCATGATTTCCAGTTCTGGACGATGTGTCGCTTCATAAAAAGTACCGTTTTCCCAGCAGATGGCTCCCCAATCATTAATGGTGGCGGTTTTCACGCTTCTCAGGGTTGTAGCGGTTGCCTTGAAGTTGGTGAACTCGGCCACGACTTGGTTAATCATATTCTTGAACTTATCGACTTCGATATTGGAAATGTTTTCGTCCACACCTTCGACTTCGAAGCCCAGGCATGCGGTAAAATCTTCCTCGTTACCAATCATGACATCCACATTTCGTGCGATTGCCCGATTGACCTCCTGGGCCTTTTGAATTCCGCCGATTGATTTCCATAGGGATGGGCGATAATTTAAATCATAGGAGACCACCGTCCCATATTTTTGAGCCGACTGGACGGCTTCAGCCGTAATTTCTGCGGTGGATTCAGAGAGTGCCGCAAAGATTCCTCCTGTATGAAACCAGCGAACCCCTTTTTTGCCGAAAATATCGTCCCAATCAAAATCGCCTGGTTTTAGCTGGCTTGATGCAGTGAGTCCGCGATCAGGCACTCCGACGGCCCCGCGAATCCCAAAACCACGTTCCGTGAAATTGAGTCCGTTCCTTACTTCTCTTCCGAGTCCATCGTATGGCGACCATTTGATCAGTGAGGTATCAACCCCTCCTTGCATTATGAAATCTTCAATTAACCGTCCGATCTCATTGTCAGCAAAGGCAGTAGCGACGGCGGTTGTCAGACCAAAACATCTTCGTAGCCCACGGGCCACATTGTATTCCCCTCCCCCTTCCCAGGCTTTGAATTCTCTGGCCGTACGGATCCGGCCTTCTCCAGGATCAAGACGCAGCATAATTTCTCCAAGAGAGATCAGGTCATATTTACATTCAGATTGAGGGCGAAGGGTAAGGCTCATAATTTAGCTTTCTTTGGTTTCTTTATTAAATTGTTCAAGATTCCAGATTGGGCGCCCGCATTCATTGGCGATTTTATTAAATCCCAAGATTTCATTTTCGGAGAACAGAAGTCCTCCGGCTTTCTTTGTCCGCTCAGCGAATTCAGCTTCGAACTGCCCGGGAATAATGCAGTCACTGTTTCCACCGGCGAGGATATCATCCAGAATGACTTTGATATTTTCCTGCTGTGTCCTCCCGAAGGCAAAATTTTCGGAACTGATGGCGTCCGGATGGATAACCTGGAAGTAAAAGTTGGGTGTATGCTTATCCCCGTCATCTAAATGGTTGCTTCGCAAGGTGGGCTTGGATGCACCGATGAAGCCGGCCACAATCTCATTGATGAGGGACAGCCCATAACCTTTATGGGCTCCAAATGGTTTAAGGGCGGAGACTTGATGCGGATCCAGGGTTTCCTGTCCATCTTTATCGACGGCTGCACCTGGAGGAAGGGATTTCCCTTCCCGTTTTAATTGCTGTACCCGTCCCATAGCGATTACAGAGGTAGCCCAATCAATTACAACCGGAAACCCAATGGCTTCCGTGGTTGGGAAGCCCCAGGAGTGTGGATTGGTGCCAAGAGTGGGCTCGCTTCCCATGAAGGGGACGACCTCAGTAATTGAAGCCGTGCAGTTGGTGTAGGCAATGTATCCACGTTTAGCGGCATCCATCACATACCCACCACCCCAGAGGTAGTGAAAAGCATGATCGACTGATACCTGTCCAATTCCGTACTGATCGGCCAATTCAATGCAGCGGTCCATTGCTTCAAATGCAGTGGCCTGTCCCAATTTATACTGACAGTCCCATACTTCGGATGATGCAAAACGATTTTCCTTTTTAATGATTTGAGCAGAAGGTTTGCAACCGCCAGCTTTGGAGCCAAATAAGTCGTCCAGGTGCAGGGCTTTTAAGGCATTGTGTGTGCGGATTCCATGAGTGGTGGCATAAGCTGAGAATTTCGCTGCTGCCTGACATTCAGAGTCATCGAAACCACGATGCTCGTAAGCCTTTTGAACCAAGTCGTTATGGGTCTCGGTGGGTACGATATAAAATTGATCTTCCTGTGACATGTTTTTGTTTTCTAGAGATGAGATGTTAGTGGAGCCTCATTGGCCTGAGCCAGCGGTTTCTTCCCTTCCAGTGCTAGAATCAGATTTCTGGCAGCCATCGTGGCCTGCCTCTCCACAGATTCATAAGTCCTCGAACCAATGTGAGGGGTTATCACCGTATTGGGTGCTTTGAGTAAAGGATGATCAGCCGGTGGTGGTTCCACATCGAGAACATCGGTGCCGTATCCACCCACCGATCCTGAATGAAGTGCACTCACCATGTCGTCGGTATTTACGATCTCTCCCCTGGCACAGTTCAGAACAACCACACCTTCTTTCATTTTCGCAATGCTTGCCTGATTGATTATGCCTCGGGTTTCATCCGAGAGGTTGGTATGCAGGCTGATAATGTCTGCCTGATTCATGGCTGCCTCGGCTGACTCACATCTCTCGACTCCATACTTTTGGGCAAAACCTTCATCCCAATAAAGGTCAAATCCCACAATTTTCATTCCAAATGCATGGGCTCGGATGGCCACTTCTTTCCCAATTCTTCCAAGTCCAATAATAGCGATCGTTTTCCCCATGATTTCATTGCCTGTCACCCGTACCCATTCACCGTTGGCGACATGATTGGCTTCCTTGACGAGTTTTCTGAAAAGAGCAAGCATCAGGGCAAAGGTATGCTCGGCCACTGTGGTGTGGTTAACTCCCGGGCAAAAAGTGAGGGGGATTTCCTTTTGGGCGACATAATCGGTATCGATTTTATCGAGACCTATTCCGTATTTTGAAATTACTTTTAATTTCGGAAGAGATTTATCGATGACTGCCTGGGTAATATCATCATCACCGCAAAGAAAAGCATCAATGTCGCCCACAAGCTCGAGCATTTTTGATTCCGTGAGTGGACCTCGTTCGCAAATGAGATCAAAGCCTGCATTCTTTAATAGCTCGTGATGGGGGCCGGGGGTGTCCTGAAATGATGTGGTGGTAAGAAGAACTTTCATGGTTAGCAAATGGGCAATATGCTTTACATGAGTTAAGCTCAACGTCAATTTACATCCACTATGGTTCACGAATATGACGGATAATAAGTATAAAGTTGGGATTATCGGGGCAGGCATGATTGCTGATTTTCATGCACAAGCACTTCAAGCAATGCCGAATACAGAACTTGTGGCCGCTTATGCCCGCAATCAGCAGAAAGCCGATTTGTTTGCACAGAAATACGTGTGTGCCGCTTACTCGGACCTGGAGCAATTTATTCAGCATTCAGGCATGGATGTGGTTACGATCGGCTCGGTGAGTGGTGTCCATCTCGATCATGTTTCCGTAGCCGCTAAAGCGGGTAAGCACATAATCTGTGAGAAACCACTTGAGGTCACTCCCGCTCGGGTCGATGAAATGATTAAAGTTTGTGATGAAGCTGGCGTGATGCTATCGGGAATTTTTCCGCGCAGGTTTAATGATTCAACACATATTTTTAAGGAGGTATTGGATGCCGGAAGGCTTGGGAAAGTTGTGCTTTGTGATACTGCCATTAAGTGGTGGAGGACCCAGGAATACTACGATAGCGGAGCGTGGCGTGGAACCTGGGATTTAGACGGTGGAGGTGCCCTGATGAATCAGTCAATTCATACGATTGATTTGATGCTTTATTTGATGGGCGATGTTAAATCAGTTTCTGCATCCGGTGGTTTGGAAGCACATCATGGGATCGAGGTGGAAGATGTGTCCGTGGCCATGGTCGAATTTCAGTCTGGAGCAAGGGGTGTGATTCAGGCATCGACCGCCTGTTATTCAAATACCGGACTGCCTGCTTCCATTCATATCTGTGGCGATCAGGGCTCGATCATGATGGTGGACGATAAATTCAGTATTTGGGATCTCATGCACTCAAATCAGGAGGATGATGGGATCTTGCAACAACACGGGTTACAATCTTCCCAGTCAGGTGCCGGTGCTGCTGATCCCAAGGCGATTGATTTCCAGTGGCATCAACGAAATTTTGAAAATGCATTAGACGCGCTCGATAAGAATGAAACTCCTGCCGTGGACGGTAAAGAAGGACGAAGGGCGGTCGAGCTTATCTGTGCGATTTACGAATCTATTAAAAATAACGGAATCAAGATAACTTTACAGTAAAAGATAAAAACATGTACCTGACTGGAATAGCAGACGAAGCCTCACAGAATATAAACGAACAAATTTCGGCCACCAAAGAGCTTGGTTGGAATGCGATCGAATCCCGTTTTATAAATGGCAAAAATATTCATGATATCAGCGAAGAAGAATTTGAACAGGTGTTCAATGCGTTGGATGGCTCAGGGGTTTACATCAATGCCTTCGGCTCTGCGATCGGAAACTGGGGCAAGGATGTTAGGGATGACTTTTCGATTACTGAAGCCGAAATTAGCCGGGCTATCCCCCGAATGAAAAAGCTGGGTGCTAAGTTTGTGCGCATTATGAGTTATAAGGTTTTGGACCAGGAGGATCAACTGGTTGATGAACGGATTCGTAGGCTCAGACTGATCGTTGAGGCTTTTTCCAAGGAAGGGATAACTGCGGTTCATGAAAATTGCATGAATTACGGGGGGATGAGTTGGAAGCATACAATCGAGTTGGTGGACGCTGTACCGGGCATGAAACTAGTTTTCGATACTGCGAATCCTGCCTTTAACCGTGACCGCTCGAAGCCAGGCGAGCCATGGCAGAGTCCGTTAGAGTTTTACCAAAATGTGAAAGAGCATATTGCCTATGTTCATATTAAGGACTGCCTGAGTCCCTCTCCCGAGAATGACAATAAGGAGGTCTATACCTATCCGGGCGAAGGACATGGCTGTGTAAAAGAAATCTTACAGGATTTAAAGGATACTGGATACGCAGGAGGGATCTCGATTGAACCTCACCTTGCCGCGGTATTCCATGATGCAGATTCCAATAATCAAACGGATGAGGACCCTAAGGATATTTATATCCGATATGGCAGAGAGTTAATGAGTATTTTAGATTCAATCGACTTTCAATACACTCCTTATTCTTCTTAATTGGTTCGACTTCTTTCATTTTACGATTAGACCGAATTCTATGGCCAAAGTAACTTACATCACTCCAAGCGGAAACGAAGTCGTCGTCGAAGATGCAATTGGTAATCTTATGGAGATTGCGCGGGAATACGATGTCGAGGGTATTGAAGGTGCATGCAGCGGATGCTGCTCCTGTGCAACCTGTCATGTGCGGGTTAAACCGGAATGGTTGGACAAAACCGGTAGAGCAACTGAAGCGGAACAGGACCTGATTGATCTCGAGAGCGATACAGATGAGCGTAGCCGTCTGAGTTGCCAGATCGAGATGACAGATGAATTGGATGGCTTGGTTGTAGAGGTCGCTCCTTTTTAAATTCAAAGAGCAAGTAACTCATTCATTAGCTTAGCTGTTTTTTCAACTCCACCGTCATTGCCCTCCCGGGTTGCCCAACCGCTAAATTCTGTTTTCTCCAGTTGATTGCGGACTTCTTTCCAGTTCACATCTCCCTGCCCTAATGGGCAGAATCCATTTTTTGAACCCCAATCCTTCACATCCAGCTTAAGGGTCCTTTTTCCCAATATCCTGATCCATTCATGGCTGGGTGCAAACTTTTGCATGTTTCCAATGTCATAGTATGCCTGTACCCAAGGACTGTCGATTTCATCAATATAATCACGAAATTGCTCTGGTTTGTAACAAAATCCGTTCCACACGGTTTCGATCAGAATATGAATCTGTAGTTCTTCGGCCAGGGGGATTAGCTTTCGGATTTGTTCGATGGACCGGTTCCAGACTTGTTTATGAGTTTCCTGTTCCCCTTTTACCCGTCCAGGGACTAGAAGGACGGAGCTCCCTCCCACCCCTTTTGAATCTTTCATTGCCTGAGCAAGTCCTTTACGGCTCTCTTCACGGACTTTCGGATCGGGGTCTGAAAGCCTGACTTTCCAGTGCTTGTTGTAAACCACTCCATGCATAGGAAGGCCGATTTTTTTGCAGGCTTTTTTCATCTCACCCACTTGCAAGCCAGGTGCAGAACCCTCGATTCCATCGAATCCCAGTTCCTTCAGTTTCCTCATCTGGGTTTCATTGGGCTTGGTTCCAAACTTAACTGCTTTATTGATAATTCCCTTAAATGATTTTGTCTCATTTGCCTGGGCTTCTAGAAAGCTGATTGAACCAGCAGTTGTGGATAAAAAAGTTCTTCTATTCATTGGTAGTTAATTCCATTGATCTAAGGAAAAAATGTCGATAACTAATACTAAAATGATCAATGCTTTCGGCTGAGAAGCTTGCACTTACGGCACAGGATGTAGCAGATACTGTAGACTAAATGCAATTATGGGAGTGAGAATCTATTTATTAAAATAGTTTTTTGGGGCAATTGAGGTTGTTTGTTTGTCGATTTAAAGACAAATCTATGAGTCTAACCTTTTACCGTATATGAAATATCAAATCTTCTTAATCACCCTTACACTGCTGGTTTCAGTTCATGGAAAATCCAAAAATGATTCCAATTTGTTTTCATCCGATGATTTCTCACAATGGACTAAAGTTAACGGAAAGCCAGTTGGCTCTGGTTGGATGATAAAAAATGGAGTTGTTCACCGCAAAAGTCTTAGTGGCGATATCATTACAAAAGAAAAATTTAAAGATTTTGAATTAATCTTTGAATGGAAGATATCTGAAGCTGGAAACAGTGGTATCAAATACCGTACACGGGGAAGTCTCGGTCTTGAGTATCAGGTCTTGGATGATCTGAAGCACAGGGATAACAAAAATCCTACCCATCGGGCTGCGTCCCTTTATGAACTCGTGGCCGCACCCGACACAAAACCCCTGAAGCCAGTGGGTATGTGGAATAAAGGGAAAATTATCGCCAAGGATAACCAGATCGAGCATTGGTTGAATGGTGAGAAGGTGGTCGAGATTACCTGGGGGACGGATGATTGGAAACAAAAGTTCCAAAAGAGCAAGTATCGTAAAAATGAAGGTTTCGGTAGCTGGGAAGGACCCATTCTTCTACAAGATCATATGGATCCAGTCTGGTTTAGGAATTTGATGATCAAGCGTCTGTAATCCCGCCACCAACACACAAAACCTTTGTTTATTTAATTGAGTCCTATCTAACTTTTGAAAATACGATTTTTGTAAATTTACGAAGCTTTCCAATTCTAACTTTCAATACATCGTCTCTTACCACTTGATTTCGACTGCCTCCGCTGGACACATTCTCGTCCTTACCAGTCGTGTTGTTGATATCCTTGGTAATAGTGCTGACATTGTATTTTGACCCATTCCTAAATCCCTCCCCCCTGAAATCAATTTTGGAGAATTCATTGTTATAATATTCACCCCTTTGGATCGTGGAAGGGATGGAAACCTCAAGCGAGCCTGTTCCTGCTGCCCCATTGGAGTAAACGAGGACTGTGAATGACTTTTTAGTCCGATTGTATGAGGATAGCTTGTATTGTTCGTTCCCAGTAAAACCATTCCCATTCGTGGTGATATCATTTCCCCGTTCTCCGGCGATTGCATGTCTTATAACCTCATCAGAACCACCGGCAATTTGGGAATACCATCTCCAAATATAATAGTGTAAATGATTTGGATCACCCGGATTGATGTAATCTTTTTCGGTAAACCGAAGTCCGCTTTCAGGAACTTCGTAGGGTTTGAGTTTCTCCTCTGGACCATGGATGCCTAGTTTACGGACCACCACATCTGGCCCACCGTTATTTGAAGGTATAACCCATTCAGGTTTGAGTTTCTTTATTTGACCACTGTAATCAACCCTCTTGGTTAAACCCATAGACCAACGACTGGAGTTGTCGCACCAAGGCATATTTACTGTGTTTAATCCACGTTCAAGAACTTTACCAAAGATGGTTATGGTTTTTTCAAATGCATCCCTCTCGTCTTTTTTTCCGTCCGCATTCACATCGTGATTGTTACCTGAAGCATCCCAGCAAATCCAAGATTCCGAAGATAGGATTTTTTTGGAACGATAGTTGGCTGCATCCAATTTCCCTCGAGCTAGGTCATACTGTGTCCAGCAATTTGGGATCAAGGCTCCATCCATCATACCATATCCATTAAAATGGTCTGAGATATTAAGATTAAGGGCATCCACTTGAGCCATTAATTCTTTATCGGCAACCAATTGATCGTAGTAATCATCCACGGCGACTGCACCCACCCCTTTTAGTCCTTCTCTTGCTCCGCATGGTTGACACGGTGATGTGCCGGAAGTGGATATAATAACATGAGCTTGTGGCTCTTTATCATAAACTGAGCGGATTGCCTTTGCTCCATTAGTGAAAATTTCTTCTTTAATGAAGTTCATATCGGCTTCATTCATCATACCCTGAAGATTAACCTCGTGATACAATTGATAAGCACCGACTCGTCCTTTAAAGTGTTCTGCCATCCGGGAAACGAATTTTGGGTACTCCCCTACTCTTGGTTTCCAGGCACCACCTTTTCCATTTTCGGATGCCCATGCCGGACAGTGCCACATCACAAGCTCTGCGTGCACGCCACGTTCGACGCATAGATTGACTGCGTGGTCGATTGCCTGGAGATATCCTGAGATGTGTTTTTTATAATCCGTGTTTTGAGGATTGGGTTCGGCTGCATTCCAGCTTACCCAAAATTGTGCATAGCTGCTATGTTCCTTAATTAGCGGGCGATTGGCATCATAGATTTCACAATTCTTGAGACCAAATGGCTGCCATCTTACACCGATATGCATGTGGTCGGTTGTCCATATGTAGGACTTTTGGGCAGATGCGTTTACGAATAATCCGAGAAGAATCGAACTAATTAGAATTGGGAGTTTAGTCATAAGTTTTTGTGATAAAGGAGGAGTGGTCAAATAAACTATTCAGGACGAAACTTCAGGCATTCAATATTCTTTCCACTTCCTCAGAAGATAGATGATTTCCGACCAAAGGCTGGGATTCGTCTTTCTGAGATTGTTGCCATGCCACAAAGATTGAGCCGTCTGCAAGTGAAACTGCTGAAGCGTAGCGACTGCAACCGGTTCCGTGTGGTGAAATAAATAGAGGGAAATCGATGTTGAGTTTATTTAGCTTGGGGAATTCAGTATCCCAACCCCATGCAAGCCCTCCGAGTTCTTCACATGAATAGCCTCGCGGCCTTTTGGCTGCTTTGGCGTTTTGATCAAGCGGGCGAAGGCACTCTGCTCCATCATAGAAATAGATAGATAAATCCGGCAGGTCAGCAAATGGACCTATTTTCGGAACAGATAATTTTTCGGTGACTCGTGAACAAGCTACATCCCAACTGTTTCCGCGCTCGAGGATATTTTCGGAAATGAGATCAAAAGAGGCTTGGTTTTTCTTTCTTGTGAGCAACCCACTATTTGAACTAGACCAGGAAAATGGGTGGTGGCAGAAGATGATGTGGGTGTTTCCATCATTTGAAGTAAAGGCAACGGGGTCTTTGTAATGAAGCGTAGATCCTTTTTCTGATCGGGCGATGGTGGTCATTTCATCTAGCTTAAAGGAATCTAAACCATTATTAGAATGCAAGAGATCAATAGACCATACTCCAGTCCCTGGTTTTTGAAAATTAATCAGGTTTTTCGGGTACGCTGATTTTTTCTCTGTGGAAATTATAAATTCAAACCCCGTATCACTATTGCTATCAGGAATCAGGGATACCCCTTCAATCGAAACCACTTCCTCAGTGTGAGAGAGGTCCTCTTTTGAAAAGGATAATACTTTTTGAAAATCATCGGATGGAGACTCTGCTGAAAACACAGCACATTCAAGGCCTCTCGCTCCTGCCCCCGTTCCCGTCCTGGCATCTCCTTCATTACGAAATCTCCCAGTAATCAGAATGTTTCCATTATCTTCAAGGCAGATATTTCCACCTCCAAACCAAAACCCAAAAGAGTTACCCAATGGTGCAATTAGAGTTCTGGCAGCATGTTGATCAAGCAGTCTTCTTCCAAGTTCAAGAAGTTTCTGCTTTAGGTTTTCTTCTAATTTCATTACCGGAGCATTCCAGCAGCTAAAGTTTGATGAGTGAACGGGTCGATTAAGATAAAACTGCCTGTGTTGCGGTTACGCCGGTAGGTATCGTAAAAGACTGGCTCGGAAGTTCGGAATTTGATTCTACCAATATCATTCATGTTAAATTCTTTGTCTTCTTCATTTTTACGCAGGCTATTTACATCGACTTTGTAGGTGATTTCCGAAATCATAGCCTGTGCGGTCTTAGTAGTATGCTTGATGAGATATTTCCCTCCCTGGGTTAGCTTTTTTGAGCCGGAGAACCAGCAAATTCTAGCATCCAGGTCCTGAGATGAATTAGGCTGGTTGTTTGGCTTAACAAGCATGTCGCCTCGACTGATATCAATTTCATCTTCAAGTTGTATAGTTACCGATTGTGGAAAAAAAGCTTCTTCAATTTCTTTTTCTCCAAGCATAATTTTTGAAATTTTCGTAGTGAAACCTGAAGGAAGTGCGGTAATTTCATCACCTAATTTGAATACTCCACCAGCGACTCTACCAGCAAATCCTCGAAAATCATGATGTCTATCTGAATGAGGCCGTATCACCCACTGGACAGGAAAGCGTGCATCCACATGATTTGCATCTGAGCCCACATAAACATTTTCCAAGTGATAAAGTAAGGGGGCACCTTTATACCATGGCATGTTATCTGACCTTTCCACCACATTATCACCCTTCAGTGCACTCAGGGGAATGAATGTAAGTTCTGATACATTTTCTAGACGACTTGCAAATTCACTAAATTGACGAAGTACTTTTTCGTATGCGTCTTCCTCATAATTAACCAAGTCCATTTTATTGATACACACGGCAATATGTTTAATTCCGAGTAAATCAGCAATAAAGCTATGCCTTCTCGTCTGTTCAACCACTCCATTACGGGCGTCGACAAGAATGAGTGCGAGGTTAGCAGTGGAAGCCCCGGTTACCATGTTGCGTGTGTACTGAATATGACCAGGAGTGTCTGCTATGATAAATTTACGCTTGGGGGTGGCAAAATAACGATATGCAACATCAATTGTTATTCCCTGCTCCCTTTCTGCCCGAAGGCCATCAGTTAATAGAGCCAGGTTAATATTTTCGTCTCCCCTCTTTTTACTGCTTTGCTCTATTGCTTCTAATTGGTCCTCGAAAATGGATTTTGTATCATGGAATAATCTTCCTATGAGCGTGCTTTTGCCATCGTCTACACTTCCTGCGGTGGTGAAACGCAGCATGTCCATATTAATGTAATCTTTTTCAGTACTCATTGAATTTAGAAATAACCTTGTTTTTTACGATCTTCCATGGCTGCTTCAGATCTTTTGTCGTCCGCCCTAGAACCCCGCTCCGTGATCCTGGATGCAGAAACTTCTGCAATTACCTCATCCAGGTTGCTTGCATTTGAAATCACCGCACCAGTACAGGTGGCGTCTCCGATCGTGCGAAACCGGACAGTCTCCTTCCTTACCTCTTCATTTTCGTTTGCAGAGACAAAGTCAGTGATGGCTAGGAGTGAACCGTTCCTCTCAAGGACATCTCTTTCATGTGCAAAATAAAGGCTTGGTAGTTCGATTTCTTCGATTTTGGCATATTGCCAAACATCCATTTCAGTCCAATTACTTAGGGGGAAAATCCGGAAGTTTTCACCCTGTCCCTTACCGCCATTAAAAAGATTCCATAGCTCGGGTCTTTGATTCTTGGGATCCCATTGCCCGAACGAATCACGATGGGAAAAAAACCGCTCTTTGGCCCGTGCCTTCTCCTCATCCCTACGGCCTCCTCCTAGGCAGGCGTCAAAATTTTCGCGATCGATGGTTTCGAGTAAGGTCACAGATTGGAGGGCGTTTCTGCTAGCATTGGGGCCCGTTTCTTCGGTTGCCGTACCCCGATCAATGGAGTCTTGAACTAAGCCGACCACCAAGTTAACTCCATACTCTTCTACAAATTTGTCCCTGAATGCAATGGTTTCGTGGAAATTGTGCCCGGTATCAACATGAACGAATGGAAACGGGATCTTGGCTGGAGCGAATGCTTTGGCTGCCAAATAAGCCATTATTATGGAGTCTTTCCCGCCAGAAAAAAGTAGTCCAGGGTGTTCAAACTGAGCAGCCGTCTCTCGAAGCACGAAAATAGCTTCTGCTTCAAGTTGCTCTAAGTGGTTTAAGTTGTAGTTCCGCATGATTAAAAAGTTTACACGACTTCATTAATTATCGCACTTGAAAGCTTTGTCATAGAAGATTCAAGGGGGGTGTTTTCTGTATCCAGTAAGAGCCAAGGTGTAGTAGGATCTTCAAAGGCAGAGTCTTTTCCAGTAAAAGAACTAATTTTTCCTTTGTCTAGTTTTGCGTAAAGTCCTTTCACATCTCTTTGTTTACATTTCTCAAAAGAAGATTTCACGAAAATTTCAAAGAAGTCATCTTCCCCAATAATTTTTTTTGCATATTCCCGGATTTCTCTAGTTGGGGATATCAGGGAAACAATGACTACAAATCCGTTTCTAGCCATCAATTTTGCCATTTCGCTTACTCGGCGGACATTTTCCTTACGATCATCGATACTGAATCCTAAGTCTTGGCACAACCCGGTTCTGACATCATCTCCATCGATGACTAGATTTTGTATTTTTTTTTCAAAAAGATATTTCTCCAAGAGCAAAGCTAGAGTGCTTTTACCTGAACCTGATAATCCGCATAACCAAAAAACCCCGCCCTTATGCTTGTTTGAGGACTCTCTTAGATGCCTGGCTAGTAAGCGATCTTCAATGGGATGGATGTTATTTGATGACATGAATGAGGAAAGGAAATTGGCTCTTAAACCAAAAAGCGAGAACGCGCTAACGTTCCCGCTTCATGGGGTGGGAGAATGGGGGTTCTCCCTTGGGGTAAGATATTAACTTATTAAAAAGGAGCGGCGCCTGCAACATTTAAAGATAATTCAATTTCGTTGGCTACTTTCTCTAACTTTTGGCCAGCCTGGATATTAAAGTCATCTCTTTTTACAGAAAACTTAGAACGGATAACGAGGAGATCTCCCTTTACTCGGTTACGCTTCTCCAGCATACCCTTCAGGTAAGTTAACTTCACGGGCACCTTCATATCCAAAGTAATGTTTCTGATGGTCATTTTACCATGTGCGTTGGCAAGGAAATGGATGCCCTCTTTTTTTATATCATTTAATTGGTTGAGCGAAAATCGGATAGAAGGGAATTTTTCCACATTCAACCAATCTTTACCGTGCATGTGTTCTTTTAGGACAGGATTACCAACATGAAGGCTTTTTGCACTCAGAGTAATTTCTCCTTTCGTAAGTTCAGGTTTTTCTGGATCAAACCTAACACTTCCACTGATTCCATCTCCTGATCCATTGATCGATTCAAGAGGGGCATCCATTTGGAAGATAATGTTATTTACATTCTTTGGATCCTTGAAATCAAAATGAATCGTATCCGCATGAGATGAGGAGAGACCGAATAGCATCGAAAATGATAAAAGTATAGATTTCATAAATGTATAAAAATAGAAGAATCAGGAACTGAATCCGCAAGCAAAAAGATTTTATATTAAGAAAAACTTTTTTGGCAAAAGCAATGGACGCAATTATGATCTCGGATGAGCAGTTTTGTGAGTCTCTTTAAGTTTAGCGACTGAAAGATGAGTATAGATTTGGGTAGTGGATAAACTGGCGTGTCCCAGTAGATCCTGTACTGCCCGTAAGTCTGCTCCCCTGTCTAACAAATGGGTAGCGTAGGAATGCCTTAACTTATGGGGTGAAATATCATCAGGCAAGTTGGCTTCTCTTAACTTTTTTTTAAGAATTAACTGTACAGATCTTACACTAAGCCTCTTGCCCGATTGATTAATTATAACCGGTGAGTCAGTAGAAGTAGTTTTACTGTAAGTATTGCGAAAGAAAACAATGTCCTGCAATACATTGCTACCTATAGGAGAAATTCTTTCTTTGCCCCCTTTGCCGGAAACCAGTAAGGTGGCTTTTGTAAAGTCGATATCAGAATAATTTAGTGAAACCAGTTCGCTTACCCGTAAGCCACCTGCATATAAAATCTTAAGTATTAAAAGATCCCGAAATTTAATGAATTCGGTTTTCGGATTTTCAGTTTTTGATGAATTTGTGCCTTGTAACAAAGATTTAGCCTGTTTTTCAGAAAGGAATTTGGGAAGGTTTTTCTCTAACTTTGGTAATGTTAGGTTAGCAAAGGGATTCGAGTTACAAACACCTCTTTGTTGTGCGTACCTGAAAAGCCCTTTAAGGGCAGAGAAATGATTGCGTAGGGTACTTTTAGCAAGTGAGTTCTGGGCTTCTACTAAATAAGAACGAGCTTCCATCCTGCCCACATTTTGAATCTCCATTTGTTGGTTAGAGTTCGATAACCACTTGAAGAATGAAATAATAGAGTGTTGGTAATTCCGGTAGGTGTAGGTTGAAAGTCTTCTTTCTTTGGCAATATATTCTAAATATTGATCAGCGACTTTCGGCAGGAGAAAGCTCGCAACTTTGTTTTTTGTTGAAGTGTCTTTTACTTCAGCCTCTCCCATGTCTCCACTGCCATTTCATAAATAAAAAACAAGAATATAAGCATGAACACCCAAACAGCTAAGGTAAGATAAAGGCTAAAACCAGTTTCCGCCCGTTTTGGAGTTTCCTTTTTATATGCCCGCGAGGTGCTATCATAGGGATCAATGGGTACAACATTACCTCCTCGCTCTGCACGACTGCGAAGATTGCTTTTTTTGGGTTCCACCTTGTTAAAGCAGCACTGAATGAAAAAAATTGCAAGTGCACATGAGAAGTCAATTAGCTAAGGAAGGATTTGATTCCTTCTTGAAACAGATCAAAAGAATCCTCCAGTAAGTAGTGTCCAGCATTCTCGCAAGTAAGAGTTTCTAAATGGGGCAACTTTTTCTGCCATTGCTCCAAAAAACCCGAATGAAAGCAAAAATCCTGCATGCCCCAGCATGCCAATATCGGAGTATCAGAAAGGTTTGTTAGAGCAGTTTCAGTTTCCTGAAGAAATTGTTTGGTGGGATGATTATTTTCGAGAGGTATGTCTTTTACAAAATTCCAGATGGCTACTCTGTTGGCCCAGTCATTGTATGGGTATAGAAATCCTTTTTTAACCGAAGTAGCTAGTCCTTTTGTGGTTGCCATCCAAGAGGCAGGACCAGCGAAGCCATTGAGCATACGGACGAAGAATTCTCCAATTAGAGGAATACGGCATAGTTGGATTCGTTTCGGAACATCATTTGATAAGAAAGATGCTGTATTCAAAAGCACAAGTTTATTGATTCTTGAAAAATTACCTCTTAAGGCTGAAAGCCCTATCGCCCCACCCCAGTCATGTACGATTAAATTAAATTTTTTAATTTCTAATGTATCAAGCAGTTCGAGTAAATTACTGCTATGGCCTTCCAGGTTGTAAGCAAATTCCTTGGAGGATGGCTTTTCCGAAAGACCGCATCCTAAGTGGTCAGGGGCTATGCATCTGAACTGGTTTTTGAAAGAAGAGACAAGGTTTCGATAAAAGAACGACCAGGTAGGGTTCCCGTGCAAAAAAAGAATAGGTAGGTTTTCGGGACTTCCTTCATCCAGGTAATGAATTTTAAAGCCATTTTTAAGAGTGAAATGGTGGCCCTTAAATGGATACTCTTTTCGAATTAAATCTGGTAGAGACATTAATTGTTTAGGGCAAGCATAAGGCTGGAAAGACCGCTTCCTATTCCGAGTAATGCTGATTTCTTTCTCAAGTAGTCCTGGTTCTGCTCACATGCCAATGTGTAAGTAATGGGGAGGGAGACAGAACCACAATTCCCCAGTGATTCATAGGATGTGAAACTTTTTGCGGTGTCGTAGCCTAAGGCTTTCTCAATTTCAAGTTGGTGGGCTTTTCCAACTTGATGAGTGACCACTAATTCAGGTGATTGTGGGTCCCATTTGCTGACTTGTAAGAATTTCTCCCAAGCTAGAGTGGCAACTTTAATGCCAGCATGGAGAAGCTCTTCAGAATCGGTTTGCATAAGCATACCACCAATCGATTGATCTCCCTCGCAAAGTCGATTGTGACTCGTATCGGTGGAACTGGCAAATTGCGATAACCTTGGGCATGAGGAGTGTTTAGGTGCTTCTCTGCAAAGCGACCATGCAACGGCACCGCCACCAATAGTAAGGTTTGCAAAGTATGGTTTAATCGATTTTCGGTCGAAATTACTATCGTTTAGCAATCGAACAGTCTCATCAACAAGGGGCTTGCCGTTTTCACCAGCCACAATGATAGCTCGATTAATCGTCCCCTGCTCTATCATGCTTCCTGCTAAAATTAATGCATTGAGGAAACCAAGGCATGCATTCGAAACATCCAGAATCTGCGTATCTGGTCCTAAGCTCATTAAGTTATGGACATAAGAGGCCGTTGCAGGTTCGAGTCGGTCACGGCAAACTGCAGAATGGATAAGCAGATCAACTTTATTGGGATCGATATTTCCTTCATTAAGTAATTTAATACCGGCTTCGGCTGAGGATTGGGAAGCCTGTTGAGTGCTATCCCAGAATCTTCTTTCCTTGATTCCTGTCATTAATTCGAGGCGGCCCACTTGCAGGTTTAACCGCTCATAAATAGGTGCTAGGTTTTCCTCGAGTTCCTGAGAAGAAACGATATGAGGAGGTAGCGTGTAAGCCATTTTTTCAATTATGACTTTATTGAAACTCATTACTTAATATCCATTGTGGAATCCACCACTTCTTTCTCGAAATAGTTGAATCCCATGCCTGCGTCCACGACGATTCCCTGACCGTTAATTCCAGAAGACGCGTTACTAAGCAGGAACACTGCAGTGTTAGCAACTTCAATCGTCATAAGTGCCTTTTTTCGGAAGGTTAGTTTTTCAGCAAATAGATAATTTTTTAAATATCCAGGAATACCCGCAGAGGCAGATGTTTTGAGCGGTCCGGCATTGACCGAATTAAAACGGACCGAACTAAAAGAAGAAAATGATTTTGCTAAATAACGAACATTTGCCTCAAGGGATGCCTTGATTGGTGCCATGTATCCGTAGTTTTCAGCGGTAACATCAATGGACGATATTCCAATAGTGACGACCGAGGCGTCTTTTTGTAAAGCAGGTTTACAAGCATTAGCTAATTCAACTAATGAGAAGGACGAAATCTGTGTGGCTTGAAGGTAGTCTTTTACATTAGTCTCATGAAAAGGTTTCAAGCCTTCTGAGTAATTAGCATAGGCAACCGAGTGGAGTACGCCATGAATGGAGTTGCTTTCCATACTTTCTAAGTAAGAACGTAAGGAATTGATGTCCTGTTCTTTTTCAAAATCACATATGATCACTTCAGCATTGGGTTTAAGTGCAAGAAGTTCTGTATGTCTTTTTTGACTTCGAACGGTGTAAATGATCTTTGATCCTTCTTTTTCAAGGCTTTCAGCAACATGCCATGCCACACTCTTTCGGTTCGCGAATCCTGTAACCAAAAAGGTTTTGTTAGCAATTCCTAGAAAATTAGACATTCTGGATTTTAGGCTTCCTCCACCAACGCCAAAGCAAAAGACACGGTTGTTACCACTTTGCCTGACAATCGAATTTCTCCTCGAAGGTTATAAAATTTACCAATTTGCTCCTGCA
The DNA here is from genome assembly GCA_902569115.1 of uncultured Verrucomicrobiota bacterium. Classification (GTDB taxonomy): domain Bacteria; phylum Verrucomicrobiota; class Verrucomicrobiia; order Opitutales; family Seribacteraceae; genus Seribacter. Next base: position 35,631 of record CACFTI010000011.1, on the reverse strand, counting down.
GATAGACTTTTATTTCGATCAGGTCTCCGGGTTTGATCATTCTTTTGAAGCGGGCGTCCCGAATTCGCGAGAGAACTGGGGTCGCGGATTTATTATTTAGTGCTTCTTTACCTATTTTTTCAGATAAAAAAATCGCACCCGTTTGAAAAACAGATTCACAAGAAAGTACACCGGGGAATATTGGGTTATTGGGATAATGTCCTTTGAAAATGTCTAAATCTTCACGAACTTTAAGCTCACAGGTGGCATCTTCCTCGTTGATTTCAATAATTCGGTCTACAAAAAGAAAAGGGGGACGGTGCGGAATTCTTCGGTGGATTTCTTCCATGTAAATTAGTTCTTAAATGATTGGGGAATAAAAAGGCGAATGTGAGGAAACAATTAAAGAAAGAGTTTATAATAACAGGACAAGGTTATTTTCCTCGAAGAAATCGATCTATCTTGTTTGCTGTAATCACTCCGTAGTTGATGGTGCCTAACCATCCTGACATTATAATTCCTACGGATCCGGCGTGGTAGAGACCGGGAGCATATTCTGGTAATTCAGATGAAACATCCAATCCTTCAAACTTGGTGCCAAAGGAGGCACCAGATGCGTGATGCGTGTAATGCTGAATGGTACGGGGTGTCGCTGCTTCCAAGTGATCAATTTTACCCCGAATATCTGGAATAATCTTTTCCAGAGCTACTACAGACTCTTCACAAAGTCTATTTTTTGCCTGAGTATAGTCTTCATCTGAAAGTTTCTGCCAATCCTGCCATTTTGCGTTGATCGACGCAACGATGCTGTAGCGAGGTTCTTTGCGTTCCGGTCTGGTGTCAGGGTAATAAACAGAGAATGTCCTGCTTGTGGTATGAAAATCGGTGAGTTCTTCAGTTGAAAATGAGGGAGATTCAGAAGTGAATATAAGATCCCCCACATCAGGGATACTTACGCCTTTCTTTAGACCAATGTAGACCTGACAGGATGTGGAATTTAGCCTTACTGATTTTGCCTGATCAGCAAATTCTTTAGGTAACTTGGATAACCCGAATAGCTTTTCTATGGTGTTTTTGAGATTTGCGTTAGAAAGCACAGCTCCGCACCGAATTTTTTTCCCGTTAACAACAACCCCTTCCACTTTGTGCTTTTCATCGACTTTTTTTGTAACAACTTCTTCGACCAAGCATTGTCTGCGTAGGTCAGCTCCGTTGTTTCTGAGTTCCTTCACCATTTTCTTAATCAATGAGTCCGTTCCATCCTTAAAGGTGTAAATCCCTTTTTTCATGAAGTTGGAAAAGACAATACCGTAAGCGATTGCAGGATCCACAAGGGATGAACCGTTCGCGTACGAAATTGGTTCAAGCAGAAGCCTTTTGATTTCATTGCGCCCCGGGAAGAATTCTTCAAGAAGATCGCCAATTGAGCGTTTGTCATTCGCAAAATAATCCATGTTGGCCATGTGATCGTAAAATTCTTCAACTTTATTTTTAGCTATATTGAAGGTAGTCTGTAAAATCCTGGTGAAATCCGACCGATCAAAGGTAGTTTTTAGATCATATTGCGGGTTTATGAAGCGAATGTTTTTGAGTTGGACTATGGAGTCAGCGATTTCTTTCGTCCAATATCGCTTACAGGATTTAATCATTCCCACAGGAAATCCGTGCAAGGAAATGTCGAAAATATGACCCCCAGCTCTCTTGAACCAGGTAGCCAATCCCCCGAACTGATAATGATGCTCAAGCAAAAGAACCGAATGCCCTTGTTTTGCGAGGTAATTCGCTCCCGTTAGTCCGCCTAAGCCGCTGCCTATTACCACAACATCGTAATAGTCCCTCAAGTTTGCCAGTGTATCTCTCGCCACAAAATCTTTCTATATTCACTGAGGCACTTGGACAAGATTGGAATAAAATTTGATTATTCCATGGTTACTGAATTGATGTGTTTTTGAAAGAATTCCTCTGCGGTCTGTTCAGGGGAATCGGCAGGGCCTCGAAGAAAAGGAACTTTGAGATTAGCAATGAATTCATAATCGTCTCTTTTGAAAAGCTCAGGTGATAAAGAAAGATACTTAAGTGGTAAGGTTGATAGGCAATTAATATCCTCCAACTCAAGACCAATGATATTTAGGGTTTCTATGGGTAAGTAAGCGAGACAATCAATAGATTTAACCTGCGAACCAGGTAGATGAAGCTCCTTGATAGGAGCGTTGGCTAAGGGAGATAGATCACTTACAGGCGTTGCCCTGATTTCTACTTTGAGTAATTTTTTCGCGTCCGAAAGAAATGTAATGCTTTTGATGGGAGAACCGGAGAGAACGATTCCTTCCAGTGCATTGCAATCAAAGTCACTAATCTCTTCAATGTTAGTCTTAAAGAGATTTAAATTAGTAATTTGGGCTTTTCTTAATAATGGGATATGGCTTATCTGCACTCCTGAAAGGTCTAGTTTTCGTAAAGGCATGTTTTCGCAAAACCTTAAGTTTTCGGCAGAGGTATTTGGGAGTTCAAGAATTTCTAATGGATGCTTGGATAAGGATTCAAAGTCAGAAGATATCGCTTTCGCTGCTCTTAACCTCCTCAGATTGAACGAGTTTAACTCAGAGAAAGGTATTTTGGTTTTGTGCGGTAGAATGAGAGATGAAATTCTCTCTTGATTTAGGTAATTGAGATCAAAGTTTTCCAGTTCAGATAGGTCGCATTCAATTATGGGAAGAGTTTGTAATTCATGAAGATTATGATTCGGGTGGCTTTTGAATTTAATCCCGATACCTCCAGGGAGGAGATAGCTTTCTGCTCGGAAGCCCATTTCCTTAAGCCTTTGGTCGCAAGATTTTTGTATGTCATGAAAGATTTTCACAAGTACGGAATGGTATGTACTTTTTCCAACTCCATGACAAAGAAATTGAGGTCTTGAACTGCCTTAATTTCATTTTAATTGCCAAATGACCGATGAGTCAGAAAAAAGATATATGCCCACATGGCAATATTACATTGGATGGATACTAGTTGCATTAAATAGCCTATGCTTACTTCGCTTAGGTTTACTGCCTATGATATTTTTCGGTCGGAATTATCAGTTATACAGAAAGATCTTTTGGGTTTCCTGTTTCGTGACCATTGTTTTTTTTGCCAGCGAAGTGATGCTGATTCGCATGTTACTGCATGAAAACAAAGAATAAGGATATTCTTCCATGACTAGCAAATTGTATGTATTGATTAGTGCAATTCCTTGATGCGGATATTTCGAAAAGCAACCGGATCATTATGACCAGCGAAACCAAAATGTCCTTCTTTTAAGGAAAGACCAGGATGTTGTTTGTCGGCCATGAAAGTCTTCACCTTAGACAGGTCTGCATCCAGTATTATCTCATCATTAAGAAAAACAGTTATAGTGGACCCTCGAACGATTACTTCCTGTTCATTCCACTCTCCAACTTTTTTAAGAAATCCTTTCTTCGCAGCTACAATTCCGTAGGCGGATCCATGAAACTGCCTCGGGTCGAGTTTAGCATATCGAGGGTGGGTATTGTCCAGCACCTGCAGTTCGCACATGCCATGATAAGCTGCATTTCCTTTTCCTGGGTATCGGATAGCCAAACCATTATTGCCTCCTGCAGGAAGCTTGAATTCGAGTTTCACAGAGAAGTCTTTGAATTTTCTCTCGGTGTAGATGGTTCCCCCTTTACCTTTGAGGCAGGATAGCACTCCATCTTTTACTTCATAGTTAGATAAGGGTCCTTTCCAGCCATCAAGATTCTTTCCATTAAAAATCGATACATACCCGACTTCATCTCCTGGATCACAACAGCTTGCTGCCAATTCTTTGACATAAATATTTCGCCAACGAATCTCACCTCCATGAGTTTGTAACTGAATGGGACCTTTATCCCGGAGGGGCTTTCTTTTGTCGATCGGTGTTTTTCGGTCCCAGTAATTTATTAATGGAGCTTCATCAACTACCAACTTTTCGTTTAATATAACAGTCACTAGATTTCCTCTCATGGTAATATGAAATTTATTCCACTCTCCTAATGGTTTGTCTGCCTTGACTAAAGGGTCTCTTCCGGGTGCACCCTTTGGACCATTGTTCCATAATCCTCCTGATCCTTTATCAGCTCCGAGTTTCCATTTACCTCCTTCTTTCGTACTATCCCAAATCTGTATCTGAGGGACGCCTCGAAGGTAAATCCCACTATCAGCACCAGCCACCGTTTTATATTCAAGAAGGAGTTCAAAATCTCCATAGTTTTTATTTGTGGTTAAGAATAGACCCTTTCCATCATTAACTAGTTCTCCATTCTCAACGGACCAATGTTTATGGATATCGATTTGACTGGCTTCCCATTTCTTTTGAAATTCATCAGTAGAAAGACTCATCCATTGATCAGGGTCCTCGGTTTTGGCCCCCCACCACCCATCGAGGTTTTCTCCGTTAAATAGGGAGACAAAACCGGAAGGAGGCTTTGCCAGTGAAGTTGATAATGCAGCAACAAACGAAATGAGTAAAAGGCAAAAAGTTTTCATTCATTTAGTAAGGTGTGACACGGTTTTTCAAGCAAGCTGAAAAGAAATGAATTAGTAATCTTACCCAAGGAGGATGAAGCCTTTTTCAATCCCCAAGTTTCTGTTTTTCATGAATTTACGAATTTATTTTTGGCTAATTTGTCACAACATCCTACGAGCATTAGTTTATTTGCCTTAAAGCTTCATAACTTGCGATACCTACAGCAACGGCAAGATTTAGGGACCTCAGTCTGTCATTATATTTTGGGATTTGTAGCCTTGAATCAACCCATTGATGAATGAATTCTGGTGCTCCGTGCCCTTCATTTCCAAATAACAGACCGTCCCCTTTTTCAAATTTTACATCCCAAATAGTCTGTTTTGCATGAGTGGTCAAAAGATGAACTTTTGAAGGCCGTGATGGATGTTCAAGAAATGCCCCCCAATTCTTATGTTCGATTACATCGAGATCTGACCAGTAATCCATGCCTGCCCGTCTAAGATTTCGATCATTAATTTCAAAGCCCAGAGGATGTATTAAATGGAGCCTGCATCCATTAAATGCACATAAACGTCCAATATTTCCGGTATTTTGAGGTATCTCGGGTTGATGGAGGATGATGTCAATCATCTATGGAGGGATTTTTTAAGTGCTTGTTCGGCTTCTCGATTCGCCACTCTTTTCTTTAAATCCTGCCTTTTATCCCTGTGGTTTTTCCCTGTGCCAACAGCCAGTTCGCATTTAACTAATGCTTCTTTAAAATAAAGACGCAGTGGTACGATTGCTTTCCCCGCTGCTTCAATCTCGATCCGTAATCGCTCAATTTCCCTCCGTTTAAGGAGGAGTTTCCTCGGCCTTTGAGTTTCGTGATTCTGGTCTCCGCCGAATTCGTATTCCGCAATATGTGCATTAAAAAGAAAAAGTTCTTCTTTTACGATACGAGCGTAAGACTCAGAGATTTGTGCATTACCTGAACGAATTGACTTAACTTCAGTACCTTTAAGTTCAATTCCAGCCTCATACTTGTCTCCAAGTGCGAACTTATGCCTCGCCTTTGAATTAGTAATGTGAGGCAGTTGATTGCCTGGTTTTTTTTTGGCTGACATTTCAGCCTCCTATCAAGAGGGGATATGAACTAATTAGAAATTTCGTCTTCTTCCTTCCATTCTTGGTAGGAAATTTTCCCTTCAATGATTTCTTTAAGGGCTATATCTTCGGGCTCCAGTTTCTCGAGGGACTCAACAAGTGCTTTACTCCCATGTTTGAGTTGCTTGGACCTCCTCGAGACCATATTAATCAAAGTATTGGGGTCATTAACAATTTGTTGGGCTTCTTTCAGATATTCGTCTCTCACGGCAGTAGGAATGAATGGGTTTAGTTCAGGTTAAGATCAAAAAGGATCTTGTCGAAAAATATTATGGATAATGAAAAATGAAATTATGATGGCATGTACAACATTTTCTAGTAAAGAGAAAGCCTTGGAGTGTTGCCGGAACTTAATAAGAAAACAGTTGGTTGCCTGTACTCAAGTAACAGGTCCCATAACTTCGAGTTTCCTTTGGGATGGAGAAATTTGCGAAGAGATGGAATGGAAAGTTGAGATGAAAGCATCTATTGAAAAAATTGGTGAAGTGGAAAATGCTGTAATGCAGCTACACGAATATGAATTGCCGCAATGGGTGACTTGGGAAGTATCTGCCAGCCCAGCATATGGCAGTTGGGTTAATTCAGGGAATTAATCCTCAGGTTTTGTTTTAACCAATGAAACTACCCGGTCTCCTTCCTTCCACTGACCTCGTTTGCGAAGTAGCTCAACGCGTTCAAACCTTTTAAGAACATTTCTATTCTTTGAAAGCCCACCAGGGGGTTTAAAACTTGGGTGCCTGCTCATAAGGTAGTATGTTATAATGGTTCGAAAACAAATTGACAAGAATTTTGTCAACAGATTCAGGCAGGAGCTCCAGCTGGTTGGACGCCAGGGTCGAGATCATCTTCTTTTGAATCTTCCGATTTAGATTCCTGATCTGCTTCTTCGGCGGCTGTATCATCTTCTTCCGTAGAGCTAATCGGCGAATTAATAATCGGGGAGATTATCTTACCCTGTTCCAAAATTTCGTGAATATGCTTACCCTCGATGGTTTCATGCTCAAGAAGAGCTTCTGCAGATGTGTGCAGTGCGTCAATGTGGTCTTCGAGGATTTTCCTTGCTCGATTGTATTGCTCGTCAATAATCGTTTTGATAGCAATATCTATTTTTTGAGCAGTCTCCTCGCTGTAATTTTGGGCACGACTTAGTTCTTTGCCTAAAAAGACCTGATCTTGCTTATCTCCAAAAGAAATCATCCCAAGCTCACTCATGCCCCAGTCACAGACCATACTTCTAGCAATATTTGTGGCCATTCGAATGTCACCAGCTGCTCCGCTTGTGATATCTCCAATTTCAATTTCTTCAGCCGCCCTACCCCCCATAGCACAGCAAACTTGGTTCAAGACCCTTCGCTTACTGTGATTGAGAATATCTTTCTTCGGGGTAAACATAGTACTACCTAAACTTTGCCCGCGAGGAATGATTGTCACTTTATGGATAGGCAGAAGACCATCGTCAATTTTTGCCTGAACAATTGCGTGTCCAGCCTCATGGTAAGCAATTATTTTACGATCTTCATCATCCATGACTCTCCGTCTTTCCCTACCGAACGAGATTTTCTCTCTGGCATCATCTAAGTCAATACGCTCGACAACTTTCTTTCTTCTGCGAGCGGCAATAAGGGCACCTTCGTTTAAAAGATTGGCAAGGTCTGCACCAGAAAAACCTGCAGTTGCCCTAGCGAGAGATTTAAGCTCCACATCTTCGCAGAGTTTTATCTTTTTGGCATGAACCTTTAAGATAGCATCGCGACCTTCAAGGTCTGGCAAATCGATCACTACTTGACGATCAAACCTACCGGGACGGAGTAATGCATTATCCAAAACATCAGGACGATTGGTAGCTGCGATGATGATTACGCCTTCATGGCCATCAAAATCGTCCATCTCTACAAGGAGTGAGTTTAAAGTCTGTTCGCGCTCGTCATTTCCTCCGCCTAATCCGGCTCCACGCTGACGGCCTACTGCATCAATCTCGTCAATAAAGATTAGGCAAGGTGCACTTTTTCGTCCCTGTTCAAACATGTCACGAACACGAGCTGCGCCCACGCCTACAAACATTTCGACAAAGTCTGATCCACTTATACTAAAGAAAGGCACTTCAGCCTCACCAGCAACTGCTTTGGCGAGAAGGGTCTTTCCAGTGCCAGGAGGTCCTACCATTAATACGCCTTTTGGGATTGTTCCCCCGATTTTTCGAAATCTTTTCGGGTCTTTTAAAAAGTCAACGATCTCAGACACTTCTTCCTTAGCCTCATCACAGCCAGCAACATCTTTGAAAAGAATCTGTTCGTTCTCACGAGTGAGCATTTTTGCTTTGCTTTTTCCAAAATTAAGGGCCCCTTTTCCTGCCATTCGTAGTTGCCTGACAAAAAGAAAGTACAGCAGTCCAATGATGAGCAGAAACGGTAGTAGACTAAATAGAAGATCTGTCCAAATTGTGCTCGATGGTTCCTCAACTAGCCTTCCGCCTAGCAGTGCCCGCAGATCCTTGTATTCAGATTCAGTGATCCTTCCCTTAACCACAAATGGGAGTGTTTTATATTGATTCTCATCAACCTCGAACGCTGGGTTAAGTACTTTTCCATTAACTACATACCATTCTTCCCCGCCTTTGGGATCGCTTTGTATAACAGCTTTTTCAATACGATCTTCCTGCGCGGCAGATATCAGGTCATCAACAGAACTGAGTGCACGCTGACTGGGCGCAATTTCTCCGGATTGTGCCATGACCAATCCGATGATTGCCGCCAAAATAGCAAGCCATATTAGTAAGACTTTTGGATTAAAGCTTTTTGGTGGGTTTTGTTGATCTTTGTTTTCGTCGTTACTCACAATAGACATTCTGTTTGGGCTCAATCATAAGTCAAATGGATTACCTTCTCTGTGAATGCGGTTATCTTCCAGTTTTCATTAGGTGGAAACCCTGGAACCCAGATTATGTTTCCGGTTGCATCAAGGATCAACGGAGTTTCTTTTTTCCTATGATGACTCCATTTCTTATCGATCATCAATTTGCTGACTTTTTTGCTCCCATTTGATCCAAGTGATTCGAATCTATCACCATCTTTTCTAGATCTTAAAAAAAGATTACTATTAACTGCTGTAACAAAAGCTTCTTTTGATTCATCCACAGATTTTGATAAGGCCTTTTGAATTGCGGGATTATTTTTATTTAGTGGGATCGCTTTTATTCTTTTACCATTTGAAAGAAATAGATCATTTCCCAAGGGCAAAGAAGTCAGAGGTATGTTTGGTTCAATAAGAATCGTACTTTCAGCCGTAAGTAATCCATTCTTAATCGTAACCCTAATATTGTTCGGGAGGTCAGTAGCCTTAATATTACCATTTTCAATTTGTTTTAGAAGCTCACTTTCATTTCCATCAAAAGAAAACCCAGTGAAGAGTATTTCCGTAAACCACCGCCTGAGAATCCTTCGCCTTATTGCAACTGGATGAGAGTTAAAATGGTTGATTTTAATGAACTTATTGATTTTGCATTTTTGATAAGTCTTGTCGGAATAATAGTCTAAAGCCTGTGCGTCCTGTTCAAGTAGCTCTCTCGTTTTGGCGATTCCTTTCAGTAAATCACATTCGAATGATTCTTTCCAAGCCGGAATGACATACTTACGGATGCGATTCCTTAGGTACTTGGCTTCATTATTACTCTGATCTTCACGCCATGGAATCTTGAATTTTAAAAGAAATTCCCTTATTTCCAGTCGCGAAAAGTTGAGTAACGGTCTAAGGAAAATCAGTTGATCGTATGCGGAGATTGGTTTTGGAGAATGAAGACCGGAAACAGTACTCGATCGAGGGAGTCTCCATATAAATGTTTCAGCAATATCATCGGTATGATGTCCCAAAAAGTAGTTGGAAATTCCCTCATTTATCTGCATTCTCTTGAAGAAGTCTATCCTTTGATTTCTCAACGAGGCTTCGTCTCCCTTATTGCAAGAATCCTGTCTGTCTGATTTGATAGGGATTCCCAAATAAAGTGCCATCTCTTGGACGAATTCTTCATCCAGTCCTGAATCCTCTCCTCGAAGTCGGTGATTAAAATGGCAAAGAACCAGTCGATCTTGCAAGGAAGGAAATTTATAAAAAAGTAAAAATGTCAGAAATGTCGAATCTGCACCTCCGGAGCAGCCAATCGCAAATTTTTGATGCTGCGTACAATTATCCAGGAATTTTAAAATTCCGGAAGGAATTCTGTCTTTTACCTGAATCTGAGCGAATAATTGCTCCAGATCTGATATTTCAGGAAATGCCCAAGGCAAGGACATCAGGATTCTGTCTTATTACCAATGAATTTACCCGGAAACCATTTGTTTAGGCAATCGGGTACTTTCACCGTTCCATCTTGTTGTAAGTTATTTTCAAGGATTGCAGCAAGGATACGAGGTATTGCAAGTGCAGAACCGTTGAGGGTATGTACAGGTTTTGGTTTACCATCTTCACTGCGAAAGCGAATATTGGCCCGTCTTGCCTGGAAATCAGTAAAATTACTGCAACTTGAAACTTCGAGCCATCTTTCCTGTCCAGCTGCCCAAACTTCCAAGTCGTATTGTTTCGAGTGAGGAAATCCAATATCGCCTGAGCATATCGAAAGTACACGATAAGGAAGACCTAGTTTTTGTAAAAGCCCTTCGGCATCTTTTCGAAGCTTCTCAAGTTCATCGAAGCTTTCATCCGGGTGAGTCCATTTTACCAATTCCACTTTGTCGAATTGATGCAACCGGTTGAGCCCGCGTACATCCTTGCCCCAACTGCCTGCCTCCCGGCGGAAACATGGAGTGTATGCACATCGTTTGATCGGCAGTTTATCGGCGGAAAGAATTTCATCTCGGAAGAAGTTCGTAACAGGAACTTCAGCGGTTGGGATCAAATATACCTCCTCGTTTTGGTCGAGATACATTTGACCTTCTTTATCGGGGAGTTGTCCGGTAGCTGTGGCACTAGCAGCATTTACAACAATAGGGGAATGGACTTCCTCGTATCCGTTTGTTCCAGCTTCCTCTAAAAAGAAATTAATCAATGCACGAACCAGTTGGGACATCTCACCAACATAAAAAGGAAAGCCTGCTCCCGTCACTTTAACTCCACGAGGAAAATCAATCATTTGATCAAACCATGGAATATCATAATGAGCTATTGCGTTTGGGAATTCACTCTGGATATCCCCCCAAGTGGATATAGTTTGATTATCCTCTTCGCCCTTTCCGTCAGGTACCGATTCGTGAGGAATATTGGGTACGGACATGAATGCTTCCTTGAAAGTATCGTCCGCTTGTTTAGCAATACCCTCAAGATCTTTGACTTTCGAGGCCAGTGCTTTCATTTCTCCTACCTTGGCAAGGAATTCAGGCGATCCCTTTGGTAGTTGGGACATTTCATTGTTTGCTGCCTTCTGCCCTGCCCTGGCATGCTCTGCTCCGGATATCGCTTCTCTTCGTTTTTGGTCGAGGACGAGCAGTCCATCCAAATCGCATGCGAATTTTTTGCGTGAAATTGCTGAGCGTAAGCCTTCTAGGTCATTCCTGAGATGTGAAATTTCGATCATGGTGATTGGTTTTAATAAATCATTTAGATGGTGTCTTGGAAAGTAAATTGGCTGATATTCATAATCATCAAAATCGATCTTCGAATGATTGACTAAAATAAATCATCCTTGTTAGGGACGGGGATTTCGTAAATATAGGGAACATGCCTCTTCCTGCTACTATGATTAAAGCTTCACGACCCTGTCCCATTTCAGGCACTCCAGATGCCTTCGAGGTTTGCTCAAGGGATCGGCATGGACAGCCTTTGAGGAATATCATCTCCGCAGACTCCGGTTTAATTTATGTGGATCCGGTACCATTCGAGAATACAGAAGAATTTTACAAAACGGAGTATCGAAAATCCTACAAAGGTGTACACCAACCAAAGCCAAAGCATGTTTACCGTGCTGGTAATGTTGCCCTGAAACGATTCTCACGATTAAGTAAGCTTCTCTCTCAAGGTGCAAGGTGCCTGGATGCAGGGTCAAGCAGTGGAGAGTTTGTTTATTTACTGCACAAAAGGGGGTTTGATGCACATGGAGTTGAAGCCAATCTTCCTTATGCGGAATATAGCCAAAAAGAGCTTGGAATATCTGTTTGTATATCCCCTTTCTCCGAATATAAGACTGACGAAAGATTTGATCTCATAACCTTGTTTCATGTTCTTGAGCATTTGGAAAACCCGGTTCGTGATCTTTCCATTCTTGCGGGATTCTTAAAGCCTGATGGTAAACTCGTTATAGAGGTGCCAAATATTCTCTACCCGGATATGTCATTTTCTCACAAATGGCATCCCGGTCATCTTTTTTCGTTTACGGATCAAACATTATCCATGCTTCTCGAAAAATCAGGATTCAAGGTCATATCCTGCCATCCTACTGGGGATAGGGGCAACTTATGGGGTGTTTTCGAGGTAGCCGAGCCAGTTGAGCCAATAGTTCAGCCATTTCTTGCTTTGCAAAATTTTGATGAATTAGAGAACGGAAGGCGAAAATATTTTCTCAATTTTCAAAATTATTTTAAGTTTATTCCTAAAATGCTAAATCAGTTAGTCGAAAAAAAGGCTACAAACGCGATGAAGGGAAAAGAAATTTTAGACGAACTTTACTCTGGGTAATATGGATTATCCACATAGAGATTTTCAATTGCGAATGATACTTGCTCAACTGTAATCGTTTCTAAGTTTTTTTCTTGAGCAGTTAGAATTATATTCTGTTCACTGTTCTGTGGATAGGGACCATATCTCTTGGCAGAAGTTGGGCCAAATATTGAAACGAGTGGTTTTTTTAGTGATGACGCAATGTGTAACGGTGCACTGTCATTGGAAACTACCACCTTTGCCCGGTCGATAAGTGCAGGTAGTTCAGCGAGATGAATGCGGTCTCTTAGATCAATGGTGCCTGGGTATAATTCGTCCCGATTATTTCCTGCAATAACAATACAATGTGAAGAATTTTTATTAAGTAATTTACTTATTTTAGCAAAGTGGGGCCAAACTTTTTCCTGCCTTCGGCTTTCAGGAAATAAGAGTATGAAACCTTTTTCACCAACATGCTGATGGGTAGATGGAGAAATTTGAGAATTGGGGAAATCTAAAGGTAATTCCCTGTTCCAATTATCTACACCAAGATGATTCAGAAAGGGAACTAAGCGATCAATTGCATGAATTTCAGTTTTCCTCGAACTTTCGCCAATTGATTTGTAGAGAAAAGTTGAAAACTCCCTGCCATCGGCAACTCCGATTTTATTTTGTGAATGAGCACACCTTAATAAAACAGCACTTCTTAATAAGCCTTGTAAGTCAAGAACTAGGTCGTATTTTTGTAATCTAATTTGCTTTAAAAGGGATAAGTAAGCACGAATTCCTCCTGCCCGTTGATAAACAAAGCTTCTCCTAACCATTCCACTCACCTCAAGAATTGGTTTAAGTTCAGATTTAATAACCCAGTCGATGAATACGTCAGGAATGTTATCTATTATTTGCTTCGCAATTCGGAGTGCATGAATAACATCTCCCAGTGAGGAAGGCTTAATTATTAAAATTTGCATAAAAATGGCATTTGATCAGAAAGCCATCCAATTGTAAAAGATAAGCCTCTTTAAAGTGGTAATGGTATTTTTCATCAAAATAATTGGCTTTCTTATATCAGTCTTGCCTGTTTCGCTTCTTGAAGGGATAACAAATTTTTTAGGGTTATTGCTTGTTAGCATCCCAAATAAGAGAAAAAGAATAATTTTTTCGAACCTGAAATATGCATTCCCTAAGTGGGATAAAAATAAGATCTATCATAAGGGAAGAGAATCGGCAGCAAGGCTTATTGAAATGGGTTTTTTGTCGTTATCATATTCATTCTTCTCTAAATTCAGGAAAAGAAGTTCATTGTTAATTGATCAGGGTTCCGAGAACTATCTTTCCGAACTCAGAAAATCTGGTAAGGCCGTAATTTTTTTGATCCCTCATGTTTGCCTGTTCGAAACCCTGGCGATTTCTCCTTTTTTTAGGCCATTTTGGGGAAAGAAACTGGGTGCTATATATAGACCAAACAGGAATCCTAAACTTGATCAATTTATAATTAAATCAAGAAGTGCAGCTGGAATTAAGGTATTTGCACGAGATTCTGCACTTTGGGCTGCACGAGATTTTTTGAAGAGAGGAAATTGGCTAGGATTATTATTTGATCAGCATTCCGGAATTCAAGGTTGCCATTCTTATTTTCTAAATCGCTTTGCCTCTATCACAACCATGCCCGAGCTATTAGCTAAAACTTCCGGTGCAAGAGTCGTGTTTAGCTTCCCTAAAAGGGTCGGTTTCTTTCAAGCTAAATTACACCTTAAAGAACTTTCTTGTGAGGCTGCTGATTATCCATTTGAAGCTCACGAGATACTAGAAAATATAATTCGTGACTCGGATGGGTTGCCTGAATGGTTATGGGCTCATGAACGGTGGAAAACTCAGCAAAACTACCGTTTCCATCTCAGGCACAGGCATAAGAGGGAAAGAATCTCAGCTTCACCAGAACGAACTACTAAACTTTGGATTAGAATGCCTAATTGGCTGGGAGATGTAGTCATGGCATTTGGTTTGATTGATGCAATTCGTAAAGGACGTCCAGATGTAGAAATCTCATTGATTGCAAAACCTCAATACCAACAACTTTTTTCTCAGCTTGGAATAGGCGATAAATTTATTTCTCTACCAGATGGAAACTCAGTTGCGGCGTATAAAGACTTTTGGGGAAATAGGCACCACTACCCTTCCCTGATTATTAATTTCGCAAATTCATTTCGTTCGGATGTTGAATGTTGCTTGCTTGGTGCACCGGCAAGGTATGGACTTGAACTTCCAGGACGGAAACGCCCCCTATTAACACACACTTTTTCAGTCACTAAGGATTTTGTTGGAAAAGAGACTAAGATACACCAAACTCAAATGTGGACAGAAATGCTTAAGTATTTTGGTCTTTCAGAAATACCTCATTTCAAACCTTATGAAATATGTAAAAAGTTAATTACAAAAGACATTGGCTTATTACCAGGTTCTTCAAATAATCCGGCTAAGCGATGGCCAATTGAAAATTGGAGAGCGTTGATAAAAAAATTCCTGAAAATAGATGATCATTTATGTTTCAAAATATATGGCTCAACTGAGGAGGTAGAAATAGGTGAAACCATTCAGCAAGGTTTCAATGAAAAGCAGGTTATGAACTTTTGTGGTACAACTAATCTCGGTTCACTTTGCAAGGAATTGGCTTCCTGCACTTCTGTGATTGGGAATGATTCTGGAGGCATGCATCTTGCCAATTTATTGGGCCTTCAAACAATAGTTTTATTTGGGCCCACAAACCCGAAAGCAACCAAGCCAATTTACGGCGACAATTCTTATGTTGTAAGGGCTCATTTTGATGTCGGCATGAAAAATTCCGAGACCACAATTAATGAAATACTAAAGTTGTTTGTTAATGAGAGCGATTAGTTGTAAAGATGTACAAGCTTAAGTTTTATTCAAAGTCGATATTTGAGCATTTTTTCATTCCTGATATTTGCTACAGAAAAAGGCTTTCTACTATTTTCTCGAAAACTAATGATGATGAAATTAAGCAAGCACTTAAGAGAGTAAACTATTATTTTAAGAGAGAGGATTTCTTTGATTTGAATGATGAAAATTCAAATACTTTAAGTTCACTTTCCTGTTTTAATAAATCTGCCTATTACTATGACATTAGGTCTGTGCTCAGGTATTTCCCCCATGAATTTAAATTTAATTGTTGGTTAAGGGATGTTATTACTGTTCCTGATCAACCTTGCTTCGTAAAGTGCAGACCGATTGCCGAAAATCACGAGTATAGTGCCATTTTAAAACTTAACCAAGTTCGCCACTTCCGGAAAATAAAAGATGCCTACAAATATGAGGAAAAATTAGACAAACTTGTATGGCGAGGCAGCGTTCATCAAAGGACTTGGCGATCTGAATTTGTTAAAAAACTTTTCAATAATTCTCGGTGTGATGTTGGGGCATTGAGCGGTACTGCTGGAATTGCCGGGAGTCAATTTGAGAAACGATTTCTATCGATCAATGAACAGCTAAAAAATAAGTTCATTTTTTCAATTGAGGGTGCTGATGTTGCTACAAATTTAAAATGGATCGCTCAATCGAACTCTTTATGCTTCATGAAAAAACCAAGGCATGAATCTTGGTTTATGGAAAATTCACTAGTACCTGGTTTTCACTATGTCTTGGTTGATGAAAGTCTCGATGATATTAATGATAAAATTAAGTTTTATCAGGATAACCCTGATAAAGCAGAAGCAATAATTTCAAATCTTCAAAAATTTTATTCTCAATTTGAAGACACTTCCAGTGAAGTATTGGTCTCGTTGCTAGTTGTGCTGAAATATTTCTACCTTAGTGGTCAATTATCCCTTGAGAGATTCGGATTTGGATTTCTCGAAAGTGATTTCCTGGGTTCAAATTAGAAATTCGATGGTTTTAAAAAATACTTATTAAAGTGAATTCTCAATTGCCACTATCCGTATCTATAATTGCCAAAAACGAAGCAAATAATC
Organism: uncultured Verrucomicrobiota bacterium; assembly: GCA_902569115.1. Taxonomy (GTDB): domain Bacteria; phylum Verrucomicrobiota; class Verrucomicrobiia; order Opitutales; family Seribacteraceae; genus Seribacter. The sequence continues at coordinate 19,392 of CACFTI010000011.1, read as the reverse complement.
TAAGGAGATGTCTCAGTAGTTTAGGCGGCATTGCAAGTGAAATCATAGTCGTTCATAACGATTGTACTGACACAACCGTTGAGGTCGCTAAATCATTCGGTGCCAAATGCTTTGAGCACAATTGGCAAGGGCATGTTGAGCAAAAAAATATCGCTTTAAGTATATGCTCTAATCAATGGATATTGTGTTTGGATGCTGATGAAGCTTTATCTGACAAATTAAGAGATTCAATAGTACTATTCCTTGGGAGTGCCGAACTTTGTGGCAAATATCATGCAGTTAAATTTAACCGTTGTTCTTTTTTCTTGGGAAAGTGGATTAAACATGGTGATTGGTACCCAGACACGAAAGTCAGACTTGTTAAGAAAAGTAAAGCCACCTGGGGAGGAATTAACCCCCACGATAAATTGATAGCTGAAGACAAGCGAAGGGTTTTTAAACTCGATGGTGATCTTGAGCATTATTCATTTGCTGGAATCAGGGATTTAACCCAAAAATCCATCCGTTATTCGGATATTTTTGTTAATCATAATGCGGACAAAATATTTTCTCCTAGGGTCGCTATTCTTCGTGCTTTTTGGCGGTTTTTTAGATGCTATTTATTGAGGTTAGGCTTTTTGGATGGAAGCGTAGGTTTTATTATTGCCTTTTCCATCGCTCAGGAAACACTCCTAAAACATGGTAGATGCAGGGATAGTCAAGTTAGCGAAGAGTAGGTTTAAAATAAGACTCAAGTGTTTTCAATGAGTCGCGAGAGTGCAATAACTCTAAAGTCGGAGATGACCGATGCTGAGGTTTATTCGATCAAAAATGCCATCAAGGATTCTAAGTTGACTGGATTACATATTGAAATTGGTACAGCCGCAGGAGGTACTTTGTGTGAAATCCTTAAATGCTACCAGAATGAATTAAAAGTTGTGCCTCCACAATTTGTAATCATTGACCCCCTAACCTACTTTGACGATCAGTATGAGAAAATTTGTCTTAATTTAAAAAATAATGGTTTGAGTCAGAATAACATTACTTTTGAAAAGAATAAAAGTAGCGTAGCGTTTAGAAATTTAAGTGCTCATGCTGGTGAAATTGACTTCATTCTCATTGATGGTAATCATAAAATTAATCACTTCGTTGGAGATTTAAGGTTTTCAAGGTACCTAAAGGCGGGAGGCCTTCTATTGATTCACGATTATTCCAATGGTTTCAAAGGGATACATTCTGCAACTAATAATTTTCTAAATAAATACAGAAATTATGAAGTACTTTCTCATGTAGATTCTTTAATTGTTTTAAGAAAAAAAACAGAGACAAATATTCGAGAAGTTTCCAAAATGGATCTACTTACAAGTAAATTAGTGAATATTTACCAACAAATAAGCAAAAGTATTCATAAGAGGATATTCTCCAACTTTTTGTCTAGTTAATGAATAAATTAAATTAATGGACGCCCAAATTGTGAACTTTCAGAAATATTACGATGAATTTACTAGTTTCACTTCTGATATTGATGACGGAGTACCTCGAGGAATTCTAAAGTCAGAGGCCTTTTTTGTTCGGGCATTGATAGGAGACATCAAACCGATGCAGTTAATTGAGTCAGGAAGGGCGCAAGGGCAAAGTACTTTACTTTTGGCTAAATCATTGCCTCATTTAAGAATAATCAGTTTTGAACGAGATTATGACCATGTTGATTCTAAAATTGCGTTGGATAGACTAAACAGCCTCAATAATGTATGTTGTTTATTTGGAGATTCTAAAAAGATATTACCTAATATTGCTTTAGAAGGAGATGTAGTTGTCATCGATGGGCCTAAAGATATGGACGCTTTATGGTTGCTGAAAAAAATTTCCGAAAAGACAAGAATTTCATGTGCTTTTATACATGATGCTCATCGTGGTTCTTTACTAAGAATGTGGCTGGACAGATTTAGGAAGAATCTTTTGTACAGCGACAAGTCAGATTTTCTCGCCCGTTATTGCCACTTAGATCGATGCAAAAGTGATACTGAAATTAAGTTTTGGTCAAACGCTAATAATTATCCAATGCAGAAAGTGTACAGTGGCACATTTTCATTTCTTCAGGCAAAAGACTTGAAATTCTCCATTCTTGATTCTTATAGAATTTTTTATTTCAAGATGTTTGCTAAATATACTCGATCCTTAAAAAAGAGATTAGGCTTAAAGTATAAAACAAATCATCCTTGTGGATGAAATTATATCTTTTATAAAAAACACATATGGATTACGAAATTTTTAACCAAGAAATCAACGATCAAGGTTTTTCTATAGTTGAAAATGTGTTAGATGATAACTTTATTTTAAAGATAAAATCTCAATTAGAAGATGCTATTATTACAGAAAAAAAATATCATAAAGGTACTGACTATAAAGATTATGGAATGATACTATTATGTGCACTTCATGGCGGCCTTTTCTTGGATATCTTAAACAACGAAAAATTGATTAAATGTTTTAATACAATATTAGGAGATGGCTGTATACTTTATGCATACACATCTTCATCAATGCCACCAGGAAAGACTAATTTTTCAAGGCGTATTCATGTAGATTGTCCTAGAATAATTCCGAATTATATTACCAATCTTGGTGCAACTATATTGCTCGACGATTTTACGGAAGAGAATGGTGCTACATATTACTTGCCATTTTCTCACAATCGTCAAGATCCTCCTCCTGAAGAAGAGTTCACCCAAAAGTCTGTTAGACTTATTGCTAAGGCAGGGTCGGTGTGGTTTTTCAATGCAAGATTGTGGCACAGAGGTGGTGAAAACCATACATCATCGTGGAGGCATGCATTAACCATGAATGTTTGCAGACCATACATGAAGCAAAGAATTGATATCCCGCGTGCTCTAAGTCACTTAGACATGAGTAATGCCTCTGAAAGAGTTCTACAAAAGCTAGGCTTTTTTGCACAAGTTCCTGCAAATTACGAAGAATACTATGTTCCATACGAAATGAGAAAATATAAACAAAAAGCTGAATGAAATGAATAGAGAAACTCAAGTAATAGAAGCTAACATTAAATTACATTCCAGATTAAGTGACGATTACAATAGCTGTGAACCTCATTTTCGAAAAGAAAATATCAAGAAAGTAAGATCCAAGATTGAAAGTTTAATTAATTTTACTTCTGAGAAAAAGCTCTTAGATCTTGGTTGCGGTACTGGATTCATGATAGATATTTGTAGGGATCTTTTTGATGAAATCCATGGTGTTGATGTTACGCAAAAAATGCTCGATAAAGTTAAAATAGATTCTGCATCCAAAATAATTTTACACAACCAAGATACTGGCAAATTTGACCTGCACAGATCTTCCTTTGATCTCGTTACTGGATATTCTTTCCTACACCATCTTTTTGATGTAAAACCAACAATAGAAACAGCATTTAAGGCATTAAAAACTGGTGGTGTCTTTTATGCTGACTTAGACCCCAATTTTTATTTTTGGGACCAAATTGACCAGTTACAAAGAGATGGTTCGTATCATTCAATTGTTAAAAGAGAAATTGAGATGGTAACTTACAAAGATGAAGATATTTTGAACAAGTTTGGAGTTCCTTGCGAAACTTTTAACGATGCAGAATATGGTAAAAACAGACTTGGTGGCTTTAAGGAAGAGGTAATAACTGAAATTTTAGAAAAAGTAGGGTTCTCGGATATCAATTTTTTCTATCATTGGTTTGTGGGGCAAGGACATCTAATTAACAATGAGGACTTTGATGGGGATATTAGATTTAAGCATGCTTCGGTGATGGAGGAATACTTGTTAAATGCATTGCCGCTTAGCAAAAGTCTGTTCAAATATGTAGGCTTTACGGCGAGAAAATAATTTGGTTTTATGAAGGAATGTATTCTTATTGGTTATGGTAAACTTGGTAAACAATTTGAATCTTACTTAAGAAGCGAATATCCGCATTTAGAGTTTTCTTACTATGATGATATTGCATGCAATCAAGGTTTGATAAACGCAAACCCTTTTATTAATTACACTAAAATCATCACTGGAGTTAAAAATTCCAGTGTATGTATCTCCTTGGGTTACAAGCATCTCAGATTAAAAAGCGAAATAATTAACTACTTGCCAAAAGAATGTCTTTTAGGGTTTGTTCACCAGTCTTCGTTTGTCGATGAAAACGCAAATGTTGGTCTAGGTTCTTTTATTTATCCTAAAGTTTCTGTTGACAATGATTCTCAGGTTGGAATTTGTTGCGTTTTAAATACAGGGTCAATTTTATGCCATGATTCAGAAATCGGAAATTGTTCTTTTATCGGCCCAAATGTTACTATCTGCGGTGATGTGAAAATTGGTGAAAGATGTTTTATTGGTGCTGGTTCAATCATATCCAACAATGTAGTCTTGGGGGATGATGTTATCGTCGGTGCGGGATCGCTTATTTCATCAAATATTCCTTCTAATAAAAAGGTAGTAGGAAACCCTTTTAAATTTGTAGATAAACTTAATGTGATTTAATGGTAGTATCGATCCTTCAATCAAACTACATTCCCTGGAAAGGTTATTTTGACATCATAAATAAGTCAGATTGTTTTGTCATTTATGACGAAGTGCAGTACACAAAAAATGATTGGAGGAACCGCAACAAAATTAAAACCAATCAAGGCGTTAAGTGGTTAACGATACCTGTTTCTGTAAAATCCTCTTCTCAAAGAATTAGTGAAACTGAAGTAGCTAATCAGATTTGGAGGAAAAAGCACTGGTCAACAATTAAAGAAAATTATGGAAGGCAAGTTGGTTTTGAAATGTTTGGCTCGGTTTTTGAGGAATTTTACCTCAAAGGTAGTGAATCATTTCTTTCAGAAATTAATAGAAGTTTAATTTCTCTTATATCAAATATTCTTAAGTTTGATACAAATATCTTGGATAGCACTATGTTTCCTAGTTCGGGATGTAAAACTAGTAGGTTGGTTCAAATTTGTAAGCAATTGAATGCTACGACCTACTTGTCTGGTCCCAGTGCAAGGAACTATATTGATATAAAAATGTTCCAGGAGGAAAATATCGAAATCGAGTGGATGGACTATAGTTTTTATTCACAGTACCCCCAAATTTATCCTCCGTTTGAGCATAATGTAAGTATCTTAGACTTACTTTTCTGTGTAAATAACGACTACAAAAATTTTTTACTCTGACTCAATTGACCGAAGAGATTCCATTCAATCTTCCGTACCTAACAGGTGAAGAACTAGGTAGTATTTCAGATGCGCACAAAAAAGGGCAGCTTGCTGGTAATGGTGACTACACCAAGCTTTGCCATGAGCATTTAGAGTCCTTCACCAAATCCAAAAAAGCTTTTCTTACCCATTCTTGTACTGCTGCCCTTGAGATGGCTGCTCTTCTTTTGGACATAAAACAAGGTGATGAAGTAATCATGCCCTCTTATACTTTTGTCTCTACTGCAAACGCGTTTGCTTTACGGGGGGCAACTATTGTTTGGGTTGATATAAGAGAAGATACTTTAAATATTGATGAAGAAAAAATTGAGGCAGCTATAACCGGAAATACAGTAGCTATTGTAGTGGTTCATTACGCTGGAGTCGCTGCTGAAATGGATAAAATTTTATCAATTGCGCAAACATCTAATATTTATGTTGTCGAAGATGCTGCGCAAGGAGTTTCTGCATACTATAAAGAAAAGCATCTTGGTTCAATGGGGCATTTAGGATGTTTAAGTTTTCATGAAACCAAAAATGTTATTTCGGGTGAAGGCGGAGCACTTCTTGTTAATGATGAAAATTTTATTGATAGAGCTAAACTTATTTGGGAAAAAGGTACAAATAGGGAGAGTTTTAGTCTTGGGCTGGTCGAAAAATATGAATGGGTTGACCTAGGATCCTCATATTTACCGGGGGAGATAATTGCAGCCTTCCTGTACCCTCAACTCAAGAAAACTAAATCAATAACAGATTCTCGGTTAGCAATATGGAATAAGTATAAATCTCAACTTTCTGACCTTGAAAAGAGTGGGAGCTTAAGGTTGCCGATTATTCCGAAAAACTGTACCCACAATGCTCATTTGTTTTATATTATTTTAAAAGATGTATTTGATCGAAGAAGATTTATTGCAGATATGTTAAAATCATCAATAAATTGCGTTTTCCACTACACCCCGCTTCATTCTTCACCCGCCGGTCTCAAATACGGAAGAGTTTCTGAAGAACTAATTATTACAGAATACATCGCTAAACAACTAATTAGACTTCCCATATGGGTTGGAATGGGACTAAAAGCTGATGGTGTTGTCAGTGAAATTAAAAAAATAATTAATCAATAATGATGCAGAAAAAGTTCGGCTATTAAGTTAACATTAATTCGTACTGTTTAGCTAAGTTTTCTTTGCAAAAATATTTACTGACGATTTCAATGTTTTGTTGTTGATCGCTTTTACTTATTTCATGAAGTCCGAAATCTTTATAATCAAAAATTTTGAGTCCAAGATTTAAATATGTATTCCATTGAGTGGTTGTGGTCCGAAGATAAACTTTTTTACCCATTCCAAGTAATGGAATTACATTGCCTGTACCTTGTTCTCTGTCATGAGCAAATATACCCGAATCTACTCCACTTAGAGTAGAATAATATTCGTTCAGAGGTAAGTAATTTAATAGTGGGGTAAAATTTTTTTTAAAAAGTTTCGTCCCTAAACTAATTATTTCATCAATATAATTTTGGTTTCCGTATGCCAATGGACATATTACTTTAATTTCATTACTTTGTTTTTTTAATAAGTTAAAAATTTCTTTGTGAAAATTAGATTCATAACCAGAATTACCAATAATTACCGTGTGTTTCTTAAAAAAAGCTATTCTTTTATGTAACTTTGTATTGAGATTGATTGTGTTACTAACATACCCCATACATTCATGGTAACTACCACGGAAACCATACCAGTCTCGTGAAAGATCTACACCTCCTCTAATTAATGACCCAGCGTGCTGTAATTTCGAGATTAGAGCTTTCCTAACGAAATTCCTGTACATCCTCCTAAGTCTTCCTTTTTCATTGCGATAGCAATAGACATCTCCTCCCCATAATAACCAATATGTCCTACTGAAATCTAGATTTACCTTGAGGAGGCAACGAACGAGATAAAAATCTAAAAGACCATGTATTACTATCTTATTGTAGTTTGCAATTATCTTATCTAATTCAGAAGGTGTATTTTTATTTTTTGTACAAAAGTACTTAAGATCCTCAATCTTTCTCTCGGGAAATCTGGATAAGACAATGAAATCGTGTTTGCTGTAATCGAAAAATTCTTTGAAAAATTCAATTAATTCAGGAATAAATTTTCGGTCACCGTCAGTTATATGAAGCGTTCGAGGTGTAATGTATTTCTTTTTCAATCTTTACTTATTCAATCATCTTTTGTTTGCTTAAGTAAGAGTTAAACGAAAATTTTTCAAAGTTAAATTATTTGAACCGTACACTTAGGAGCATTTCATTCATACTCCTTAGATTTCTTCTCAGTAAGAAATTTGTTGTTGCGAGGTGCAATTTCCTTAATGCCTATTTAAAATCCTCCCCTAAGGATGTTCTGGGGAGGCATTTATACAAATATGGCATGCATGAACCCGAAAACAGTAAATTCCTTCAAGAGACTATAAAACTGGGCGATGAGGATATTGCTGTAGATATAGGGGCCAACCTTGGTTGGTACTCAGTATTGCTTAATCGGGTTTCCGAGAGCGGTTCTCTCGTATTCGCCTTTGAACCAGATCCAAATAATTTTGAACTATTAAAATTCAATGTAACGAAAAACGATTGTTCAAATGTAAAAGCTTTCAATAAAGCGGCTTCTGATAAAAGCGAAACTCTCAGCTTGTACAAGTATCCCGAAAAAAATCGTGGAAGGCATTCACTACTGCCACAAAAAAATGCAAAAAAAATAGATGTGAGTGCTGTTTGCTTGGATCAATTCCTAGACGCCGAGCTTCACTCGAGAGTTAAATTTATTAAGATCGATATTGAAGGTTATGAATTTTATGCACTGCGGGGAGCTATGAATATTCTCAAATACTGCCCTATGGTCATGATGGAATTTTCCCCACACTTGTACCCCGAACCATCTCATGCCACTGAATTAGTCCATTTCATGGCCAATCTTGAGTTTGTGCCAAAATTATTAATGCATGGGAAGTTAGAAGAAATCGACCTTGATTCATTGATTTGCGAAACTAGGCAGGTAGATGTTTTTTGGATCAAGAAATTAGGCTAGATTCAATAACTTGAAATACTGATTGATTTCACGGTCTTCTCCGTAAAAATTTTCATAATCACGAGAGTCAAATGTTGATTTATTTTTTGAGTATGAAGCCAAGTGATCCGCGGCTTTTTCGCAGTAATTAGACTCGTGATAATCGATAGCTAGTCCGTTAGATTCATTAATCAATTCTGAGGCACCGTTTTGATTTGTGGTTATTACACGGCATCCACATGAGAGTGCTTCCAAGCAACTGTTAGAAAACGCATCGTACTTAGTCGGTAATATCATGTAATCGCAGGTTTGATATAGTTCTTGAATGTTTTCTAAAGGTCCAAGAAACTCAACTTTAGTGGTTATACCAAGCTTCAGGGCGATAGATTTATACTCTTCCTTGTTGCCTCGGCCACCTATCCAGACTTTTACAGCCAAACCTCTTGTACTTAGTTTACTGGCAATTTCGAAAACCAAGCTTAAACCCTTCCTGTCCCAACCGCTTCCAGAAAAAAGAAGGTTCAAGTTATCATTTGAGATGTTCCACTTTTGGCGAAGTTCTGATTTTTCCTGTTCTTTTACTTGTCTGAAAATCGTCGTATCGTAACCATTATAAATTACAGAAAATTTATCTTCGGGAATCTCGGGGTAATGGATGTGAAGCTGATTTTGAATAAGTTTCGAGTTTGCTACTACAAACTGAGATTTTTCTACCGATATTTTTTCTAAAGAGGGCAGAATTATATTCATCGGGTTAAGGGTCTTTCTTAATCCATTGGAGTACTTATATTTTTGCCAGACTAAATGGACTCCATCCCCTGCCCTATAAATGGTTCCCGGAACCCCTCTTTCCATACTAAGAACGAGTGCACCTTCTTGCTTTTTTAAGAATTTACGAGTACTCTTTGCAAATCGCAGGCATCTTAACCAGCTGGGTCCTTTAGTGCCTTGGATTCGCATCCCATTGATACTTTTCCCTGCATGGATTAATTCAGTATCAAAATGTTTGGAAAATGCCTTAACAAAACGATGGGCTACTTTTTCCGCACCCCCAATTCCGCCAGACTCTCTTCTAACAATAAAAAGTTTTTTTCTATTTGAATTATTCATTAATCCTTGAAATTAGAAATAATGCAGTTTGGTGAAATAGGAAAGATTCAACTCGAAGACTTACATCAAGATATTCTTGGTAAAGCAATGCGAGGGCTTGGGATTGGTAAAAATGAAATGGCTAAACGGGTTAAGTGCGAAAAGGCACAAATTGAATTCATCCTATCTGGTGGAGTTGATGAAGATTTGATATTTTCAATGGCTAAAGAACTCAATCTGGATGGGAGCAATCTATTGGCTTCTGCTAATAGGGAATGGCACCCTACTCCATTAAATGTTGATTGCTTGCAACAGTTTAATCTGCCCTTCGGTGATATGCATGTGAATGTGTATGTGGCTTGGCATAGAGAGTCGAAAAATGCATGGGTATTTGACTCGGGTCCTTCAGCGGAACCAATCTTGAATTTTATCGAAGAGAGAAGTTTACATGTGGACGCGATATTCCTTACTCATACCCATCGCGATCATATCGCTTGCCTTGATGATTTAAGACAAGGGGCAGGGAATCCCTCGGTGTATGTGCATGAATTGGAATCCATTGATGGATGTACTTCCATTAGAGAAGGTTTTGAGCATAGGGTTGATGGACTTTCGTTGAGTGCACTACACACACATGGGCACGCATTGGGCGGCATTACCTATGTGATTAAAGGTTTCGAGAAACCCCTAGCGATTGTTGGTGATGCGGTTTTTGCCGGATCAATGGGTGGCGGGATGATATCATATACGGATGCTCTACATACAAATAGAGAAAAAATCCTTTCCCTTCCTGAAGGCACAATTCTTTGTCCTGGTCATGGCCCGTTAACAAAGGTTGTTTGGGAGAAAAAGCACAACCCTTTCTTTTGACTTTTCATGACTGGCACAACTGGGAAAGTCTATATTGTAAAGCGTTGTGGCAGGCTTGCTAATCGAATAATTCTTTATGCCAATATTATTGCCTGGGCAGAAGAAAAAAAACTGAAGATTACAAATTTTACATTTCAAAGTTACGCAAACCTATTTGAGTCCACTAAATTAACCTGTGGCTCTGCATATCCTCCACATGAGTTGGGAGTCTTAATTAAATTTTCCCTGCCAATAATAAAAATCTTAAACTCGATCAGATTCCAGTATCAATGCATTAATCTGTTCTCTAAGATTGTATTAAAAAACAATCTTCTTGCTAGTGTTTTTCCGATATTGTCAGATCGTAATTTTGATGGAACTAGATCTTTATCCGAAATAATTCCTGACGATCATTGGTTCACAAGAAAAACTCTTTTTGTGAGTGGATGGAAATTTCGAGAACCTATTCTTACAGTTAAGCATGGGAGCAAGATTCGTGATTTCTTCAAGCCCATCGAAAAAGTTAGGATCCAAGTTGAGAAATCCTTTCCCCTGAGAGAAAAAGATAAGTTTTTGGTTGTTGGTGTTCATATTAGAAAGGGCGATTATTCTAATTGGAAAGGAGGTATGTATGACTACCCAGTTTGTGATTACATTACCATAATGGAAAAGATCTTAGATTTATTTCCAGATAATAAACTTTCTTTCTTAATTTGCTCTAATGTAACTTTAGATGAGGAGATTTTTAATAAATTCGATATTACTATTAGCCATAATTCACCCATTGAAGATTTATATGCATTATCAATGTGCGATCTGATATTTGGTCCACCTAGTACATTTACTCAATGGGCTTCGTTCTACGGGGAAAAACCACTTTTACATATCTATAACACCGAAGAAGAGTTTAACCAAAATTCGTTCCAGGTTAGCGGAATATCAAATATTCCCGGGTAATAATTTACCCGATGGATTTAAGTGTTTCACCTCGCTTGCAGGCGAAAATCGACTAGTTCATTAAGTCTGCAAAGATCAACGACTTCAGTAACAAATTTTAGTGGCACATTTTCGTCTGCCACTACCAGCACCATAGGTTTCTTTTTCAATCTCGAACTGGTTTTGAGTAACTTCTCCAGATCGTCTCGATCCGTTTGATTACCATTCACAAAAGTCTCTCCTTTTTCTTTAATTGAAATAACTAATTCATTTCGAACTAAATTTGAACCAGCACTTTCGATTTTAGGAAGTTTAACATTTATGGCTCGTAAGTCCTGAAATTGCATCGTTACCAGAAAAAAGATAATGAGCACCATCAGAACATCTATTAAGGGAACCACATCAATTCTTGGCTTTCTACGATACTTTTTTATCGTTTCTTTCATGATGGAATTCTTTGCGTCGAAAACTTACTTATTGGGATAGATTGAATCCACTAATCTTTCCGTTAACCAGTCGATAGATGAAGCTCTTTTTTCTACCAACCTTACTAAATATGAATGACTAATTAGTGTTGGGATTGCGATTGCTAGTCCAACTATTGTGGTAAGAAGAGCCAAAGCAATTCCTTCTGAAAATACTGTAGTGTCCCCTGCTCCACCACCCGATGGGATCTGTGAGAAAACTTGTACTAAGCCGGTCACCGTGCCCAGTAAACCAAGCAGTGGCGCAGCAGAAACTACTACTTCTAGTAGAAAAAAACCTCTTTCCATGGCAGCAACTTCAAGTCTTGAATAACTGCGTAGCGTATCGATAGATGGCTTTTCACGGGTGGCGACCCAGACTATTCTTTCAGCCGCAGATCTTTGATTCCATTTTTTGTTTGGAAATTCGCCACTCCTTAGTGCCTTGGCTACCTTTAGAGGAAAAGTTAGACCGCTGCGTAATGAGTATAATCGTTCACAAGAAACAAAAATAGAGATGAGCATACAAAACCCCATTGGGTATATAAACAAACCCAGTTGATCAAAGCTCATGGCGGGCTTCAGGTTTTCTAGAGCCTTAATGTAAGGTTCCCCGTTCGGACCAGTTCCGCACAAAGTAAGATTATGATTTTGTGCAAATTCTAGAGTGCGGTTTTGGTCATCTAGCTCAGCAAGGTTTATATTTTTACTATTATACAAAGCAAAAGAGAAATTTTCTCCTAGATAAACAGCTACAGGCGATTTACTTGCTAATGGTTTTAGTAAATTTGGATGAGTCTCATTTTTAACTATTTCACAGGGCAATTCAGCTTGGTTGATAGAGTCAATGAACTCACTTGGTTTAAGTGACTTGCTATCATGCTCCGAAAAATCTGAGCATCCCAATAATAACGAAAGTAGAGAAGCAGTAATGATGAGTTTAAGTTTCACTAGCAAACTCTATTACAAAATTAACTATAGGAAAGTGAAGAAGCAACTTTTTGGATATCCTCGGCTTTACTCAATAATTCATCGATTGGGTCCCACTTACCATTTAATAACGATTCTCTAGCTCCTTCACGGATTTCAAAAGTAAATCGTGTATCATTTGCTATGATTTCTCGCTGAACGAGATCGATTTTTATCTCAGTATCGGGTGTGGATTCGATGATTTCTGCCAGGCTATTTCTTTCTGACTGCTGAAGGGCAACGCAAGGTATGCCAAGGTTGATAGCATTACCAAAGAAAATCTCTGCAAAGTTACCCGCGATTACCGCACGATAACCCGCCCTGTGTAATGATTGGGGTGCATGCTCCCTGCTACTTCCACATCCAAAATTCATTCCGGAAAGCATGATTGATGCCTTCGAGAATCGTGGGTCATTCAGAGCATGCTGAGTGAGATTATTATCGCTGTCATACCTCACATCATAAAATAAATACTTGCCTAATCCGTCGAATGTGACGCATTTCATAAAGCGAGCAGGAATTATTCTGTCGGTATCGATATCATCGCCAGGGACATAAACGCCTTGACCTGATACACTTGTAATTTTCTCAAGAGCCATAATGTATAGATTAGGAGGGGAAGATTTCTCGACTATCAGCTATTTCTCCTTTTAAAGCGGCAGCGGCTACCATTAAAGGACTCATAAGCATAGTTCTACCTGTGGGGCTGCCTTGTCGCCCTTTAAAGTTACGATTGCTTGAACTGGCACAAAGTTGATCACCAATTAATTTATCTGGATTCATTGCCAAGCACATTGAGCACCCAGCATTTCTCCATTCAAAACCTGCATCTTTAAAAATTTGATCCAAGCCTTTTTCTTCAGCCATCTGGCTGACAATCTGGGAACCGGGAACCACGATAGCTTTTACTCCTTCCTTAACTTTTTTGCCATTAAGTCTAGTGGCTACTTCTTCCAAATCGGAAAGTCTTCCGTTTGTACATGAACCAATAAAAGCTACATCTACAGGAGTGCCCTTGATTGGTGCACCTGCATCGAGCTTCATGTACTCCAACGCTTCAATAGTGCTAGTTGCCTCGGATCCGGTTAGATGTTCTGGTTCAGGAATGTTTTCTTCCACAGAAATAGCTTGAGCGGGGTTTATTCCCCAGGTCACAGTAGGTGAAATTTCTGAGGCTTCGAAATAGACAACATCGTCATAAACACAACCCGGATCGGATGCCATTGATTTCCAGTTTTCCACAGCAGAATCCCATTCACTCTCATTGGGTGAGTATGGTCTGCCTTTCAGATACTCAAATGTCTTTTGATCCGGATTGACATACCCTACCCTTGCACCGCCTTCGATCGACATATTGCATGCTGTCATCCGTTCTTCCATGGAGAAATTATCAAATACTTCGCCCGCATATTCATAAGCAAAACCGGTACCTCCATTTACTCCAAGTTTTCGAATAATATGTAGGATTACATCTTTAGCATATACCCCGGGGGAAAGTTTTCCGTTTACTTCAATCCTCCTAACTTTAAGGGGCGAGAGTGCAAGAGTTTGAGTTGCAAGCAGGTCACGAACTTGACTTGTCCCTACCCCAAATGCAATCGCACCAAAAGCGCCATGGGTTGAGGTATGGGAGTCGCCACAGGCAATCGTCATCCCTGGTTGAGTTAAGCCTTGCTCGGGGCCCACAACATGTACGATGCCCTGTTTTCCTGAACTTACATCAAAGAAAGTAACCCCGGTCTCATCGCAATTCTTGCGCAACTCCTTGATCATAGCATCAGCCAACGGGTCTGAGTAAGGCTCACTTGCTTCGTCTGTAGGAACAATATGATCGACTGTAGCAAAAGTTCTTTCCGGGTAACGCACAGCCAGATTCTTCTCTCGTAACATTCCAAAAGCCTGAGGGCTGGTAACCTCATGAATTAGGTGCCTTCCGACCAAAAGCTGAGTCTGTCCATTCTCTAGGGTACCAACTTCATGAGACTTCCAAACCTTCTGAAAAAGATTATGTTTCGACATCTAGTACCCTTAGCAAAATAAACCCTTAGTTCGCAAGAGCAATGGCGATAATTTAACTGAAATTAAATAAATTAATCCCAAAGGCTCGAAATTCTTGATTGATCAGAACTGGAATAGGTTAGACGCATCATCTTAAGCTTTTGGGAGGCTTCCTCTTTTGGTTTACCGGATCTTTTCACTTTCTGATCTTTAACAAGGAGGCTGAAAGTGGAAAAGTTTCGCTGCTGTAGTTCAATTACTTTTTCAATAAGAACATCAATTGAGCTTATTTCCCGTGGATCAGTTTTAAGTTGTTTTTTACAATTTAGCATATCTTCCATGCATTCATCTTTTTTGATCAATATTTCTTCGACCAAATCAATATTCTTAGAGGCTATTGCCTGTGTTTCGGCATGAAGAAGATGTTCATAGGATCCTAAGACCTCGATAAAACGAGACATTTCAGCACTCATAGAGAAGCTGTGTCACGCACGAAGAGAAAATGAACCGGGTTCGGAACCGGTTGAAGGTAGTTGTTGCTGAGGGTTTTCTGGGTTTTGCGTTAGCATCTCTGCCCAAGCTTCCCTTAATTCTGAGATTACCTTATCTGCATCATCAATTGGCTTTGGATCTTTTTTGAGATTAGACTGCTGTAAGTTATGCAAGACATAGTCATAGAGACGATAGAGTGTACCTGGTAAATCACCGGGAACCGACATATCCAGAGATGATTGCAGTTCTGTAACAATATTCTGAGCCCTGATAAGGTTGTTGTTAATACCCTCGTTTTTCTTGGTAAAATCTTCGATCTCAAAAGACTTTTTGGCTGAAGCGGTGAATCTTAAGTACCCGTCAAAGAGCATTAATACGAGCTTTCCCGGGCTTGCTGTTTGAACAGACTGAGCCTTGTAGGATTTTGCAATTTTATCGTATTGCATAAAAACTGGTTTAAAAGTCTTCTAGATCAAGGATTCTACCGGACAACTTTTCTAAATTAGCGTCATTTAACCATTCTGGGTCGTTAATCAGCTTTTTAGCATTGGTAACTACATCGTGTCTGACATCACTAACTGAGTTAGCAACTCGAGTACTTAGGTCTGTAAACTCAGGAGTTTTATCCGGGTTTGAAATGTTTTGCTTAAGACTTTCTTTACCACCAGTGGGTGCCGACTGCGATGAAGCAATTCCAGAACTGACAACAGGGTTTGTTGCATTTGGGTTAATCGGTTCCATTTTATTATAATTGATGTATAAGATTTAAAATGCAAACAAATTATCGATTTGGCAATGTTTCGAATATCATTGATGCCGCAAATTTGGTAAAAACACGCGGGGATTGGATTGTGCTGCCTTGCGTTTTATCTGATAAAGCTCTTACTTGTGATTTGGATTGGAACTGTTGAGCCGCAACCTGAACGGAAGCATGTCCAGCATCGATCATTTCATCTACTGCCCAATTCAATTCACCAGTCTTAATATCTACTAATTTAGCACGTACACTCAAGCTAATCGGACGATATGGTCGGTATGAAAGAACTTCAATAAAGAGAACACCATTTGCCTGTGATTCAAGTTCCAGGCGACTAAGAAAGTTATTGGGTAAGGGGTCTACGGAAGATACTCTTGTTTTGCCAAATATTGACTGCATTTGGTTTGGAGATAAGTGAATCGTTTCAAAAATCTTTTGTTGTATGATTTCTTGCCTGAAAATATCATCTGCAAAAGCAAGCAGTGGCGAGTCTTCGTCTCTGGTGTAAACCGGCAAAACAACCACCCTATTGAAATATGAAGGCAGTCTTTCAATAGGATATAAGTTAGTAACTCGGTAAGGTTCAGCGTTCGCCACAATCTTTTCTTGTTTAAATTTCCTGCAACCAGAAAAGGTAATAAACGAACAGAGGAACCAGAAAAAGATGACGCGAGAAGTTTTCATTTGGATGATTTCTTGGGTAAGGAGTTTTGCAGTGTCTGCATTTGAGTGTCCATCTTAGATTGCATTTCCTCCATTTTCATAAAGCTATTACTTAATTGCTCTTCTCGGGAGGCAAGATACCGAGTCAGTTGCTCCACTTTGTCATCAATTCGGTCATTTTGAGAATTAATGCTGTCGATATGCGTTTGGTATGAACCTTTTCTACCAGTACCGTCCTCTCCTGAGAGAAAATTTTCTATAAAATCTTTAATATCGTAGGACAATCCCTGGAAATCTCTGTTAGACTGTGTATTTTCATCAAAAATATCTTCTTGGGGTTCTTCTGCAAAAAGTGCCTGTACCCGTTTGGGGTCCTCTTCGAGCATACTGATAAGGAGGGCTGAGTTTTCAATTTTGATTTCGTCAGAACCAATTCCGAAATCCATCCCGATATCAGGGAGCCTTAAACTTGAGAATGCTGCTTTCGTGCTTTGCCAATCGCTTCCGTCCCAAGAGAAATATGCCTTATTACCACTACCGTTTTGGTCTAATACTTTAATTAAGTATCCTTCGTCACTTGTACTTAGATTTAGTTGCGTAGCGATATTGTTAAGTTCTGTATTACTCGAGTCATTGGAATTAATTATCAAATTACTTCCATCTGTTGTACGAGCACTTTCAGAGTGTGCCATTGTAGACCCAAAAAATAATTTTCTTAGTTTACTCGGGAGGCTGCTAATTTCTGTGTTTCCGGTAAAAGTTGAGGAACTGACTTCGTCTCCGTCTCGGTTAACCTTTGTCAACCCCTCTATATATTTCTGCGTATCGTTAAATTCTTTAATGAAGTTATCAATGGCAGCTTTTGCAGGGTTTATGTCCTTGCCGACAGAAAATGTAGCACTTCCACCAATCGAGACCTGTGCCACATTAAAAGAAATTCCGTCGAAACCATGGTCCTGGCCACTAAATTCGGTGCCAGTACTAAAAACTAATTCACCACCATTGATTCTCACTGAGGAATTCGTGCCAACTTCTTCAGTCATACTTCTAGCAACTCCAGGGATGACCTGTCTCCATTGCTCACTTGAGGAGGAGGGGGCTTCTGTTGGTGAATCAATTAAAGCCTGCCAGTAAGTTGTAAATGAACCATTACTGATTGAAACATAATTACCTTGTGAATACGAAGAAAGATTAGATTGGTTATATGAGTCTGCAATTACTGTGGGGTCTGCAAGTCCAATAAGTTGAAGAAAGTTGCCAGTGCCTACATTGACACCTGTGCTTGAGAGGGTATCCCAATCCGAGCTTTCATGCATCGTAATGCCAATGGCTCCAGTATCCTTATTTCTAACGGAAAAACTTCCGCTCACTGGATCGTAAAACATTTCTACATTGGCCTCTGAAGAATTTACTCGGTCGATCACATCCGACAGGGTATCGTTGTTGATATCATAATCAATCCGCACGGCGCCCTCCCCTTCTCCAACAAAAAAGTTACCTAATCCGGCGGCTAACCCGGTGAATGAATTCGCAAAGTTTGCATCTACCAATTTGGCCGTCATATCAACAGTACCCAGCGGTTTGCTGCTTTCAATAACCCTTTCTTTTAGGATCCTCCAGTGTCCGGAGTTTAGATCTGGATCAGGTATTGTAAACTGCGTCCAGAAATCTGAATCAGTGAAGCGAGATTTGTTCGCCTGCTCGCTGACACTTAAAGTAGTGGTCGAGGAATCGGCAATAATACTCCAGTCATTTTCACTGCCCACGGATTCTGGATCTAAAGCTGTATTGGCAGTTGCTAAGTAAATAATCCCATTCTTTTCAATATAATCACCAATAGAAGCAGAACCAGTCCATGAGTCGTAGGAGAAGCTACCATCGTCAGGAATGGCGTTTTCATTTGCATCCCTGTTACCCGTCACCGCATCACCGCTATTTGAGGCAACATTTCCTACTTTAGCCCATAAGGAGTAATCTTTACTTTGGATAGCGACACCACTTCCACTCTTATCAAAGCGATTCATTTCTGGCTTAATTTCCTGCCAGTAATTTGAGTCAAAATCACTCGAATTATTGGCATGTGCAATTTCTTTCCAGTAGGTTGAATTATTGCTAGAAAAATCTATACTTTCCCAGAGGTTCTGAGCAATTGCATTAGTCCCGCTAGCAGCACCTGCAAGATCATTAACATCAGAGGTTACATTAGTCCAATTTACAGGGTTGAAAGCACCAGGTGCAAGATTTGCATTCGCCTGCCAAAAACTTCCTCCATCGCGGACAACATCACCACTGTTATAAGATAGAGTGGATGAAAAATCATTGATTTGGTCCCAGCCGCTGGTTTTAGGTCGAAAATAATGATTTTCGGCAGTAGCTGTTCCAGATTGACCCACGACCAAAGTGAGGGGATCGCTCCAGCCGTTTGCAGAAGAATAAAGTGTCGTATCAGCATTCCCACCATGCTCGTTCGCACTATAAGCATCAGATAACTCGTACAATCTACCTCCCTCAAAAATATTTGCCGGAATGTTACCCGCCCATCCGTTAGAAGCGATCGAAGACGTCAATCCGTTGGTGATGTCGTAATTTGACCAGTTTACAGCTCCCGGTACGGATCTATCCTTAATGGATCTGAAGAAAGTGCCATCGGTTCCCTTCACGATATCACCCGCCTTGTAAGCGTCAGTAGACGAGGTGTTTCCACTGCTGGTCGATTGAGTAACAAGGTGATTACCTGAGTCGACTGTTGAGAAATCATCGACTTTCGCTGCCTCTAAATCAATTAGTAGCCTGTAGAATTGGTTATTCAATTCAGCTAACTCACCGGCAGATTTTTCCATTCCTGTCCAATTGGCTGCGTTAAGGTCATTAGTTGACTCATAAACAAATCCGTCTTTATAAACACGACTACCCTTTAGATATTCGGATTGGGAATTGTA
>CACFTI010000010.1 GCA_902569115.1 uncultured Verrucomicrobiota bacterium | reverse complement strand
AAGATTTAGTTTCACATTCTTGCAAAATGGCACTGGATGGGACATCGAAATAGGCGAGTTTGAATCAGAAGCAAAGTGGTCAAGACCTGTCGCTATTAGCGTAGGCAACTTCAACAAAGCTTTTGATAATTTTGCAGACACAGCCGATTTAGACGGATTTGTGAATGAAATATTAGAGGCAGCCTAATCATCAAAGAAGCCCCCTCATTTCGAGGGGGCTTCTTTATGTCCCAAAATCCCAATATGTTTACAAAAGTTGATTTTATCGACATTTAAACCTTAATCGCCTCCACCAAAAAAACCTGCATTGCTGAGTAGACCAATGATGCAGAAGATAAGGACAAGACCAGCAAGTTTTGCGGTAACATCACCTTCTTCAAAAAGCTGACGCTCAGGAGTGAAGTACATAATCAACTGACAGATTATGGCTACCACTATGAATATTTTACTCGATGTTTTCATTCAGTAGTTTGGTAATATATCCCAAAACTTCTTGCAAGTAGATGCTGTCACTCCATCAACCGCCCGGTAATTTGAATCGATAATTTGCGGTGAATTACCAGCCCAGCTTGCCACCTGATTCTTATCATTAATGAGTCTGTGATAGTAAGTAATACCTGTGTGACGCATCACATCTCTGACCCACTCAGGTCTCTTTTCGCTATCAAGATCCTGGAGCTTACTTTCCCACTCTTCAGCCTCTGCGATCTCAATAGAGCTACGGCTGACTCTGTAACCAGCGATTGCTCGTATCAGGTTGAATAGTTTCTTAGCGTTTGCAGGAGCAACATCACCCTCTTCTTGAGCAAGTGGTTTAATCCACTTGATACAAGTCTCATGCATATCAACTGATCTTCTACGCTTGCCCTTCCCTTCCACAACAAAGCATGGTTTATCATCATCCCATACAAACTTCTCCCATCTGAGCCTAAGAATCTCAGATGGTCGAACCGCTGAGAATATAGCTAAAGCGAAATATGGAATCATTGATCCGGCATCTACCTCTTCAGCAATCTTCATGAGCTTCTCCACTTCAGGAATGCGAAGTGCGACAGGCTCAAGATTTTCAGGAGCTGGTTTATCAACCTTCGACACAGGATTCTTGAGAAGCAAATCCTTCTTCAGGCAAAAGTTAAAGAAGGTGTGCAGGATCGCATAATGATTGGCTCTCGTTTTATCAGCCCAATCTTTGTTCTCATCATAGATGTATTCCTCCATCTCATCAGCGGTAAAATCACTGACTTCTCTATTGTCGAAATGCTCTCTGAATGTTTCCAGCTTGTTACGAGTCTGCTTTTGGTGAAGGTCTGAGCTACGACTTATCTTTGGACTTTTAAGATATCTCTTGATTGCATCGTCCAGCAACATGATCTTGTGATTCGGATCGTATTGATTGCAGTAAAAGCTGACTGCATTGAACAAGCTAATCGATTCCCATGAATCAGGAAACTTAGTGCGGATCAATTTAAGTGAATTGATAGCGTCACTTTCTTGCTCCTCAGTTAGTCGCGTTTTTCTTACATTACCTTGTAAGGAATAAACCTTCCATTCGTCCTGCTGAGATTTTCGAAAAGCGATAGCTTGTTCCTTGGTATCGAATACTTTCCTCAGTCTTTTTCGTTTGCCATTCGCGTCTCGTTTTGGCAAAACTCCATACACTTCCCAAACCTTTCGGTCTGGGTTGTATTTCGGTTCTTTGATTGCAGAAATGTCCCATAATTGCTTCATATGTCTAATGTCTCCTTTATTGTCGTTAGATGTTTTAAGAGATGAGTCACGATCATCTCGATGGAACAAAAGTGTTCCATTTCTGAAAATCAATGTCAAACGAAATGATTTTTTGGTGGTGTAAATGACTAATAATCAATTACTTGGCGAAATAGCTCAGTCGGTAGAGCAGAGGACTGAAAATCCTTGTGTCCCCAGTTCGATTCTGGGTTTCGCCACCACCAAAGACTTTCTAAACATAATCTATCTCAATGGCTTTTGATGACATAATTCCTATCGATGCACTTTTTGGGAAAAAAAAAGATCCACTTTATGAAGATAATACAGGTGGAAATAGGAAGAAAAAGAAAGTCGACCGGGAAGCCATGCAATCTGCGATTATGCGGATTCCTCGCATGGATTTAAGAGTAGCCCGCGATCTTATTGATATAGGAATTAAGGAGATCTACGAATTACAGGGTAGGTCTGCTGAAAGCTTGATGGAAGAAATTAAGGAATTAAAGCCTGAAACCCCAGAATACCGATTGGCTTATCTTCGCATGGGTATTTATTTTTCCGAAAATGATCCCCCGGAAGCGTCCAAACTTCATCCAAGCATCTGGCAGGATATGTAAAAAAGTCTAGCTCCCCCCCTGCTCCAGGCGTTCAAGCGCTCTCTTAGATTGCCACACCATAAACAGACCATATCCGAAAAAGAGAACTCCGTTAATCATGATCAATAGCATATTTCCATTTTTAACTCCAACTACAAAAAGCCCAGCACCTACCAGTGCAGATATCCACCCAAAATAAGAACGAAATTTAATTACCCGGCGAAAATGAGTCACTTTTTGGGCCATCTGTTGAGGTGTAGGCTGTGTGCGAGACATAAATTAGACTAGTTAAATTCGGATCCTTCTTCTTCTGATTGCCTGGTCATTTGCTTAATCGTAGCAAGTCGGTCATTTTCACGATGTAAGTCGGTCAAAAGCATATTTGCCCTTTTACTTAACTCCTGCACTTCGAGCAAAGATTGTTTGCGTAAAACATGCTTGCAAAGAGTAAAGGCAGCAAGATCTACAAAAGTATCGTCATCTTCCATTGGGTTGAGGAATTCGAGCATCTCATCTGTGACATCTCCTCCAAGCAATTTGTTTTGCTCAAGTGCCTGCTCTATTTCTCTACGAATTTGCCTAGATGAATCATCACGGATCGAATCGATTTCTTCAGTTTTGATGATCCGATACGGTAATTCCTGGGAAATATCACAGACTTTCACACGCTTAATTCCTTGAAGTAGCACAAAGGATGTACCGTCATCATGTTTTTTGGAAACTCGGATCAAACCAGCAGTGGCAACGCTGTAAGGATGTTCAAGATGTACTTCATTTTCTGCGACATTCTCTCGTTCGCATACAATTCCGAACATACGGGTCGTGTTTAAAACATCATCGAGCATTTGACGATATCTCTCCTCGAAAATGCGTAGAGGCATCATCGCTTTGGGAAAAAGAACAACCCCTCGTAATGTCATTACAGGAAGTTCGTTAGGAATATCGAAAGATTCGGAAGACATATACATAACAATTTGTTGGAAAGAAGAGAAAGGTCAAACTGTTGATTTTATTCTACAAATTAGACAAATTAAATTTATAGGAAAAGTCCGGCTATTGATGCAGAAAGTAAACTGGCTAAGGTTCCCCCCACAAGTGCTTTGATCCCTAAAGAAGCTAATTCTGTTCTACGTTCAGGAGCCAACGAACCAATTCCCCCGATTTGAATACCGATCGACATGAAATTAGCAAAACCGCAAAGAGCAAAGGTTGATAAATAAACAGACCGTTCACTCAAGCCATTGGCCTGCAATGTAGCAAGATCAGCAAATGCAAAAAATTCTGTAGCAAATAATTTTGTGCCGATTAATTGGCCAACCTCAAGAATTTCGTGCGAAGGGACTCCTATCAACCAAGCAATAGGTGCAAAGAGAAAACCAAATATAGCTTGTAAGCTAAGTTCAACAAAACGACTATCTGTCGCTTTCGAGATCCACTGGTTCAGGTCTGCTTCTGAGTTTACCGAAAAACCTCCGATGAAAGATAGAAAATAATTAATAAGTAAAATAAACGCGTAAAAAGAAATCAACATTGCAGCCACATTTAAAGCAAGTTTCAGCCCCTCAGTTGTACCATTGGCAAGTGCGTCTATTGGGTTACGGCCTATTTCCTGACGATTAACTTTAACTACTCGATCAACTTCTTCAGTTTCCGGAATCAAAATTTTTGCAAACAGGAGAGCTGCCGGTGCATTCATCGCAGAAGCACAAAGTAAAAATTTCCCAAAAAGAAGCCTGCTTTCTTGATCAGATCCCCCAAGCATGCCCATGTAGATAGCGAAGACTGAACCAGCAATGGTAGCCATGCCACCAACCATTAAGGCTAACATTTCAGATCGGGTCATTTTTGAAATATATGGCTTAACGATTAACGGAGCTTCTGTTTGGCCTACAAAGACATTCGCCGCCGCCGCTAAACTTTCTGCACCCGACAATCGCATAACCCTACTCATTATCCAAGCCATTCCCCGCACAACCAACTGAAGTATACCAAAGTAATAAAGAATAGAGGAAAATGCTGAAAAGAAGAGGATGCTTGGAAGAGCCATGAATGCAAAAACGAACCCTTCACCCTCAAAAACTTCGTTCATTTTATTAAAGTCTGCGAGTGTTCCAAATACAAATCCTGAAGCATCCACTGATACCTGTAGGGCAACGGAAAAAAGATGAGCTATCCATCCGAACAGAGCCTCAACCCAAGCAATTTTCAAAACACCAAATGCAATAATAAGTTGTAAACCGAGGCCTCCTAGAACAACTCGTGCATTAATTCTCTTTCGGTCGGTACTGAGTAAAAATGCTACAGCCAATAATCCAATTATTCCACACAGTGCTCGCGGAATTGAGTAGTTAATTTCAGCTAAGGCTATTAGATTCATCTGTAACTTTAAGTTAGGTTTTAAAATTCATTCTGGTCAATCTTTGCTTTCAGAAATTTCTCTCTTGCCTTTTAGTTTTATTGGAGAGAGCAAAGTATGATGCTCAAAATAGTTATTTTTTCGTTCATCCTTCTTTTTATTGTAGGTTGTGGCGTACCCATTATCCCAGGAATCTAAAGTATATTTAGATTGTACGAGTCTTTTCCTTAAGCCATTCCTACTAGTTTATGGATAATTCAGATAGCTTATGTAAAAAAAATATATTGCTGACCGGTGGTGGGTCGGGAATGGGCCAAGCAACAGCTCTCTCACTTGCTGATCATGGGGCAAATGTCCTGATATCAGGGAGAAAAATGGATGCACTCAATTCGACGATTTCTAAGTCAGAAGTTCCTGATAAAATTACAGCAAAAGAGGTAGATGTGACCAATCGCGACTCCTTAAATGAGTTGTTCTCTTGGTTCGATCAAAAATTTGGTGAATTAGACATACTCATTCATGCAGCAGGCATAAATGTAGCTATGCGATCGATGCAAGAACTTACTCCTTTGGACTGGGATCGCCTGATTGAGATTAATCTGACCGGAAGTTATAATGTCACCCGTCTTGCACTTGAAAGAATGAGGTCGCGCAAAAAAGGCTTAATCATTCTTATTAATTCAGTTGCAGGGAGAAGATCTGTGCCTCTCGGAGGCATTGGATACAACGCCTCTAAATTCGGAATGAGTGGATTAGGTATGGGCATCGCCGAAGAGGAAAAAGAAAATGGAATACGCGTCAGCAACCTTTATCCTGGCGAAGTTAATACACCCATCTTGGATAATCGGAAATCTCCCCCGAGTCAGGAGCATCGAGCAAACATTTTGCAACCTAAGGATGTCGCTTCAGTAATACTTACTCTTTGCAAGCTTCCCGATAGAGTGCACATACCAGAGCTTGTAATTAAGCCAGCCAAGCAATCTTTTGTTTAATTTTCTAAACCCTCGCGATTAATTATTTAAATTTTCAAGCTTTCCTGAATTGAAAAAACCGCTTTCTCCACATTTTCTCTGTGGCCGAATGCACTAAGTCTGAAAAAGCCCTCTCCGGCAGGTCCAAAACCAGAACCCGGCGTGCCCACCACATGACATTCATTCAGCAGTTTGTCAAAAAAGTCCCATGATGAAAGTTCACCCGGTGTCTTCAACCATACATAAGGTGCATTTCCACCACCGTAAGTTGTTATGTCTAGAGACTTGAGTCCTTCATTGATAATTCTTGCATTTTCAAGATAGAAGGAAACTTGTTCATCGGTTTGCTTTCGACCCTCTGGACTCAGGGCAGCAACCCCACCCGCTTGGACAATATTAGCTGCACCATTAAAGAATGTGTTTTGACGCCTTGTCCAAAGAGCATGCAATTTCCCGGGTTCAGAATCTTCCGTCACACAAGCTTTCGGCACGATAGTCCATGCGAGTCTTACTCCAGTAAAGCCTGCCGTTTTGGAAAAACTATTAAATTCGATTGCACAATTCTCTGCACCATCGACTTCATAAATCGAACGCGGTAATTCGGGATCCGTGATGAAAGAGGCATAAGCGGAATCATAAAAAATTATCGCTTTATTTTGATTCGCATAATCCACAAAAGTTTTAAGTTGTTCCTTTGTGGCAACCGCACCCGTGGGATTATTTGGGCTGCAAATATAGATCAAATCGACTTTACGATCTGGAATATCAGGGAAAAATCCGTTCTCTTCTGTGCATGGCATATAAACCAAACCTTCGTACCCATTATCATATGCTTTCCCCGTTCGTCCCGAGATCACATTACTGTCCACATAAACCGGATAGGCAGGATCCTGTACTGCTACCACACAATCATCTGAAAAGATACCCTGAATGTTTGCTGAGTCAGATTTGGCACCGTCACTGACAAAGAACTCCGAGGGGTCTAGCGTTAGACCTCGCTCTGCATAGAGGCTGGCTAATCCTTCTCTCAGGGAATTAATTCCCTCCGATGGTCCGTAGCCCGAATAGGACTCAGTTTTACCAAGAGCATCAACCCCGGCATGCAACCCGTCAAGGACAGCAGGAACAATCGGTTCAGTGGTGTCTCCTATACCAAGTCTTAGGACTTGGGCTCCCGAATTTTTTTCGAGAAAAGCGTTGGTGCGCCGGGCAATCTCAGGAAAAAGATAACCCGCTGCTAATTTATCGTAATTCGTGTTTATTCTAGCCATAAAATTTAAAAAACTACAACAATGGCTTCTATTGAATAATTGGCAACCGGTAATCGATGCTGATTACTCACCGGATTGAAGTAGCAAACCGTGCCGACGAGCAGCTTGGAATGATATAAAAAAAACAACAACGCCCACCATTAAGTATACTATATTCAGTATAAAGCCCTGCAGCATCAAGTCCGGCTTAAATACACCGTTCACCAAAAGTGCTCGCATTCCTTCGAACACATAAGTCGTAGGAATGTATACTGCGATTGACTGCATCCAAGAAGGAAGCGTTGAAAGCGGATAATAGATACAAGAAAAGGGAGCGATAAGGAAAGGTATAACCCAAGTTAAACTCTCTGCACCAAGACCATACCTAATCAATATTCCTGTAACAAACTGAGATATAGCCCAGCCAGTTAATACGAGATTAAGAAAAAATCCCAGCAAAGGCAGACCCATTTCAAAAACTGAAACATCAAAAAAGGGTATAGCAAGAAAAGCAGCTGGCAGCATGCCAATCAATGTCCTCATCATGGAAATCGAAGCCAGTGCAACAATTAATTCAGATGGACGGAGAGGCGAAACAAATAAATTGCCCAAATTACGAGACCATAACTCCTCCAAAAAAGATAAGGTATAGCTAATGTGAGAACGGAAAAGACAATCCCATACCAAAACTACGGAAATAAGAATACCCCCGGCAGTAAGCTCGGGGCTGGAGCTCGAAAAATGCTGGGAAACAAAGCCCCAAATGACCATCTGCATTGTTGGCCAATATGCAATTTCGATAATTCTTGGCCATGAGCTTCTTAACAAGTAGAGATACCTCAATAGCAATGCAGAAATTCTACCCAAGGATGCGCCAGCTATCATGCCCCAGTTTCTTCCTTTGATAGCTCAAGAAAGACCTGCTCAAGATTTTCGCGGTCATACTTATCAAGCAACTGAGAGGGAGAGCCCTGTTCCACAAGCTTTCCTTTTTTCATTAACAACACATTATCGCAAAGTAATTCGACCTCCCTCATATCATGACTTGCAAATAAAATAGTAGCTTCACGGGAATCTCTATAATTTGAGAGGAAATCCCTAATCCATGAGGTAGTATCAGGATCTAAACTTGCAGTTGGCTCGTCGAGTAAAAGAAACTCAGGACGATTAATAAGAGCTTTCGCCAAGGAAACTCTCGTTTTCTGCCCTGATGAAAGTTTTCTGAGTCGACGATCAAGCAACTCATTCAGTCGAAATTCACAACTTACTTGATCGATCCTTTCTGCCACATTTTGGACCCCATATAATTTGGCATAAACAGTTAGATTCTCCCTTACGGTAAGTCGCTGAGGCAAATCTACATAGGGTGAAGAAAAATTCATTTTTCTTAGAACAGAAAATCGGTTACCAATAAAATCCTGATCAAATAAGCGAATACTTCCTGAGCTCGGAGTAAGCAAACCCAAAAGCATCGACAATGTGGTGGTCTTACCTGCTCCATTTCCGCCTAATAGAGCGGTAATTGTACCCTGCCCCAGAGTAAAACTTAGGTGATCCACAGCTAAAACGCGAGAGAACCGTTTAGTTAGATTGTCGGTTTGTAAAATGGGCTTCAAAGTGGACTCACACAATTAAAATTTTTATATTACTCAAGACTTAAAGCGATTATTAAGAAAAAATATCTTAATGGTCGGTTGTAATTGCCAATAGTTCATCTTGTGCAAT
This sequence comes from uncultured Verrucomicrobiota bacterium, assembly GCA_902569115.1. Lineage (GTDB taxonomy): Bacteria > Verrucomicrobiota > Verrucomicrobiia > Opitutales > Seribacteraceae > Seribacter. Next base: position 55,698 of record CACFTI010000010.1, on the reverse strand, counting down.
TTGCGTGGCTTTCTCATCACAATCATCAGCGAAAAGTTTATCCAAAGCTATAATTTTGGTTTTTACCCTGACTTTGGAAAAAGGAAAAGGAATTACAAAACGATCCCAGGATTTGAGTTTCCAGTGAGAAGAAAATTCAAAAGCAAGAAGGCAGACTGGTGCTCTCGTTATCCGTGCTAATACAGTTGCACCTGACTTAGCTTCATAAATTGGCCCTCTTGATCCATCGGGAGTAATTCCCACATCATTTCCCTTACGCACTACCTTTATCAATTCACGGACGGACTGAGTACTTCTTCGATTTTGAGAACCACGCACTGGCAAAATCCCAGCCCAACCGTAAAAAGTTTCCAACCATGCACCATCTCGACTGGCACTGATCAAACCATAGCAGGTTCTTTTTTTCCGGAAACGCCGATGCCATTCACCAGCTAGATATAACCGGTTATGCCAAAGAAAAAAGACTAGTGGCGTATCTGATTTTGAAAGTTCTTTAAGTCCATTTTCGATAGTGTAATCAAATCGAATAGAGCGTGTCCACAAACGATAAACCAAACCAACAGGGAAAAGAAGGAGTCGAAATAGGAACCCTTGCTTGTAAGGAATAGATCCCACCCCTTGGGCACTAGGGGACATCGGTTTAATATGCGAAATTCAGACCTGCCTCGCAAATATGCGAAGGAACTTCCTCTTCGTGTGCGTAACGATAGCCAAATCTAAACTTTATTGCTTCGGACAATAACCACTCCAAACCAATCGCACCTGTTCCGTAAAGACCATCATCATAGTCTTTAAGATGTCCGTTATATCTCGTGTTATAATATCCAAGACCAGTTCCAAAATAGGCTTTCAAGTGCTGGTTTATTTCTGCTTTAAAGCCCATATCAAGATAAAAGGCGAATGTATGACTCTTACCCGAAATACTTTCTGCACCCAAACTTGGATCGTTGTAGTATGAAGCAGTGTCCAAGGAGTTTCTTTTAAATTGAACTCCCAAACCCAGGTTGAAAGTTTCGCCCTCGATCCCTGTTGCCAGATTTAAGGAAACGCCGGGGACATACTCTCGACGTGCTTCGCCTGGTTCTGGCGATTCATTGTGAACATTAAAAGGAAAGGAAACTCCTGGGTGTAAAATTAAATATTTCCCAAATCCATTGCTTACTTCAACCACTGGAACCGGTTCCACTTTATTCTCAACGGGCGGGGTTGGCATCGTACTTTCAACTTCAACTTTCTCCTGAAAGACTGGGATTTCTTGTTCAGGAAATGAAGCTATAGTAGTCTCCTTTGCCAGGTCTGATCTATCCTGAAACCTAGTAAAATTGGAATCATACCAATATTTGCGTTTGGATAAATTTTCTTTTTGGCTTTCAGACAGATCGAACGGTTTTCTATGATTTCCGCTCGTAGATAGCCCATAAAATATTTGATCAAACCTTTTTTGAAGATCGAAAAGCCTCCCAGAGTAGTTGTTCAACTCCCCTTTCAAGTTTTTGATTTTGTATTTTTGGACTGAACTTTTATCGTCCATTCCAGAATAATAATCTGTAACCGACTTTTCAGAAATGGTCGTGTATTGCTGATTCGAGACGGATTGACCGAAGACTTTCACCGTCAAAAAAATTGTCAAAAAGAATGTAGTTCTGAACGATTGCATTTTCCTCTTATGCAACCTGTTCAAAAGAGTAATGCAACAATAAAGGAACAAAGATTTAGTCAGTTGTTTCTTCTTAATTGCTTCTTAAAGTAACGAACAAGCAAATGATAAAGAGTAAAATATATCAAATTAACCAAAATACCTCCCTTAAATGCCATTCTAATTCCTTCCTCCTGTCGATAAGCTTTACGATAAGCCCCGAGGTTGGCACGTTCTATTTCAGATTGAGAAAGCTCTAACCTCGCATCATACCTTTTCGGAGGAAGATTATTTTCAATAGCAAATTTGGGGATTTGCGGTTCCACATTTTTGATAATGTCCCAATAGTCACGCTTTTGCATGCCCAGCATAGGACCAACTTTGATTTCACGATAGAAAGTCGCTTGAATGATTACGGCTGTTAAAACCAACAATCCCTGAGAGACCAACCAAGCTTTTGTTATCAAATTCATTGATCTAATTAAAACCTAAATGTTTCACCCGCACAAACCAAAGCTTTCTGTCTTTTAAAAAATCGAATTCGTAGTTGCCATAAAAGGGATGAAATGCCTACAAGGATATTGTGGTGAAGTTAATTCTGATGGTGGGATTTTTGTCCTGTTGCTTGTCTCTTTTCGGCGAGGTTACTCATGTGGTCAAAAAAAATGAGACTTTGGGGGGTATTGCAAAAAAATATGGTGTTTCAACCTCCGCATTACAGGCATTAAACAAAATAAGTAATCCGAACCTACTTTATGTCGGAAAAAAACTGAAAATCCCATCAGGTGATGTTCAAAAGATTACTTATGAAATCCGTAAAGGAGATAGTCTTGGATCCATTGCAGCAAGATTTGGGGTCAAGCAATCTACGCTAATCGATGTAAACAAAATCCAGAGGCCAGATCTCATCAAAATTGGGCAAAAACTACTCATTCCGCTTAAAGGCTCTTCCTTGAAGCCAAACTCACTTTTATCCAGCAGCACAATCAGTTCTCTTAATAAAACCAAAACGAGATCTGGACGGTGGAAAAAAATTGTCATACATCATTCAGCCACTCCGGTAGATGATGCCTTAAATATGCATAGGGTGCATAAAGCTAGAGGAATGAAAAATGGTCTTGCGTACCATTTTGTAATCTCAAACGGTTCAAGAAAAGCTTACGATGGGGAGATCTACATAGGCGGAAGGTGGAAAGGTCAACTGGATGGAGGACACATGAAAAAGCTTTCTGATAATAAAACAAGCATCGGAATATGCCTTATCGGAAATTTCGAACTTCGTTCTCCTACGGAAAAACAGATGAAAAGTCTCGAAGGTCTTTGCGAATACCTAATGAATAAATGTCAACTAACTCCAAATCAGGTAACCACCCATAAGGTGCTACATCCCAACCACACAGTTTGTCCCGGAAAATACTTTTCTTTATCCTCTATTCGGAAACGGATCAGTTCATAGACTTTTCCAAATTTTCTATGTCATTAGTGAGGATAACTTTTCCAAACCTCGATTCTGAATTTCGCTGAATTGCTGAGGAAAAATCAGCCATCGAAAATACCGAGTCAATTGGATACTTTATTTCATTCAATGCAAGCGGTTGTAATACCTCTTCGATCGCATTTCTAAGTTGGGTCGGGCTTTTTTGACTTTTCCATCGATCAAGCCAGAAACCTACAAAACGGATATCATCAAAAATCAAATTACGGGTGGGAAAACGCACTGAAGCAGAGTCCATCGCACCAAAAGTTATATGCACTCCACCCTGACTTACGCACTTAGCCAGACGAATGGCACTTCGACCACCCACCGAGTTTAGAGCCATAACACAGCTTTTATTGTTGGTAAAATCTCGAACACGATGAGGTACATCTTCGTCGTCCAGCCATACTTCTTTACCTCCAAAATTTTCCAAATCTTTTCGCCTATCTTCACTTCTCACAAGACTTATACAAGTAAGACCCATTCTTTTTGCGAATTGTATAACCGCTAAGCCAACCGCAGAATTTCCGGCATTTTGAATTATGGTATCTCCTTCCCGCAAGTATTCGAAATCATTAAGCAAACGCCAGGCGGTCATTGGATTTAAAATGCTTACCGCAAGTTGATTGTAAGGCACAAGTGCAGGTAGCAGAATCAAATCATCCACACATGCATTACAATAGCTCTGCCATGCCCCGGTTGTATCTGGAACAGCAACGATCTTATTCATTACATCTTTTGGGACATCACATCCAACTTCAATTACTTTCCCAACTCCTTCCCTACCTGCAACTGCAGGCAGTTTTTTTAAGTTTCCATAACTCCCCTGAACTAAACCTATATCCGAGGGATGTACCGAGGAAGCAACAATCTCAATACGCACTTCTCTAGACCCCAGTTTTTCAACCGACAATTCTTCAAGAAATAAAACATCACTGGGGTCTCCATGTTCTTTGTACCTGACTGCTTTGTTAGTAAAGTTCATCTAAGTTCTATTAGTTTCATTGACTCCATCCATTTCGCGGCGTGGCTGGGCCATTGAGATACCGGATTATTTGTTTTGCGCATCCCATAACCATGACCACCAAAAGGAAAAACATGCAATTCGTTCCCCTTTACTCCTGCTTTTTCCAAAGCAAGGTAAGCCAAAACACTACCCTCCCCTGGGACATGATCGTCGCCAGTATGAGCAAAAAAACAAGGTGGCGTATTGTAGGTGATTTGAATCTCAGGTAAAAGTTCATTTCTTTTCTTACGATCAACGAGGTAGGCAGGATAGATCAAAATCCCAAAATCCGGTCTACAAGAAAACTTATCTGCTTTATCAACTTGAGCATAACTCCTTTCATCAAAGGAAGTCAGTCCCATCATAACTAAATTACCTCCAGCCGAAAATCCAAGTACTCCAACTTTTTCAGGATCAATTTTCCACGATTTGGCATTTTCCCGAACTAAACCAATGGCTCTCTGTAAGTCCTGTAGCGGAGCTTCATGTGGAGGGCGATTTTTCCTGCGAGGAACACGGTACTTCAATAGCACAGCCGTGATTCCCAAATCATTGAGCCATTCACAAACTTGAGTACCCTCATGTTCATAGGCGAGGATATTGTATCCCCCACCAGGACATACAATCACTGTAGTTCCAATGGATTTAGAAGCCCGGGGTTTGAAAAGAGAGATGGTAGGTTCAGACACATTGGCAATCCGTAGCACATCATTACTCCCAGGCTTCGGTTTCCGATATTCCTCTTCTCCAACTTCTCCCTTTATTTCACCTGGAACGGCGGTTGGCCACAACTGAAAAATTTCGGGCTCAGAAGAAAATAAGTTTAAGCAAAAACCCAAAACTGAAAATGAATAAAATTTCTTACTTCTCATGGCAGGGATGTTTACCATAGATTAAATAAAGGAAAGCAAAAAACAGAGAATTTTTTCTTTGTGATTTTTGATGTGAAAGTCTTTGATCTTTATCATGTTCAAGTATCTGTTTCTTCTACTGTTTTGTATTTTGATGCATCCTGTTTTTTGCAATGATGACTTATTTGATGCGATCATCAAACTAGGTCCCAAAGGTTCAGGTAACGAGAATTTAGTAAAACAATGGTCATCTGTAGAAAAAATGAGCTCTGCCGATATCCCTTCATTTTTTTATATTATGAATCAGGCTAACGATCTAGGCGACAACTGGATAAGAGCAGCTATTTTTGAAATAATAGAAAAATCGGGCGGTGATTCACTTCCTAAGGAAGAAATTATTAAATTCATAAAAGATTATAATAATGAAGGAAGCTCCCGTCGTTCCGCGTTTGATTTTCTTTCTTCCGCTGTTCCGCAAATTGCAGAATCCCTGATTCCAACATTTATCGAGGACCCAGAACCGTCCTTGCGACGTGAAGGGGTTCAACTACTTTTAAACCAGGCTGGCGACCTCGAAAATGAACTGCAAGCCATTGAAGCATATGAATATGCATTAGGAAAAGCCCGTGATGTTGATCAAATAGAATACGCATGCAAAGAGCTCAAAGGTTTGGGCAAGCAAATCGATTTAGCCCAAAAAATGGGATTCCTAACAGAATGGAAAGTGATTGGTCCATTTGATAACTCCTCTAGGAATGGTTTCAATATTCCTTACTCACCAGAAAACACTCTGGATTCGATAAATAAAAAACATGAGGGGAAAAATGGCCCTGTTGCATGGCAAACTTTTTCGACTTCAGATCGACTTGGTCTACTCGATTTAAATCAACCCTTTGGGCATATTAAAGAGGTGCTTTGTTACGCATACGCCGAATTTGATTCAATGCAGGATCAAATGGTTCAATTTCGTATTGGATCTAAAAATGCTTGGAAATTATGGATAAACGATGAGTTGATTTTTGCACGGGACGAATATCATCGCGGGGCAACAAGAGTGGATCAATTCATACTGGATGGTAATTTACGAAAGGGTAAAAACCGCATTTTGGTTAAAGTATGTCAAAATGAACAAACTGAAAGCTGGACAAAACAATGGGAATTTTGCTTCAGAATAACCGACTTAAGCGGCACCAAACTTCAATCTTTAAATTAAATGAAAAAAAAATTTCTACTCATTACATCCTTGGCGTGGACAACATACTTTTTGAATGCTGATTGGCGGGGATTCAGAGGAACTGAAGGTAATGGCTTAAGCAAGGGGGAAATACCTGCAACCTTATCTCAAACTTCCAAAGATTCATGGAAAGTCCCTCTTCCAGGAAGAGGATTATCCAGCCCCATCGTGGTGGGAGACTTGCTCTTTGTAACCGCATCAAGCGGTTCACAACAGTCCAACCTTCATGTGCTTGCGTATGAGACAGTCAATGGAAACAAAGTTTGGGAGCGAATATTTCGTGCCACTGGCAGAACAATTTGTCACAATAAAACATGTGTTGCCGCTTCAACGATGGTAAGCGATGGGAATGTGGTCGTAGCTCAGTTTTCATCCAACGACATTTTCTGCCTCGACCTCAAAGGAAATTTAATTTGGCTTCGGGGTCTTACTTTCGATTATCCCAATATTGCGAATGGACTTGGGATGTCATCCTCCCCCGTTGTTGCACAAGGCGTTTTGGTTTCCCAAGTGGAAAACGATGCTGATTCCTTTACTTTTGGCTTAAACTTAAAAAACGGTACTACCCTATGGAAAAAAGACAGGCCCAGAGGTGCCAATTGGACTTCGCCCATTGTTCTTAAAAACAAATCATTTGAATGGGTTGGTCTTCAGTCAAAGGAAGGCATATCCTTTCTCAAGCCAGTAAATGGAGAATTTATGTGGCAGTATAAGGATGGAGCTTCAACCATACCTTCAAGTGCCATTAGTTTTGAGAACAAAACCCTTTTGGTGCCATCAAATGGTTTAACTGCACTCAGAACGCCTGAATATGGACAAAATCCTGAACAACTATGGAGAAACAATAAGTTGGCTCCCGGAACGGGAAGCCCCGCGATTTCAGGCGATCAAGTTTTTGTCATTAACCGAGCTAATGTTCTCACTTCTGCATCTATTAAAACCGGTGAAATAAATTGGAGACTCAGAATGAAAGGTCCTATCAGTGGTTCCCCAATAGTTACCTCAAACCTGCTCTTTATTTTTAGCGAAGAAGGTTTGTGTCAAATTATTGATATAAAAGAAGAGTCTGAAGCTAAAGTTATTAGAGAAATCGATCTAAAAGATACGATTCTTTGCACTCCGGCTGCGGATAAAGGCTCAATTTTTGTTCGGTCAGACAGAGCTCTTTGGAAACTCAGTAAAAAGAATAATCTCTAATAACTAACAATCAGATCACCCATTTCTTTTTTCAGGGTTAAAATCCCTTGTTTTGTAAAAGCAGATTTCCACAAATAAACTCTTCTCAAAAGAGGCATAGAAATAAGGATGTCAGTTGCCTCATCCGTAACACTCGTATTTACGAGGTTGAGGGTTTCCAAATTTTTATGTCTATTTAAAGAACCTAGCCCATCTGAATTAATTTGCGTCCCCATTAGGTTAAGTTTTTTTAATCGAGGGAAAGAAGAGATGATTTTCAACGAGTCATCCGTCACATTTGTATTCCTCAAATCTAATGAGACCAGGTTGTCTTTAAGGGAAAGAAGTTTCCTGACCGAATTGTCTCCAACCTGGCTAGGTTCGGTAACAACCCGTGCCTCCAAAAGCTTTGAACCCACCCCCAAGGGTCTAATCATTAAACCAGTTGAAAGAGCAATTTCTTTCACAAAATTGCCTTCTACAGCAACAACCCCCTCTGCCAAAACATCAAATTCTTTTAAATAAGTTGCTTGTAGAACTTGATCCGCTTTTCTTCTTTCCGTCAGATCCTGAATCCCATCGGTAGCCCCCACCCAAGAACCAAAATCCACACCTTGGGCAATCCACATTCTGAGGATCTCTTTTTGCGATTTAGTTAAAGGTTCACCCTTGGGCGGCATATGATCTGAATCATCTGGAGAAAGAATTACTCTTTGATAGAGGGAACTTCTGCTTGGATGATCCACTACCACAACGGGAGATTCATCACTGCCGTACATAATATGAGCTGCCCCATCAAGCCTGAGTCCAGCTTTCGGCTTTTTAATTACTCCATTCCTTTCATAGGGTGCACGATGACACTCAATGCATCTTTCCTCAAGTATCGGCCAAACATTATTTTTGAAATCTATAACACCAGAAAGACTCGATGAAAAAAGACATAGACACAGCCAGTAATCTAAACGCATTCATTTGATCTATTTATCATATGCAAAAATACGAGACTAATTCATTGCACCACTGAATATTAATTTCAATAGACCCAAGTCTTTTAGCTTGGAACAGTAACCATGGGAAAGGTAAAAGAAAGGGATGCAAGAATTTTCAAATAAAACTAAGTACCTATTCATTTTTTTTCCTTTGTGTGTAGCACAGGCAAAGTTTTCATGGATGGAAACTAAAGGAAAGAATTTCGATCTTTCATGGGGAGACCAAAAGGTTGCCCGCTATGTTTACGAACGAATGGACCCTCAAGATAGAGAAAGAACTTACAAACCCTTCTTTCATTTATATGATAAGAAAGGCGAAAAATTTGTCACCAAAGGACCCGGAGGAAAATTCACTCACCATCGTGGCATTTATTTTGGATTCTCCAAATGCTCTGCTCTGAATAAAAACGGAGAGCAGGTTAATGTTGATACCTGGCACTGCAAAAGAGGATTTCAAACGCACGAAAAAATAATAAGTCATAATGCGGATGCACGAAAAGCCTTTCTGGAAAGTGAAATTGCCTGGCGGGTCGACGACGGAACCATTTTTATTACGGAAAGACGCAAACTGACTTTTCAATTTAACAAGGAAGGGCGTTTACAAATTGACTTTGACTCTACTTTATCCACGAACCAACCAAAAGTTACTTTAGATGGAGATCCCCAACACGCAGGATTTCAGTTTAGAGCATCTAATGAGGTAGCCGAATCAACATTCAAGAAAACTTATTATATTCGCCCCAATGACGGAAAAGATTCCATGGGCAACACCAAGAACTGGCCTCAAAACAAAGATATGAAAAATTTGAATTGGAAGGCTCAAAGCGTTGTCATTGGAAATGTGAGATATTTCACTCTTTATCTTGACCATAAAAATAACCCAAAACCTAGTTTTTACAGCGAAAGAGACTACGGTCGATTTGGCTCTTATTTCAAAAGTTCAGTCACACCCGATCGTCCTTTGGATGTAAAGTACAGACTAATTTTTGGAACAAAAGAATTATCTCCTCAAGATTGTTCATCCTACTCATCCAAATTCCTGAATCAGCTATAATTGTCGTTTCCAATCATAAATAACCTGATTTGAACGAAGACTCGCCTGCATATTTTTTAGCTTTGGCCGCAGGCTTTCTGTATGCTTGCAGTGCCCTTCTTTGCAAAAGAGGTCTCGAGCTTGGATCCGGAACCCTGAGATCATTGGTCTTCTCGAATATATTTATGTCGGCTTGCTTTATACCCTATCCTTTTCTCGCTGAGAAAAAGCTTTCCTTGGACTTTATTCTCTCTGGTTTCCTCTTGGGAATTCTTTTTTTCCTATCCCAAATGCTTTGCTTTCTTTCTCTTCGACGGGGCGATGCAAGCCTCATGACTCCAATAATGGGAACCAAGCCAGTTTTTGTGGCTTTTTTCGTAGTATTATTCAACCTTGTACCTAATGAGATAACAATCTCTACATGGGTTGCCGTGGGACTTTCCACTTTGTCCATAGGATTAATCGGGTGGCCAAGTAAAGGGTCCGTTTTTTCAATTCAAGGATTACTCCTAGCAGTCGCCGGTGCTGCTGGATTTGGACTTCTCGACTCACTGGTTCCTTATTTCACCCATAATTCAGATCCTTTCTTTTTGCTCTTCATCGTTTTTGGATCTGTTGGCTTGATATCAATTATCATAATCCCTTGGACTGAGGGATCTTTCTTACCCTATCGAAAAGGAACAGACATTTGGATCTGGCTCTCGGCTCTACCTATGGGAGGACAAGCTATCTGTATGTCTATGGCTATTGGTCTTTACCAAGTTCCGACAGAGGCAAATATTTTTTATGCAGGACGAGGTTTTTGGTCGGTTATTCTCGTAGTGATTTTTGGAGGATGGCTAGGTCTGAAGGAGGGTCATTCCTCAGCATCACTTTTTTTGAGGAGAATGATCGGAGCCCTTTTATTATTAATCGGGGTTTGGCTAACTTCTTTTTAAATCGTGGCCTTAATCTATTCGCAATATTTCCTGCACCCTTTCTGAGAGGACTTGTTGCACTAAAGGATGTTTTCCCAAGACCGGAGTTCTTCTGACATCCAATCCATTTTTTACAAACGGCTCACAAATTTCGGCAATATCACCATTGGTTCCTGCATGCCGACCAGGTGCCAAAAACAACTGTGCAAGAATAACCTTTTTGTGTCCATGATTTTGGACATCGATAAGTAACTGCCCTAATAACGGATCATTAAAATCATACTTAGAATCTGGTCTTCTTTCCATGCATGCTGTCGAAAAGCCTGAAATCAAACCGTCTAATTTCTTCACCATTATTTGCCCTAACTGCTCTCGGACAAGATTTACACTTGGAAGAGGAGTTCCATGATCAACTAAAATAACAAATGGCTTTGATTTGTCTTTTTTTGAAATAAAACTGACCACATTTTCCGTTAAGGCTTCAGCAATTCTTTCATCTCCGTGCCGATAAATGCAGTCGGCAACAACAAATTCCCTGTTGCTTCCGAGGCTCTGCCATTCTTCCAGTTTTTTTTGCAACCAATCAGTGATGGCCAAACTTGGCCCGAAGAACAGTGGGATAATTGCCAAAGAATCAAATGCATCACCATTCCTCTCATTAAATAGGGAGTCCATTGAAAGGGAGGGCATTCCGTTTAATTTCGACGCATCCACTTTATGCGAATGCATTATACCACTTGGAATAATCGAAACTCCGGTAGATTTATTTAAATCATCTGCTATTTCACGGATATAAAGAATAGATTCAGGTCTAAGAGAACCGTTATCGACTAAAAAAAAATTTTGTGAAGTTAATTTTTCCATTTGACGAGTCATGGAATGAAGGACAAATTTATATAAAACAGTTGGGAAGCTGTTATGAAGTTAATTAAGCGGGAAATATTATTATGAAAATTAAATTGTGGATGGCAACAACACTACTTGCAACGGTACTTATCACTTCGTGCTCTAAAAAAAGTGGTCTATCTCCTGATGATACAGCCCTTATCAAAGGGACTGACCGAGGCACATTTACCGGCTCTTCCAATGATTTAGCCGGCGGTGAAAACGAAAATGATTTATCACCAATCGGATCAACTATAAGTGGCCTTGGAGGAGAGGATGGACTGATGCCTCAAGACCCTTTTTGGAGCGACCCTGATACTATACAAAATGCGGAGCGTCCCTTTGATCCTATCTTTTTTGGCTTCGATCAATACAATATTGGCACAGAAGAAAGACAAAAATTACAAGATATTGCCGTCTTCATGACCCAAAATCCTGAAATCAAAATTTTGATCGAGGGATATTGTGATTGGAAAGGTACACCCGCGTACAACAAATCTCTCGGAGATCGTCGTGCAACAAGCGTACGAGACTATCTTTCCGACCTTGGAATTGATTCCAGTAGGATTGAAATAATTTCAGTGGGAGATGAAATGGCTACTCCAAACGCAGATCCGACTACTGCGGGATTGGAGAGAAAAGCTCATTTCCTTATCCTTAGAGATTCTTGAGTTGGTCTCAGATGAAAATTTGTAAAGAAATACCCGTCTCCATTCTTGTGTCCCTTCTTTGCTTTTCATCTTGTGCTAAGAAGGTTGATCCAGACACGGCACTAATAAGAAATTCCAACAACAATGAAGAGTCTGCCTCTGCAGATGATTTTAACCAAGGAACCGACGATGAGTTTTCAATCGCAGGGAATACATTGCTAGGATTAAACGATGATTTATTGGCTCCCAGAAGTAATGAACTTGACGCCTTTAGTGATCCGTTAAATACAATCCGCCCCTTTGATCCAGTTTACTTTGGTTTTGATCAGTATAATATCAACGCAACTGAACGTGAGAAATTAGCTGAAATTGCAGATTTTCTGAAAACAAACCCAAATGCTAGGCTATTAATCGAAGGTTATTGCGATTGGAAAGGCACACCCGCTTACAATAAATCGTTGGGAGACAGACGGGCTACTACGGTGAAGTCTTATCTAACAGAATTAGGTGCCGATCAATCCCGCATAGATACAGTCTCTATCGGTGATGAATCAGCAATTCCTAATGCAGATGGAGACCAGGCTAAATTGGACCGCAGAGCTGCTTTTGTAGTAACTAAAGGATCTTGATCTTGTTTAAGAATCTTCTCCTAACTTAAGGAAAAAAGATTCGAATGAATCGATAGCCCGATTCATTATTTTCAGATTAAAGCTCTCATCAGGGGCATGAAGATTATCCTCATTGGTAAAGAGACCCAGCATCAACGCTTCCAAACCGGCGACCTCCTGTAAATCCCGAATAATCGGAATACTTCCACCCTCTCTTAGATATATCGGCTTTGTACCAAATTGATTGTTTACACAATCTTCAAGAAGCGGGAAGGCTTTATTCAGCAGAGGTGACTCGTCACCAGATGAACCCGGTTTACCGGGCGGAATGACAACATAGGGATCTCCCCCACCCTTCAACTCAACTTCAACTTTTATAGAATCTGGACAAGCCGATTCTATTGAACTTTTAACCTTGCGGGCAATATCTTCAGATTTTTGGTTGGGTACGAGTCTACAAGTTATTTTGACAAATGCCTCAGCGGGAATAACTGTCTTGGAACCCTCTCCCTGATAACCACCACCCAAACCATTGAACTCCAATGTGGGGGAGAACCTGATTGCTTCCAGTGCACTGAATCCAGGGGGCGGTGATAATCTAGGAACACCAAGAAACCTCTGATATTCTTCTTCACTGGTAGGCAGTTTATTTAGCTCCTCTCTCTCCCATGCTTGGGGCTCAAGCACATCGTCGTAGAATCCTTCTACTGAAACTTTTCCTGATTCGTCGTGTAAAGTAGAGCAAATCTGGACCAGTGCCTGTAAAGGGTTTCTTAGGGCACCACCATGAACACCAGAATGCAGATCCTGCTTGGGCCCAGTGAGTTTTACTTCCATCGCAGTGAGTCCTCGCAGCCCCGTCGTAACAACTAATTGGTCTGAACCTGGACTGCCTGTATCTGAGACCAGAAGCATGTCACCAGCGAGCTGATCTTTCCTTTGCTCTAAAAAAGGACGAAAACTGGGACTACCTATCTCTTCTTCTCCCTCGATTAGGTAGGTAATATGTAATGGCAGATCGGGATTCTTTTTTAATGCACGATGGAGTGCACACATGTGGACAATTTGGGGTCCTTTATTATCCGCTGCACCACGGCCGTATATCCTGCCATTCCTTACAGAAGCCGCAAAAGGATCCGAGCTCCATAAGTCAATCGGATCAGGGGGTTGAACATCATAGTGCCCATAAATGACTAATCTTGGCCAAGATGGGTTGCCCCGGGTTCCCAATAAAACTGGATGGATTGGGGTGCCAATTGTTTCGACCGAGAAACCTAGGTCTTTCATTCTTGCTGTAGCAAATTCCCTGGCACCACAAATTCCATCTGAAAAAGAAGAATCAGCGGAAACACTTGGGAAACTAACATATTCAGTTAAGGCTTTAACGGGGTCGTCAAGTAGGTCGCTCATGATTTAGAATTTTTTCCTATGTTTTATTTTGCGTTTTTATATAAAGCCATAGCATAGGGCATTCTTGACTTCAGAAATTCAATTCTTTTACCGGAATCTGGATGCGTCGAAAGGAATTGTGGCATCTTTCTTTTGCTCTTACTCATCATTTTCTGCCAAAAACGGATCGACGCTCTCGGATCATACCCAGCCTTGGCTGAATAAATCAACCCGAGGTCATCAGCTTCCCTTTCCTGAGAACGACTGAAAGGCAAAACAGCTCCAACCGTAGCCCCCACTCCATAAGCACCCCTTGCCAAGGCTCGGTCACTCGAGCTTTTATTCCGCATTGCCGTGTCTAAAAGGATTCCACCCAAAGCAACTCCAACACCTTGACTCATTCTTTTGTTGCTATGCCTTTTAGCCACATGAGCAACCTCATGTCCAATCACAGCAGCAATTTCGTCTTCATCTTCATTAGCCAGTTCAATTAGTCCGGCATTAACCCCTACTTTTCCACCAGGCATTGCAAAGGCGTTTGGCTCACTTTTATCAAAAACTACAAATTCCCAGTCCGTTCCGGGTACATCCACTTTGGCCACATCAGTAATCCTTTTGCCAATTCTTTCAATCATCTTTTGGTAAACACGATTTTTGGATACTGGATCCTTCTTCTTCAACTGAGTAAATTGCGCCGTTGATTGTCTCGCCAACCGTTCATCAGACATCATGGCAACGCCACAACCGGATAATAACAATGTAGACACCGAAGAACATAGCAATAATGCCCAAGAATGTAGTAGTTTCCTCATCGTTAAATATTATGGTATGAACACTTCATTGTACCACAAATGAAAAGGTGTTTTATATCAATGCTTGAAATGACGAGTACGAGTAAAAATCATTGCCATATCTCTTTCATTAGCGGCATCAATAACCTCTTCATCTCTTACGCTTCCACCTGGCTGAATTGCAGCGGTTGCACCAGCATCAGCAGCAGCCAACAATCCATCGGCAAATGGAAAAAAAGCATCTGATGCAACTGTAGAACCTGTAAGGGATAAGCTGGCTTCCCCGGCCTTCCATACGGCTATCCTAGAACTATCCACCCTTGACATCTGCCCGGCTCCAACCCCCAAAGTTTTTTCGTCACCGGCATATACGATCGCATTACTTTTTACATGTCGTACCACCCTCCACCCAAATAACATAGACCGGAATTCAAGATCTGTGGGTTGACGCTTAGTCACTACTTCAAAATTTTTCGGATTAATCCGTTTCTGATCGCGATCCTGTGCAAGAAGTCCACCGGGTACAGTTCTTATTTCCTGTAAAGTATCCGGACCAAAGCCAACCTTAGAATGTAAAAGACGTAGATTTTTTTTCTTCGCAAAGAATTCCCTGGCTTCCGTTGTAAAACCAGGTGCAATGATTACTTCGCAAAATATTTCTCCGATCTTTTTGGCTAAATCTATATCCAAAGTGTTATTGACGACTATAATACCGCCAAAAGGTGCCTGCCTATCGGTTGCAAAAGCTGAATCCCATGCTTCTGAAATGTTATCTGCACTGGCGACACCACATGGATTGGTATGTTTAAGAATGGCAACAGTTGGTCGCTCAAACTCTCCTATCAGGTATGCAGCCGCAGAGATATCGATGATATTATTGTAACTTAATTCCTTGCCCTGTAATTGGTCGAAATAATCTAAAAAATCTCCATACAAAGCAGCTTGTTGATGAGGATTTTCTCCATAGCGAAGGTTATTGGCTTTGTTACTTTCAATGTGAAGTACTGAAGGGAAACCGGAAACCGAATCCATATCAAAGTGATCCTGAGCACTCTGAGATTGAGTTACCAGATAGTTACGAATTGCACCATCATAGGCCGCTGTTCGAGTAAACACTTTCAAAGCCAATTCCTTTCTGAACTCAACATTATCTGATCCCGAACCAATCGACTCAATGACTCTGGTGTAATCAGAGGGATCGCAAACCACGGTAACATCTTTATGATTTTTTGCAGCACTACGTAACATGGAAGGACCACCGATATCTATTTGCTCAATTGCTTCTTCGAAAGTCACATTTGCCCGGGCCACTGTATCTTCAAAAGGATATAAGTTTACAACCACAAGGTCTATCATTTCTATTTCATGACTTTCCGCCGCCTTCAGGTGTTCGGGGTTGTCACGCAAACATAGCAGACCCCCATGAATCCTTGGATGTAAGGTCTTAACCCGGCCATCCATCATTTCAGGAAATTTGGTATGATCACTTACATCTGTGACTGAAATGCCTTGATCACGAAGAAGTTTCGCCGTGCCACCCGTTGATAAAAGAGTGTATCCGAATTCATTGACCAAAGCCTCGGCAAATTCAACAATCCCGGTTTTGTCACTAACTGATAAGAGAGCAAACTTTTGCATTCATTCCGTTTTGTATGCTCTCTCCACTTGAGCAAGCGTAATTCATTCACAATTAGAGAAATCTTATGAGATTAAATAATCGTTGGTGTTTATTTGATCTGTGATATGGTAGCTAAATCTATTTTGAAGGAGGAAAGTATAGAATTAGAGGGATTGCAGGCCTCGTTGGAAAAATTGGTTCATCACCGAGAGAAATCAAAAGTGGAGGGTATTGATTTACACGCATTTATTTATTTTATCAGTATTTCTAACCTTTCGGATCGCATGGTCACCCTGCTTGGTAGAAAATGGGTATTGGCCAATGATGATGGAACCAAGACAGTAGTAGAAGGTGAAAAGATTGTAGGGGAATCTCCCAAAATCCCTCCAGGAGAAACATTCTCTTACAACAGCTATCATGTAACCCATCTTTCCGCTGAGGCATTTGGTTCTTTCCATGGAGTGGATGAATTCCAAAACCGTATTCACATTAGAATGAAACCCTTCCGCTTGGATATTCCCGGCGGGGCCAACATCGACCCGGTGCATTCATGAAGTTTACTGACTTAAATGTGCAAGGTGGTATCGGAGCCAACTGTAGCCTCTGCGAAATCGGTCCTTTTAAGTTTGTGATTGATTCAGGATTACACCCAAAATTTGCTGGTTCTGAATCCCTGCCCAAACACGAAGAAATCGAAAGGTTTTCCCTCGATTTCATTATCCTCACTCATTGCCACCTTGACCACCTTGGAAGCCTCCCCCTTCTTTCCAGGCAACAACCCGACGCTCCTGTCATTCTAAGCTATGCCAGCTCTATTCTAGCCCGCAGAATGCTTTCAAATTCAATTTCCGTAATGAAAAGGCAGCGAACGGAATTAAACATCCCCGAACTTCCCTATTACGGCAGAGGTGATCTTACCTCTCTCTATGACCGTTTCAAGACTCCTCCATTGCACACTCCTTATCGCTTGGAGAAAAACGGTGAGCATATTGAACTTACTCTACATCATGCGGGACATGTTGCTGGTGCAGTCTCAGTTAGTATTAAATATAAAGGAAATATCACTTTTTTTACTGGTGATATTTTATTCAATGACCAGCGAACTTTGGATGGGGCAAATTTACCTAAAGAACCAGTAGATATTTTAGTTACTGAAACCACACGTGGCTCCACCGAAATTCCCCGCAACCAATCTAGAGAGTCTGAAATCGTTCGGATGCTCAAGACGATTCATTCAACGCTCGCAAAACAAGGCTCCGTATTGATACCCGTTTTTGCACTCGGACGAATGCAAGAGATGCTCGCGATTTTGGACGAAGCGTTTCGCAAAAAGGCTATACCCAAGGTTCCAGTTTTTTGTTCCGGCTTGGGCATGGATTTGGTCAACCATTTCCACGAAATTTCTAAAAACACAAATCGTGTTAGGTTTAATCGAAAAGTGCTCAGGGCTATAGGAGCAAGACCCTTACCTAAGAAAATTGAACCGGGAAGAAGACCCCCGATGGAAGGCATTTTTCTTGTTAGCAGTGGAATGATGGTTGAAAAAACTCCTTCCTATGTTTTGGCTTCGGGTCTTTTAGGAGAATCAAAAAATTCCATTCTTTTTGTGGGCTATTGCGACCCAAGTACTCCAGGAGGCAAGCTTTTAGAGGCATCTAGAGGAGATACTTTTGACTTTGACGCCTTAGATGTCCTCCAAAAAATAGAAGCTAAAGTATCTAAATTTGATTTAAGTGGTCACGCGAACCGAGACGAACTCACTGCCTACGCCAAAAAAATATCCCCACGAGCGGTCATTTTACATCACGGAGATCCGGAAGCACGCGATTGGTTCAAGCAAAACTTAGAAAACGAACCTTTTAGCATTTACGACCCTGAACCTTTAAAAACCTATGACATCTGAATCGTTAGATAATCACTCTCTTGCTGATCAACTCAATGAAGCTTTCACCCGTCCTTCTGGTCGTGAATTCAATCAGATGAGGCAGGTTGAATTCAAAACAGGTATTGCACCTCATGCCAACGGTTCCGTTCTTTGCTCATTTGGCAACACACAGGTTATTTGTGCTGCGATGATAGAAGATCGCATTCCAGGATGGATGCGACAGCAAAAAGTGGAGGGAGGTTGGCTAACTGCAGAATACAATATGCTTCCTTATTCTACTCTAACAAGGAAAGATCGTCCAAGTAGCAAAGGCAAGCAAGATGGAAGAAACATTGAAATTCAGCGGCTAATTGGTCGATCCCTGCGTGCGGTCGTAGACCTGAAAAAGTTTCCTGACAAGACACTATGGATTGATTGTGATGTGCTGCGTGCGGATGGGGGTACAAGAACCGCATCTATAACAGGAGCCTGGGTTGCTGCTCGTATCGCTATTAACAATCTGCTTTCAAGAGGAAAACTCGATGAGGACCCCATCATCGATAACCTAGCCGCCATAAGTGTTGGAATCTATAAAAATACTTGCATTCTTGATCTTGACTACCCCGAAGATCGGGATGCCTCGGTTGATGCTAACATCGTAATGACGGGAAGTGGTCAGTTTGTTGAGGTACAATCTGCCGGAGAGGAAGCGACTTACAACAAATCTCAACTGGATGAAATGCTGGATCTGGCAGAAAAAGGAATTAATGAACTAGTAATTGCACAACAAGCTTCGTTGAGCTAATGCGATTTAAATATTCGAGACCTCGATGAAATGTCATCGAAAATGTTCCCCAAGCTCATCCAATCCGATCTCGTCCAAATTCCTTCAAGTAGCTCAAGTAGTGGTCTAAACGATTAAATTAGATTTGCGAAGTCTCAGCAAGGCAGATCAGGAACTAATGTATCTGACTATGTGCTAAAGCAGAAAATATACAAAAAACATGAATACTGGACAAAAGTAATTTTTAAAACCTGTCCCTGCATTCTTGAGTTCGTAGATTTACGACCCGATTCCTAAAGTCTTGGCAACATTGTAGTATCCGAAACCGAAACGATCTTTAAACAAGTCAAAAGTAGTTAAATACTAAAATGCTTTTTAACCCATTGGCTTGTTATTCCAAGATAAGCCTACAATAATGATTTAATGAAAACTGCGAGTTACGCTGCAGAAGCAGCCAAAGATATTTTACACCCATACACGATTGAGAGACGGGAACTCCATGATAAGGATGTTTTAATTGAAATTGATTACTGTGGAGTTTGCCATACAGATTTACATTTCGTTAATAATGATTGGGGCATGACCGAATATCCAGTGGTCCCTGGTCATGAAATCGTCGGAAAAATAACCGAAGTAGGGTCTTCAGTTTCTAAATTCAAGGTTGGTGATACAGCAGCTATCGGATGCATGGTTAATGCCTGTGGAAAGTGTGCATCATGTGAGACAGGAAATGAGCAGTATTGCCATGCTGGTTTTACAGCAACTTACAATTCCCCAATCGATGATCCTGGTGGTTTTACCTATGGAGGCTATTCGCAGAGAATTGTCGCCGATGAATCTTTCATCCTGAAAATTCCTGTAAATCTCGAACTTACTGGAACTGCTCCCCTTCTTTGCGCTGGAATTACCACTTACTCACCTCTTCAACATTGGTCCGTTACGAAAGGCATGAAGGTCGGTGTAGTAGGTCTAGGGGGACTTGGTCACATGGGGGTCAAATTTGCTCATGCCATGGGTGCCCACACGGTCATGATTACCACTACTCCTGAGAAAGGAAATGATGCCAAGTCACTAGGAGCTGATCAGGTCCTTGTATCCACCGATACTGACGCCATGGCCAAGGAGGTTGGTGAATTTGATTTTATTCTCAACACCATACCGGTTGACCACAAGATCGACCCCTACCTCGATCTTCTTAAAGTGGATGGCACCATGTGCGTGGTAGGGGCGGTTGAACCCTTAAGTCAGGTAAATGCGGCTCAACTCATGTTTGGCAGGAAAAAACTCGCAGGATCTTTAATCGGTGGAATCCAACAAACACAGGACATGCTTAACTTCTGCGGAGAGCATAACATTATCTCTGATGTGGAAGTGATTCGCATGAACCAAATCCAGGAAGCATTTGAAAGACTCGTAAAAAGCGATGTTAAGTACCGCTTCGTAATTGATATGAAAAGTATCTCTGCTGCCTGAATGTCTAAAAAGAAGCAAAGTAATTTCCCTGTTACCAAGTCGTGCAAACCCATGCCCCCCCAAGGTACGGAAGATTGGATCATCTGGGCAGCCTGGGCGGATCGAATTACCTTCGAGGAAATTTATAAAATTACCGGCAAAAAAGAGTCTGATGTAATTCGGATTATGAGAAAGAATCTAAAATCATCCAGTTTTAGAAAATGGCGTGCTCGGGCCAGCCAAATAAGTCACAAACATCGAAAAAAATTTCAGGCACTTAGGCTTGATTTAGAAATCAACTAAAACATAGGTCTCTAACTGCATCTCATGCAAGTTTGTACCTCCGGTGTCACAGCTAACCTTTCAGGCGAAATTTCTTTTCCACAGAAGATGCAGGTGCCATAATTCCCCATTTCAAGTCTTGAAATAGCTGATTTGACATCAGCAAGCTGACGCTTTTTTCGTCTTCTCATCTCCATCACAAGTTGCTGATCTTGCATAGCCTCCATGCGCGACAATCGACCCAGTCCCTTATCTGGTTCAACTGCAGCGGCAGCATCTGTACTTGATTCAAGGTAGTTTTCTACCTCTTGCAAAATTTGCTCTAAGCTGTTGAGGTACTCTTTTTGCATACTTGGATCCATTAGATTTAAGGTTTGTAGAAAATTTCATGTGAAAACAGGTAAGAATATAGTTCAAAATACTTTTTTGGAAAAATACTATGATAACCTTGAAAAAATCTCCTTTTCAGGACATTAGTAAAATATGAATAAAATCTTAAGCTCACTATTTTTTCTATTTCTTATCAATTTTCCGCTTCAAGGAGAGGAATGTGCCATCATGTTAGGCGACGAGATTGATCCAGAAGAATTTTCTGAAAGCACAGGTAAGAAGATTTACTTTTGTTGCGGTTCATGCGTAAAAGCATTCGATGGTGCTGCTGCTTATTACATAAAGGCAGTCCCAGCGCTAGCCAAAAAATATACCGATGCCGAAAAGAAAAAACTTGGCGTTGATAAAGTTAAACTTCTCGATCAACGAGTCTGTCCCATTTATCCAGAGCGTTTCATCAACCCAAATTCAAAAACTGTTGAATACAAGGGTAAGACTATCTATCTCTGGTCATCAAGTGCACAACGTCGTTGGAAACGTGATCCGGACGCCTACTTCAAGGAAGCTTTCGATAAAGGACATCTCCCCCAGTTTAAAAGTTAAGTACTTTCATTTCTTTCAGAAAACCTCGCTCGTGAAAATGGGCGAGGTTTTTTTGTGGGAATTAACCTTTTTCGAGAAACACATAGAAGCTTCCCGAGGTACAACTAATCTCAACTGAATCCGATAGACATAAGTTACTTTGACCAATAATTCTTGAACCTCCAATTATTTCACCATCAAGTTCCCATTTTAAGCCCTTAGTGCGAACACCAATTGATTCACGAATTGGAAGAATACTTAGGTTTGAACCTTTACGACCATTCAGCTGAAGAGGGCAAGAAGGAGTAACCCGTTGAATCCACTCGCAGTCATCATCAAAGGTAATCTGTAATGATTCATCAGCAACCGATGCAACTAATAGGTTAGTTATCAAATGATCCGTTCGTTTGCCTAAACCGCCCAAGATTATTAACTTTTTTAGATTTGTGTTCCCCTTCACCCAAAGCAACGCCTTCTCAAAATCTGTAGTATCTTGTGCTTTCATTTGAACGAGTTCCACATCAGCGAATTCACTAATAGTATTTTCTAAATCGGGTAGAGAATCCAAATCACCGAGGATGATATGAGGCACAAGACCTAGACTGGCATTTATAAAAGGAAGGATACCACCATCAACGGCAATCGTAACGCTCGCCTCCTCAACTCGCCAACTTAGAAGTTCCTCAGAAGGCGGATTTCCGGCCAGCACCAACAAACAGGTGTCATCCATAAAAAATTACTGGAAAAAAGCCTTCTGTTTTTCGGAAACAGGCATCTTCAACTTTTCCATAACTAACATAAAGTCTTCCCAAACTTTTCTTTTACTTGCCTTGCTAGGGTTATGCAGAAGATACGAAGGATGATAGGTTACCATCACAGGAAACCCCGAAACTTCGTTCCATATTCCCCTTACCTGACTTAGTCTTCTTTTGACATCACGCCCTATCAATCCATCCGTGGCGGTCTTACCAAGAGCCACTATCACCTTTGGTTGAACAATTTCTATTTGAGCCTTGAGGTAAGGCAGGCAAAATTCCATCTCTTCCTGCCTCGGTGGTCTGTTCCCGAATGCCTGATTGTGTCTGGGTCGCCAATTTAAAATATTGCCAAGGTAAACTTGCTCCCGCTTCAAGCCCATCGCACTAAGTATCTTCATCAACAACTCACCCGCAGGACCAATAAAGGGGGATCCAACCTCTTCCTCTTCCGCACCCGGTGCCTCACCACATAGAAAAAGATCTGCATTTAAATCGCCTTCGCCAAAGACTACTTTTCCATTCGGGTTAAGTTCTGCATTACATGTATCACAGTCTAAAACTTTTTTTTGCAACCACTCCCACCTGCTCTCTTTAGTCCCCTCTGGTAATTCAAAATCGGGTGGTGGCGGAAGAGATTTTGTTTCTATTTCAATATCTTTAGGCGAGGAAACTTGAGAGGGTGAGGGCTCTTCCAGTCTCAAGGGTTCAGGAGCATTAGTTCGATCTTTGGATACTTTATTTTCAGGAACAGGTTTATCTATGAAAGAATTTGGGCTGAGTAAATCTTCCAGGATCCCAAGAGTTTCATCCTGAATAAAAACACGGCTTATTCCTTCGGAGCGCATCCTCGATAATTCTTCGAGCACAGCCTGAGTAGCAACTTGCAAATTCATCGCTCTTAATTTCCTAAAATCGGTAAAGAAAACTTTTCAACATACTTGGCTAAAATATCAAATTCCAGGTTGATCATGTCCCCCACAGTTTTTTGCTGCAGGTTAGTTTTCCCAAGTGTATGAGGAATCAGCCAAATCGCAAAGGAATCCTGTTCCACCTCGCAAACTGTGAGTGAACATCCATCTACTGAGACGCAGCCTTTATCAACCAAATAGCAGGAATACTTTTCCGGTAAAGAAACTCGGAAATACAAATTCTTCCCTCTTTCCTCGAATATTTTAACCTCACCTACCCCATCAATGTGTCCAGTTACAAAATGGCCCCCCATTCTCCCGTTTGCAGGGACAGAACGTTCCAGATTAACGAGGTCGCCTGTTTTCAGATCACCAAGATTAGTTCTGTTAAGTGTTTCTTCAAGTAGATCAAATTCTCCCGTTTGCCCTCCCTGCTTACGAAAAGTAAGGCAACAGCCATTGACTGCCAAACTGGCACCCGCCTCGAGGCCATCATTTTCCTCAAAAGGAAGAGATAAGGTTAAACACCATGATTCCTTTTCTTCGACTAGCGATTCTACTTTTCCAACACCTTCTACAATTCCCGTAAACATAGTAAGTAAATCAATACGCTTTTTAAGCTAAGTGGAAAGATAATTTGACCTTACGAAACTCAAAACTAACCTGACATATGTGATTAAATCCACCAAATTTTATTCCTTTAGATCTGCATTGTTTATTCTTTGTTTCTCTTTTCTATCCACCATGAGTGCCGTTCCTTTCCATTCGAAACAGGTACCGCCGGATTCTTACATTGTACTATCCGTAAAAGCCAAAAAACTAATTTCAGAAACCTTTATCAAAGAATCTACGACCTGGACTCCCATCCTGAATGACTGGAGTAATTCAAAACCTGAACTTCTGGAGTTTTTTATAGACCCAAACTCAAGTGGTCTAAACTTAGGTCATCCAATTCATTTTTTCTCCACGCTCAAAGGCCTCCAAAAACCCGATATACTTATCGGTATGTTTGCTTCCGTAGGAAATACGGAACTTGCTGACTCCTCCCTCTCTGCCATCGCTGAAAATTTTAATATCCAAAAGAAACCAAGTTCATTTGCTCGTTTCGGTAGTGATAAATTACCTTATGAATTTGGTCGCAAAGACAAATTCGTTTATTTTATCGCTGTTATCAGCAGGTCAAATCAAACAGGGAAATTGCCAAACGATGTCTACCTGGACGAGATCATTAATTCTCTCCTTCGAAAGAATTCATCAACAAAAATGCCTGCCACATTAAACAGTCATTTCTCTAAACTAAAAGATGTTTCTTTATATTTGGATGGCACCGGTTTAGTTCGTCTTGCTGAGGCTTTTTGGCCTAGCAACCAATGGCATAGTGCAGCACCCTTTATTGATATCATCACCAATCGTTCGGTCGGTGTTTACGCTCAAGCCAAAAGCGGTTCCCTCAAAGTGGAGGCAAGAAACCTGTTTGAAACCAAATCACCCGATGCAAATCGATCTCACTCAAATGAAAAAGCCATCGAGTTGATATCTGGTGACTCGCCTTTAATTGCACAGTTTAACTTTGACCTGACTAGACTTAGAGAAGCTGGTATAAATTGGTTTGAGAAAAGTCTGAATGCCTTAACTGGGGGAAGAATCGATCTCTCCTTCAAAATCCCCGGTTTTAATTTAACTGCAGAAGAACTTGTCAATGCCCCCAATGGGAATTGGGTATTTGGACTCGGTGGATTTAATACAGTGACCATCCCCCCAAGCGAAAGATTACCCTCAGGTGAAGTCCTGCTTAATCCGATTATAGCAAGTGGTTTTGGGATTAAAAATAAGGAAACAAAGAGAAAGTTTTCTACTGGAATGGAAGCATCCAACATTCTTTCTTCGATCCTCCGCATGAGAGAAATCGAGGTTATCGAAAAAGAAAGTCACCTATGGTTTGCAAGCCCCGAGTATGTGAGAGAAATTCGTTTTAACAGACCGCTTCGCACATTACCCGAAGCAAGGAAGAAATTTCTTACATCCCACGACCTCGCTATTGACCTGAAGGTTCTTCCACTCACCAACTCCATTCGTCGAAACCGCAATCTGCCTTATGATTATTTCAAGATGCTTGACTGGATCGAAAACCTTAAAAATGTCAGGGTTTTCTCGCAGGATAATTCACTGAATTTTCAATTCCGAATGCATGATGCAAATGCAAATCCATTCCATACAATTCTTGATTTTTTAGGACAGGAAATTATTGATCGTCGAAATGCAAGCCTCTATCAGGCAATTGCACAGAATGATTTTCAGTCATTACAACAAGCAGTTCAGATGGGTGCCCTGATTAACGCTAATGATCATTTTGGTCACTCCCCACTTCACTACGCGGCTTACAAAGGGAACGAAGGGTTTGTTGATTTCCTCTTACGAAATGGAGGTAATCCGAACGCCCGAAGTAAGCACCTTTCTACTCCACTCCACAGTGCTGCTTGGGGCAGAAACCTAAAGGTAGCTGAAGTTTTGCTTGAAGATGGGGCCGATGTGAATGCCAAAACTGATGAGGGTGAAACGCCGGCAATGACTGCGGCTCTTCGCGGAGAGAAGGACTTAATTGAAATCCTCTTTTCGTTGTCAGCCGACCCGCACGCTACTGATGTTCATGGTTCCAATCTATATGATCTTGCTTCAGCGGGAGGTCACCTTGAGATTCTTAAAATCCTTGATTCCTTAAATGTTAAAAACAATCATCCCTTTCATTCGGCAGCGGGTAAGGGTGATTTCAAGACTATCAAAAAAATGATCAAGAATGGAAGATCTATAAACGAAAAAGATGCTTTTGGAGCTACCCCCCTGATCATCGCCACCGTTTCTGGCAAAGTGGACATCGTAAAATTTCTCCTCAGCAAAAAAGCAGACCCAAAAATTACAGCTAAAGATGGCTATTCCATGATGCATGCTGCCGCTTTTTCTGGAAAAAAAGAACTTGTACAGCTTGCATATGATCTCGGACTCGACATCAATGCCCGCTATGGAAAAGATGGAGTCACACCTGTGGATGTAGGTGAAGATTCAAGTGAGGCCATGCCATACCTAGAATCGTTAGGAGGTAGAAGAGGCTGGGAATTGGGAAGAATCCCACTGAATTAATTTTAAAGCCTACCCAAAAGCATTAACTCACGACCTTTTTGAGATAATTGCCTGTCCACTGTTTTGGCCTCAGGTACCCATTCATTCAGTAAATTCCAGTAACTAGATGAGTGATTCATGTGCTTCAAATGAGCAAGTTCATGAAACAGCACATATTCTCCAATTTCGTAATCCAAAAGTAGGATTCTCCAATTTAACGAAATAACTCGTTGAGATGAACAGGAACCCCAACGAGATTTTTGATTCCCAACTCTAACTTTACTGTAACTGACTCCGACTTTTCGACTAGAAACCTCAAGCCGTTTGGGTAAATAATCGCGTGCCAAATTGATTAAAAAAGATAGGATGGAACTCTCCCTGTCCTGATTTTCAGGAAAAGATACCTCGATTGAATCGGCGGTTACCTGATGAATGGTTTTTTTTCGAGATCCCAAAAACTCGAAAGATAAATTCCTTGGATGGCTATCGATCCAAACTTGTGGTTGGTCTGAGAAGAACTCCTCCAAGCAAGAGTGCCTCGGCATTTTGCCGGTTTTTTCCTTAATCCACAGGGTTTTACTGCTAAGAAATCTTTTTGCTTCCGTGACACTTCCTCGGGTAGGAATATTAAGGAGCACATGATTACGAGATATAATCCTCAATGAGATTCGTCTCGACCGTCGATTTCTTTTGATCAAGCAGCAAACTTCCCGACCTTCAAAACTCAGGGTTTTAGATTCGATCAGATTATTATCTGACATCAGAAAATAGAGCTATGCTAGAGCTTTCTCCACCTCTTTCATTTGTTTTGAGGCAAAACTGCGCAGACTCGCCTCCGGATCCAATCCAGATTTTCGGCAAGCAGCAACCAATTCAAAAAGTGCTCTCCCTGCCTTTACTTCATCCAAGTCTTGGGATAACAAATCGATTTTCTTTTCAGTCAGGGTCATCTTTGTATGGACATTTACTTTCTCTGCTCTTTTGTAAATATCATAAGCAAATAGCAAAGCCGGTAAACGCGGAGGCAGCTTTTTAAAAATAGAGGAATTATCACCCGACTTACCCTTTTGTTTTTTTTCTTCAGCCTTCACCTGCTCCCAACGATCGACCACTTGATCGGTCTGATCGATAGTGCCTTTTTCATTCCCAAAAACATGAGGGTGCCGCCTGACCAGCTTATTGCTTATTCCCCTGGCAATATCTTCCATGTCAAAATTACCATTTTCTTTGGCAATTTGTGCGTGAAAAACGACCTGAAGAAGTAAATCTCCAAGCTCTTCCTCCAAAAGCTCCATATCTTTCTCATCTATAGCCTCTAAAGTCTCAGAGACTTCCTCTACTAGACAGCGGGTCAATGTTTCATGCGTTTGCTCCTGGTCCCACGGGCATCCTTCAGGGCTTCGCAGATGGGCCATAATTTCCATTAGTCGTTGTAATTCGCTCACAGTCTGACATTCTGCTTTTATCTCATGCATCTGGCAATGAATTCTAACATAACTAGCTAATTCTCTTACAATACATGGATAAACTCGATGAAATCATGGAGTGGAAGCGAAAAGAAATTGCTCCCAAAATAAGACCTGTATCTGAGAGAGAACTTACTCAACTTGGGAAAAGGCTTCAGGGTAAGACTACCTTTCATGATGCTTTAGCCAAGCCGGATGAATTATCCATCATTGCTGAAATTAAACGTAAATCCCCCTCAGCCGGAACGATTTCAGAAAACGCTTCGGCTGTCGATCAGGCAAGAATCTACCAGAATGCCGGTGCGGATGCCATGTCAGTTCTCACAGATGATAAATTCTTTGGAGGGCAGATGGAGGATCTTTGGGAGGTTAATCAATTTCTATCCGAACACCAAAGAGACACTCCCACTATTCGTAAAGATTTCATCATCGAACCGATCCAGGTTTTGGAAGCCGTGGAGGCCGGGTCACAAGCGATACTTTTAATCGTAAGGGCACTGACTGACGAAGAACTTACCAGGCTCAGGGATTGTGCGGATGCAGCAAACATTGATTGCCTGTACGAAATTCACACTGAAGCTGAGCTCGAAAAAGCGATTCCCCACAATCCCAAAATCTTGGGGGTAAACAACCGGGACTTGGCCCGCTTCGTAACTGATCTTTCCGTAACCGAAGAATTATTCCCTCTCATTCCTGAGGGTATCATCAAGGTAAGTGAAAGTGGTATCCTCTGCCCCGAAGATGCCTGGCGGGTGGAAGATGCCGGTGCCGATGCGGTTCTTTGTGGAGAAGCCCTGATGCGGGCCGATGATACTGAATCATTTATTGCAGAGATGAAAGGATTCGAGGAATAAATTTTATTCCGCCCTTTTTCCTATGCCCCTGAGTCCATCCGAGACCACGACCCTGTTGGATGCCCTCGGGCATCTTCCCAAGAAAAAACTCGGTCAGAATTTTCTTATCGATGGAAACATTGTGGAAAAATCATTACAGTTAGCCGATCTGCCTGCTTCCGGCAATGTGGTTGAAATTGGCCCCGGACTTGGAACACTCACCCGAAAACTTTTGGATGCCGGGCAGACCGTTCATTCGGTTGAGATCGATTACCGACTCGCAGAAAATATTGAGAAAACCGAAACTGAAGCCATCAACCAAGGTAAGCTATGCCTCACAAGAGCGGACGCAGTCAAGCTCCCCCTGGGTTCACTACCTGAGTCGATCTCCGAATATGCCATAGTCGCTAACCTACCCTATGCGATCTCATCCGCCTGGCTCGAATCCGTACTCAATACAGAGAGACTTCCCCGAAAGATGGTCTTGATGATGCAAAAAGAAGCAGTCGAGAGAATCTGGGCACAACCCGGAACCAAAGAGTACCATGCCCTCAGCATTTTTATCTCAAATTCTTATGAACTTACCGAAAAACATGCCGTTTCCAGACAATGTTTTTACCCGGCTCCAGCCGTTGATTCGATGCTCATAAGAATGGACTTAAAAGAGGGTGCATTTTTATTTTCTTCCACTGTTCGGGCACTGATTCGAAAAATTTTTACACAACGAAGAAAGCAGCTTGGTTCTCTCGCGAAAAAAGAAGATCAAAATAACAAAGAGATTCTTCTTTCATGGCTTGAGCAAAGTAAATATCCCTCCTCATCTCGGCCAGAACAAATTCCTCCCGAAGAATGGAAAAGACTTGGAGAATTATTCGCTACTGTGGATTAGGCAGTCACGCCGGCACCACAGCACTTCTTGTATTTTTTGCCGCTTCCACAGGGACAAGGATCATTGCGTCCAACCTTTGGAGCCTCTCTCACCACTGGGGTGGCAATTTGTGGGGCTTCCAATTCCTGCTGTGCAGCAGCAGAACCGCCCTGCCCTCCCTTAAAGTTATCAAAACCAGCATTTCCGGATTCAGGGCCTGTCGTCTTGGCCACCCCAGAAAGAGAAGAAAGCATATTTTCAAAAGCAGCAAGATTCGTGGATGATCGGAATAAACCTGTACACACTTCTGATCTCATTGCCCCCATCATCTCTTCAAAGGCACGGAATGCTTCATTTTTATATTCACTAAGTGGATCTTTTTGTCCATACCCACGGAGGCCAACACTTCTTCTGAGCTCCTCCATTTCGGTGAGATGGTCCTGCCAATGCACATCCACTGCATTTACCACCACATATCTCTCAAGGGATAGAATTTGGTCAGGATCTTCCAGCTTTCTTTTTGCACTGTAGGCGGTTTTTATTTTCTCAAATATATGCTCACGAGCTTCTTCGAAAGATTTCCCCGTAAATTCTTCAAGTTTGACTGACAATGGGAAAGTTACATTCACCCAGGAAGCAATAAGTGATTCAAACTGTGACATTTGGTCCGTATCCTCCACGCCAAATTCCTCCAGTGGAACGGTTGCAAGGCGACTATCCAATTCCTCTTCAACCAATTCAAAAATGATTTTACTTGGCTCCTCTTCAAGTAACACATCATTACGAATCGAATACACAATTTCTCGCTGTCGGTTTAGCACATCATCATATTGAAGAAGCCTTTTACGGATCGAATAATTTTGCTGTTCCACCTTCTTCTGCGCATTTTGAATCGACCAGTCGAGGGTTCCATGTTCCAGCATATCATCATCGCCAAAAGATTTTTCAAGCATCTTGGCCAGGGCTCCTTGGTTAGCAAAAAGCCGCATCAAATCATCTTCCAGCGAAACATAGAACCTTGATCCGCCCGGATCTCCCTGGCGGGCACAACGACCACGCAACTGGCGATCAATTCTTCGCGACTCATGTCTCTCTGTTCCCAAAACCAAAAGGCCGCCAAGTTCTTTCACACCCTCTCCCAGTTTAATATCCGTACCACGACCTGCCATGTTCGTAGCGATAGTCACAGCTCCTTTTTGACCTGCCTGTGCAACGATTTCCGCTTCCTTTTCATGGAATTTAGCATTCAATACAGTGTGCCGTATATTGGCACGTTTAAGCATACGACTAAAAACTTCGGAAGACTCCACTGAAGCTGTTCCGATCAGGACAGGCTGTCCCTGCTTGTTGGCTTCAACCAAATCTTCCAAAACACGGTTAAATTTTTGCCTTCTACCCTTGAACATTAGATCGTTTAAATCTTCCCGAACACAGGGCCTATGTGTGGGGATAACCATCACACCCAAACGGTAAATATCATGAAATTCCCCCGCTTCCGTCTCCGCCGTACCAGTCATTCCCGCCAGCTTGTCGTACATCCTAAAATAATTCTGAATGGTGATGGTCGCGTAGGTTTTGGTCTCTTTTTCGATTTGAACATTCTCCTTGGCTTCCACCGCCTGATGTAAGCCATTACTCCATCGACGCCCCGGCATCAGACGGCCGGTATTCTCATCCACAATCATTACCTTCCCCCCCTGTACCACGTATTGCTTATCTTTTTCATACAAGCCATATGCTTTAAGCAACTGGGAGATTGTATGGATCCGCTCACTCCTTACCTGAAAGTCACGCTCAGCGTTTTCTCTCTCCCTTCGCTTATCGTCATCGGACAAATCATTTTTCCGATCAATATCTACATACAGAGTTGCAAGATCGGGGATTACAAAACCATCGGGATCACTGGGACTGATTAAGGATCTCCCCTTCTCAGTAAGATCGGATTGCTGATTTTTCTCATCAATCACATAGAGAAGTTCTTCTTTCAGGTTATGTGCCCGTTCTTTGTTGTAATCAGAATTCATATCCAGATCAAACTTCTCAAACCTCTTACGAATTGCTGCATCTTCCATCATTCGCATAAATTGACGATGCGTGGGCATTCCCTTTTTTACCTGAAAGAGTTTGGCCGTAGCCTCATCAGCAGCTTCATCGTCCAGGTCCTCTTTCGCAAATGCACGCTTGGCCTCTTCGGCCAACTGGTTGCACTGCTTGAGCTGCCCGTCAAAAAGCTTGGTCACCAAAGGCTTCATTTCCATAAAAGGAAGTGGATGATCTTCACGCATCGGACCGGAAATAATTAAAGGTGTACGGGCCTCATCAACTAGGATGGAGTCCGCCTCATCAATGATGCAGAAAAAATGATCCCGTTGGACCTGATCATCAATACATGTGGCCATGCCGTTGTCCCGTAGATAATCAAACCCAAACTCGGAAGCCGTACCATAGGTGATATTCTTATTGTACATCTCACGACGCTCGGCGGAAGGCATGCTATTTTGGATACACCCAACCGTGAGCCCCAAAAATTCAAACAGGGCTCCCATCCAATGGGAATCCCGGCGGGCGAGGTAATCATTGACGGTGACCAACTGGCAGTTTTTACCACTCAGGGCATTCAGGTACAGAGGACATGTCGAGACAAGCGTCTTTCCTTCCCCGGTGGCCATTTCCGCAATGTGTCTTTCGTGAAGAGCAATACCACCAATCAATTGCACATCATAATGCACCATCTGCCATTCAATCGGATGATCGCAGACAGAAACCGTTTGTCCACACATGCGACGAGCGGCATTTTTGACAGTGGCAAAAGCTTCAGGCAATAAATCATCCAAGCTTTCTCCTTTCTCAAAACGACCCATAAATTCCTGGGTCTTAGCCTGTAATTCCTCGGTACTGAATGACTGGTATTCCTTTTCAATCTCATTGATTTTATTAACCAACGGGGCACACTTTTTAAGGAACTTTTTATGGTGTCTTCCCTTGAGGGACTTTAAAATAGACTGAACTGGGCTGAATAAATTCATAAAAGTAAGAATTTTTATTCTTTAATAATTTCTCGAAAGTAAGGAATCGTACGGTCCAACCCAGTGCTCAATTCAACGACTGGATTCCAGGACAATAGTTTTTGAGCAAGCGAAATATCCGGTTTTCTCTGGGTGGGATCATCAGATGGCAAAGGTTCTTCGGTTAGACTCGATTCGGTATGCACTTTATCGAGAACTGCTTCCGCAAGTTGTTTAATCGTAAATTCTATTGGATTCCCCAAGTTGACGGGGCCCACCGAATCCTCCTGCTCCATCACTCCCACCATTCCGTTGATTAAATCATCAACATAACAAAAGGAACGTGTCTGCGAACCATCACCGTAAAGTGTAAGATCTTCTCCTTTTAATGCCTGTACAATAAAATTGGAAACCACCCGTCCATCATCCGGTCTCATGTTCGGGCCATAGGTGTTAAAAATTCGGATCACCCGGATATCCACCTTATTTTCCCTATGATAATCAAAAAAAAGAGTCTCGGCACAACGCTTCCCCTCATCATAGCAGGATCGTAGTCCGATCGGGTTCACATTTCCCCGATAGGATTCCGGTTGTGGATGTACTTCCGGATCACCATAGATTTCAGAAGTCGATGCCTGTAAAATTCTTGCCCCCACTCTTTTAGCCAAGCCCAGGCAATTGATCGCACCCATCACTGAAGTTTTTACCGTCTTGATGGGATTGTATTGGTAATGGATTGGCGATGCCGGACAGGCGAGATTATAAATACGGTCCACTTCCACTTTGAAAGGATCCACCACATCATGCCTCATCATTTCGAAATTTTTATAATCCAACAGGTTGGCGACATTTCTTCGACGACCGGTGAAGAAATTGTCCAAACAGATCACTTCCTCGCCCTGCTTGACAAGGCGTTCACACAAATGACTCCCGAGAAAGCCGGCTCCTCCTGTAACTAGTGTTGACATAGATTCAAATGGAATATCCTATCAGGAACTTAAATTTTGGAAACCCTCTTTTATCAGATTCTTAGGATGCATTGATCTGACGAATAATCTTCATCAAAGCCTGAGTACCATCGTTTTCCCAGTCGTAAGAATCGGCCAGTGAATAAAACCGTTGTGCCAAGGCCAATCCCTCCAAATTCAACCCCATCCGCTTGGAATCCTCTAGAGCAATTCTCATATCTTTCAAAAAGTGCTTAATGTAAAATCCCGGAGCCCAGTCTTCTTTAACAATTCGCGGACCCAGATTATTGATCGACCAGCAACCTGCCGCCCCCTTTCCGATTAATTCAATCACATCGGAAAGCTTTAGCCCCGCCGTCTCCGCATAGAGCATCGATTCGACCATGCCCACCATGGTTGATGCGATCAGAATCTGGTTCGACATCTTTACCCGCTGGCCAGAGCCAGAACCGCCAAAATGTTTAATTTTATCACCCAGGCATTGCAGGATTGGTTCGGCCGTGGTGAAAGACTCATCTATTCCTCCGCACATGATGGCCAGAGTCCCACTTTTCGCTCCAATATCTCCCCCACTCACGGGTGCATCAAGGGAAAGAACCCCCTTTGCGGATGCTCTCTGTGCAATCTTTTCCGACAACTCTGGACTCGATGTGGTAAAATCGATCAGCAGACTACCCGGTTTCATACTCGCCAACGCACCCTTTTCTCCCAACACCACCGATTCCACATCCTCGGGATACCCAACCATGGTACAAAGAATATCCACCCTGCTTGCCAGATCCTCAATATCCTCGAGCCATTGGGCACCGACTTCGAGTACTTCATCTGCCCTCTTTTTGGTTCGGGTGTAAACGCATATCTCGTACCCTGCCCTTCGAAGATTACAGACCATGGGCGATCCCATTACGCCGAGCCCGATCCATCCAATCTTTGGTTTTGTACTCATTTAGGAAAGAAAATTTGGTCGGGCCGGCGAGATTTGAACTCGCGACCCCTACACCCCCAGCGTAGTGCGCTACCAGACTGCGCTACGGCCCGACCTATATGCACGAATGCATTACTATAAGATGCTCGAGTGCTGGCCATCCGTCAAGAGATAAGCCTTAGCTTAGAAAGACTAGACTTTGTTATTTCGAAGTCCACGCAAGGACGATGCGGGAATCCATCGTGTCTCACGAGAGGCCCTCGGGTATGCAGGTTCGTTTGATGAGGACCAGTGGATCGCGACGCCCACAAGTGGCACGCGATCACAAAGTCGGGAAAGGAAGCACTAAGCCAATGACTTCTTTAATATACCACGGCGGATTGAAGATGAAATCTGAGTAAGGCTTGAGAATGCCTTTAAAAAATTCTATCAGTTAGTTGATATGGAAATTGTAGGCTTTTTTTTGGGACTGTGGATGCTTAAGCGTGCGCATAAGTCCTACAAGAGAGGATATGTCTCTGAATGGACAAAGACTCATAAGACTGGGAAAAAATTTTACAAGGAGGAAGACCCCATCAGTTTTTGGGTTCATATCATTACTGAGTGCGTATTAGGGATTGGTGTGATTGTATTATGCCTGCTTACCTTGAGCTTACCTCCAAATGAAGGTCTTCCATCGAAGGGTCCAGTATTACCATTTAAGTAATTCGACTCCTCCATAAACTACCCCGTCTGGTGTCACTGAACATTTATACTTCGCTCTTCCAGCGTAGTACGCTCCCAGACTGTGCTACGGTCCGAGCAACATGCACGTATGCATCCTTATAAAATGCTTTAATGCTGACCATCCGTCAATCATCTATCAGGATTTTCTAGACATACTTTTATGCGACGCAGGAAATGGTGAAAACTACCTCTTAAAATTCAACGCCTCACCATTATCCTATGATCAGCCAGTAATGAAGACAGTTTAATTCGGGGTTGGCGGATCGGGTGGTTTTATTAATCTCTAATCCTGTACATGAAGCTTAGACTAAAATCATTCATTCTATCCATTTCACTTGCCTGCCTGATTGGCTCAGCCTGCTCAAACAATGAGAATCCAGGTGTCGCCAATCAAGAGTTTCAGTTCACCAATATGAAAGCCGTAGAAGCAGCCAAAATGCTGAAAGAAAACCCAAAAGCTATCGTGCTTGATATAAGAACACCCGCTGAATTTAATGAGGGACACATTCCAGGTGCCGTAAATATCGATTACAAAGCCGATAGCTTTGAATCTGAGTTAGAGAAGCTTGATCGTGACACGACCTATGTGATGCATTGCCGAAGTGGTCGCAGAAGTGCGAACTCTTTTGAAACATTCAGGAAGCTGGGCTTCAAAAATATTGTTCATATGGACGATGGTATTCTTGGGTGGAAACAAAAGCTGATCAAGTAATTAAAGGGTGAAGACTTTTAAGCTTGTTGAGCCCTATTTGTTGCAGATATTTACTCTAAGATGGTATAAAATTTGTTGCGAAAATGAAAACTTGAGCTATTAGCTTGTTATACACTTATGAAATTAAAAACCGTATTCACTCTCTTTCTTTCATCAATTCTTTCTCAAGCGTTGTTCGCCGACAAGGTGGAACCACCCAAGGATGCCGTAGCCTTCCGTGGCAACCATTACAAAGCTTTTCTCGATACCAACAGCACATGGTGGGAAGCTAAATTCGCTTGTGACGATATCGGGGGAGAGCTTGTGGTGATCACCACCGCACAGGAAAATGAATTTGTGCGCAGGATGGCCAAGGGAAACCTGATCTGGCTCGGTGGCACGGATGAGTTTGAGGAGGGCACCTGGACTTGGGATAATGGTGAGGACTTCAAAATGAAGAACTGGGATGAAGGGCAACCATCTGCCGCGTCCGGACATAACTTTCTGATCCTCAGCGGAAAGAATGGAAAATGGGCAGACACCACTGATTTCTCCGGAAAAGTGAAGGGATATGTATGCGAATGGAAAGGTACCGCACCGAAAGACGCAGGTCCCAAAGATTCCGAACTAAAAGCCCCCAAAGGCTGATTTTCAGTTCCTATCAATTTTAAAAAAGCCGGGTAATGACCCGGCTTTTTTATTTACCATACAGGTAGTGGGCGATCCATTCAGCTGACCAATCGGAGAAAGTTCCGTTCACAATTCGTTCCCTGGCCTTCTCCATCAACTCGACAAAAAACCTCAGATTATGAAGGGTAAGAAGCACTCCAGCCAAAGATTCCTTGGCCATGATTAAATGACGCAGGTAGGACTTGGTAAATTCATTGGATACATAACAGTCTGTGGAGGGATCGAGTGGAGAAAGATCTTCCTTAAATTTTTCGTTTCGTAGGTTGAGGGTTCCATCCTTCGTGAAAGCCATACCATGACGAGCTGCACGACTGGGCATTACACAGTCAAACATATCCGCCCCCATTCCCACCATAGATAAAAGCTGAGGTGGGGTGCCCACGCCCATTACATATCGGGGCTTACCCTCGGGGAGGACGGAGGTACACCACTTTACCTGTTCGAGCATTTCCTCTTCCGTCTCCCCGACACTGACACCACCAATCGCATATCCGGGAAAATCAAAAGCAATCAATTCTTCGGCAGACTTAATCCGTAAATCTTCAAACCGCCCCCCTTGGACTATTCCAAAAAGCATACGGCCATCCTGATTACATTTTTGATTTTGCCAGTGCTGAAAGCAGTGCCCGGCCCACAGGGTGGTACGGTCAGTGGCTGCCTGCACTTCCTCGCGGGTGGCTTCCGCGGCTGGACATTCATCCAGACACATTGCAATATCAGAATGCAGACCATCCTGAATATCAATGGACTCGTTGGGTCCAAGAAAGATTTCCATTCCATCCAGATGAGACCGGAAGCGAACTCCTTGATCATCAATTTTCCTAAGTTTAGATAAGCTGAAGACCTGAAATCCTCCTGAATCAGTAAGGACTGGTCCATTCCAGTTCATAAATTTACTCAAGCCCCCCGCCTTACGGACAATATCCACACCAGGACGCAAGTTTAGATGATAAGTATTTCCGAGAATAATGGGACATTTCACAACCTTGTGAAGATCCTGTGGCAATGTCCCTTTCACCGTAGCTTGGGTACCCACCGGCATGAATACTGGGGTGGGAACGATTCCGCTGGGCAGAGTCAGCATGCCTGCCCGAGGACCACCGACTACATCGTTCTTCTCAAGAATAAAGGAACTTTTCATATTTATTTTGTGAAATGCGAGACACACATTCCGCAAAAATAAGAAAAAGGGAGAGATTAGGCGACTAAATCAATCGGTATCTGATAATTCTTCAGTGGAAACTTCCTCCCACCGGTTTGCCCAACGATTCCATACAGCCATATCAACTTCATCCGCGACAAGATCATCTTTCTTGCAGGCTAGGTCAAACATTTGCCGTGCAACAATCGGATTTGGGGCTGAAAAATGCCTTTCCGAAAAAAGTTCGTCTCCTGTTTGTCGATAATTAAACCTATAATCATTAACACTTAGACTTTCTTCATCTTTTTTCATATATGAACATACTCTACTTAAGAATATATTTCCTATTATTTTCGATTTTTCATCTAAAAAGTTAAAGTAAGTCCTCATTTCAGTTCATTAGCAATAATAAATATAATGATAGAGTATTCTATAAATCCCTGACCAAAAGATGATTGATTTAATTGGCGATATTCATGGTCATTATCTAGAGTTTCAAAAAATTCTTAAAATATTGGGCTATTCCTATACGAAAGATGAAATCAATCATCCAGAAAATCGAAAACTAGGATTTGTGGGTGATTTTATCAATCGGGGTCCTCAATCGGTTGAAGTGCTAACTTTAGTAAAATCACTTTGTGAAAGCGGCAAAGCCGTTGCCGTTTTGGGTAACCATGAATTTAGACTGATTCAAAACTGGGTCGCGGGTAAAGAAATACCACAGGAATATAAAGCATTCATTCCGTGGTTGAGGACTCTACCTCTTTTCCTCGATTTGAAGACCCTGCGAATGGTGCATGCGGCCTGGCACTTTTCATCGATCGAATTACTCAGAGGAAAAAATGTGGATGATGATTCTTTTATTTTGGATACTCTGGAGAAAAAAAGTTCATACAAACTCGCAGTGGATCAAATTCTATCGGGTATTAAAATAAGTATCCCCAAAGAATTAAAATTAAAGGACCGATTTGGCGTCGAAAGAGCCAAAGGCCGGCTGAAATGGTGGAAAGATTTAAGGGGTAAGCCTTATGGACAGTGTTTTTTCTCACCCATGGTGCCTGTTATTGACGATAAGGGACCCACCGATGAAGAACTTACCGTGCTTCAACCATACCTAAAGGATGAAAGGCCCGTGTTTATAGGGCATTACTGTCTACCGCCTTCCGTCCCCAAGGTAAACGGGCAGGTTGTTTGCTTGGATGGTTGTGTAACCTGTGACAAAACCCTTTGGGGGTATCGCCACAATGGTGCAGAGTCAGTTGATGCCTCGAATTTGATCAAGGCTACCGTTACTGCAGAAAATAATTAATTCAAGGTTGGGCAGGGAGGAAGGGGCTCAATATTTTCCCAATCCCTTTTCCAACGGTTCCATTTTTCTACTCTGGTTAAGTGGGGATCCAAGTGCCTTTTCGAGCAAGCATATGTAAACATTTCACTGGCTTCGTCTAAATCGTGAGCCATAAAATATTTATCCGAAGATCCTACAGAATTTCCCAAGTGATAATGAAACTTGAATTCTTCTAATGGTGCTTCGCGTTCTTTTTTCATTATTAGACTAATATACCGATAAATATGCCATTTTTCAAAAAATTTAAGAGAAATCTCCAGCATCATTAAGAGGCCTAAACCAAAATCTTTTCCTTCTATTTGATTAAAAAATATCTACCCTTACTCATTGATCTTGATCTTAAATACTAGAATCTACGAAATTAGGATATGAACATTGATGATCGACATTCACTCCTTTCACGAAGAAATTTCACCAAATCGATTGCCTGCATGGCTGGGGTCAGAATAACCAGTCTTTCGGGCAAAGAAAGAAAGTCTCAAAGACTTCTGCTAGGCTTTGATAACTTTTCGATCCGTGCTTTTGGTTGGAAAGCTCCCAGATTAATCGAATATGCTGCCAAGCATAAGGTGGATGCCTTACTTTTTTCTGACTTGGATGTCTATGAAACTCACGACATAGGTTATTTAAAAGAAATAAGGCAGGAGGTAGAAAAACAAAAAATTATCCTGCAGGCTGGGACTGGAGGTATCTGCCCAACTTCGAAGAGTTTCAAGGGCAAATATGGTAATGCGGAAGAACATCTCCGTTTATTGATTAAGGTTGCAGAAGCAGTGGGTTCCTCGGTCGCACGCTGCTACCTAGGTTCGAGCAAAGATCGCAAGACCGAGGGAGGGATCAGGGTGCATATGGCGAGCACTATCGAAACCTTAAAGAAAGTCCGAACGCAGGCTATTGATGCAGGTGTCCGGATTGCGGTGGAAAATCATGCCGGCGATATGCACAGCAAGGAATTAGTGGAACTGATCGAAAAAGCCGGACCTGACTTTGTGGGTGCCACCATAGATACAGGTAATTCAACCTGGACCTTGGAGGATCCCGTCGAAACATTTCGTAACCTCTCTCCCTATGCCGTCTGTAGCGGGATTCGTGACTCTATGGTTTGGCCAAGTGAAAAGGGAGTAAAGGTTCAATGGACCGCCATGGGGGAAGGTTGTGTGGATATGGGTACTCTTTTTAAGGAATGGAGTGAACGGTGTCCTGAAACACCTGTACAAATCGAAACAATTTCCGGTTTCGCCAGAGAATTCCCATACTTGGAAAAGGATTTCTGGCCCCCCTACTCCACTATCCGAGCCGATGATTATTCCCGTTTCCTCGCTCTCGCAAGGAAGGGAAAAACTTTGTCTCCTTTTTCAGCACCCGACGATGCGGATAAGAAAAAAGCCCAACGGGACTACCAGCTGTCAGAACTGGAAAAAAGTTTTTCGTACTGCCGAAAGAAACTGGGAATGGGCAGAAAGAAAGCTTAAGCGTCGTCCAGAGAATCGAGCCCATCGAGGTGGGCAACATCTCCCCAGCTCACCAAATTCCAGCCAGTATCGCTTTTCTCAAGACGGTTAACCGAGCAGTTAAGTAATACAAAGTTTCTCTCCGCATCGAGTGGAATGCTTAATACATATCGGAAAATCGCACCGAGAAAGCCACCATGAGTAACAACGCCTATTTTTTTCCCTGGATGTCGACTCGCGACGTCTTCCAATGCACCCGAGCAGCGGTCATAAAATTGACGAAAACTCTCTCCTCCTGGCACCTGGTACTCCGGTCCTTCGTTGCGAAAGGATTGATACTCCGAAGGACGTTTAACCAGCATCTCCTCCGTGGTCATCCCTTCGAGCAATCCCAGATCTCTTTCACGCAAGGATTCCATAAAATCGGCTTCCCAACCGGAGGGGCCTCCTACCAACCTTGAGGTATGGCGGGCCCGTTCCAGATCACTGGAGTAAAAGTAATCCATTTTCTCACCCTTCATCCTTTCCCCCAATGCTTTGGCTTGCTCAACCCCACGATGACTCAACGGGGAATCAGCATGTCCCTGCCATCGGCCGCTAAGATTCCATTCCGTTTCTCCATGCCGGATTAGAGTAACTTCTGTTTTGCTATGCATAAATCTACCTTTACCTATTTGGATGATCTGAGTCAGTCTAAATCCAAAAAGATTGCCAAACTGCTTCATAATGGTTGCCTAAATATTGTGTACTTGTGTGAGCTTACACAAATCACAGCCCAAAACCAGATTTCCATATGAAAAAACTATTGCTCTGCATTTTTACTCTTTCCGCTGGCCCAGCTCTTTTTGCCAAGGCAGAGGTAATCGAAATATCCCCAAAAAACACATCGGACCTACCTGGCGGTAAAGAGGCAGATGGAATCATTGGTGATTTTGTACTAAGAAATTCCCTGATCGAAGTGACTATTGGTGGTGGAGCACCTAACCGGAAAGCCAATATGGGTGCCTTCTGGGGAGCAAACGGGGTGACCCCGGGCTGTCTCTATGACCTGACTTTGCGTGGTACTAAAAACGACCAATTGACCATTTTTTCACCCAGTAAACAACAGGGACGTATCTCTTACATTAGAATTGGGGATGATCAAAAATCGGTCATTACCTATGTATCCCCTGCCCTGTCCGGCGGGCTCACCAAAACTCACACCTATTCGATTGAAGAGGGAGATTATGGCATCTCCGTGACTTCCAAGTTATTCAATGGGACCAAAGAAAAAATTTCTGGCCCAATCAATGATAGTTGGACGAGATTTCGTGAATCAGGAAAATTTGGCTTGGTGGAATGGGCTGACTCCGTCGACCCTTCCCATAAATGTGGCTATGCTTATGTTTGGCTTCCGGGTGAAGACGGAAAAACACCACCAAAATCAAAGACCTTTCAACCAGGTACAGAGGTTATTATTGAACGGTTTCTCTGTGTAGGAACATCTCCCGCCCAAGCCTATGGAAGGGCCATGGCTAAGTTGGGCGAAGTGGGTAAATTATATCTGAGCCTTACGGACTCAAAAGGAAATGCTATTTCCACTGCACGGGTCGATTTCAAACGAGATGGAAAGTCGATTCCGGCTTATCCGGATGCCCAAGGAATCATCGAAATTTCTCTTCCGCTTGGCGAATGGCAACTAACCGCCAAAGATAACGGACGGGAAGCCCTGGATAGAAAAATCGTTATCAGTAAGAACGAAGTAACCAATGAAAAGATGACTTTGGGTGCACGGTCCGGTGTACACTTTTCCATTACCAAGGAAAACGGTGATCCAACACCCTGCAAGGCACAAATTATAGGAATTGAAGGAACGAACAGTCCCAAACTTGGTCCTGTAGACCGGGCCCATGGATGTAATGACCAATACCATTCTGAGAATGGAAAATTTTCGATTGGGTTAGCTCCCGGGAAATACAACATCATTGTCACCCGAGGCATCGAGCATGATCATTTTGAAAAAAGGCTGGAGATCAAAAAAGGTAAGTTTGAGACAATCCAGACATCCCTCACCAGATCGGTTAAAACCCCCGGATGGGTAAGTACTGACTTTCACAATCATTCCACTCCAAGTGGAGATAATATCTGTGGAACACCCGACCGGCTCATCAACCTGGCAGCTGAACATATCGAGTTCGCGCCAACCACCGAGCATAACCGAATCATGGATTGGACCCCGACAATCGAATCTTTGGGACTGGTGAATGAAATCTCCACCATCCCCGGAATGGAACTTACGGGATCGGGTCCTCACTTGAATGCCTTTCCCCTTACCCCCAAGCATCATCACCAGGATGGAGGTGCCCCAACTTGGACTAAAGATCCGAGAATCAATGCCCTCAATCTAAAAAATCATTCAGGGCATCACCCAAGCGGATGGATACACATTAACCACCCGGATATGATCGAAAACTTTATCGACCGAAACAAGGATGGTAACCCCGATGGTGGATACCCGGGTATCCTTTCCCTGATTGATGCCATTGAAACCGAAAATTACCGGGCAGCAGAAATTCTCCACCGGGCCCCTTATAAAATTTCCCGACGAGCTAGTCGTGAACAGGTATATATTGTGCGGGAATTTGTCTGGCTACAGATGCTGAACCGGGGAATGAAAACATGGGGAATTGCAGTAAGTGATGCTCATACAGTGCATGGAAACGGAGTCGGTGGATGGCGAACCTATGTCCGATGCTCTACGGATGATCCTTCAAAAATTGACTGGAGAGAAATTAGCCGCCGAGCCAAGGGCGGCCAGATGATCCTTACAACCGGTCCCTACCTTGAAGTGACTACCTCTGACGGAGTACTTTCCGGCGGCTTAGCCCGTGCAAATGATTCCATCGACTTAAAGGTTCGTGTTCAATGTCCTTCTTGGATCGATATCGACCGGATTCAGGTACTGGTGAATGGCCGAGCAGTTGAAAACCTAAATTTTACCCGCAAGTCACATCAAGACTGGTTTTCCGATGGTGTAGTAAAATTTGACCGTACCCTTTCAATCCCCCTGAGTGAAGATGCTCACCTAATCGTGGTTGCTTATGGCACGAATTCAGATCTAAAAATAGGATACGGAAGTAGTGGGCAGGCAGGAATTCGACCCTGTGCCTATAATAATCCGATTTTTGTCGATTTAGATGGCGACGGTTTCACGCCCAACGGCGATACTCTTGGCTTCCCTCTTCCTTCCGGTAGGATATCGGTTGAAAATGCAAAAGATTTACTTAGCAAGGCAGGCGTTCCAATCGAGTAGATTGTCCCCGCACATTGGTAGACTGAGAAATTTAGTAGGTGGAACAGCTGTAATATTCTGTTTAAT
This sequence comes from uncultured Verrucomicrobiota bacterium, assembly GCA_902569115.1. Classification (GTDB taxonomy): domain Bacteria; phylum Verrucomicrobiota; class Verrucomicrobiia; order Opitutales; family Seribacteraceae; genus Seribacter. Next base: position 11,894 of record CACFTI010000010.1, on the reverse strand, counting down.
TACAGGTTGTTCAAATCACCAAACGAAATCTACGCAACAAAAGATTGAATTTTTTGAATCAAAGGCACGACACTACCATAAACTTTCTGATTTTCATAGATTAAGTCCGCCCTTTTCCTTTTCAACCCACAAGGGTATTCCATCCCTACGAAATCAAGGACACATGCGTACGATTTACCAAAGGGAGGCGAGGCGATATGAAAAACTCGCTGATAAAACTCGGGAAGAATTAAGTCAAGATTCCAACCGATCGGTAGAAAAGAAAAACTGACTTATTTTTTCGGAAAATCCCGATAGTCCCATTGTGGGGACCCTTTAGGTTCAGGTGCCGTGGGATATTTACCCAATCCATAATCCTTTGGTTGCATGTCAAGGGAAGGCCAGTGTTCCTTATCACGAATAAATCCATAAAAAGATGGATAAAAAGGATCCACATAGGCGACATCCGCGTGGTCGGGAACGGACTGACCTGTCAAAAAGAAGGCTGCATTCACGATCAGGCGACGCAGGTCTTCACTCACAAGATCAACGGATGCTCCCATTGTGGTACAAAAGGTAGTTCCTTTCTTACCGTTGGGAGCCGTGTATGGGTGTAACCAGGCGAGCGGTTGCATCGGATCATTTTTGGAATCCACAAATGAAGAGTCGGGAGCAAGGGTAGCCGTAACGGCACCTCTCATCAGAATTGTATCTTCGTCTGTCAAACGCTTGATCCCATATACATCGGATGGTCCAAATACATCCGTCACTCCTTTTAAAATAGGATGAGCTGCATTTGCTGCTTCAACAATCCCGCGAGCACCTTCAACTTTATGTCTTCCGTGGTGACTCACCCAGCCTTCCCCCATGATGAGAGGTCCAAACTGGCCATAGGAAATTTCATCACCAAATTTTCCGCTACCGGTAAAAGCATGCGTAGAAGTGCGAATACCAATGATCGGTTTCCCGGCATTGAGAAAATCAGTGACATGCTTGGCTTCCTCGGCAGAAGGACGGCGAAAGCGAGTTCCGATAAGCATGAGGTCGGCATCTTTTAGATGATGCCAACCACGAACTCCCTCCTGGTTGTTTGGGTCTATATATTTCCCAGTCTTATCCCAAGGGAATAGAACCTTGCACTCAAACCCATGTTTTTGGGATAGGATTTTCGCCAACATTGGCATACTTTCCTCTGTCCGATACTCTTCATCCCCTGCAACCAAAACGATTGTCTTCCCCTTTTCCGGATCATCATTGCCGGGAAGATGCAAAATCTCGTGATGCTCGGCAAAAAGAGAGGAAATTGAAAGTATAAGAAGGATTGAGAGGAAAACTTTCATGAGCCAAAATAAGAAAATTACCTTTTGTTATTCTTTGTCAAAACCAAGAGCAGATTTTGTCGAGGAATAAGCACTCTTGCTTTTATCTTTGATGTAAGTTCCGGTTTTGGTTACCCAGCAGCCTGAGGCAAAAAGAATTCCAAAAGTGAGTAATAGTGCGGTAAGAATTTTTGTGAATTTCATAATAAATAAATCAATGAGTTTTGTTTGTGACTAAGTTTAATCGAACTTCTCCATCTCAAACGATTGAACCTAATTCGACAAGTGAAATTTTACATTCTCAAGGAGTTTCAAAGGACAATAATTTTTGTATTCGTTATTTTGGGTATTGTTGATATAATAAACGGATGTTTAAGAACATACCTTTTAATCGAGTTGAATGGGTAACAAGCGGATTTTTGATAGCCACCGCTTTATTAACAGTAACTGCTGTCCCTTGGTATTTTTGGACCTATGGGTGGGACTGGTTTATTTTTGCGGTATTTTTATACTTTTACATTTCAACTGGAATGAGCATCACGGTGGGATACCACAGACTTTTTTCCCACAAGGCATTTCAGGCCAAATGGCCGGTAAAACTATATGTTCTACTTTTTGGAGCAGCTGCCTTTGAAAACTCAGCTTTGTGGTGGAGCTCTGAACACCGCAGGCATCACAAACATGTCGACACCGACGATGATCCCTACGATATCACAAAGGGATTTTTCTGGGCTCATATGGGATGGCTGATGTTCAAACTTAAACCCGCCTCACCTCTCGATAATGTAGAAGACCTAAAAAAGGATAAATTAGTATATTTTCAGCATCTATTCGTGCATCCACTTTCCTTTATTATGAGCTTCGGATTACCCGCACTGATTGGCTACATCTACGCAGTTTACACAGGTAACCTGTCTGCCACAGCAGGTGCCCTTGGCGGATTACTCATACCAGGGGTTGCCCGCGTTGTGATGGTTCAGCACGCTACTTTTTGCATCAACTCCCTTTGTCATATGATCGGGAAGCGTCCCTACTCAACCAGCCACAGTGCCAGAGATAGTTGGATCGCCGCAATTTTCACTATGGGTGAAGGATATCACAACTATCATCACGAGTTTCAATGGGATTACCGCAATGGTGTAAAACCCTGGCAGTTGGATCCCTCCAAATGGATTATTTGGACTCTCTCTAAATTTGGTCTTACCAGTGAACTTAAACGCGTTCCCAGAGAAAGAATCCTCTTGGCTGAGACCAAAGAAACCAAAAAACAGTTGCATACCCAAATTACTATTTTTCAGGAGTCCATCACGGATTCAGCAAACGAACTCGTCGTTCAGGCTCTCTCTACCCTCGAAGATTTGAGCGAAAGGCTCACCGAAGTTACGAATGAATTGCAGGAAGCGGCTAAAACAAAAATCAATCTATCAAAAGCTAAAATCCAAACACTTAGATCCGAAGTACGATCCGTCTTGGATGAGATAGAATCTGTGGGCAAACTAATGCCTGCCTGAAGTAATCTACCTCAGACGCAATTTCACAACCTGCAAAGGTTTGTGCCTTACACGGTCTCTTTGTCTTTGAAGGTAAGAAAGAAAATGACAAGTACCACCGCCGCAAGTACGGCGGGGAAATACCATACATTTTCCCAATTTAAAGACCCTTCGACTGTTTGCTTACTGTTCCACCAACCATTGAGGATTCCCCCCACAAACATTCCTGCACCAAGAGTAACAAAGGCAATAAAACCTTGAGCACTTGAGCGAACGTCATCAGGGGCAGCTTTATCCACATAAAGTTGTCCGGTTACAAAGAAAAAGTCATAGCAAATACCATGGAAAAGTACTCCAAGATAAAGTAGAATGTGTGCCTCGGGAGTTGCCTGAGCAAATAGAACATATCGTAGAACCCAAAATGCCATACCAATCAAAAGCATTTTCTTGACTCCTAGTTTACGAAAAAACCAAGGTACTAGCAGAAGAAAAAAGATCTCAGAAACTTGCCCTAGGGTAAGCACTCCCTCGGAATTCGCCACTCCCATTTCTTTTAGAAAACCATTGGCAGACTGGAAGTAGAAAGAAAGAGGGATGCAGAGTAAAAAAGAACATATAATAAAAATGGCGAAGGATTTATCCTTCATCAAAGCCAGTGCTTTCAAACCCAATAATTCAGCAGGGGTCACTTTCTTTCCTTTTAATTTGGGAGGAGTATTCGGAAGAGAAAAAGAATATAACCCTAGAAGAATCGATACCCCTGCACCGATCATAAACGGTTGCGATGTCATCGATATGGAAGTCCATTCAGTTGGCGGAACGCCTCCTCCAAGGAAGGCTGGCCACATTGCATGAAATTGATTCTCAAAAAAGAAACTACTCCCCACCAAAATTCCAGATGCAATCCATCCGATTGTGCCAAGGGTGCGAATCGGTGGAAATTGCCTTTGAGGATCTTCCATATTCTGAAAACACAATGAATTAGAAAGGGCCAAGGTCGGCATATAACAGATCAAGTGCAGCAGCAGAAAGGGGTAAAACTCATTCCAATCATTTGCCTGACCCACAAGATAAAGAAAAACTCCACCTAAAAGATGCAGTACACCAAAGACTTTCTGTGTGGCAAAAAAACGATCTGCTATCATCCCCACAATAAAGGGGGAAATCATGGCAGCTACCCCTGTGGCAGCATAGGCAGTTCCTCGAAGGCTTGCTTCCACTTCTAGCGTCCCAAGGTACGACCACATTGGGACATACCAGACACCCCAGATAAAAAACTGGAAAAACATCAATAAGCAAAAGCGGACGGTCAATGAGCTGTTCATAGGCAAAGTAATTTCATTCATGCTAGTAAGGGAGTGGGATATCAATCAATGAAAATAATTACTTACTTGCAATGACCTCCTTTTATTCAGTTCGAATCAAAATAGAGAATCTTTTAATTTTCATGAATGAACTTGCTTGAAACGGATGGCTTCTTATCAAATAGGTAAATGTCGAATAACGATTCACCTGTAGTCGGTGTTATTATGGGAAGCCAATCCGATTGGCCCACCCTTGAGAAATCCACCCAAACACTTTCTGAATTTGGAATTGCCTGGGAGGCTAAGGTGGTCAGTGCCCATCGCACTCCTGATTTGCTTTATCGATATGCAACCACAGCAGAAGATCGCGGCCTAAAATGTATCATCGCTGGTGCAGGAGGAGCTGCTCATTTGCCTGGTATGACCGCATCCATGACGACACTACCTGTCCTTGGAGTACCCGTTAAATCTAGAACACTCAATGGAGTGGACTCTTTGCTTTCCATCGTACAAATGCCTGCGGGTGTTCCCACCGCAACCTTTGCCGTAGGTGAGGCTGGTGCCACCAATGCCGCTCTTTTTGCCGTATCCATGCTTGCCGCAAATGGAGATGCAGATCTTTCCAGAAAATTAGTAGAATTCAGAGCGCAGCAAAAGGAAAAGATCGAAGGAAGCATACTCCCTTCCTCTTCGTAATTTAATGAATCCTGGAAAAGACGCTTGGATTGGCGTATTGGGTGGTGGGCAACTGGGAAGGATGCTCTCCCTGTCCGCAAGAAAAATGGGCTTTCATGTTTTGGCTTGGACAGGTGGTGATCGTTCAGGTGCAGCAAGCACTGCCGATCGAATAATAGATCAGTCTTTTGATGATTCAGATGCAATGGAGGAATTTACAAATTCGGTTCGGGTTGCCACCGTTGAATTTGAGAATCTTCCGATCGACACCCTTAAACAAGTTGAGGATAGAATCCCTTTACGCCCTGGAAGTCATGCAATTTCGATCTGCCAAAATCGAGAAAGAGAAAAAAGATTTCTTTCAGACAATGGCTTTGGCTGTGCCAATTTCAGTTTAGCTCACGACCTTGATTCCTTCACTGAAGGGCTAAGTAAAATCAATTCCCCTGTGATCATCAAAACTGCTGAATTTGGATACGACGGGAAAGGCCAACTCAGGTTACCTGCAAAGCTTTCCGCAACAGACATTGACGATGCCTGGAAACAATTCGAGGGTGGCCGAGTAGTCATCGAAGAATGTATCACCTTAGAGGCAGAATTATCTGTTCTTGTTGCTCGAAATCCTGAAGGCAAAATGGTTCATTACGATCCTGTTGAAAATATTCACCGAAACCACATTCTTGATCTTTCGATTGCTCCAGCAAGAATTACTGAAAACTATCAAAAACTTGCGAGCGAAACTGCATTGGCAATAGCCAATTCATTAGAATATGTGGGAATGCTTGCGGTTGAATTTTTCATTTCATCTGATGGCAGGTTGATAGTGAACGAACTTGCCCCCCGCCCTCATAATTCAGGGCATCACACGATCAATGCCTGCCACTGTTCCCAGTTCGAACAACAGGCAAGGGCTGTTTGCGGACTTCCCCTTGGTTCAACGCAACTCGTGTCTCCCGTTATTATGATGAATTTATTGGGTGATGTATGGAAAGATGAGTTTACTCCACCCGATTGGGAAAAAATCCTTGAAATGAAGGGTACCTCCCTCCATCTCTACGGCAAAAGAAAGGCCAGGCAAGGTAGGAAAATGGGGCATATCACGATAATGGGAGATTCCACCGAGGAATGCCTCTTGAAAACCCGCTCAATACGAAAAGAATTAAATCTTCCTGATTTTTAATCAGGTTTCTTTCCCCTAAAGAATATAATTTATCAGTTCAATCCTTGCCTTAATTGAGTCAATTTGTCTCTCATAATTTACGGCCATCCCTTTAGTGTGTATTTCCGTCACTAATGATGAACAATAAATTACATAAATCCATGATTATCAATATTTAGATTTTGGTATAAGAATTGCAAAATTATAGGAAATTAACTCTCAACCAAAGGAAAACAACATGAAAATTAATGACAAATACGAAATCAGTCCATTTGGGAATACCTTTGATTCCCTTTTTTCTCTTCTAACCAGGAACAATCATTCTCCTATTTCCAATTATTCCTCCGGTACTCCCGATTATGGAAATGTAAGAATCAGAAATGAGGAAAAACAAGTTAGAATTGAATTTTTGGTTCCAGGATGGAAGAAAAACGAATTATCACTATCGATTGAGGATCAGAAATTACAACTTACCGCGAATCCTTCCAAAGAAAAAGAAAAGGGTGGGTTATTTCAATCAAAAGAACTGGATGTCCAAGTTCTTCTTGGCGAACAATTGGATACGGCCAAAACTAATGCTAAGCTAGAAGAAGGAGTTCTTACAGTCACAATTCCCGTCTTCGCAAAAGCCAAAGGCAGAAGCATTAAAATCAGTTGAAAAAAATCTTAGAGTCTGCCCCCCATACTCATGGGGGAAGGCTTTTTTGACAAATGGCGCGGGAGGTGGGATTCGAACCCACGACCCTCGGTTTAGAAGACCGATGCTCTATCCAGCTGAGCTACTCCCGCAACAATTGTTCAAAATAAATACATGTACAGTTTTGGGCAATGTCAAAGCCACACCAAACAAAGAGTTTATTCTTTTCGTGGTCTTTTGCTTGGCAAAACGAATATCCCTCATAAACAATTACATTGTTTAAACACGCTAAATCACAAAATATGAAAAATATCTATCTAATCAGCTATGTCTTAATATCCTTTTTGTTTGCAAACATTTCTTTTGGTCATTGCCAAGTGCCTTGTGGTGTATACACGGACGATTTGCGATTTATGCAAATGCTCGAAGACCAAACCACTATTGAAAAATCCAGTAAACTCATCCTGGAACTCTCAAGCAAGGTCGACGGTCAGTCCAAAAACCAACTTGCCCGCTGGGTTGCAACCAAGGAATCACATGCTTCTAAAATCCAGAAGATCATCGCTGAATATTTTCTAACCCAGCGGATCAAATCAACTGCCAAGAATTATGAAAAGCTTTTGAAAGGTGCACACTCTGTAATGGTTGCCGCAATGAAGTGCAAACAATCCACGGAAGCGAGTGCAGCCAATAACTTGAAGACTAGCATACTTACTTTTCAGAAAATCTACGAATCCAAATAACCAAGTTTCAATTCACAATCTTATTTTAACCGATGATTTTTGATCCCTTTTATCTGCTAGTTATTGGAATAGGTATGGCACTTAGCTTCTATGCCTCCAGCGTAACCAAGAGCCGATTTCGTAAGTACAGCCAGTACACCACAAGGTCCAGACTGACGGGTGCGGAGGTTGCCCGGGGTATCTTAAATGACAACAATATCCGTGATGTACGAATTGAACGGGTAGGTGGTGAATTATCTGATCATTACGATCCCCGCACGAAAACTCTTCGACTCAGCCAATCGGTTCACGATTCAAATAGTATGGCTGCCTTTGGTGTCGCGGCCCACGAAGTGGGACATGCGATTCAACACGCAAAGTCCTACGCTATGCTTTCATTTCGCTCTGCTTGGGTACCTGTAGCTAATATGGGCGGAGGTCTTTCCATGATCGTAATCATGCTAGCTTTTTTTCTTGGAGGAGCCCAGTCTGCAACCGGTGCATCCTTGGCTTGGCTTGGCGTGTTACTTTTTGGATGCACAACCGTTTTCACTCTTGTGACCTTGCCTGTGGAATTTGATGCAAGCAGCCGTGCTTTGAAATGCTTACAAAAAGGAAATTATGTATCTGAAAAAGAATTGGATGGAGCGAGAAAAGTTTTAAACGCAGCAGCCATGACCTATGTGGCGGCTTTTATCACTTCGTTGATCACCCTACTCTATTGGATGTTTAGACTGGGTCTATTGGGTGGGCGTCGAGACTAGCCCGCCAGCATCTTCACGTAATTCAATTCTTTGAAATTTGACTGTGCTGTAGGGTGTGTGATCACTTATTTCGATCATACAACCTTGCATCCCAACATCTTTCTCTGCAACAGGACATTTGCGAGGCATGCCATCCAAAAATCGCCCGACACACGCATCGATATCTCTTCCCAAGACTGATTCTCTCGGACCCGTCATTCCTAAATCGGTCTGATAGGCAGTTCCTTTAGGTAAAATTCTGCCATCAGCAGTTGGAACATGAGTGTGGGTTCCAAACACCAGACTAACTTGGCCATCCAAATGCCAGCCTATTGATTCTTTTTCAGATGTGGTTTCAGCATGAATTTCACATATGATCTGCTGAATATTTTGCTTCTTTAAATCGTTTACAATTCTGTCGGCTGTTGTAAAAGGACAGGAAACCTTGGGACCCATAAATGATCTACCAAGAACGGTAAATAAACCTACTCTCACATTTCCTCGTTTTAAAATAAGATGATCTTTCCCTGGGTTTGACTCAGGCAAATTTGCAGGTCTACAGATGAAATCCAATTGATCGATTTCATTTTCGAAGTTTTTTTGATCCCATACATGGTCACCAAGAGTAATGGCATCCACTCCTGCATTTTTGATTTCATTAGCAGTTTTAGCCGTAATCCCTGCTCCGCCGGCAGCATTCTCTCCATTAGCAATGCAAAGAGAAATATCTTCCTTTTCAATATAGGACTGCAAATATTGAGAAAGAAAATTCCTGCCGGGTCTTCCGACAATGTCACCAAGAGCCAGGATTTTCATTTTCCTGAAGAATCAATTTGCTTATAGAGAAGCAATCTGTCGTGAACAAGAAACACAAGGTCGTCCAACTCATCTCCATTCAGATCCACAACCAATCCCTCACGAGGTTCGTAAAGCCCACCTTTCTTTCCCTGATAATGTAGATTCTTCTCAAATACTTCAAAGTGCAAAGTGCTTTCCCAACTTTGGGTCTTTTCGTCTAACTTTAGAAATTCGAGAAGGTTTTTCTTGCCATCTAAACACACCAAATCGATAACTCCATCGTTATTAAAATCCCCACATTCGATTCCATGGTGACGAATTTTTGGAAGATCAGTAAGATGCCTTGTCTCTACCTCAAGTGAAAGTTTTTGGGAATCCTTGGGTGAAATTACCTGAAAACCACTATCACCCAATGCTAACAACTTCGTACCTCCGGATACACGGAAAGTGGCTACCTCATTCGGGACAAGAAATGAGCCTTCCCACCGGTTTGCCATGCTTACTTCATTTTTCTCCGTATGCAATCGCTCCCAGTAGCCATCCTCGTGAAATGCGAAGATTTCATGAACTCCCTTCCCTTCCCAATCAATCTTAATTGGCGTGGTTAATTCTCCAGCCTGATCCTTCGAATTAAATTGTTCTAAAACCCTTAATTCATCTGCCTCCCAGGCAATGATACGAACAAAACCATCACCCGCAATGAGCAGTTCATCTTTTTGAGAATTGGGGGAACTCAATTTTGAAAGATTCTCCACCTCCACTCCTTTCATAAAACTTTTCCTAACCACCGAGTCCTGGGCGAAAGATTTCCACCCCCCCTTGTTATCAGCTAATAAAATGACGGGAGCATCACGACCTGAAAGGATCAAAACATCCTCAAAATTATCTCCATTTAAATCACAGGTAAAAAGAGAACTCGGTTCTCGTCTCAGTTCCTCAACTTTAAACTGATTCTTAACTTCATATCCGGAATCATTTCCGGAACTTTCAAAAGTCTTAAGCACATATTCTGAATCCTCTTCACAAAGCACCAAAATTTTATCATCTGTTTCTTTATCTGTAATGGATGGCTCTGCCGCCATCGGCACACCATCCACTTTGATCATCGAAGGAAAACTAAAACCACTCCCTTCTCTGTAATCGGAAACGCCCAGCACTTCTTCCTCAGTGCTTAGAACAAGCAACTTCGTTTGCCCCCCTTGCTTTATGGAAGAAAGTTGGGTAATTCCTCTTAGAGATGGCGATGAATCCACCAATCCGGAAAATCCATCTCGATTTGATTCCAATAGTAAAACCTCGCCATTTTCCGAGGAGGCCGTGACCAGTTCAGTAATACTATCATTGTTAAAATCTCCCATGGTCCAGCAACTTTCCTTATTGGTAGTAGAGAATATATCATATGAAATTACTTCAAACGGTTGGACTGATGATTTCTTATTTTCAAGTGAAAAAGAAAAAACCACCGCCTCCCTGGATAAGGCATCAATCGAGCAAAACTTTTGGCTGTTTGTAGCAAAGGAGTCAGGGAAAGGAGTGGGAAAAGATGCGAGAGTGATATCAAAAGATAACTCCGGACCAAAACCTTGCTTCTGCCCCAACCGCACTTTAAGTGAAAAATCGTCGCCTGGAACCAGGTACATCCAATCAAGGATTTCATCATTATTGAGATCAATTAACTCAACCCCATAAGCACGCTTGTCTCCCTCCCGATACAAAGAAGATGGATACTGGGGTTGACCTTTTACAAAAGAGATCTGATATAGATCATTGCGACTGTGCTTATTGATTACTTGAAGACTTTTAGAATAGGGTCGGATTTTATCAGATTCAATTTCAAGAGCATCGCTCCAAGAAGCATTATTTTCTCTAAAGTATATTCTTACTCCGTCTTCCGGACTAGCTGTAATTATATCTGGAGCATCATCAGAATTTAGATCTCCAACCGTAATATCAGTAATGCTTCCGGAAATAAAAATTCTTTCTGTCTGATATTTTGAATCTTCAAGAACTGGTTCCCAACGATTTTTGCGAACCGGGCGTACATTTTGAGGCAGCTCTCCTTTTTTAGTTCGATAAAGAATCTCGAGATAAGATTTATCCAGATTAAAATAAACCAGATCCGCCAAACCATCGCCGTTTAAGTCAGCATGAGTAAGACAGCGAGCATTCCATCCGGTTAAAAGAACTTCCGGTTTGGCCAAAGCAAAAGGCTTTGCCTGACTTCGAAAAAGCCCTGCGGTAATCAATAAAAAATAGAGGGGAATTCTTAAATAAAAATAATTCACTCGGAAAAAGGGTAAAACTTAGCTTTTGAAACTAATCCACCATCTGTGTCCTTCGTCCACCCGAGAAGGAAATAGGGAAAATCTCCAAAATCTTCAGGAATAAAATCAAATTCATCCTCATCAATCGCTCCTAACATAACTTCAAAAAAGGAAAACATTTTACTGATATCGACATAATCCACCTGCCGTATGCCTCGCGGAAGGTCTGCCATGGCATCTTCCAAAAAAGAACTATCCCACAATGAATTTTTACTTTTCTTCATCTGATTAATGACTTGGTTAAGATAGTGCAATTTACCCATTGAAACCAAAAGCCAGTCATCGGTAATCGCGTAAGCTATGGACAATCCTGCCGCTTCCAAACCGCGCATTGAGCGGATGGTTACCCCTTTATGCTCGGTTTCTTCAAAAAGTTCATTCCCCTGACTCACTGAATCAACCATTGCCCTCATAGTCCTTCCAAACAACTTCGGGTCTCTTAATCTAATGGCATAGATTGAGGAGGACGGAGAAGCTAAAGCTTTAGCTTCATCATTTTCCTGATTGAGGTACGAAAGAGTGACCACTTCATCCCCGAGCGAACCAAACAAATCAGATCTGATTGCAACTTCTGATTGATCTTCAAAAGCCTGAATTTGAGAAGTAACAAGAAGGTGAAGAGCTGGACTTATCGACTTAAGAGTGTTTTCAAGGTTAGGCCAAAGTTGGCCCATATCATTTTTTGCATTACTCACAGAAAAAACTTCCTTGGAGATGAATGCATGATTCTCCAGATTCCCTTTA
>CACFTI010000009.1 GCA_902569115.1 uncultured Verrucomicrobiota bacterium | reverse complement strand
TGTTTCCGAGGCTTCCTTCTCAAATGGTATAGTTCAAGTAAAGATTGAACTCAACTCACAAGACCAGACAATTCCCCAAAAACTTGAAGAGGCAATTAAATCCCGTCTCTTACAAAATGAAAATGTAAATGAAGTTCAAGTTTCCTTTATTTCTACAGCAGCAGAAGGGAATCAGGCTTCCACCAGCCAGAATAATTTGGTGGGTGTGAAAAGAATAATTGCGATCGCAAGCGGAAAAGGTGGAGTGGGGAAATCTACGGTTGCGGTAAACCTTTCTTGTGCACTCAGCCAACTACAAGTTGATAACAAACCTTTGAAGATTGGTCTCATGGATTGTGATGTGTACGGGCCATCCGTACCACAACTTTTAGGTTCGAATCAAAGACCCTCGATTATTGGTGAAAACCGGATTGCACCGAATGAAAATTTTGGAGTCAAATTCATTTCGATGGGATTACTGGTGGACGAAGAATCCCCCATCATTTGGCGAGGACCTATGGTGATGAAAACCATACAGCAATTTGCTGAAAACGTTGAGTGGGGAGAGTTGGACTTCTTACTGATTGATCTTCCTCCAGGTACGGGAGATGCCCAACTTTCTTTAGCACAAATCTTACCTTTAGATGGTGCAATTATTGTAACAACCCCTCAAAAAACTGCCTTTGAAGTGGCAAGACGAGGTGCGAGAATGTTCCAAAAAGTAAATGTTCCAATTTTAGGAGTGATTGAAAATATGAGCTTTTTTCACGACGAATCAGGAAAGAAATCGTACCCTTTTGGAAAAGGTGGTGGTGAAATAACTGCTAAATCACTGGAAACGAATGTGCTTAGTGAAATTGGATTAGACCAAGAAATACGTGAAGGAGGAGATCATGGCTTACCCTTAGTGGTTGCGGATCCCGACAATCCTAATGCAAAAAACTTTGCATCGATCGCAAAAGAACTAAGCAGAGTAATGCTTAACTCTTAATTTCTTTATGGAGGGTGTGCTTCTTAAGGAATCGATTATATTTTCTTTTTTCAACAGGATCAGTCTGTAATTTCTTATTCCTTGAAGAAATATATCGTGAAGGAGGCTTTCCCTCTTTGCGTGCTTCAGTGCATTCAAGTATTATTGTTTCGCGAGGCATGGTGTTGAAAATAATAAACCTGAAAGATTTTCACAATCTTAAAGTAGAGTTTAATCTATGGAATGGATTTGCAAATTATTTTCAGTAACTCAAAATCTATCCTATGGAAGTTCAAAATAAAGATAACATTGGATTCATTTCTGAGAATCTTTCTAAACAATCTCAACTTAGTGGAAAAGAAATGAGCAATCTCGAAGTTCCTAAGATTGGAGAAGATAACCTAAACAGGGTGACACAGTCGTCCGAACCATTTGTTTTTAATAAATCTGCATCTGAACAGCAAATTCAACATCCTTATCAGCATTGCCCCAAACCTGGCGAACCGATGCCAAGCGTTGATAATACCGAAGAAGCAGGTGTCGATTGCACTAGAGAACCGGACTGGAAAGTAATAGAAAGTGAAAATCTCCCAGAACATCCTTATCCAGACCAAATTCACAATGACAAATATTGGGATGAAAGAAGCTTGGATCGTGAGATTAGTGAACAGAACTACCAGGATAAATTACTCTATGATGAACAATACAACTCAGATCGCGCAAAAGAGGAGATTGACGAACATGGAAGGCCTTTCCAAAACGATGTGCTCGACCCATATTACCAAAATACGATCGATTCCAGCCATCATAATGGTTAAAGTCTGAAGATCATTATTTGTGACTGGATTTCTACCAGTAAAGATTGAACACTTTAAAGATGTTTTGGCCGTGCGTTGGAATAATGGTCAAGAATCCTATTTGGACGCTCATATTTTAAGAAATGAATCTCCAAGTGCAGAGCAAAAAGGCGAAAAGGACATTTTCGGAATTAAAACAAAGACTATTCCAAAAATTTTCCAAAAAGGAGAGGTTTCCATTAAAAAATTCGAGGAAATTGGTAACTACGCAATACGCATATCTTTCAGTGATGGTCACAACACTGGAATCTACAGTTGGCAGACTCTGAAGTCGATCGAACAGGGTTAAGCGATACCCCTGTTGCTTGAGCTTATAAAATCAAGAATTTCTGTTGTTATTTCTGAATTCTCCTCTTCATTCTGTTGCTTTATTTGCTCAAGTGCCTGTGAGCGATTTAAGTCAGATTTATAAAGAATCTTAAATAGACTCTTCACCAGTTCAACCTTTTCAGAAGAAATATCAGCTCGCTCCATTGCGACCTTATTGATGGAACGGACCTCAGCAGGGGAACCATCGGCAAGCATGTAAGGAGGTACATCCTGCACTAATTTCGAGCATGCTGAAAGCATGGCATACCTTCCTAATTGACAAAATTGATGCACCCCCGCACCCCACCCTATATTTACATGATCCTCAACTATTGCATGACCACCCAAAGCAGAATGACTACTCATAATAACATGGTTTCCAACATTACAATCATGAGCCACATGACTGTAAGCAAGAAATACATTCTGGGAACCAATTGTTGTAAATTCGCCATCATTCGTGGCTACATGAGCAGTCACATATTCCCTAAATATGTTTTCGTTACCAATTTTTAATTTTGGAGTTCCGCCCTTGAATTTTAAATCGTGAGTCAATCCACCCACAAGTGCATATGGGAAAATTTCGTTATCAGTGCCAAGACAAACATCTCCCTCGACTGATGCATGATGATGTAATCTGGTGTTGTCGCCCAGCTTGGCGTCTTTTCCAACAAAACAAAATGCTCCCACATCAACATTGACTCCTAGTTGTGCTCCGTCCTCCACTATTGCCGTTGGATGAATTTTCGTACTCATTAATCCTCTTCCCGAGCTTGGGCGATCGTAAACATTAGGTTGGCAGAAGAGACTTCTTTTTCACCAACCGTACAAATTACTCTGGCAGTGGCTAATTTATCACCCCTCACTTTCTCTAGCGTAGCACATATTTTCAACTGATCTCCTGGAACCACAGGTTTTCTAAACTTTACCTTATCAGCACTCATAAAAAAGGCGACCTTTCCTCCCGACTTCCCTCTTCTCAATAAAAGAAGTCCCGCGGCCTGAGCCATAGCCTCCAACTGCATTACCCCAGGCATAACTGGATGACCTGGGAAATGTCCCGTAAAAAAAGGTTCGTTAATTGTGACATTCTTTAAAGCAATCAAAGAGTTGTCTCCATCTATGGAGATGACTCGGTCAATCATCACAAAAGGGTACCTGTGAGGCAAAACATCCAAAACTCTCCGAACATCCAACTCAGTCTCTTCAGGCAAAACTATTGACTTCTCCTTATGGTTTGATGCAGCAGGAGCTTTACCCTTTGAAAACTCTAGGATTTTGGAAGTAAGTTCGGCGTTTAAAGAATGACCGGGTCTTACTGCAATAATATGAGCGTGAAGTGGTTTACCCAAAAGACAGAGGTCTCCGATCACATCCAAAATTTTGTGCCTGACAAATTCATCCTCAAACCGCAAGGGTTCCTTAGACATAATTTGTCCGCCTTTTATAACCACGGCACTATCCAAACTTCCTCCGCGTATTTTTCCCAATTTTAAAAGTTCTTCAATGTCTTCGTATAAAGTAAATGTGCGTGCTGGTGCGATTTGATTAATGTAATTCTCAGGGTCGACATCTATAGACATATGTTGCACATGGACTCCCCGATCATCAGCGGAAGTGCAAGTGATCCGCAAACCATCGTGGGGTAATGCAATAATCGAACGATTTCCTGAACTTACAGAAAGTGGACTGGAAAGTTTCAAAAAATCCCTATTATCATCAAGTTCAATTGGCTCAGCACTTTTTATTAATTCAACATATGGTTTTGCTGAACCATCTAAAATTGGCGGTTCGCTAGCATTAATCTCAATAATGGCATTATCAATACCACAACCGGACAAGGCACTTAAAACATGTTCAATAGTATGAACTTTGGCATTCCCGTTAGAAATTGTAGTACTACGAACTAATTCAGTTACGCTTGATGATGAGGGCTTGATTTCTGGTTTCCCAAAAAGATCAGTTCGACGAAAAACATAACCTGAGCAGGCTGGTGCAGGTTTAAGCGTAAGAGTAACATCCTCTCCGGTATGCAAAGCTTTACCTTTAACTGATTTTTCCTTATTAAGTGATCTTTGTTTAACCGTCATGTGCTTTGGAATGAGATGTGTTTTGCCCTTTAATCATTTATGAATGAAAGAGATTACAAACGAAAAAAGAAACCACGTAAGGAAATTTCTTATTTGTTTGAAAAATTACTGCGCTCAAATTCGATCCAAAGGATAGTTTCAAGAGCTCTTATTGCCTTAAGCTTTATTATATCCTTAATTTTGGGATTACTCATATTTTTTGATTTATAAATTCAATCTATTAAGGCTTATTTTTCGGGGAAACCCGCTTCACTTAAATCCCGATTGTTTAACAAACTGAAATTCCACTTCCTGTAAAAGTCATTTTTAAGAGACTCCTCGAACGCAGTTGTATTAATAAAATCAATAAATCTTTGGTAGTTATTGAGTTCAAGGAAATCTCCGAATCTTAAGTTTGCGGAACTGCTAGAATATAAAGTCTCGACCAAGGAAACCAAATCTGGGTTTTTGTCTTTCTGATCCTCTACAGATATGGAGGTATTTCTTAATCCCAAGTCATAAATGGTTTGTCCCAATTCATTTTCACGCCCCATAGAATTTCTTCTTAGGTTTATTCGCTGTATGGAGTCCAAGTCTTTTATGAAAGATAAATCCTGCACCAAATTATTGCTCATGTGCAAGGAAACAAGATTCTTCAGACTGGAGAGAACTTGGACATTCTTCACATGATTGTATTGGAGATGAAGTTCATTCAGTTTTGTCAGTTGTGATAATTCCCTCAAATCGCAAAGTCTGTTTTCTGACATGGAAAGGAAATTTAAATTCTTTAATTTGCCAATCCCACTGATGTCAGAAATGAAGTTGTCGTTTAGAGATAATTTTTCTAAAGCAGAAAATGAAGAAAGCCCTTCAATTCTAGCTATTTGATTGCCAGAAAGAAGAAGTACTTTCAATGAGGGGAGACTCAACATAGAATCAATCTTACTAATTAAATTTCCATTTAACTGAAGATAAGTTAGAGAAGAGAGGGAATGTATTTCTGATAAGGGATCAGAGTCCCGGATTCCATTTCCACTAACATCATTGAAGGGTTCCCCCAGATCATATTTTTTATTCCTATTGGCATCTTGATAAGATTCGACGAAACCAAGTTGATTTTCACTGGCATTTAGGGTTAACAATTTTTTGAGAGAACTTAACCCTTGTAAATCTGTAAGGGAATTCTTCGAAACATTCAGATTCAGCAAATTAGAAAAGTAATTTATTCCTGATAATCCTCTCAATTTATTTCCAGACAAATTTAAATGAGTAAGAGCACTTACTGAAGATTTTCCTGTGTTGATACTGGAGACATCAACAAGGTTTTTTTTGAGCCCTGCAATTCTATTGCCGGATAAATCCAGCCTCTTGAGCTTGTTTAAACCAGATAATGGAGATAGATCCTCGATTAGATTATTACGCAAAACCAATATCTCTAAATTAAGCGCATGCTCTAAACCGCGAAGGTCCCGAAGTTGTGAATCACTCAACTCAAGAATTTTTAGCTTTTCACCTAACAAAGATTCCGTGATTTCTGATGGTGAAACCCCCAACGAACGGGAAATTTCTAATTCCAAAACGGGCTCCGGAATAAAAACTTTCTCCGAAGATTCAACTACATGAGGTGAAAGACAAACAAGGCTTCCAAATACGAGAATAAATATTTTAACTGCGTCAATCACTGGTTCAAAATACAAGTTATCCTTAATTCAACCGAGCAATCAAGTCTTTAGACTCAACGGAATCACCAACTTGGACAAGAATCTCGTCTACCATGCCATCGCAGGGTGAATAAATTGTTGTTTGCATTTTCATGGCTTCGAGGACAGCGATCTTATCTCCCTTTGAAATACTTTTTCCAACACTGGTCGCGATACTGCTTATAATTGCAGGTATTGGAGCACCTACATGTTTTTCATTGGCTGGGTCTGCTTTTTCACGAGCTTTTGCGTCTCCTTTAACTGATTTGTCCTGAACTAAAGTAGTCCTTGCTTTACCATTTAACTCAAATGTAATCGACCGGATACCTTTCTCGTCAGGATCTCCCACATGAAGAAGTTTAATGAACAAGGTTTTCCCTTCTTCGATGGTAATAGAAATTTCTTCACCAGGTTCCAAGCCGTGAAAATATGATAAAGTTGGTAAAACAGATACATCTCCGTATATTTTCTTAAAATCCTGAAAGTCAGCAAAGACTTGCGGGTACATGATTGAACAAAATAAGTCGTCATCGGTACAACCCTTGCCAATCTTTTTCACTAAGGATTTTTTCTCCCTTGAAAGATCAATTTTAGCAGCTTTTGCTCCAGGGCGCCCCTTCATGGGTTTTTGTTTACCTAGAATAACTTTCTGAACAGCTTTGGGCCATCCTCCCTTGGGTTGGCCCAAGTTTCCTGATAATAAATCGATAACCGATTGTGGAAAACCAGTTTCTTCAGGCAAATTAATCAAATCTTCGGGTTTAACGCCTTTAGTAATAAGGAAGATCGCAAGATCACCCACGCTTTTACTACTAGGGGTTACTTTTACTATATCACCCAATAAGCGATTACAATTTTGGTAAGTAGTCACCACATCAGTCCACCTTTTACCCAGTCCGAGGGCAGCTGCCTGCTCACGCAAATTAGTGTATTGACCTCCGGGCATTTGGTGTTGGTAAACCTCTGCACTTCCAAATGGAGGAGATGTGTCAAATGGCGAATAATATTGCCTGACTGCCTCCCAATAAATCGAAAGCTGATTTAGTGCATCAACATCCAGCCCAGTTGATCGGGGAGAATTTCTGAGTGCATGTACAATCGAGTTAAGGTTCGGCTGACTTGTGCAGCCAGAAAGCGAGGAAATGGCTAAATCCACCACATCTACCCCTGCCTCAGAAGCTTTAATAATCGAGGAGGACGATATTCCACTGGAGTCATGCGTGTGAAAATGGATAGGAATACCAACTTCATTACGAAGGGTTTTAACTAGCTTGCTTGCGGCTAAGGGATGGCAAAGTCCGGCCATATCCTTAATTGCTAGAATATGTGCACCCATTCTCTCCAGTTCCTTAGCCAAGTCTACATAATAACTAAGAACATATTTCTCTTCATTGGAGTCGGTGAAATCTCCGGTAAAACAAACGGCTGCCTCGCAAAGCGAAGGTGTCTTTTCGACAACTGTCTCCATCGCTACCTTCAAGTTTGGAAGATAATTCAATGAGTCAAAAATACGAAATACATCCATTCCTGCTTCGGAAGAATGAATTACGAATTCACGAACAACATTATCAGGATAATTTGCGTAGCCTACTGCATTTGAGCCACGAAGTAGCATTTGAAAAAGAATATTTGGGATTCTCTCTCGTAATTTATGCAATCGCTCATAGGGGCATTCGCCTAGAAATCGCATACAAGTATCGTAGGTTGCCCCACCCCACATTTCCATACTGAACAAACCTGGAACTTTCTTTGCGATGAAATCAGACACTTCAAGCATATCAAAAGTCCGCATCCTCGCCGCCATCAGAGACTGATGAGCATCCCGAAGCGTAGTATCAGTGACCATGAGAGGCTTTTGTTGCCTCAACCATTTGGAGAATTTTTCTGCTCCTTGTGAAAGTAAAATATCACGCGTACCCTTGGGGGTAGTATCAACATCATTACAATCAGGAACAATAAGGGGGAGAGGGTTTTGAATTCGAGGCCTTCCTTTTACTTGTGGATTACCGTTTACAATCACTTCACCCAAGTAATTTAAAAGTTTGGATGCCCGGTCTTTCCTTGCCTTAAATTTGAAAAGACTTGGAGTAATATCAATCATTCGTGTCGTAGCATTACCGCTAACAAATTCTTGATGAGTTATGACATTTTCAAGAAATGGTATATTTGTTTTTACCCCCCGAATTCGCATTTCACGAAGTGCTCGGTGCATACGATCCAACGCCTGTGAAAGGTTCGGTCCGGATGTGGTAAGTTTGACTAAAAGTGAATCATAAAAGGGAGTAATTATTGATCCGGTATCTCCCATTGCACCATCGAGTCTCACCCCAAATCCGGCAGCTGATCGGTAAGAAAGAATTTTACCATAATCAGGACTGAAGTCCTTTTCGGGATCCTCAGTTGTAACCCGGCACTGCACCGCGCAACCGTTTCGAGGAATATTTTCTTGGGTGGGGATTCCAATTGTCTCATCATGCAATTTTTGCTCCATTGCCACTAAGATTTGAGATCGAACAATGTCGATACCTGTTATCTGCTCAGTAACAGTGTGCTCAACCTGAATACGGGGATTCATTTCAATAAAAAACCACTCTTTGGTGTCCTGATCTAAGAGAAACTCAACGGTTCCCGCGTTATCATAACCAATTTTCCTCGCAAGCTCGACTCCAGCCTGACACAGATCATCAATGACATTTTGAGGCAAACCAATTGAAGGTGCCACCTCAACAACTTTCTGATACCTACGCTGAACTGAACAGTCTCTTTCATGTAAATGGACTACATTTCCATGACGATCACCCAAGACCTGAACTTCCAAGTGCTTAGCTCTTCCCACATAGCGCTCCAGAAAAACGGCTGAATTTCCAAATGCACGCTCTGCTTCTCCCTGTGCCTCTTCGAGCATCGGTTTTAAATCTTCTTCTTTGGAAACGACCCGCATTCCCCGTCCCCCTCCTCCAAACGCGGCTTTGATGATTAAAGGAAATCCTATTTTCTTGCTCCATTTAAGAGCATCCGCGGGCTTGGAAACCGGATTGGGAGTAGCGGGCAATGTAGGAACTCCCGCAATATCAGCAGCTTTTTTGGCAGCGACTTTATCACCCATTTTCTCTAGCAACTCAGGCTTTGGCCCGATAAAAGTAATCCCCGCATCTTCACAGGCACGAGCAAAATTGGCATTCTCGGATAAGAAGCCGTATCCCGGGTGGATCATGTCAACTTTCTTGGCTTTGGCTATAGATATAATCGAATCAATATCAAGGTAAGCGGCAACTGGCCCTTTTCCCTGACCAACCAAGTATGCCTCATCGGCTTTAAAACGATGGACACCAAAACGGTCCTCTTCGGCATAAATAGCGACAGTCCTAAGGTTCAATTCATTGGCTGAACGAAAGATTCTAACTGCGATTTCACTTCTATTAGCTACAAGGAGTTTTTTCATGTAATTGATTTAAAATTTGAAACTCAGCATAATCACTCGAATGAAATATTTCTTCAATGATAAAAGGATCACAATCGAGGAAATAAATATACGAAATTTCCTTCCACTTGCTCGAACCAAACATCCACTCTTTCCTTGAGAACTATGAAGTATAGCAGAGCAGTCATTGCCAAAAAAGGCCCGAAAGGAATTTCCACGCCCCATCCAAACTTTTCATTTTCTTGCTGATCTTTGCCACATCGAATTTTTTGGGCCACAAGAACAGGAATCATTAATACTGTACCAAGAATAGCACCTCCAAAAATTGAGAAAACGCCTCCCTGCCATCCACAAAATGCACCTATACAACCAAGAAGTTTGATGTCTCCTTGACCCAAAGCTTCCTTTTTTAGAAATGTTTCAGCGATAGACCCTATCCAAAACAAAAGGGCAGAAGAGATAATCAACCCCAAAAATGACGTCCAAAGACCAGCTATCATTTCAGATTGAAGTGGATTCAAAGAAAAACCATGCAAAACGGGAAAAAATAAAGATAAGCTCAATCCTACGAAGGAACCTCCTATGCTAAAGCGATCAGGAATTAACATTGTTTCTAAATCAATCACAGAAACAATTATCATTATGGAGGCAAAAATCATGGACAGAAAAAGAATTGGCAAATCTCCATCGAAAGAAAACTTGTAAAAAAGATATGCAAAAATCACCCCGCTCCCTAGCTCCGTGAAAAGATATCGACGGGGAATTTTATAATCGCAACAGCTTGCCTTACCTCTAAGCAGCAACCATGAGACGATTGGGATATTCTGAAACCATAGGATTTTGTTTTTACAACTTGGGCAAGAGGAAGGAGGCCTTATAATTGAAAGCCCGTATGGGATACGGGTGGCACATACATTAAAAAAACTTCCAACAATCGACCCCAGAATAAAACCAAGGCTGATTGAAATAATCGGATTCTCTAACAAAAAATCAAAGTTCATCACTTAAACTACCCAAGGCAGCCTGCAACATCGTTTCTGAGCAAACCTCCCTACCCGTCCAAATTTCTAAAGCTTTAGCAGCCTGATACACGAGCATATGCAAGCCGTTGGCAAATGGTAAACCCGCACATTCAGCTTCTTCCAAAAGTTTAGTTTTAGAGGGATTATATATCATGTCATAAACAGCACTGCCCTTACCCAGAAGAGACAAATCAAACGGGAAAGGTGAAATGTCATTCTTATTGAGGCCACTTGACGTTGCATTCACTATAAGCCAATCCCTGTCTAAAATGTGTTTCGCATCAACTGTGTCAAATGTTTCACCGGAAACTTCAGCGGAACCAAACCTATCATTCAAGAGATTCAACAAAGACTGCATTCGCTCTTTTGATCGATTGAGAATTTTCAATTCTCTGCATCCTTCCCTAAGGAATTGAACACTCGCTGCCCTTGCTGCACCTCCTGCACCAAGTATCAAAACAGAAGAGTCTTTGATCTGATAACCCAGATGACAGGAAACCGCTTTGCTTACTCCATAACCATCGGTATTGTACCCAACCCATTTTTGAGACTTATAAAAAAGTGTATTTACTGCGCCCATCGCTACCGCCTCTTGATCGATATTTTCAATAATGTCAAAGACCTTCACTTTATGGGGAATAGTTAAATTTAGTCCGGTATATCCACATTCTTTTAACCTCTCCAATCCATCACCTAATTGGTCTGGATGTATATCAATTCGGCCGTAATGCCATAACGAAAAACCACACTCTTTTATTGCTAATTTATTAAGGGCAGCATGATGAAGCAAAGGACTAATTGAGTGGCCTATTGGTTGACCCAAGACTGCCAAACCAACATTGCCGGGAGATAATGGAACAACTTCGTCAATTGAGAGCGGTTCAGGGAGCATGGGGTTCGATCTTGAGGGTTTTCTCAAATTCGACAACAAAATCCTGGAACATTTCCGCTTCTTTTTTCTTTCCCCAAAGAGCATAATGATGAGCAAGATTTCTGCATGCCCGGGCTAGTGTTTCTCCGATTGTCACAGGTAAAAGAACTGAGCCCGAACACTCATCACTCGATAATCCCAAGTAAGAACTCATTTCTTCCAATTCTATAAATCTTCCACCAGCCCAAACATCGATGTAAAAAGGAACTCTTTCAGAAAAGCACCCGACCATGAATCTGCCTGGCAGACCTATCGGCTCTAATTCCAAGCCAAGCCTTCTTGCAATTAATATGTAAATTAAAGAAAGAGTAATGGGTAGGCCTGTTTTTGTTTCTAGGACCTTATGAATGAAGCTATTATTGGGGTTCTCAAAGTTTTTTCCAGCTCCGCGGAAACTATTCTCGTGGAAAAGAACTCGATTTATTATTGCACATTGATGCTTAACTTCCATGGGAGGAACCATTAGTTCCCTGGCACGATCAGCCAGAGCATCCAAAGTCAAACTTACAACTGAAGCGTCCATGGTGGGAAAGACAGTTTTATCCAAAAGGAACCAACCACTTTCTAATTCATATCGTTGCGATTGTATAAATTGTAAGAAAATTTCTCTACCATCCGTCCAACCTAATTTTTCTTGTATAGCCCTAGCATGCTTACCAGCTAGTGAATTATGCTTAGAAACTTTGCACAAAAAAAGTTGAGCGTTGTCTGAGTTCTCTTTGAATAATTTTAATAAAGCCTCTTTGACAACTTCTGACTCATCATCGAGCAATCGAATCAAATATTCTTCATTGGGCCATGATTCTTTACTCGGGAGAAGACATTTCATTTTCTCAAAAATTGCATTCTAAGCATTCCGAGGCAAGCAATCTTGCCAAAATTATTTATCAAGTATCTCTTTTACCAAATAAAGCAGAACCCACCCTTACAATAGTGGCACCCTCCGCAATCGCTTCCTTTAAATCTCCAGACATTCCCATTGATAGTTCGGGCAATTCTGCACCTGTTTTTAATTCCAAACGCTCTTTTAATACTCTAAGTTTCGCAAAGCATTTAGAAGCAACCTTGGTATCTCCTTCGATGAATGGTGCTATTGTCATTAATCCATTTAGCTGAATTGAATTTATTTCAAGAGCACGTTCTACCAAGAGCTCGGCTTCATCTACAGTAATCCCAAACTTTGCAGGATCATCTCCGGCATTAACTTGAATGAGAATTTTTTGACATTTAGATTTTTTCTCAGAGGCTGCCCCAATTCTTTCCAATAATTTCATGGAATCAACTGTTTGTATTCGAGCAAAGTTTCCCGTGGCCATGTTGACTTTATTACTTTGGAGATGACCAATTAATTCAAAATCAAAGTTGGGGACATCGCTCATTTTCTCGATTGCTTCCTGTACACGATTTTCTCCAACAGTTTTAAGACCAGCATTTTTGCAATATTTAACGACTTCGCTGGGCCAATTCTTTGTGACAGGTAAAAGAGTCAAACTACTCCTGGGTCGGCCTGATTTTTCACATGCATCTTCAATACGGCTATTGAGATCGGATAGATTTTGGAAGAATTCTTCTTGGGTGATCATTAGATGAATGAATATAAAATTTGCCTGAGATTAGTTTAGTTAATAGTATATTACTATGCATATACAAAACTTCAAAACCTTTTGCGATTTAGTTGAGACTAAAAGCTTCTCTAAAGCTGCTCGTTTAAACGAAGTTACCCAATCAGCGGTCAGCCAGCAACTGAAGGCAATGGAGGCACACTACGACATGCTTATAATCGACCGCAACCAAAAGAAATTCAGACTTACACCGCAAGGTTCGGTTCTATATGGCACATACAAAGAAATCCTTGGACTTTACGAAAAGCTCAACTGTGACATACAGGAAATGAGTAATATAGTAAGCGGAACTATTCAAATCTCGACAGTTAATAGTATTGGTTTACACGAACTGCCTCCTTACCTGAAAGCTTTTATCAAAAAATTTCCTTCTGTTAATACGCGAGTCGAGTACAGAAGAGCTAATCTTGTTTATGAGGATGTTCTTCATGGCACAGCAGACTTGGGTCTTGTTGCCTTCCCATCACAACATAAGGAACTTACTGTTACGCCATTCGCCAACGACGAATTAATCATTGCCATGAGTCCTTTGCACAAATTGACGAGGAAAAGAGCTATTTCTATAGATGACCTTGCAGGAATGGATTTTATTGCTTTCGAAAGAGACATACCTACCCGCAAAGCGACTGATCAGATTTTGAATAAAGCAGGCGTTCAAGTTTCCATTGCCATGGAATTTGACAATGTAGAAACTGTAAAGAGAGCAATTGAGATTAATGCAGGAATTGCTATTTTACCTGCAAGCACCGTTGTTACTGAGTCGGAAAGAAAACAACTTGTCACTTATAAGTTAGAAGGAGGCATGCATAATAGACCTTTGGCAATCATTCATAAAAAAAATAGGATTTTGACGCCCGCCCTCCGATCATTTGTTGAACTGATGAAAAACAAGCCATCTGAGTAAAACACTTATTTTTAAACAGTTCCTTAGGCTTTTCTAAGTTTTGCGGTAAAACTTCCTACCACAACCTTACTTTTTATAAGTATTGGTATCCTATTATCATCAACAGAATACCAGACCCTCAAAATGCCCTTTGGGCTTTTCTTAAAAACACCACTTAAATTTTTCATTTCTGGGGTTGCCGAATATGTTGTAAATCTACCCAAAGGAACTCGGACTTGCTCCTTCTCTCCGACTTTAATTGAAATGGCTAAGGTTTTTTTACCGTCACAGGTTGAGATTACTTTCCGCTCACCTTTTTTGTGAGGATGTAACCGAAAAGCATAGACAATAGAAAGTGGGTCAAAGACATTTCCATCTATCGACAGAGGTTTATTTTTTCTACTATTTTCAGAATAAAAACAAAGTTTTTGTTCATAATCGAATTTTACATCAACTGACTTAACCGTCTTCCCCTCCTGCTGATTCTTGCTGTAATACAAACTCCTGGTAAAAGAATAATCAACTTCGCTACGAACTCTCGTACGAACTTTATAAAAAGCATCAGCAAAATCATTTGTGGAAACAGAAAAATTTATTTGCCAGTATTTCAGCGGAGCCTCTTTAATTAAATTAATTTCAAGAGTTGCCCTGCCCACGGGTATAAATCCCCAACTTATGTCATATTCTAACTTTTCTCCTGCCTTGAATGGGAAGTCAGGTAAATCCTTGGAAGATAAGGATAAGGCGAAGCAAACAAAAATCAGGCTTACAAAAAAACCAGATCTCACTTTCATACTAAGTAACTTTTTCTAACTTCCATATATCCTCTGCATACTCCGCAATAGTTCTATCCGAAGAAAACTTACCGGAACCAGCCACATTATTTATGACCATTTGGGCCCAGTGGCTTTTATCTCCAAAAGCTTGATCTACTTTTTCTTGTGCCTCTATGTATGCACGGTAATCAGCAAGAACAAAATATGGATCCCCCCATTCAAGGAGACTTTTTGATAGATCAGATAGGACTTTGCCCTCATTAGGTGAAAAGTAGTCAGAAGCAAGCCAATCAATTACAGCTTTTAACTCGTCATCTTTTTCGTAAATGGAATAAGGCTCGTAGCCGCTCGAGCGAAGTTCTTCAATCTCTTCGACTGTTTTTCCAAAGATAAAGATATTATCCTCACCCACTTCTTCTCTAATCTCAACATTAGCACCATCCAAAGTGCCTATGGTTAATGCGCCATTGAGTGCAAACTTCATATTACCGGTGCCAGAGGCCTCCTTACCTGCGGTTGAGATCTGCTCGGATAGATCACTTGCCGGTATTATCCTCTCTGCTATGGAAACTCCATAGTTTGGCCAAAAAATCACTTTTAATCTATCTTTTATTCTCTCATCATCATTAATTCTTTGTGCGACAAGATTGATTGCATGAATAATTATTTTCGCCAAGTGATAACCAGGTGCTGCTTTGGCTCCAAAAATAAACACTCTTTTATTAATTTGTGAGTCAGGATTTTGCAAAAGTCTACGGTACAAGGTAAGAATATGCAGAAGATTCAAATGTTGTCTTTTGTATTCGTGCAATCTTTTGATTTGGGAGTCGAAGATAGCTTCAGGGTCAAGCTCAACTCCCATTTTGTTCATGACCATTTCGGCAAAAGTAACTTTATTTCTAAACTTAATTGCCATTATTTCCTGTTGAAAGGACTGATCGGATGCAAGCTTCCCTAAGTCCCGCAACTTGGCTAAGTCCGTTTTCCATCCTGCTGGAATCTGTTGATCGATTAAATCAGCTAAATCCGGATTACAACCAAGCAACCATCTCCTTGGAGTAATCCCATTGGTCTTGTTGTTAAATCGATCAGGATAGAGCTCAGCGAAATCACGAAGCAGTCGCTCTTTAAGGAGTTTCGTATGCAAAGCTGCAACTCCGTTGACTGATCGGCTCGCAACAACAGAAAGAAAAGCCATACGAACCTGTCCATCTGCAACAATGGACATTCGCGAAACCCTCTCCTCATCTGCTGGAAAACTGGTTCTTACTTCCTCTTGAAATCTGCGATTAATTTCTCGGACTAATTGCAGATGTCGCGGTAGGACCCTTGCAAATAAATCCTCGCTCCAAGTTTCAAGAGCTTCAGGTAAAAGCGTATGGTTCGTATAAGCAAATGTGTTTCTTACTAACAGCCAAGACTCTTCCCAACCCATTCCCTCCTCATCCAGGAAAAAACGAAGTAGTTCCAATACAGCAACAGCAGGATGAGTATCATTGAGCTGTACAACAACCTTTTTGGGAAATTGGTTCCAATTTTTGCCATGTTCGCGAATAAATCGACGAATCATATCCTGAAGAGAACAAGAAACGAAAAAATATTGCTGAACGAGTCGTAACTCCTTCCCACTCTCTGTTTCATCATTAGGGTAAAGAATTTTAGAGATACTTTCCCCCATTGCTTTTTCACGAACGGCCTCGACATACCCACCTTGATTGAAGACTTCAAAATCGAGTTCTTGTGAAGATTTAGATTCCCAAAGTCTGAGAAAGTTAACGGTTTCGGTCTCAAAGCCAACAATTGCAAGATCATATGGCATTCCCTCGACTTCCTTAAAGCCAGTCCAGCGTGGTCTATAATTACCCACATCATCATACTCATGCTCGACATGCCCGTAGAGTTTGACTTTTTGCATGTATTGAGGGCGAACAATTTCCCAAGGATTACCATTCCTGAGCCAGTCATCAGGTTTTTCAACTTGTCGTCCATTTGCGAAGCTCTGCCGGAACAACCCAAACTGATAATGTATACCATAACCAATTGCCGGAAGATCCATTGTAGCCATGGAGTCCAAAAAGCATGCAGCTAAACGGCCCAAACCCCCATTGCCTAAGCCCATGTCGTGTTCTTCCTCAAAAAGATCATCTAGTTCAAAACCCAACTCTTTTACTGCCTCGGAAACTGGTTCAATAACTCCAGAGTTATAGAGATTAGAATTCAATAGCCTTCCCATTAAATACTCCAGACTGAGATAATATACCCTGCGAGATTTTACTTCTCCATGCCTTTCTTGGGTTTGGATAAAACGATTCACAATTCGATCTCGCACAGCATAACAAGTAGCCATCCATATTTCCTTTTTAGAAGCACTTTTCAAATCCCTCGCAAGGGTAATTCGAAGATGCCTTACAATGGACTCCTTTAGTTCTTTGACTGATGAGTGTTCTACCATTTTGAATTAGTGCAGGTTATACTGAGAATGATAAATTGATTCTAAGACATGTCGTTGGCAATGATCATGCCAACAGCAGGGAATATCAAAGGTTGGCTAATATTTAGCTTCTTTATTCAGCTGAAAAACGATGGATTGTCTTGTGAGTGTAGACTTGGTTTGGAAGTAAGATACATGATTTCCAACCATCTTGGCCCTGTCTATTTGGACTGTCTGGAAATACTTGTGTCTCAAGGCACATACCTGAACGCAAGGCATAGGGCTTACCGCCATGCCCAATAAGCGTCCCATCCAAATAATTACCTGAATAGAACTGAATACCTGGTTGGTCCGTAAAAATCTTCATTACACGACCAGACCCCTGGTGGCGGAGAGTGGCCGCGTGACTCAGCCCTTCCTCATTCTTCTCAGGACCTACCAGCCATGTATGATCATACCCTTTTCCGAACTTTAATTGTTCGTGATCCATTTCGATTCGTTTACCAATTCTAGTATATTTCCGAAAATCAAAGGGAGTGCCTACAACACTCTGAATTGCAGTTGGAATATTGGTTTCGTCCGTAGCTACAAACTGACTACCTGGTAGCAGAAGATCGTGATCTAAAATTGTTTCTGCTCCCTCTCCTGCTAAGTTAAAATAAGTATGATTGGTCAAATTAATAACCGTTGGTTTATCAGTGGTTGCTTCATATTCGATAACCAACTCATTTTCGTTATTCAATATGTAGGTTACTTTACACTTTAAACTACCAGGATATCCTTCCTCACCATCTGGACTGGTTCTCGAAAATTCAATTCCTGTATCTGTTTCGAGCACTTTTGTCTTCCAAAAGTATTTATCAAAACCTTTATCTCCTCCGTGCAAATGATTCGAACCATTATTCACGGCAAGTTGAAATTCCTTACCGTCCAAGCTGAATTTGCCTTTCGCAATTCGGTTAGCGTATCGACCAGTAATACAACCGAAGTAAGGGCTTTTCTCCAAGTAATCTTCAAGTGAAGAAAAGCCAAGCGAGACATTACTGAATTTCCCATTCCGATCCGGTGCATATATTTCCTTCACCGTACCACCATAGTCTAAAATACCGACCCGCATCCCATTGGCATTGGATAAGGTATACTTGCTGATTTCGGTGCCGTCAGGCAACTTTCCAAAGTTACTTTTTGAAACTGTCATTGGCTTTACGGATATTTGTTTCTTTTTTTCAAACCCAAGGCTTTGCTTCCCAGATGTGTAAATGGATTTACTTTTTTCTCCAATATAATGAGTGCCCTTGATTAAAGTATCTTTCGTCTTAGCCCCATACTCTGAAATAACGCACCCCGAAGCAAAAAGGATGAGAGCAAACGAAAAGAGAGAAATAGATGTTTTCATTAGTTTAATTATCATTAGTCCTCTATTCCATGGATTGAGCATCAGTGGAAGCAAATATTTCATTAATTAACTATTCTTACAGTTTCCTTCTAAATCGGCTCTCAAAATCCCTTGTGGGAATTTCGAAGTAGGTAGGATTTCCTCCAGGGCAAGAAAATGGATTTTTGCACTGGTGTAATTGCTTTGCCAAAGCAATCATTTCGTTATCCGAAAAATCTCTACTCTGACCTTTTTTTACCTTGGATTTCCGTATCATAACTTCCCGTAAAATCTCAATTATTTGAATACTTTTACCACGATCTCTTGAAACCTCAAGATAGTCTATCAAAAAACTTGAAGAACTCTCTTGGTCTAGCCACTCTGGACACCCTTGAACGCGGAAATAATTTCGACCAAACTCCTCAATTTGAAAACCAATTTTTGCCAACTCCTTCATATCATCAAGCAATCTCTTCGAATCAATTGCGTCTAATTCTAAGCTTTCTGGCATCAGAAGGTTCTGGGATGGGTGGCAATTTTCATTCAGCAAAGAGTTCTCGAACTTTTCAAATGTCACCCTCTCGTAAGCGGCCCTTCCATGAAAAGCCACCAACCCTTCTTTAGTGGAGAACAATGCTAAATCCCCTTGAGGCCGGTCTATAAGTCTCCAGCAGGCAAATGCATCACTTCGAGTACCCACGAGAATTTCTTCGATCAATTCACTTTGTTGATAATGTCCTCCCTGTTGAACTTCGTCGCTTTTTTCATCTGAAAATAACAATTTTTCAGTCCCTGAAACTTTGCTTAATTCAGGATTAAAATGCTGAGGGTCTTTCTTTTCCCGGAGTCCATGAAAACTGAGGGCCGCAGGATCAATCTGCGGAACACTTTTTTGGGCGTCCTTATCGTATTCATAATTTACTGCAGGCACATTTATTGAGTTATTCCTTGTCTCGTGATCTTGATTTTTCAGCAGCACACTTTCTAATAAAAAATTTCTTATTTTAAAATCCTGCCGGAAACGGATCTCTTTTTTGGATGGATGTACATTCACATCAATTGACTCCGGATCAATCTCGAGAAATAATATAGCAATGGGAAACCTTCCCTTCGGAACAAATGTGTGAAAAGCTTCAATAGTTGCATAAGACAGAGTTTTGCTGTCAACCGGTCTTTGATTTACGAAGAAAATCATTTCCTTTCTTGTTGAGCGGCTTTGCCCGGGTTTCCCGATTAAACCTTTTAGCATCATGCCATCCTTGTCGTTATGTATAGCAACAAGAGCCTCAGAAAAATTTTTCCCGAAAATCTCGCTCACTCGATCTTGCATACTATCACAAGCTGGAGATTTAAAAATCGTCCGCCCGCCCTCTTTAAGCGCGAAATCAATATTTGGGTGAGCTAATGCATACAACTTAGCTAAATGCATTAAGTGCGTAGACTCTGTGACAACGGTTTTCAGAAATTTTCTGCGACCTGGTACGGAATTAAACAGGTGAGAGACTTCGATTCTTGTACCTTTGGGCATTCCACAATCCTTGACATGAATCAATTTTCCTCCGTTAACAAAAATTTCACATCCTTCGTCTTCAGATTCCGGACGAGTTCTCATAGTAAAACGGCTCACACTTGAGATCGAAGGAAGAGCCTCTCCCCTAAAGCCAAAACTTCGAATTTTATTTAAGTCTCTTGCTTCTCGAATTTTACTTGTTGCATGCCTCTCGAGACTCAGCAGTGCCTGGTCCTGCGTCATTCCATGACCATTATCTTCAACTCTGATGTAAGACTTCCCTCCGTCTCTAAACTCAATTTCAATTTTTGTAGCCTTTGCGTCTACACTATTTTCAAGCAACTCCTTTACCACAGAAGCAGGTCTTTCTACCACTTCACCAGCAGCAATTTGGTTGGCTACCCTGTCAGCCAAAATTCGAATTTCGCTCATCTATCAATTGCTACTCTGCAGAATAAAAAGGGACAATGTGAAATTGCTCACAGATCCTTTATAGCTTGGGTATATCCAAAAAGTTTGAAATATACCTAGCATGTCAAACCAACTAGCATCCGAACCAAGCTTGTACCTGCAACAGCATGCGAATCAAACTGTAGAATGGATGACTTGGTCGGAGGAAGCTTTTAACAAAGCAGAAAGACAAGACAAGCCCTTACTCATATCGATAGGTTATTCAGCCTGTCATTGGTGCCAGGAAATGTCTCGAAATTGTTTTGATGACCCTTACATAGCAAAATTGATGAATCGTCATTTTGTATGCATTCTCATAGATCGGGAAGAGCGTCCTGACTTAGACCATGCGTACATGGAGGCAGTAATGATGTTTAATCAATCAGCCGGGTGGCCACTAAATGTTTTTTGTCTGCCCAATGGTCGCCCCTTTTGGGGGGGTACCTATTTCCCCAAGGAAGATGTAGGTAATGACATGGCTCCTTGGCCCCATGTGTTAGTTCGGGTTGCCGAACACTATCGAAATGAGCAAGGCGAATTGATCGAAAATGCCAACAATGTGATTGCTAACCTGAAGCATTCTAATAACGCGACAAGCAGTAAAGAAGCCTCTATCAGTCCAAAACTTTTTATCTCTTCAGCTCAAAGATTATGCTCTCAACACGACGAAGAGCACGGAGGATTCGGTCCAGCACCTAAATTCCCCTCTCCTATGAAATTAGACTTTTTACTATCACTAGTGGAGTCGCAGACCATTAGAGAAAACACTGGCTTATTAAAACAAATAAAAAATTGTCTTAAAAAAACACTTAGTTCTCTCGGGCATAAAGGTATTTTTGATCATGTTGGGGGTGGATTCTTTCGATATAGTAGAGATAAAGAATGGACTCTTCCCCATTTTGAAAAAATGCTATCGGACAATGCACTTCTTCTTTCAACCTTTTCCAGAGCATACAGAGAATTCAGAGACGAAAATCATGCAATTGTAGCACGAAAGATACTAATGTGGCTCAACCGTGAAATGGGAAGCCCTACTACTGGCTTCGGGTCATCAGTTAGTGCTGATACAGATGGTGTCGAAGGTGGGTATTATCTTTGGGATCAGGCTACACTCAAAAGCGTACTCGGCAATGAGACGGGGAAACTTTTTTACGATTCTCTACCAGTTAATGTTAAAAACCTCAAACTTCCTCAATTCATTCCAAACAAATTAGTAAATGAACAGGACCAATTATCTAATTTTGAAAAATTAAACACCAGCCTTAGTAGTACAAAAAAGCCCATCTTGGACGAAAAAAGAATTCTTTCGACAAATGCACTGACTATTACTGGACTAGTTGAAGCTGCGATTTCGCTAGGGGAGCCAAATCTTATTAAGGATGCGTACTTGCTTGAGAATTGGATTTCAGAAAATATGATAGACGATGATTTTTCCCTTCAAGGCGTTCATTACCCGGGGCACAGCAACGTAGAATCTTTCGGTACCCTGGATGATTATGTTTATTATGCAAAAGCTCTTCTTTCACTTGCTTCAGTTTGCGAATTAGTTGAGCAAGGTTCTTCTGAAAACTTAATTAAAAAATCCTCTCAAATTATCCAAAAAGCCTTTGAACTTTTTAAGGATGTGGACTCTGCGGGTTATTATTTTTCAGATAGAAAACTAACTCCAGCGCCTCCTGCACGAAAAAAAGTTTGGCATGATAAGGATACCCCAGCAGGAAATTCCATTCTGATCAATGTACTTTCATGGCTCAACCATCTTCGCGGAGAAGAAAAGTCAAAACACGAGTTCTTCCAAGAGACTTCCACTTATGCAATGATCACTCAAAACGCACCAGATGGAACAGCTCATGCACTTAGATCATTAACTGAAGAGGCTATTGGTCTGCTGAGTGTTTATTTTCCGGTGGGTAGTGAAACTTTTCTTGCAGAAAAGCTAAGTGAATTTCCTATTCGTCCTTTCTTTCTCAGACCCCACACTCATAAGATTTTAAATTATGAGTTACGAATTGGAGATTCAGAAAAGGTTTGGAAATTTGAGGAATTGGATGACCTGTTGAAGTTTTTAAAGAATTAGTTTTCTTTTTTTTCTTTTTCGAGAAGTTTACTCAATGTTCTCCCATCTTCCCTGACCACTTTTTCTGCAATTTCCACCAAGTCTAGCTGTTCGTTGTTCAAAGATTTGGAGGCTATTTGTATAGCCGCTCGAATAAGTTTGGAATCAGTCTTTATTCTCTGTCCAGTTCTAGACATCGTTCTTTCTATATCATCGAGTAAAGCCAAATCATCGCTAGTCAATGTTATCGTCCGTACAATTCTCTTTGCTTGAATTTCCTTATCTTCCATAAATCCGTTAAAACATAATATGTATTAACTAGCCAAGAACATTCTCAATCTAAAAAAACAACAGAAAGCTCTCATTAATTCCTGTTGATACAATTCAAATCTTCAAATGATCTTTTAAGCCTTTCAACAAAAGCATTCTCTCCCGACCTAAGCCAAGCGCGTGGATCATAAAACTTTTTATTGGGTTTATCATCTCCCTCAGGATTACCCAACTGGCTTTGTAGATAATCTTTATTACTGTTGTAATATTCATGAACTCCATCCCAATAAGCCCACTGCATATCTGTATCGAGATTCATTTTTACCACTCCATATCCAATTGCTTCACGAATTTGTTCACGGGATGAACCCGAACCACCGTGAAAAACAAAATGGACAGGTTTACCAGAAAGACCGTGCTTTTCCCGTAAATACTCCTGAGAATTAAGTAAAATCTTTGGGGTCAACTCAACATTGCCAGGTTTATATACTCCATGCACATTCCCAAAAGCAGCGGCAACAGTGAAACGCGGACTTACATCTATTAAGGTTTCATAAGCTTGATTCACTTCCTCTGGTTGAGTGTATAACCTAGCGGTATCAATGTCCGTGTTATCTACTCCATCCTCTTCGCCACCCGTGACTCCAAGCTCGATTTCAATCGTCATCCCCATTTGGTTCATCCTATTGAAGTAATCTTTACAAGTGGATAAATTATCAGCAATTGGTTCCTCTGATAGATCAATCATGTGGGAACTGTAGAGAGGTTTCCCCTCCTTCTCATAAAACTTTTCTCCAGCATCTAACATACCATCAACCCAAGGTAACAGTTTTCTAGCCGCATGGTCCGTGTGCAGGATAACGGGAACACCATAAGACTCAGCTAGTTGATGTACATGCATAGCTCCAGAAACGGAACCTGCCACCGCTGATTTCTGATCCGTGTTATCAAGTGATTTTCCTGCATAAAAACTCCCTCCACCATTAGAAAACTGAATCATAACAGGAGAATTGACCAAGGCAGCAGTCTCGAGGACAGCATTAACGGAATTCGTACCAACAACATTTACGGCAGGGAGAGCATATTCTTGCTCTTGTGCATCATTGAAGATGGCTTGAACACCATCACCAGTTATTACTCCACTTGGAAATTTTTTACTCATATGATTTTTCTTAAAGTTAAGATCTTGGTGTGGCAAAACTAAACTTGTAAATGGTATTTAAAATCAACATAACAAATCCTCAATATTTTCTGCACCCAAAGCCTTCTCGACTTCATCCAATTTGATGAAAGTCGTGCGTGTATGTGGAAGCTTATACCTTTTAAATACTCCCTTTTCTAATAGGTAATAAAGTTTTCGACTAGATACTCGAAGAACTTTTGCTGCCTCCGATATCCTTAGAATTTTGGGTGCAGGAGGCTTTTTTAATTCACTTAAATGCCCCTCTTGCTGGGCAACATCATTTTTCAATACTTCAATTTCCTGCTCCATTTTTCTAAGCTTGTCATTGATGTCACTTAACAACCAAAAGAGGACCTCATTACCAATGGCCGCTCTTTGTGGAATACCTAACTCAACTTCTTTTTCGTTTTGAAACCTCAAAGCATCAAGTCTGCTTTTAAAATATCTCCTATGTCTTTTTTTTCTATAAACCCAGGAAATACAGTGTGCAGACAACCTGCCTTTAGCCATTGAATATGATACTTTCATTTGATTTGGAGTTTGATTGAAACTAAATTAAAATTGTAGATAAAGACAATGACTGAAAAAAATTTCCCAGACATCGTTAAGGACATCCACGCTGATGACAATAAATTCGGAAAAGGTGCCTACTTTTTCGTCAGAGAGGCACTTGACCATACTCTCAAATCGCGAAATAGTTCAAGTAATCCAAAGAACGGACATGTATCTGGAGAAGAGTTGCTCGAAGGCATTCGCTTGTACGCTTTAGATCGATTTGGTCCAATGACGATGACGCTTATGAACCATTGGAATATTAAGCAATGCAAAGATTTCGGAGAGATTGTTTTTAAATTAATCGACCATGGAATTCTTGGAAGAACTGATAGTGACTCCATCTCTGATTTTGAGGGAGGTTACACATTTAATGACGCGTTCGAAGCACCATTCACCCCAAGAATAAAAAACAATTAATTTATCGAGCTATTCGGCCCACAGCGCATCACCCAAGCCCAATGCAAATTTATTTGTACCGCTTTGCACTCGGATTGGCTTTGACCAAACAACACCGACTTGCCCAAGAGTAGACGCACCAATCAGGTAGTAGCTGCCCGGTTTTATATTCTGGAGCTTTGCCTCTCCGACTGAATTGGTTTTTAGGCGTAAAAGACTGGTAGTTGCCAAAGCGTTTCTTATGTTTGCGGCAACACCTGGGAATCTGTAGCCACGCTGAACTGACCTTGCCCATAATTCTCCATACGATTGAACTCCTTGATTAATCGGAATTCTAATTCTGGCATCCTCCAAAATTTTATTCAGGTCGCTCTCTACAAGAAAGAATTCAGTAAAGCTGGACGGGCGGTTTCTATTATTTAGAAATTGCACTTCGACTTTTAAATCCAAGGATGCATTCCCCGTGGGAACTTGGGTTACCTGGGGTGTACTATTTGCATTCAAATTTGTAAGCCCGCGCAAAGAAGATGGTTGGTATCTTGGTGTGTAAGAACTACTGGATGCTGGCAGCACAGATGAGACGGATGACCTACGAGTCAGACTACTTGGAAGGGAAGACACACGAGGAGCAGGATTGTTCATCGAAACATTAATCATCGATCTGTTGTTACCTCCACTTCTCAGCACACGGATGGCTTCCCTGGCGGCTATCAATGCTTTTTCCAAAGAATCTACTCTGTTTCTTGCGTTAGCAAGCTCCTCGTTAAGCAAATCAGCTTTGAGACTCGCTGACTCACCCTTTTCGATTATTCCACGCTTTATATTCTTCGCATCTTCGAGCTCTCGCTCAAGGTCCTTGGATCGTTTCCTCTCTTGGTCAAGTTGCACTTGAGCTGTTAAGTTTCTTTGATTTAAGTCTCTTATTCTTTTTTCAAGAATATCCCGATCTGCATTCGCTGAAGCACTAGCAAGTTGATCTTGCAGCCTTTTGTTTTGCTGTTTGAGGTTCTCCAGTTCAATAATTTGAGCGTTCGATAGTCCCGCATTTATAACACTACCCAAATTGTTTTGAGATGGTGCGGGCACAGAACTGCCATTTGCCAAAGCATTTCTTAAACTTGACTCAAGTGTAGCTTCACGCTGTCTCGATTGTTGCAATTCCATGCTCAAGCGATCAGCATCCATCTTGGCCCTATTCTGTGCATCACGGGCTGCCTGCAGGGAACTTTCTAAACCAATAACGCGTGATCTCAATTGACCGCTATCCGAGGTGCCTAAGTTAGCAACAATTGAAGGGTTTTGGTTATTGGCAATCATTTGATTTTTTAAATCTTCAATCCGCCTGTCTCGTCCGTCTAAATCAAGCTTCAATAGAGAATTTTGATCAGCTAAACCAGCAACTTGATTTTTTAGATCAATGATTTGACGGTCAGCTTCTGATTTTGCACCCGCAAGATTTTGATCCTTTAATCTTTGATTATCTTGTTCAATTAATTCCACTTCGTTTCGTAACCGAACAAAATCTCTCATTGCGTTTTTAAAATCATCTTTTAGAGCTGCGGTCTCTTCTTTTGAATTCGCAAGTTCATCTTCTAGCTCGGCCACTTTCGGATCTTTAAATTTCCTTGCTGCTCGCAATCCCTCTTGTAAAAGAAGTAGGTCCTTTTGTAGTTCTAATACTTTCGGATCATTCGCAATTTCCTCCTGCTGAATCCCATTACTTTGGAATTCATCTAATAGAGATTCCAATTCTTGGCGAAGTTGTTCAGAGTTCTCTAAGGCTGTAGTCAAAGCATTTATTTCATCAATTGCTTTTTTCTCATTTAGCTGTGCCTTATCAATAATAGAAATATACTCTGATATAATTTCGTCATTTGGGTTTCGACTGTTTTCAAGAGTAGATAGACGCCTTTGAGTTTCATCAAGCTGGGCCTGTAATTCAAAACTTTCGGCAATAGCTTCCTCCAGCTTCGAACGCATATCATCATTATTCGAAGCTAATTCTGGTGATGGGACAGAGCTCGTATTCAACAACTCTTTCCTTAGCTCCGCAAGTTCTGCTTTCAGACCTTCAATCATTTTTGATTCGTTATAATCAAGATTAGAAACTTCATTCATAGCACTAGCTAATTCTAATTCAGCCTCTTTCTCTGCAAGAGCCGCCACAGATTCGGCAAGCTGGGTTTCCAATTCATTGATATTCTGGTCTTTCTCCTGCAGTTGCATTTTGTATCCAGCTAAACTCGAGCCATTGTTGTCCTCATCATCGTTCGTATTTGTCTCAGCATTTGCAATTGCATCCTCAAGCTTCGATTGAATAAGCAATCGAGCATCCCTTTCCTCAATGCTTTTGTTTTCCAAAAGTTCTAGATTCAATTGAGCTTCCATCAACTCTTCTTCAAGATTTTTGATGCCTTCTGCATCATAGCCAAGTAATTTATTGCCAGTTATTACTGTTTGATCATCAGGAGATTCTGCAGGCTTAGCTGTTGAGTCTCTAGATGCCAACTGATCTTGCAATTCTGCGATTGTTTTTTCAGCGTTTGCTAAAGCATTCTCTAAATCACTTGTGATCGAATCTGAAAGCTCAATATCCCGGTCATTCTCGGCCATATTCCCTTCAATAAGCCGGCCAAGTTCCTTTTCTAAACTTACAACTTTATTCCCAGCTTCGGCTAAAGAGTCTTGTAAACCTTGAATAACCAATTGAGCCTGCTCTTCGCTCTGGGAGTGCCTGCTTTTCGTTTGATTGAGCTCATCTACTAAATTAGCAATCGTATTCTCTGCCGAGACTAGTGAGTCTTCGAGATCATTAATGATTGAAGCCGTTAATTCGCTACTCTTTTGCGATTTCTCTTTACTTGAAAGCAAGTCTTTTAATTCAACCATTTCATTTTCTAGTTTCTGGATCTGCAAATTTAATTCTTGGTTTAAAGATTCTTCATTCGCCAATTTTTCCTGTAGATCCAATACATTTATGTTCCCTTTCTCCTGCCCATCTTTAATCTCAGCCTGCAACCTCTCAACTTCTAGATTCGAAGTTTCCAATTGCTGCTTTAGATCAGAAATAATTTCCGAATTTTTTATTTGATCCTCACTCATTTCATCTTCGAGAATCTTTTCCAATTCATGGGTTTTTTCATTGGCTGCAAGCAACTCTAATTCAAGCTGTTCGATCTTTTCGCTGAAATTTTGATTATTAGACTCCTCGAAAGCCAACTCCTCCTGTAATTCCAACAAATTACTTAGACCTAACCTCTCACCCTCTTCAACTGCAGCTTTAAGCCGCTCAACCTCTAAGTTTGAATCTTCCAATTGTTGATTAAGCTGATTCACAAGCTCAGAACGATCTGAGTCTTCCTTACTCATTTCTGATTCAAGGGCATTTTCCAACTCGTTTGTCTTTTCGTTGGCAATATAAAGGTCTAATTCAAGCTTTTCGATCCTATCCCTAAGTTCTTGATTCATTAGTTCCTCGGAAGCCAACTCGTCTTGTAGATCGATTAAATTTGCAATACCAGACTTATCCCCGTTAACGATCTCGGATTTGAGCCTTTGCACTTCAAGATTTGAATCTTTTAACCGATTTTTTAAATCAGATACAAATTCTGAGTCTTCAATATTTTGCCTACCAATTTCTGATCTAAGAATATTTTGTAATTCGTTGGTCTTCTCGTTGGCTTGTAAAAGCTCAGATTCCAACTGGTCGATTCTACCTCTCAATTCTTGATTGCTTGACTCCTCTAAAGCTAACTCCTCTTGTAAATCCAACAAGTTGGTGATACCTAGTGCCTCAGCGTTTCCAAGAGCATCTTTCAATCGAGCAATTTCAAGGTTCGAAGCACTAAGATTCTGATTTAAGGAAGTAATCAGATTCCGAGATTCAAGACTACCGGATGCATCTTTGTCTCTGTAGATTAAAATTTCGGTTTCTAGGTCTGTAATCTTATCTTTAAGTTTACCTCGGTCTTCTTCATGAACCTTCATTTGAGCAATTTGTCGAGTCATAGAGTCAGCAACCTCAGCTCTTAGAGAGTCGATTTCTAAATTAGCCTTTTCTGATTCTTCTAAACTTTCTTTAAGAATTCTAATTGTGCCTAAAGCCTCTTGTAGTTGGGAGACTGCCTGTTTAGTTTCTATAGAATCAGTCGCTCCAATTGATTGCATTCTCGAAATTTCATCCCTTGCACGATCTAGCTCTGATTTCAAATCTACAATCAAATCTTTGCTCTCTAAAGACTGTCGAGAAAGGTTTTCTTGCTCTTCAATAAGCTTATCTCTTAAAAGTTGCAGTTGGGCTTCTAGCGATTGAATTTTATCACCCGATTGACGCAATAGACTTTCATTTTCCTCCTTTTCAAAAGTAAGTTCAATTTTAGCTTTGTTTAGTTCATCACGTAGTGAAAGAACGACCTGGTCAGTGTTAACGGTCTGGAGATTCTGTGCTTCTTTAGTTTGCTCAAGAACTGAATTCAAATCCTGTAATTGACTGGATAGAACTTTTACTACCTCAAGCTCTTCTTCTAGAAGTTTTTTATCATCATTTAATTGCTTTAGTTCTTCGTTTTTACCTTTCAACTCAACTTCTCTACGAGCCAACTGATCCATAGATCTCCTCTGTCGTATCAATGCATTTTCAAGTTCAACTTGTAAGCTCGCAATGACATCTGTGGCTTGTGCCTTTTCGGCATCAAACTTTTTCGACAAATCCAACACTCTTTTCTCCGAATCAGCTAGATTTCTTTCCATTTCTTCTATGAAAGGAACAGCAGGCAATTTTCCTCTTGAAGCATCCTCTAAAGCTTTTTGTGCTACTTGAGCTTCTTCTTCTAACTGTCTAATTGTGGAGGCAAAATCAAATTCTCTTTTTGCCATTTCTTCATTCAAATCTTGGAAGTTTTTACTCGCAGTTGATAACTCTAGATTGGTTGCCTTAAGCTTATCCTCTAGAAGAGCAATTTTAGTATTAAGCGAATTCCTTTGTTCAATATTTTTGGATTTCGCTGCATCTGCTTCTTTCTGGGCTTTGCTTAAATCAACAAGTAATTTGTTAACCAACTCATTATTTCCCTTACCACTGGGAACTTCGCTTGTTTCTGAAGAAACCTCTCTTGCAGCAGTTGTACCTAGGGGTGCACCAGCTTTTAGATCCTGAAGATCCGCAAGCACTGCATCCATGGAGACGGGCAAGTCAGACAAAACCGAGCCATCAGAAATTTGTCCTTTAGAAGAATCTACAGCGTTAATTTTGTTTTGCATTAGCTTCAATCTAGATTCAATAGAATCTAATTTCTTTCGATCCTCCTGTGCCTTTTGGGCAAGGTCTTGTGTGCTCTGCAATTCATTGCGAGATCTTTCCAATTCCTGGGTGATACTATTGATCAAAGCAGTTGATTTCCCCTGCTCCTCAACCATCTTTCTCTTTGTATCGCTTAATTCACTACGGGACTTCCTTAAATCACTCCTTAAACGCGAGAAGGCGGAACGAACTACTTCAACCCCTGAATCACCTGCATTGATAGACTCTGTTAAGAATTGGTTATCACGCTCCAAGTTATCTGTCAGAGATTCAGTTTCATTCAAGTTTTTCGCAAGACCTTGGATATTAGACCGAGCACGTTGCATATCACCCTGAAGTTTTTGAGTGGCGGGAGAGTATTTTGATGATGGAGTCAATGCTATGGCTTCCGTTGCGTTAATAACATCTGCAATGCGACTTTGCGGCGCCGACGATTTGGGTAATTGTGCAAAGTCGTTCTGTTGCGTAGGTGGATTGATCTTCTTTCCGAAATCCGCATAGTCTTCCAAGGCAACTTCAAGCAACTTTTCATTTGCAACAAGTTCTGAATCCAATTGACGCATTTTTTTGTATACTGATTTAAAGGCAGGCATCGCGTCATCAAGATTACCACCAGATGAGTCACGCAGATCGTGAAAAATTTCTTTGGTTTCAAGGATTTCACTAGCAATAGATTTCACACTTTCAACTATCTCACTGGATCGGGTATTCCATCTCTCTTGAACAGACAAATCCTCAAACTTCAATAAACTGGATTGATCGAGAACTGACTTAATTCGGGTCTCAAGATCGGTATTAAACTCGCTCAGCAAATCCATTGCCTCCTCTGGTTTGTTGGGCAAATCAACTTCCGATGTCTGTAACTGACTATACGCTAGAGTCCCAATACCAAAGGCAATGATAACAGCCGAAATTAACTTGTTTCGGTTAATAGAAAAACAAGGATTTTTCATCCGATTATGATGAAGTTTTGATATTTTAAACGCAAGACTCGATTTCAGCGACAAAAAGCTTGTAGGAATTCGATGATCGAAAGAAGATGAGGTCATGCACTTTCATCGACAAATAATTATTAAATTAATATTGATAATCAGTTCCACCTCCCTCCAAGCTAGAATTGGTGAAGAAAGATTAACTTTTGAGAAACGACTAAATATCTCTGGTGGATATCAATATCGTTCCGAAAATGTTCTTTCCAATCGAAAGCGAGGCATGCCGTACAATAAATTTTTGGATTTTTTGCCCGCTCAATCTGAAATTCGAATATACTACAAAACTTTGGACGGAAGAAAACCACTCGCCAAGGACATTCAACCCAACAAAATGTTGGAAGGATGGGATGTTCATGTCGTTTTCGTAGGCGGAAAGTCCGTACTGGAACTTTATCGTAGAAGCTCAAATATGAACGACCTTGAATTTACAGCTCTTCTCAAACTCCAAGCGGGAAATTCATTCTGGGAAAAAAAAGAACAAGTAAAAGAAGGCGATCCTCCAATAGTTTCCGCATTCAGTTTCGACTATGAAAGGAATGATAAATTAATAAGGGCGAGAAAAGTTGGTTCGAGCCAGCTCCTTGTGTTCTCAAGTCAATTTGATATCTTTTTGGCTGAAGGTTACAAACAAAGCCAAATGGATGCCTTACCTCAAAGTATAAAAGGTTTTTAGAGATGGTGCCCGAGGAGGGGGTCGAACCCTCACATCCATAGGATACCAGATCCTAAATCTGGCGCGTCTACCAATTCCGCCACCCGGGCATCATCTTACCTATTAGTTAAAAAAGAGATAAAAAGCAATGCTAGAAGGCATCGCCGAAGGGTCCTTGCCATAGACCTAAAACAAAGGAAACAAGGGCACAAACTAGCACCGTCCATTTAAGAAAGCCAATATTACCTAGCTTGGACCAAGGATTCTCCAGAGGTATATCGTCATCAAAACGAAGTTTTGGCTCAAAACAAATTTCACGAATCCAGCCAAAGTAATAGTATATCGAAATTACCACTCCAACAACCATTGCAACCAATGAAACATAAAGCTTTGCTTCAAAGGCGACATTAAAGAGCATAAGTTTTGCAATAAAGCCACCAAACGGAGGTATTCCAGCAAGAGAAGCTATACCAACCAATAAACTAATCGCTGCCCATGGATGCTCTTTGAGTAAACCTGCGTAATGCTCAGTCTCGTGTGTTGAATCATCAGAAAGGTTGGCCAGACTCATTACACCAAAGACAACAAAGGAAGCAAACAGATATACGTACAAGTAAAAGTAGACCACCCAAACCGCGCGATCACTGTCTCCAGCGAGGTGCATCGAAGCCATAACGGCCACAAGAAGATACCCAGCATGAGCAACCCCGGAGAGTCCAAGCATTCTTTTCAATTTTGC
The DNA here is from genome assembly GCA_902569115.1 of uncultured Verrucomicrobiota bacterium. Classification (GTDB taxonomy): domain Bacteria; phylum Verrucomicrobiota; class Verrucomicrobiia; order Opitutales; family Seribacteraceae; genus Seribacter. Next base: position 34,290 of record CACFTI010000009.1, on the reverse strand, counting down.
CTGAGCACAAGCTGCGAGGTTTCCAAACAAAATTGTAAAAGTGGCAACAAAACCAATTAAAGGGAGTAAAAATTCAGACATTCCCTCAAAAGGACCATTAACCAAATTTAGAAGGAGGAAAAAACCCGCAGCCTTGGAAGAGACTGCCAGAAATGCAGTTATTGGCATTGGAGAACCATGATATACATCAGCAACCCAAATTTGAAAGGGTGCAGCACCTACTTTGAACGCAATTCCAGAAAGAACCAAAACAATACCGGCACGAAGAAGAAGATGCCCCTGATTTTCTTCCAGTAATAAGGCTACATAATCGAATGAAAGAAAATCCATGCCATGAGGACCTGGCGACACAGCACTCCAGGCAGAAGGGTTTGCACCCACCCCATAGATGAGAACAATTCCTAGTAAAAGTAGAGCGGAGCTTAACGCGCCAAAAACCAAGTATTTAATGCCTGCTTCGAGAGATTTGGTTGAATTTCGATTAAAGGCAACTAGCGGGTAAAAGGCTAGAGCAACCATCTCCAGTGCCACAAAAAGGACTATAAAATTACTGCTTTGGCAAAGAAGCATCAGTCCTGCAGTAGCCAGCATCGTTAGGTGGTGAAATTCACCAAATCTAAGCTTTTGCATTTGGAGGAACCGATTTCCCAAGATTGAAACGCATAGCGAAGAGAGAAGAAAAAAGGTTCTTATTAAATCTCCTTGAAAACCATGCCTCAGCATACCTGAAAAAGATGAACGATCAAAGGTATGATTAATTAACAAGTAATCGAACAAATGATAGACCAACAAACAAAGCTGAAAAAAGACAGCAAACGCACCGCAAATATTATTACCTTTTTTTTCTTTCGATAAAAATAGATCAAATAGCAGGATTAAAATTGCACCCATCGCCAGAGTTAATTCTGGCCAGATCTCCATCCATAGATTCTCTTGTGAAAAGCCTATTAATTCTTCCATCACTATTTTCTTTCCTCCACATTCTTAGCGTCAGATTGGCTTTGGTTAGTTACAGACTTTTTAAAAACCTGATCGACTGGACAGCATGAAGGCAGTCCATAATTGCTGCCCCCTTTTTCAAGAAGTTCATACCTTTTAGTAATACTTATATCAATACCCTCCGAAATCCCCTTTGGCCAAAGACCAATGAACACTAAGGGAAGAAGGATTAAAACGGCTGGAATAGACTCTGCGAATGAGAGATCATTAATTTTGCTTTTCTTTTCGTGGGCAGATAATTCCTCTGACTGCTCACCAAAGAAAATTCTAGCCATAGCCCGCAAACCAAAAATTGCAGAAATAATAATGCCCAGTGCAGCCAAAACTAAAAATAAATGCTTTTCTGTAACTTCTCCTGAGCCATCTAATCCATATCCTCCTAGTGAAAGGAAAATTGCAAATTCACCCCAGAAATTACCAAAACCGGGCAATCCTATGGTAGCAAAAGTCGCGGCAGCAAAAAAACATGCGAGTAGTGGAGTCTTTGCGGCCAACCCTCCCATTTCATTCATCTCGAGCGTATTTGTACGCTGATTGATGCTGTTGGCCAAGAGAAACATGAGGGATACGGAAAGACCATGTGCACACATCAGCATAATCGTGGCACTGGCCCCTAATGATGAACAAACCCCCAACCCTAAAAAGCAATAGCCCATATGCATTACTGAACCATTTCCGATCATGGATTTAAGGTTATTTTGAGCCACGGTGATAGCTCCCACAATCAGAATATTTCCAAGTGCAAGCCACAGGATGTAAGGCCCCCAACTTAAACCACCCGCTGGTAGCAATGGTAGAGCAAGTTGAACTAAACCGTATAGCCCAAACTTTTTCAAAACACCTGCATGAAGCATCGATACGGAAGTCGGGGCTGCCTCATAACCACGAGGTGCCCAAGAATGAAAAGGGAAGAGTGCTACCAAAATACCAAAACCAAAAAGAAGTAAGCCGAAAATCTTTTTCTGTGTTTCAATGCCAAGGCCGTCAGCTAATATTGCTGCACTTAGACTAGGAAAATCAAATTTAGGTGCATCCAACATAACATTAAGTGCCACCAATCCACCTAAGGAAATCAGAGCACCCAATGTTAGATAAATTGTTATTTCAAGAGCAATGGTTCTACGGTCACGCCCACCCCATAAACCTATCATTAGGAATGTTGGAATAAGTGCAAATTCATGAAATAAGTAATAGAAGAGAAGGTCTATACTGGCAAAAAGACCCATCAATCCAGACTGCATAAAAGCAAGCATACTCAAATACAAAGGGAGTCGGTCAGTATCTGACTGAATAGCTACCAAGGCAGCAGCTAAACCAACAAACCCTGCCATGGCAAACAGCGGGGCGGAGACCCCGTTCAGTCCAAGATGAAAAGTAATCCCCAAAGATTGAAGCCCCATTCGATCATACAAGATTTCGTAGGCGTAGCCCGTATGATTTGGATCAAAATTTAAGAAGAGGATAATACCCGCTATACAGGGAAATCCGAAAGCCAAATAAGCAACTTTCTTCGCCATGTGTTTATCATTCAGCAAAAAGAATAGTATGCCCAAAGATGCAATACTCGGAACAAGTACAGAACCTAAAAGTAATGTTTGAAATGTATCCATCTCTTAGCTGTTAGCCCCGAAAAGAATTGAGTAGGTGAGAAAGCCGATAGTACCAATTACAAACCAAAAAGAGTAGCTGTGAATTTTCCCCGAATAGAAAGATTTGCCAAGAAGTGCGAATAAAGCAGCAACCCCAGCGGAGCCTCGAACCATTAATCCTGAAATAAAGAGTAATTCCATAATTTCAAGAAAACGAAAAAATGGATCCTGTATACGTTGAATATAGAAAGAATAAATCTCATCAAAAAATAATTTACTCCGAGAAAGATTAAATAGGGTTGGGGATTTCTCGGAGAGTGGATCTTCGGTAGATGTAATATTACCGTAAATTTTCCATGCAATCGATAATCCGCCGACCCATGCAAATAAGCCTAAAATATTCATCCATAAATGATTGGGCATATTTGCGACGCGCTCGATATCTGGCAGCAGAAACTCGACAATTTGAATGGGGTACAGAGCCACAAATCCACCTACCACTGATAGAAAACCTAAAACTAATAATGGAGCCGTCATGAAAATGGTCGATTCATAGGCCGCAGATGAGGATTTCGAACGGGCTTCTCCGCAAAAAGTTAAAAAGTAGAGCCTGAACATATAGACAGAGGTAAGTATGGCACCCACATAAAGAATTAAAAAGATAACAAAATCCAGATTGTAAGCACCAAGTAAAATCGCATCCTTACTAAAGTATCCTGAAAGGAAGTGGACACCGGAAATTGCCAACACACCAACGAGGAAGGTGTAAGCAGTGATAGGCATTTTTTTTCGCAAACCACCATAAGCAAAAATATCTTGTTCATGATGACAGGCATGAATTACTGAACCGGACCCAAGAAACATTAATGCCTTAAAGAAAGCATGGGTCATAAGGTGAAAAAGAGCTATACCTGGGAGACCAAGCCCAAAGGCGGCCGCCATATATCCAAGCTGAGAGAGTGTGGAATATGCTAATACTTTCTTTATATCTCTTTGTGAGAGGGCACAAAACCCAGCATAGAGACCCATTACTGCCCCCAGCAAGCCAACCAACTTGAGTGCTTCAGCAGTGAAAAGAAAATCGATCCTGATCAGTAGAAAAACACCAGCTGCGACCATAGTTGCGGCATGAATTAATGCAGAGACCGGAGTCGGTCCAGCCATGGCATCGGGCAGCCAGACATGTAAAGGAAATTGAGCTGACTTACCAATAAAACCGCAGGCTAGTAACAGGCAAAGCAATGTAGATGTGAGAGTCGGATCTAAACTTGCCGCTTCCAACTCCTGCAAATTAACCGTGCCAAAAATCCAGTATGTAAAAATGATCCCCAATAGGAAACCAAAGTCCCCCACCCGATTGACTATAAAAGCTTTCCTCGAAGCCTTGGCTGCATCGTCAGTTTTGAAATAATGAGCAATGAGGAGATAAGAACTAAACCCGACTAATTCCCAGAAGACAAAAATCATGATCAGATTATCTGCCAATGTTATCCCTATCATTGAAAACATGAAAATGGAAAGCCCGCCAAAATATCGGGATTTGGCTTCATCATCAGCCATATAACCAAGGCTGAAAATATGAATCAATAATCCAATAAATGAGACAACAAAAAGTAAAGTCTTTGCAGGGCTATCAACAAGAAAGCCAAACTCCAAATGCATGTCTGAAAGCGCGAACCAGGTAGTACTCCAGGTAAATATTGAGCCCTCTTCTCCTCCGAAGATCAAAAGGGACGAGAAAGCAAGAATACCCCCCGCTGTAGCAACAGATAATAAAGCAGCAATATTTCCATGCTTACGCAGAAAGCATAGTGTGACTGCAGCAGAAATAAAGGGTAGAAATAGTAAACTAAGTGCGACCTGTATCATGATTTAAATCTTAGTTGGCTATTAAATTCATGTCATCGGTGAAGACACTCTTTCGTTTTTTGTATAGAGCCACCAACAAGGCTAAGCCCACTGCTACCTCAGCTGCTGCAACAGTCATAATAAAGAATACAAAAATACTTCCATCCAAATTTAAGGCCGTACGCGAAAAATTAACCAGGGCGAGATTTATGCCATTCAACATCAATTCCAAAGACATCAAAACTAGTAAAAGGTTTCTCCGGAGAAGAACTCCAAAAAAGCCAATCGAAAACAAAATTAATGAAAGAACTAGATAATGTGTGGGAGTTATTGATTCCAATTTTAGCCAACCTCCTTCTCATCTTTTTTGCTTAGAACAATAACTCCAACCATCGCAGCAAGAAGTAAAAACCCTGAAATTTGCAAAGGAAGCATATACTTCGTCATCAAACCATAACCGAAATTCTTAACCGCTGTGGAGAATACAAAATTCCCTCCTTGAGTTAGCATCGAAGATTCAGGCACTGCTCTCCAACTTGCACCCTCAGGCAACCACCCTGAGTCTTGCACTATTATAAGAAAAATAACAATAAGTAATGAAATGGAAAAGGCAGCAGCAAGTCCGGAAACCAACTTCATCTTGGAGGCTTTTCCTGCATCAGGTCCTACATCAAGGAGCATAATTATGAAAAGAAAAAGAACCATCACTGCACCGGCATAAACAAGAATTTGTAAAACCGCCAAGAAAAATGCTTCAAGTAAAACAAACAAAGCAGCAACTCCAACGAGAGAGATAATCATAAACATCGCTGCGGAAACAGGATGCTTTGAGCAGACCATGGATAAGCCTCCCCCTATAGATAGGGTTGCAAAAAAATAAAAAAGAATGTCAACCGTGTTCACTTAGCAGACAAATTGACTGGGAAGGAGAATAAATCACTCATCCCTTTAGATGAAATTCGGAACAATTCCTCAACCAAAAAAACAATTTAGTGGGAGTTACCCTGCCATTCTGCCTTTTTTTTCTTATCCCATTTGTAATGTTGGTCAGGTAAAGTGCCCCCCAACTCATAAAGTTTGGCTTTATTGTTAATCATTTCCTCGCGACTGTAGCCCGAGGATGAATACTCATCCTGGAGAAAAATTGCTTCTTCGGGGCAAACTTCCTGACAATAACCACAGTAGATGCATCTTAGCATATTAATTTCAAACTCTTCAGGGGCTTTTTCCACATGTTCGCGATCTTCTTCACCTTCAGGGACAGCCCCCGGTGTAATCCGAATTGCTTTGGGGGGACAAACGAATTCACACAGCTGACAGGACACACATTTCTCTCTACCATTTGGGTCTTTAACTAAGGTGGGAACTCCTCTGTAATTTTGAGGTATTTTTGGCTTTTCCTCAGGATACTGGAGTGTGACTTTTGGCTTGAACATGTTGGAAAATGTTGTTTTCAAACCAGTAGCTATCTGCGGAAGGTAAGTTCGTTCTGAAAGTGAAAGAGGTTTGCGGTCGAGTACTACAGTTTTAGCCATGTCTATATGTTTAAGGTAAATTTAAATTCGATTGATCCAGCCAAGTCACAACAAAAATGTAAAAAATCAAATTGGCCAAAGCTAAGGGTAATAATTTAGTCCAACCAAGATTCATTACCTGATCGTACCGAAACCTTGGAAGGGTCCATCTTATCCAAATAAAAAAGAAAATCAGGGAAATGGTTTTGATGATAAACCATCCAGTCCCAATAAGTGCACCCATCCAATCAGCACCCCAAGGATTGTCCATCCATGGTAAGAAGTTCCAACCACCCAAGAATAGAAGAGTGAAAATAGCAGAACCGATTACTATGTGGGCATACTCAGCCACAAAGAAAATACCAAACTTAAAACTGCCATACTCGGTATGGAAACCTCCAACTAGATCAGTTTCCGACTCTGGCATATCAAAAGGAAGCCGATTAGTTTCAGCAAAAAGAGCAATTAAAAAAATTAGGGCCGAAATTGGTTGAACAATAAGTAACCATGTGGAACCTTGCTGTGACCGGACAATCTCAACCAAGCTTAATGATGATACAGCAGAATTTGGTTCGCTAACCCACAGAAACACGGGCAGCAAAGATAGCCCCATAGCCAACTCGTAGGATATCATTTGAGCAGATGAGCGAATACCACCAAGAAAAGGGTATTTACTGTTGGATGACCAACCAGCTAGCACAATGCCGTAAACTCCTAAAGAAGAGACCGCCAAAACAAAAAGGATCCCGATATCAAGATCAGCCAGAATTAAAGGTATGGTGACTCCTTCAGCATTAACGAACTCACCAAAGGGAAGAACAGTCATCGTTGTCAATGCGGGAACCAGGGCGACAATTGGAGCAAGGTAATAATAAAATTTATTCACATGCCCTGGGACAATTTCTTCTTTAAATAGAAACTTTAAGCCGTCTGCCAATGGCTGGAACATCCCCAGACCTTTAAGGAGAGATCCTACGACAGGTACATACCCAACTAGCGGTAAAACAGTCCGGTTTGGGCCCACCCTTCCCTGCATCCATGCACTGACCTTTCTTTCGGCTAGGACTGAGTAACCTGCCATTGTCATTATTGCCCCCACCATAAGAAAAGCAAATATTACCTTTATTACAATAAGTTGAATAAGTTCGTAATCAATCATGCTTCGGAAGTCATGAAATTACTTCTTGTAATGAAGCGCATTCGATTCAACAAATGGCAAATCTTTCCATTTAGCTCCATCAACTTTCAAAGATCCCCGCAATGAATCACTGAACGACATACCCTTAAAAGGCGAATTGGGTGGGGACGACAAATTTTTCCATATTAGACTAAAGTCAGAAGTAACCTTATTTTCATCATCAAGCTCATCCAACAACTTGCTTAAAATATGAACATCGGGAAGCAAGCCGGGTAAGCCAGGGATGGATTGCTCAAATCCTTGAGCAAAAAAAGAGCGGTTGATAAAAGTCCCCTTCTTTTCAAAGCTAGTAAGCGTGGGGATAATAACCTCAGCCAGATTGGTTGTGTCGTTTGCATGAGTGCCAAGATAAACAATTGATTTCCCGAGTAAATATTCAGCTTCAACACCAGAACTAAGCAGATCCTCATTTACTACCAATACAGCATCAACAACCCCTTTTTTAAGATCAGAATTTAATTTAGATAAATTATCGCGAGGGTAGGCATTGGCGAAACCTGAAGCTAGGGCACCCCGTAAATTGGGGGTACGGTCTGCTGAAAGAAGAATGCCGTCATCTTTCCCAAAATGTCCCCGAAGATATTTCTTTGATTTGGTAGCTTTGCTTAGGCGATTCAATAAATACAGTTCCTCCAAAGTTGCATGGCATGAGCCAACAATTGCCACTCTTTTATCTTTCAGCGATTCTGCTGCGGCCTGAATACTTTGATCAAGTGAGGATTTTTCCTGCTTTATGGATGGAACGGCAAGCCTGTCTTCAGCTCGAACCTTTTTAAATAGACTACGCCCACTATCCGTCATCCAACTATCGTTGACATCGTCGTTTCTTCTCGGAGTAATACGATAGATTTCACCTTCCCGACTGGAAACTAATATGTTACATCCTGCACTACTTTCGGTACAAATGCTGGGAGACTCTTTAAGAAACCACACTCTCATTTTGAAACGAAAGTCAGTGCTGGTAAGTGCACCCACTGGACAAAGATCTACGGTATTTAGAGAGTAATTATTTTCAAGTTCTTTGCCGGGAAAACAAGTTAAGGTCGAATAACTCCCCCTATCCACAAATCCAAGAACGTCATCCTTGGCCACTTCTTGCGTGAACCTGATACATCTCGAACAAAGAATGCAGCGTTCATCATCGAGCGTGACCCTTGGACCAAGACGGGTTCTCTTTGGTTTTACATTTTTGCGTTCTGTATAGCGGCTGTATCCTCGGCCATAGTCAGTTGCAAATTCCTGCAACCTACATTCACCCGCTTGATCGCAAATCGGACAATCCAACGGATGATTAACCAACAAAAACTCCATAATCCCCTCACGGCAATCCGTTACCTTTTCTGAAATAGTTTTTACATGCATACCCGGAGAAACCGTAGTTGCACAGCCAATAACAGGCTTAGGAACCCAACCTATTTTCGGGCTTCCATCCTCATTTAAAATTGCTTCCCCAGTGCCACGATCACGCATTGGAGTACCCATTTCTATGAGACACATTCGGCAGTTACCTGCAACGCTAAGTTGAGGATGATAACAATAATGAGGTATTTCTTTTTGGAACAGCGCGGCTGCATCCACCAAGTTCATACCGGCAGGTACCGCAACTTCTTCTCCGTCCAGAACGATTGAAACTGACTCTGTTTTTTGCGTCGAAATCATTGGATCAAATCAGTTGCAGAGAATCTTTTTTTCGTTTTTGAGTTTTTGCTTTTTTCAGAAAGTCTTTGCGGAACTTTTTCACGAAACTTTGGGTAGGCCAGGCTGCAGCTTCACCAAAAGCACAAATAGTACGACCCTCGATTTGATTGGCAACACTTAGAAGAAGGTCTGCATCTTCTTCTCTTGCATCTCCTGAGCACATCCTTGAGGAAATCTTTTTCATCCAAAGCGATCCCTCCCGACACGGAGTACATTGACCGCATGACTCATGAGCATAGAAAGCGTTTATGTTGGCCATCGCCTCGACCATATCCACTGTATTATCCATTACTACAATTCCACCGGAACCTGACATGGTACCGGCTGCCATTGGTCCATCAAAATCCAAAGGTATGTCTTCAATCCCCCAATCAAAATCAGTGCCATCTTTATGAGTACCTTTGAATCGTTCATCCGCTCGCAAGATCTTTGCTGATGATCCCCCCGGAATGACTGCTTGCAATGTTCTGCCAGGAAGCAATCCTCCACAAACATCGTAAATCATTTCACCTAAAGTCAACGCACCGCACTCAAACTCAAAGTATCCAGGATTTTTGACCTGACCGGAAACGCACCAAATGCGGGTACCCGTATTATTGGGCTTTCCAATTTTTGAAAAAGTCTCCCCTCCCATCTCCATGATATGCTTAACATTGCAAAGGGTTTCCACATTATTGACTATTGTTGGACATTGGTAGAGGCCTAAAACAGCTGGAAAATAAGGAGGTTTGATCCTAGGATTAGGGCGTTTACCTTCGAGAGATTCGATCAATCCAGTTTCCTCTCCACAGATATATGCTCCAGCTCCTCGATGAACAACCAAGTCACATGAGTATCCACTTCCAAGGATATTTTCACCACAAAAACCTTTAGCCTTGGCTTCGGTTATCGCTCGATTCAGTATTTTCGCCCCTTCAAAAAATTCAGCACGTATATAAATGAAAGCTTGTTTTGCTTGAATAGCATAGGCAGAGATCATCATACCCTCTATCAACTGATGAGGGTCCTTGTGAATTATCTGCCTGTCTTTAAAAGTACCGGGTTCGGATTCATCTGCATTACAAATGAGATAAATTGGTTTACCGGACTTCCGGTCCAAAAACTTCCATTTCATTCCCGTGGGAAAACCTGCACCACCACGACCCCGAACACCAGATTTAAGAACCTCTTCTCCTATCTCCTCTGGTTTTTTCTTTAACGATTTTTTCAGAACATTGTACCCACCTTCTTTAATATAGCAGGAAATCTTGTTTGAATATGAAGGAGCATCGGCATTCTTTAAAATGACTCTTCTTTCTTTGGGAATTTTCTTACTGATCATTTAGGACTAAGTTTTCGAAGATTAAATAGACTCAACAGCTTTCTCATAACTAATAAATTCATTGGTATCCCCTAGTTTATCATCGAGAATAAGTTGGGCTAGTTTTGCTGCTTTTCCTTCATCAATGTTTTCAAAGGTTTGATCGCCAACCATAACAACGGGTCCCTCTCCACAATCGGCCAAACATTCCATGAACTCGATTGAATGTTTCCCATCGCTCGAAACGCACCCTTCTTTGACATTCAGTTTTTCCTCAAGTTTCTTACATGTTGCATAACTTCCTCGAAGAGCACAAGGGAGGGTGCGGCAAACGCGAACATGAGTCTCGCCCCATGGTTTTTCACGAAGCATTGGATAAAAAGTAATTAATTCGCGAATGTTTATGGGTTGTAAATCTAAAGTATCTGCAATCCATTCAGACGCTTCTAGGTCTACCGCACCAAGTTCTTCCTGTACAAGGTGAATAACCATTAACGAAGCACTTCTTTTGTCTGGGTATCGGGATATTACCTCGTCTATCTTTTGGAGTGTGTCTTCAGTCAACTTCATAGGAATCAGCGGTCACATTCTCCCATTACAAAATCCAAACTCCCCAAAATCACCGTAATATCACTGAGCATATGTCCAGGAACCATTTTTTCCAGAATACTTAGGTTACAAAAACTCGGAGCTCGAATTTTAAGTCTGTAAGGTACGCCACCGCCTTTGGACACAATGTAAAAACCGAGGGCACCTTTCGGATTCTCCGCTTCAAAATATACTTCTCCCGCAGGGATTTGTGGACCCTCAGTGACAATCATGAAGTTTTGTATTAACTCTTCCATGCTGGTGAGAATTTTTTCTTTTGGCGGAGCAAAGATTTTTTTAGCATCTTCTGCATACCAAAGACCGCTTGGAAAATCAGATATAACTTGTTTGATTATTCGAAGGCTTTGACGAACTTCTTCGATTCTTACCAAATAGCGATCATAACAATCTCCGCGTGTCCCTATTGGCACATCAAAGTCATATTTTTCATAGCCAGAATAAGGCTTATCTTTTCTTAAATCTAGATCGACGCCTGAAGCTCGAAGATTAGGACCAGTGAAACCATAGGCGATTGCATCTTCCTGAGATACCTGACCTATTCCCTCAGTTCTATCAATGAATATACGGTTTCGAGTAAGTAATTTCTCTACTTCATCAATCGCCTTTGGCAAGTTGTCACAAAAGTGTGAAACGCGATCCAACCATCCATCGGGAATGTCTCGTGCCACTCCGCCTATTCGGGTGTAGGAAGTGGTAAAGCGAGCACCAGTTAACTCTTCGAAAAGAGTGTACAGCTTTTCTCGCTCTGTAAATGTATACATGAAAGGAGTCCAAGCACCGGCATCCATACCAAAGACACCCATACCCAGAAGATGGCTGGAAACTCTGGCAAGTTCACAAACCAAAACTCGAATCGCTTCGCAGCGTTCTGGTAATTCCAATCCAGTAAGTTTTTCAACCGCAATTGCATAGGCGACATTGTTGGCCAAAGGGGAAAGATAATCCAAACGATCCGTGTAAGGCACGAATTGATTGTAGGTCATATTTTCTGCAATTTTTTCATCACCTCTATGAAGATAGCCCAACACAGGTTCACATCGAGTAATCACATCCCCGTCCAAATCCATCATAAGACGCAGCACTCCGTGTGTCGTGGGGTGAGATGGACCGACATTGAGAGCCATTTTACCGCTTTCAGCTTTGGCTGTAGCGTCTGCACCTCTTGAGACTGCATCTCCCACATTTACTTCTATGGTTTCAGTACTCATAAAACTGGCTTCTCCGTATCCTCTGTCCAACTTTCATCTTTAGCCCGTGGCTCCGCCTCACTCATATTATCACCGGTTCCTGAGACAAAAGGTCCTCCCATCATGGGTGCAGGATCTACACTAGCTTGAGTCACTTCAGCAACATCATCTGCAGGCAAGGGAGTTTCAATTCCAGCGAGAGGGAAATCTTTTCTCAAGGGGTAATAAGGATAATCATCCCACATTAAGATTCTCTTAAGGTTTGGATGATCATTAAAGTGAATCCCAAACATGTCAAAGGCTTCCCTTTCATGCCAATTTGCTGCAGGATAAAGATCAGAAACCGAAGGAAAAGAAGGCTGTTCATTATTTTCACAAATTGAATGTACACGAAGGTAGTCGTGATGGATTCTAGAATATAAATGAACAACTACGGAAAAGCGGCTGTCAGCATGTTCACCATGGTCAATTGCTGTAAGATCAACAAGCAAATCAAAGGTTTCCTCGTCTCTTAGATGTATAAGAACATCTTTGACGGAAAATGAAGCACAATCAAGAGTGAGGCAATCTTCATGATGCCTCTTTGTGACCGAAGAAAACTTACCAAGAATAGAATCGGTGAAATCCTGATCTATCATTTTGATCAACAAGCGATTTTATTCGAGCTTTTCAAATTCTTTACAGAAGATTCTGCACCAATCTTGTCCTGAAGCTTAATCATCGCATCAAGTAATGCCTCCGGACGAGGTGGACATCCGCTCACATACACATCAACAGGGACAATTGTGTCTACTCCTTGCATAACTGCGTACGAACGGTACATACCACCAGTGGAAGCGCATGCTCCCATAGCAACCACCCATTTGGGATCACCCATCTGGTCATAAATTCTCCTGACCACCTCTGCCATTTTGTAAGTTACGGTTCCGGCTACAATCATGCAGTCAGACTGACGAGGAGAAAATCTCATCACTTCCATTCCAAATCTGGAAATGTCATACCTTGATGCCGCAGCAGCCATTAATTCAATAGCACAACATGCTAATCCCATTGGCATAGGCCAAACCGAATGCTTTCTTATCCAATTGATAACCGCATCGGCCTTGGTAACTATTACATCACCCTCGACTTTTCCGTTATATGCAACCTCATTTGTTGTCATAAAGGTCTTTCTAACCTAATCCTTTGATCAGGCAAACACCAAAAGTAAAGTGATGGAAAAAATTGAGTATTTCGCCCTTTGACACGAATGACACATTGTTTTGATCGTTGACGAAAGAGGACTTAGCGTGCAATAAATCAACTTTTCGGAGAGGTGACAGAGTGGCCGATTGTGCAGCATTGGAAATGCTGTGTACCGCAAGGTACCGCGGGTTCGAATCCCGCCCTCTCCGCCATTATCCGTTAAGCACTACGCACAAAAACCTTGGCGTCGCCTTGAAATGTAGCTTCCGCAACATCCAACTGTGATGGTGCAGAAACCATTTCCTCTGAACCGGGAGTAGAACACTGACCAGCAACAAGAACAGCAACTTTTCCGTATAAATTCAACTTCTCCCCATTAGGCGGCGATATGACTTCACCATCATTTAGCCATCGACGGAATTGCATCTGATTCCATGAGTTGTATGGATCCTTAGCTCCTAGAAGGTTTTCTGCAAAACGCATCGCGGCAGTTTTCCATAAACTGGAACTTAGTTCCTGTGAGTCCTCCATAATTTGCTGCATGGAGGCAGTGCTTAGCCATAGAGAAGTAACAGTCGAATCCGCCACCACAGTAGCAGTTCTTGGAACTCCACCCAATACTGCCATTTCGCCAATCACAGCACCTCTCCCCATAATATCCACAACTAGATCACCGATCGAAACTTTTACACTTCCTCGAGTAATTACGATCATCCCATCGCCCTCATCTCCCTGATTCATGAGAGTGTCTCCGATGTTATATTTTTTGGTTTCAGAAACTTCAATAATCCGGGTAATCAACTCTTCAGGCAGCCCTTTCAACCAATTGACCTCCCGTAACACTTCCTCGGGTTCTGGGAGTCTAAGCTCCAACGAGCTTTCCATTACCTCCTTCATTCTTTCCTCTACCGCGACAATCATTCGTTCCGCCTCATCTGCCTCGAGCATTCCATCCGACCTCAGTTTTTTAATTGAGTTACGCTCGTGATTTAATACAGAACGAATGGCATCCTTCGTCTCTATCCCTACAGTGGCTTCTGGGTAATTCTCATGCATATTTCGAATATACTCCAAGCCTTTCAAGCGGTTTTGCCGTATCTCGTCTTTCAACAACCTTGATGTTTTTAAAATCCTTTCAGTATCTCCACTTTCATCAAGTTCTCTGGTCAGAGAATCAACCATTTTGGCAATTTCCTGTTGTGATACAACAAATGCTTTGGAAGCATCATAGCTGACAGTAATTTTGTCTGAGAAATAGCCTCCTACAAAAGGGAGAGGCAAATCCTTAATAGCCTCAGTTAACTTACTAACTCCACAAACTTTATCTAAATATTCTCTTTCATTAAGGGGAACTTTTCCCTGCAGATCGAGAAACTCGCTAAGATTGTTGTCCAATTGTGCAACCGCGGTTGCACTGAGTAATCCTGATTTAAATTGTGCCCAGTAACTACTTCTTTCTTTTTCGAGCAGACGTCGTCTGGTTTCTGCCAGAGTATCCATTTGCTCAAGCTCATCTGAAGTAAGAGGATATGCGACAGGCTCAGGAAGATATTTACGAACCAAACCCCAGTTGGCACCACTTAGGAAACGGTCTTCCTTGAGTAGATCCATTTCGTTTTCACAACCCTCCGCAACATTGCCAGAGGCGTTAGAAAACATCAGCTTTTTGACAGCGGGTAATTCAGTCAATCCCAGTGCATTGACCATGGATTTTATCGTAGTAGCATTGACCAGAAGGGTCAAAAGCACAATTCCTGAAATAAGAAACAAGAATTGATCCCGAACCCTTGAAGAAATGCCGATCAAGGATGCCTGAGCCACTGCATTTTGCCCCTCTCCCAAAATAACAACAACCTTGTCTCCACTTGCAAGTTCATCGCGAAGTGAGGCGGCATCTTGTGATGTTTTTGCTCCTAATTTCTTATTCGCAAGGACAGCATCCTGGGAAATTCCGACTATTTTTCCTTCTTTAATATCAGCTGTGGCATGAGTGAGGGATTTGCCTTCGTACAAGTTCACATTTCCCTTTGATTCCAATAGGGAAGCTTTTCCTTTGTCTAAAATTAAAACGGAAGTCGTTTCCTCGCGGTAGCCTTTACCTCCATCAGAAATAGTGAAATCATATCTTAGATGTTCGGAATATACAACAAGTGCCAATGCCAGCCCGATCGCCCCACGCAAAGCCCCCCACCAAACGACGACGGCATCTTTTTCAGGGAGACCATAACCGGCTTTCTTCATCAATGGATAAAAGATTCCCATGTTGATAGCACGAACAAGATGAATGGCTAAATAAACCAAGCCCAGGATAACAAAATCCATACCTGTTGGATTTGCATTTTGAGCAATGACAACTCCAACCACGATAAAAATAATGACATTTGCAACAAAGGCGACTAACTCCCAAAACTCGTGCATAAAATGCTCCACCTCAGGACTGATCCGAGTCCTGCCAATACCTGCCATGACAATACCCAACGCGACCAATCCCAGAACACCTGAAACATGGAAAAAGTGCTCACAGATAAAAAATACCGCGTAGGAGGTAACAAGTACAACCGTTATTTCAATCATTGGGTCGTTAAACACTTTTCGCACCCACAGGATTGCCACCAAGCCGAGTAAAACTCCTAGCAAACCACCTGCAGCACCGATTTGTCCGAAGCCCAAAGCAGCACTTCCAATAAAACTTCCGGTTCCTAAAAAAGGTTCAGCTGCAGTAACAACACCAAAGAGTAATACAAAAGCAACAATTGCCGTCCCGTCATTCAACAAAGATTCACCCTCGATCAATGTTCCAAGTTTCTTACTTGCACCTAATTCTTTTAGGAGTGCAACAACCGCAACCGGGTCAGTGGCACTCACCACCGCCCCGAATAGCATGGATGCCAGAAAAACGAAAGCCCCAGCCTCCACATTCCATTCGGTAAGTACGCCACCCTCTCCTCCAAAAATGACCACTAATCCATAGAATGCCATACCCGACATTACCGTTGCGGTCACAATACCAGGCCCAGCAAGGTAGAAAGCATTTAGAAAAGATTTCTTGAAGGTATGCACATCCAAAGCAAACCCAGCCTCAAAAATCAAGATTGGCAGAAAGACATACAGAATGAGATGACCGTCCAAATTCCCACCCCAAGTGATCGCTCCACTTAGTGTGTCAATAAACTTCGCATAAAGTTCTGAGAAGAAGCCAACCTCATCATGAGTGACATGCGTATCGTGGCCTTGCCCGCCGTGGGGACCGTAAGCACGGTTAAGTGCCCCCATAGCCAGGCCAAATATTAAAAGCAAAACAGTGAATGGAAGTGGAATCTTTTGAAGAAAGTGTCTAGTCGCTGCCCCTATAACCAATGCAACAATAAGAAAAAATAAGCCATAAAGGTAATCGTGTCCCCCCGAACTGGAAGCAAGGACTTGAATAGAAGGTGTCGCGAAGGTAAGCATTTTTAAAGTAGGTTATTTTGTTCGTAGTAGCCTTGAAGGAAATGGTCGACTGTTGGGTTCATAATTTTCCTTCTTAGAAGAGGGAGAGCTTCTGTAAGGAGTTCGCCCCAAAAGTTCCGTCAAAGGATCGCCCGAATGATTCGGAAAAATGGATGCTTTTTTCAAGTCCCCCCCTGCCTGACTTGTAGCATTTGAATTCTTAACAATCTGAAAAGAATCTGGATCTAGGGCATCTCCGACTTCTGCAGCAAAGATTCTACCTGTAGAAATCTTTTGAGCATTGGAAGTATTTTTCAAAGAAGAAGCAAAAGTCGATGAATTTTGGAACCCTGAAAGCAAAAAAGAAGATGATACAAGTTTACTAAGGTTAATTTGTACTTTTGGCCCAAAGCCTCTGCCTCCAGGCTTAATAAAAGTTAATTCTCCGGGCAATAGTGACATTTCCTGACCGCCTTGTGTACAAGTAATTCGAATACTGCCTAAAATACCTATCATTTTCATCCCTCCATTTGTTTCTGCTTCTGTAAGCAAACAACCAACCCCACTTAGCATTGCAGATGCCTCAGGTGACTCCAAACACAGCAAACTTTCGATTTTCCGAGAGTGAATCATTAAACCGCCTTCATAAAGGTTTATTTTCTGGGGATCGCAAGCAAACCTAGTCGAGGCCCCGTAACGAAAACGAAACCCAGTTGCAATAGTCTCCAATCCACTTCGCGGACGAACAGAAATAATTGAATTTGGAGCAAGAAAGGAGGCATCTTCCACTCGTTCAGAGCCGGGACTAGACTTCAAATAAGTTGCTCCATCACCAATACTTGAAATCACCAACTGCTTTGTTTGGCCAAAGCCGACAAAAGAATTAATCAACAATGGAATAACAATTATACAGAGATAACGCATGTTTTTATAAAAAAGAAAACGCTTTTATAGGTCAAACACACAAATTCATGGATCAATAATGTATCAAAACAATTTTTTCACCAATTATTTTGAATAGCTCACATTATTTAAAAAACATAACCAGCTAAAAGACTGATCTGATGAATTTGTCTCGAAGAAATGGTGTTTATTTCAGGAACAGAGTTCCACTCATACTTAAGTCCCAATTTAAAATCTTTCGTGGGGTTAAAATGAATTTCAGAAAAAAACTGATGACCTAAAGCAGAGTCTTCTTCCTTCACAGTACTGCCAATCCAATCCATTAAAACTTTTTGGTGAGAGAGTCCCAATCCTCCTCCAAGATGTAATTGTGCCATTTCCCCAAGATCAATGCTTAGCCCAGTATTGATGTGCATTTTCAATAATCTAGTATGCCCATCTTTGAACATACTGAAAGGAGTTACAACTTCTCCCTTAAAGCCATTGATCTCATTCTGGAGGTAGCCCAAATCAAACTCTACAAAAAAATCTTCCCAGGACTTACCCGATATAAACCCATAAGAAAGGCCGGTAGACTGCTGCATCATTTTAGTACTTGCCGAAGCGGACGGAGTCCAAGCAAAATCTTCAGCAAAATTCATTCCTATAAACGGCAGTAAATAAAATCCGACCTTTTCATTGCCTCTAGTCAAAGAAATTTTTTCTTCGGTTCTTTTGTTTCCTACCGGTTCAAAAGATCTTTCATTTACTCCAATCTTTAAGAGAGATTCGTTTTCTATTTTCTGTTCTGGAATTGAAATTCGTTCAACTTTAGACTTCTGAGGAACCGTCTTTGATACATTTAGATCTAATGCGTTCAACCGAATAATTTCATTTCGAGTTGTTCGCATCTTTTCGCGATACTTAGCAAGACTATCCTCTATTTCAAAAGTAATTTGCCTTAGATCTTTTAATTCACCCGATGAACTTCTAACCATATAGTTTTTTTCTACCTGTGCACCAGTAGTGCAATAAAAGATACAAAAGGATAAAGTTAGAAAAAAATTAAAAGTCGGATTCATTCTGTAAGCATTCCTGTGGGAGGCATGTTTCTTTTATTTAAAACTCTCCATAAAGAAAGAGATCAGTTACTGCTTGTTGCTTTTCTTCATCCGTAAGATCATCTAAGGCGTCAACATATTCAATAAAAGATCTAAGCGATGAATCAGTCGATATTCCACCACTGACATCAGGCAAAAAGACCGCTTCTGCTTGAATATCACGGTGAACCTCAATCTCCAATTCATGATTAACGCCCTGGATATCACCAGTCCAACCAGAAAATTTAAACCCAACTTTGGGATTGGCAAAAATCTTCACCTTGTCCCATCTTCTGTAAGTTCCACTTCCGGTTACTTCCCCTCCAACCGAACGACTCACGGTAGTAGAAACGCGATATAAACGATCGGGTTGAAACCATTCCTGATAGCCGTAATCAAAAAGGGTTGCAGGAAAATAATTACGATCCAAATATACCCAGTAATTTCGATCCACGAGATAGATGAATGGGAAAAATTCATGATTGGTCCATCCCCAACCAAGACCTTCTCGATAAAGCCAAGTATTGTCGTCATTTTGCTCGATGTAGACCCAACCAAGATTTTCATGATGAACCCAAGGATAAAATTCCCCATAAAAGTAGCCAAACCATCCTGCTCGTTTCCATCCACCTCGTACCTCTACTCCATCTGTAAGAAGCACTGCAGCATCCCCGGCAGTTTCTTCATATTTAATTGTAAATACTTGATCAATGTAAGCACCCGCATTATCGGACGCTCTCAAGTTGATAGTAAAATCTCTTTTCGTACCGAAAGAACCTTCATTTTGGAAGTGTAGGGTTCCATTTTCATCAAGCGAAAAAAGATGATTATCATTTGTTTCCGCTCCATCAACCAATTGGAAGGTATGCTCATCGGATTCATCTTTATCAATGACTGTGAAAGGACCAAGTTGGTGAGTTTCTGGTTCACCGCCAATAATGTGCAATTCATCATTGATCGAAATTTCTTCCGGTGCGTAATTCACATTCTCCAAATTAATTGTAAAAGAGCGAAATTTTACTTCTTGAGAATTGACCATCGCCAAAACATCAACGGATAAATTGTAGTAAGATAGTTTATCGTAATCCAGTTCAACCCGGGTTACTAATCTTTCATCCACTATTTCAAATAAGGAATTAGGATCATTGAGGAAGTACTCTACTTGCAAAGAAGTATCATCAAAGTCCGGAATGAAAGTACCCACCAGACTGCCAATAATTGCATCTTCAGAAATGGATAGCGAACTTAGATTAAAATCGAATAGTTCAAGCCCAGGTAAAGTTTCATTTTGATCAATAATCTCGACCTGAAATTGCCTGATCGTCATTTGCTTTTCAGCAGTCACCCCGACAACTTCGATTGCAATGGTGCTCTGGTTCATTTCTTCAAAATCAAATATGACTCCTGATTTCAAACTGCCGTTTTTATCTAACAAAAACCGAGAGTCTTCTGTTGTAAAACTGTACTCAACCGTTTCATCCACACCGATGCCACTCACGGCGTAAAAAGAACCAATCATGCTTCCTGTAGGTCGATTTTCCTCTATCTCCAAGATAGTGGATGTAAAATAGAACGGTAATTCGGAGGAATTGTCTTCAATGAAAGTGTAAGGGATCAAGAAGGTTTTTGATGTAATTTGATCCGCGTCATCGACCACCCTGACATCAACATCAAAAGATCGGTTTGAATCAAAAGATAGTTTATTTACGAGCTTTAAAATTCCGTTTTCAGTAATTGAAAAATATTCATTATCATTATTTTCATTCTCTTCCATTAACGAAAAGAAAAGCGACCCTCCCTCTGGGTCCGTAGCATTAAATTCGCCAATCACCGCACCTTCCTCAGAGTAGTTACTAAATCCCAATTCAATAATCGCCAATAAATTGGTAGGAGGCAGATTCACTGGTTCTACGGTAGATTCAATTATTGTTACCGTAAAATTAGAATCCGTAATTACATTAGACTCATCCATTGCTCCTACCCGGATTGTAAGGGAAGAAAATTGAGCATAATCAAAAACAGAATTCGTTCTTAACTGATTACCCAAAATATAAAACAAAGTATTATGGTCATCACCTTCTCCCGAGGTCAGGAAAAAGAACACTTCCCCACCCTCTGGATCCGAGGCATTAAACTCACCAACGATTGAACCTATCGGTAGATTCTCTTCGACTTCAAGGTTATCCAAAGCCCTTAAATCCACAGGGGCTTCATTAGGCGTTGTTTCATTAACATCGAGTATCTCCACATTGAAAACCTCTGTCATGAAAGAATTGGACAAGTCCTGAACTGCGACCCGAATCGCTAATGTATTTTGATTTTCAAAATCAAATTCAACAGCTGTCTTCAAGGTACCATTAGTTTCCAAAACAAAGAAATCATTATCATAAATTCCTGCATCATCCGTTAGAAAATAAGTAAGGGTTGTACCCTCTGGGTCAAGTGCCTGAAACTGTCCTACAATGGTACCCACAGGTCGATTTTCTTCTACAATAAGCTCTTCAGTTGAATTTAGATCACGAGGAGGTTCATTTGTAGTTAGATCATCTTCATTCAATATTTTTATAATAAAGTTTTCAGAAATTGTTCCTGATTTGTTATCAGAAACTTGCACCCGTATTGATAATACTACATTCGATTCATAATCAAAGATTTGGTTTGTTCGTAATGTACCATTTTGATCCAAGGTAAACATCTCATTATTTATACCTCCAGATCCACTGATCAATTGGTAAGTCAGGGAGTCCCCATCTGGATCCTGTGCAGAAAAAACACCAACTAATGTTCCAATTGTCTGGTTTTCTAAAACCTCTAAATTCCCAACAGCAGAAAGATTCTCCGGGGGTGAATTAGGTAGTGATTCATTAACATCCAAAATAGAAACCGTAAAAGCTCCCTCCACCGAGGAACTGTTTCCATCCATCGCCTTTACCCTTATATTTAGGCTTTGATATGATTCATAATCAAATGACATCGCCGTTCGCAATGTGCCATTCGCATCCATGGTAAATAAACTGTTGTTTCCATCTCCCGTTCCACTGACCAAGTAGTAACTTAAGTTATCTCCATCCGGGTCCTGTGCCTGAAAAGTTCCCACAATGGCTCCGCTCGCCTGATTTTCTAAAACTGCAAGAGCACTCAAATGGGTCAGATTCGTTGGAGCTTGATTACCCGTATTAAACCCTATTGGTGCCACCATTGAAGTGTGTGCTGTACAAAAATAGTAGAGACTGCCCGAGAAATCAGATGGTATCGTTAAAAATATACTTCCCACACTTCCAGTTAATGGACCACCAGAAACCAAAGATGAACTTAAATCCCCATTACTTTCTCCGATCATAAATGGATGGCTAGTTAAGACTCCATCAGCCTTGAACTCATAAATTTCTCCTCTACTTAAGTGACGGGAGCTAAAATCAATAGCCAATCCATTCCCATCAACAAACTGATAAAAAGGATAGCTAAAGCTTCCGCCTGAAACCGAAAATACTGAACCTAAATCATTCAAAATAACTACCGTGAAAGCTCCTTCCACCAAGGAACTGTTTCCATCCATTGCCCTTACCCGAATATTTAGACTTTGATATGATTCATAATCAAATGACACCGCCGTCCGTAATGTGCCATTTGTATCCATGGTAAACATACTGTTGTTTCCATCACCCGCACCGCTGACTAGTTGGTAACTAAGATCATCCCCATCCGGGTCCTGTGCCTGAAGAGTTCCCACAATGGTTCCGCTCGCCTGATTTTCCAATACCGAGAGACCACTTAAATGGTCTAACCCATTCGGTGTCTCGTTCTCATTGGTAACTACTACCGTGTAAGTTCCCTCCACCGAGGAATTGTTTCCATCCATCGCCTTTACCCGAATATTTAGGCTTTGATATGATTCATAATCAAATGACACCGCCGTTCGCAATGTACCATTCGTATCCATGGTAAACATGCTGTTATTTCCATCTCCCGCACCGCTGACTAGTTGGTAACTAATATCATCCCCATCCGGATCCTGGGCAGTAAAAGTTCCCACAACCGTTCCACTCGCCTGATTTTCCAACACCGTAAGACCACTCAAATGATCTAACGCATTAGGTGCCTCGTTCTCATTGGCAACTATTACCGTGAAAGTTCCCTCCACCGATGAACTGTTTCCATCCATCGCCTTCACCCGGATATTTAGGCTTTGATATGATTCATAATCAAATGACACCGCTGTCCGTAATGTGCCATTCGCATCCATGGTAAACATGCTGTTATTTCCATCACCCGTTCCACTGACCAAGTGGTAAGTTAATGAATCCCCATCCGGATCCTGAGCAGTAAAAGTTCCCACTATCGTTCCGCTCGCTTGATTTTCCAATACCGAAAGAGCATTCGAATGACCCAGTGCAGTCGGTGTCTCATTTGCATTCGTAACCGCTACTGAAAAAGATCCCACCTCGGAAGCATTACTATCATCCAAAACCACGACACTTATATTAAGGCTTTGATACGATTCATAATCAAACGACATTGCAGTTCGCAATGTACCATTCGTATCCATGGTAAACATACTATTATTTCCATCTCCCATTCCGCTGGCCAAGTAGTAATATAATGAATCTCCATCCGGATCCTGGGCAGTAAAAGTTCCCACTATCGTTCCCACTGCTTCATTCTCCTGCATCACCAAGCTTCCGGATGTGCTCAATCCGCTCGGGGCACTATTCGCAGGAGTCTCATTCACATCGGTTACCGTGATGGTTAGATTCTGGGTTGCAGTGAGTGATCCGTCGGATACCTGGATCGTCAGGTTGTAAATATTATCGCCTCCATTATCTCCCGCATTCTCGTAATCAGGAGCACTATTGAAAACCAATACGCCAGTCGTTGCATTAATGGTAAATAACAACTGATCCAATCCTCCACTTATTGAGAAAGTCAACGCATCCCCGTTGGCATCCGTTGCCGTTACCGTGCCTACCCCGGTCTGGTTTTCCGCCGCACTAAAACTGGTTACCGAACTGAATACCGGGGCACTGTTCGCAGGAGTCTCATTCACATCGGTCACCGTGATGGTTAGATTCTGCGTTGCAGTGAGTGATCCGTCGGATACCTGGATTGTCAGGTTATAAATATTATCGCCTCCATTATCTACCGCATTTTCATAATCGGGTGCTTGAAGAAAACTCAATTCTCCGGTTACTGAATGGATGGAAAACAAGTTCTGATCTTCACCACCTTGAATGCCGTAAATCACCGCTTCTCCATTCGGGTCAACCGCTACTATTTGTCCAACTATGGTTTGATTCTCCTGAACGGAAAATGTGCTTCCCGAAGTAAAGGTTGGAGCGACATTATACTCTACGATCGAATACAGCAAATTGGCTTGATCAACATCATTCCACTGACCTGCACTGCCCAATGGCCACCCATCCAATGAAATGGCAAGACCATCCTGTTGATTCTGATAATCATCCGGCTCATTTTGCACTGAAAAAGTGGTTCCCCAGTTTACATATGAATTAGCAATGGCAGTCCCCTCATATGTACCACTCCAAAAAGACTCGGTGCTCAAATCATTATCACCATCCCATACCCAGCTTCCTTCTACTGCAATATCATTACCCCCAATCCACAAGTATGCCCCTCCCCCTCCATCGGCAGCAACTGTATCCGAAGCATTTATTCCAGCACTGCCAATAGCTGAGAAAATAGCATTCTGTTCCTCGACCGACTCAATCTCGACCAGTTTACCATTTCTTGAAACTGCAATCTCGGCAGCCCCCGTCCATGTGGCACCCACTTTAATAATTTCATAATTCACGCCGTTAAAAGAAAATGAAATGGGTGACAACCAATATTCATTTGCTCCAATGTCCGGATTCCCTGACCTTACCAAACCATTAATATCAGAGCTTGGGTAGCTACCAAAGGAAGAGGAACCCGCATCAATGGCAGGGCTGCTCAATTGTATAGTTAAATCATCATCCAATGTTCCATAGGAGTTATCTGCCCCATCCGCATCAACAAAGAGAGGATCACCACTGACATTGTTTGATCCGGAAATTGAACCGATAGATTGGGATGAATCAAACAAAGAGTAATTAGCGGATGCCGTTCCTTGGTTGACATAAATATCATTCCCCTGTGGAGAGCTATTCTCCCACATAATCGAATTCTCAAGAGTGATTGAATCGCCGGTAAATAGCAAAGCAACACCCCCAAGTGCACCAGCTTCGTTTCGAACAATCGAACAGTTCAGAAACTTGGTATTTCCTTTGGGAGCGAAAACACCGTGCCGGTTATTGGCTTTGTTTCCAATTATTTCACAATTAATGAAAGTGGAACCAGTTGACCCCGTATTAAAAAAAGCAAAGCCACCATTTGAAGTGGAGCTTGAATTCGCCTCATTTCCTAACATTCGAATACTATTAAAAACGCTCTGAACCGATCCGTCAGTGGCCACACCGCCTCCAAGATTTGCCCAGTTTCCGTGAAAAACGCCTCCTTCAACCGAAAAACTTGGATTTACTGCAAAAATTGCCCCACCCCAGGATGATGCATAATTAAAATAAAAATTATTATTTCTCAGGACTGGGTCCGAAGAGGAATCAATATAAAGAGCACCCGCTGAATTCGATTCACACCTGTTTCTGGTGAAAGTACAATTCTCTATAGTTGGAGAAGATGATTCTAAATTGATCGCACCACCATAATGGTTTGCCTGCGTACGGTTATATGAAAAATTACAATTTTGAATGGTAGGCGAAGAAGATTCTAGCTTCAATGCACCACCCCCATTCCATTGTGTGTTCAAATTACTGGTAAAATTACTATCGATAATCGACCCACCTGCATTCACAATAAGAAGTGCTCCACCATCATGGGTTGCCTGATTAGATGTAAAACTTGTAAAATTAATCGAGAAATTTCCGTCATTGATCATGACCGCTCCAGCCCCATTGGAACTTAGGCTTTGGTTCTCTAAAAATTGAGATCCAGAAATACTAAGTGTAGAATTTTCGCTTCTAATGGCCCCTCCCCAATAATAAGCACTATTAGATTTGAAAATTGAATTGGTGATGGAAATGTTGGAATCCTGAAAATAAGCTGCTCCTCCGCTTCCCGTCGATAGAGTCGAGTTTTGTGTAAATACGCAATTTTCAAAGGTGGCGTTGGAGTCATAAAGGTATACGCCGGACCCACCTTGGTACGTACTGTTATTAGTGAAATTACAGTCATTTACCGAGAAATTTACTTCATCTGCCCACAACCCGGCTCCCTTCCCCCGGTCATCATCCGAGTAGTTTTTATTGGCATATCCACCCATTATCCTAAATCCATCCAAAGACGAACCACTGGAAGGCACAACCACATGGAAACAATTGTCGGTATTGTCATTCAAGGTGCCGATATCACCGGACAGGATGGTTAAGTTGGCGACAGTATCCCGTTGATCCCGACTTGTCTCTGTCCCGGCAAATCCCCCGTAGACGGCAATATTTGGAGGCAACAAAAAGAAGGAAGATCTAATCTCCCCTGGTAAATAAGTACCCTCCGCCACCCATACTTCCGTGAATACTCGCTCAGAAGAAAGAGCTTCCGATAAATCAGTGTATGCATTTGCCCAGGTGGAACCATCCCCAGTACCTGTTGCATCACAATCCACATACAGCACAGAGGGTCTGGAACCAACGAACACATGACTTACTGAATGAGAAGAATGGGAAGAAATTGCTATGTTAGACGGAGAGAAAGAATAGCCATCCTTACTTGGCGTTATCGTTCCACTCCATCCGTTACTTAACTCTCTGTAGAAACTTCCATTTTCGTCGGTTGTTAAAGCTCCACTCCCGTCTGAAAAAGTTAAGGTCACATCAGGAATCCCCATACCTAACTCATTACTCACAACACCACCAAACATGTAACCGGCGGTTGAATTCGCACCTGTATCATTCTCAGTAACCTGCACTTGGGCTGAGTTAATTTCAGTGGAGGAAAAGGTGACCGTTGCCGTTCCGTTTGCCGAATCATTATCAGCCAAGGCAGTCACCGACACAGTTTGAAAAATATTCCAATTTGAAGAATCAAAAGTAAGACTGGTAGAACCTCCAAGAATTAAATTTGCATCACCGGAAATCGAGGCAATTACAGTCACCGAACTGGCAGGTTCTGTGGCCAACCTCACCTTAAACGAGCCTGTGGATTCTTCAGCCAGGCCCAGGTCAAAAATGGAGGTTACAATTCCCTGAACGACAGCACTGCGAAAATTGGCAGTGTAAGGAGCGGACAAGGCCAGCACTTTTGCATTATTTTCTGTCCCCACATTTCCAGTCGCCACACCCTCATAACTAACACCCGGATTGGAGAAGTGTGGGATCCTGTTATTGTATTGGCTCGCATTATTGTACGACATGACGGTTCGATACCCCTCGGCACCGACCAACCACCTTTTACCGAAACAGAATTCCCCATAATCATATTCACTTGTCCAAGTCGCATCTTCGCGGTTGTGCAGACACCCCATATTGTGACCAATTTCATGAGCCAATGTGTAATTAGGCGCACCCAGCTGGTCCCACACATTTACATTAAATCCACTGCTTTCAAAACTAAGGCTCGGTCGGGTCATTGTACTCGCCAGCCCTCCATAGTCACTGTCCGTGGTGAGCAAGCAGACCAGGTCAGCTCCATATTGATCACGCAGGGTATGTGCATCATCCATATACCCATCACTTTTTGCTTTCAACCGGTCCAAATCGATATTGAGCGTACCCGTTGGAGTATAACTCACCTCGGCCATATGCACTACCCGCAATTGGATAGGAACCAGACTTTTACGATAGCAAAGATTGGAGTCTGCCACGGCACTCGCAATCGCCGCCTCCACATCTGCCGTGCTACCGGCTTCTGATCTCACCGCCGCCGGGTAGACTATCAAAAGATCAATCAGATGCGCTTCCCCATTGCGCCAGCTTTTGGCAGGCACCGCATTGTATCGTGGGTCTGGAGGCAAATTATTATCCACAATGCATCCCCCGCATTGGCCTTCCACCTTCACTTTCTCAAAATTCAAACCAGCTGTAGAACCAGTAAATCGATAACTTGGCTCGCCTATCCTGGTTAAACTTCCACTTATCCTTCCCTTCACATATGAAAAAGTCAGATAGCCATTCCCGGCTCCCAAGACTCGTCCATTCCATGAAAAATCCCCTTCACCCAGATCTTTGGAAAAGATACGGGAAGCAGAAATTTCGCCAACTTCTGGAAGGTCAATTGATAAAACTCGGCTTAAACGTTCAGAGTTAAGGAGAGACTCCACCTCATTTGCAAACGCATGCTCACCCCTGATTCCGGAGAAAAATAAACAAAGAAAAAGGAAATGGTATAATTTTATAATCTTAAGTTTTGAGAAACAAAGACAACAAGAGGAAACCCTCTGTAAAAACTTTATTTCAGGGAAATTTTTCATAGATGGAGCAAGAAGGGACAATGGTTACTCCACACCATCATTTGATCCATTGCAAGGATTCAGTTTACATCTTGTAGTCTAAGCAAGCAGAACCGTGAAATGTAAATCAAATCAACAGGATAAATAAAATTCAAGTCTCCTCAAATCTCGACAGTAACCCAATTCGAAGCCTCATAGTCATATAGAATCAATTGACCCCTGGATTGACAATGAAAGAAAATCCAACGATTGGATGAGCCGGAATACAAAAAGGGATAAAGATTCGAATTTGTCCAAACCCAGCCGAGAGTCTCTTGCCAAAGCCAAACTCCTCCAGCTTTGTTCTTAGTAACGAGGTAAACCCATCCCAGATATTTTATTATCCAAAAAATTCAGGCTTTTAAGTCAATGTCTTTTGCGAATGATTTAAAACTAGAAAATTATACAATCAGATCATTTACCACTGCTTACTTAATGGCTAGTGATTCAGATGAAAATATCACTGTATTTAATAAAACCTACCCAAAAAAATCTGGCAGGGTAAAGCAGATCAAAAGCGAAAGTTGGCGTTCATCGACATACCAGTATCGAAAGCCTTAAAATCAGGAACTGTATCATCGTCTGAGTTCATTTTATTGTAAGTGCCAAAGCCCTGCACGCTGAACCAGTCATTCAGGTTGTAAATCGCACTGAGCCCGCCGTTGAATAAATAATCGAGGCGTCCCGTGTTTGGATCCTTGGTGTAATTAGTGCGGTTAATCGATACGCGGGGCATGATTGTCCATTCCTGTTCAGCCCCAAGTATTTTGATATAAGTGACCGATAGAGAGACCTGATGGTTATCCGTACTATCAGGAAAGATACCCGCCGCAGGAAAGGATACCGTGGTATCCATATTTGACCAGCGCACCATGGTGTCGAACATGAAGAAGGAAGTTTCCGAGGTGGGAAAAATCTTTTGCAGGGAAACCGAGGGGGAGATGGAATCAAAGGATTTATCTCCGGTCTCCAAGTTGTTGAGAGTGTTGTAATCGATGGATGTGCCAACGCTCCAATTATCCGGAAAACCAAAAGCAATGCCACCCTTCACCAGACCGAATCGATAATTGAGGAGCTCAGAGCTTTTGTCGTACCATGCCAATTGCATCATCAGGTCCAGGCGGGGAAGCATGGTCATGTAATCCGTCACTTTATAGGCATCCTGGCTCAGGCCCACACCCAAACTGCTTTCAAAAACTCCGGAACTCTGGGCAAGGGAGCTATCCTGCCTGAGCACATTGGAAGTCGAATAAGCCCGTATTCCCGCCTGAGAAGAAAGTTTGAGGGAAGTGGATTCCTGGGATGGTGGCGAAACGGTTTGGGAAGATGAAAGAGCGGTTGATCCTTTCTTCACTTCAGTTTTGGGAAGCGAGTCAGATTCCTGAAGAGGAATTCCCACTTCGATAATTTCCTGAATACCCAGGTTGGAGTGAAAACCGGAATAACCGGGAAGCGATGGATTGGCCCTGGGCTGTGCCGTGCTTTGACCATGTCCGGTAAGGACGACGGATACGAGAAAGTGCAGAAAGAATAACGAGCGAATCATAAGGGATTGAAAATTATCGCAAAATGCGGAGTTTCAGAAATCAGGGGAGCTTGCCAATATTGATATTTCCACCGAATTGATCAAAGGCAGCCCGGTCCATGATTAAGCTACCTCCGGATTTTACATTATCCAGAAAGTTCACCCGTCCGATTTGCTGACTCTGTGGGATCGCAGTCCCAAAATTTGGATACTTCATATCGATTGGTCCTTTCAGGCTATTAAGCTGTACCTGGGTGGCAGCGGGGAAGTCGATATTGCTTAGCCTGATGGTGGTGGCTTCCATGATCAGGCTGGGGAGTGATTGACTGAGTTGGAACCCATCCACATTCAAGTCCTGGGCCGCGGCTATGCGAACCATGGAATCGGAACGAATATCCACATTTTGAAGCTCCACATCGGCGAGGGCACGAATGGCGATTTCGCGGACTGACTCCAATTGAGCATCGTTCAAAAGAACATTGCCACGGGTGGCAATCACAAGATCACTCAGTTCATTGGTGATCGAGGAACCGGCGGCAGGAGAGAAATCATTCCCACTCATTATGATCACCTGTGGATCTGATTCCTCGGATGAAAAGAATCGTAAATCTCCGGAAATGTTAAAGGAGTCACTCGCTCCCAAAAGCAGGGTGCTTGCATCGCCAAGGGATTCAGAAAGATCATAACTACCGGTGCCCATGGTGATGATATCTCCCCCGATCACAGAGGGGTCATTTCCGGCTAGTAGTCCATCATCGAGCAGAACATCGTAAAGGCTTGAAATTTCCTGAAAGAATGGATTACCCAGGGCATCCATACCTGAAACAGCACTACTCGCGGGGAGGCTGCCTTCATTAAGCTCCACATCTCCGGAAAGGGCCTCAGCAACCTCTGCCACTTGCACCCATTCTTCGGTGATTTCTCCATCTGCCATTTCATAAACTTCATCGTATAGGTCTGCATTCCCGGACTCTCTCATATTGTCTCCAAGGCTTAGAACTTCTTCACTGGTTGCGACTGCCTTGTTTTCCGTGGGAATATTCTCGGAGGAGGATTGCTCGATACTCTCGGGCGTGAGTGCCGAAAGAATAAGTTCTTCATCAATATCCTGCTCAAGCAGCGTAACCAGAGCAATATCTTCAAGACCCAGAGTAAGATCCTGTGCTTCCGGGCTGAAGTCAACAAACTTGGCCGCAAGTTCAGGCTCGAATTCTTCCATGCTTAAAAGTCTTTCGGCATCGGATACTTCCAACTCAGCAAACCCTCTTCGTACATCATCTTCATAGGAAAGAAGAGTAACAAATGACTTTTCGTCAAGATTGACCGCCAATTCCTGTGCGTTGGGTGATAGATTCACAAATTCAACCGCTATGACAGGGTCAACCTCCTCAACGGATAATATTTTCTCTACCAGGTTTGCACCGACTTTTAAAAGTTCATTTTGTGTATCTTCAGGAAGATCACGATATTGATCGAGCATAGAATCATTAAGTGGAAGTTTAGCGAGTTCAGCGGCAGGTGCTCCCATCTTTCCGGTTTCCTGGACTTGTTTGGCATCCGGGTTGCGTTCGATAATCTCCTCGATTTTTATTTCCACTTCCACCTGGGGAGCCTGTAAACCAAAGTCTTCTATTGCGAGTGATGGAGGTGCAGCAATATCCGGCGTATCCATAGGTTCTGGAGTTAATTCCACAGATGGAAGAGTTTCCTGCAAACTGACTTCGGGCTGAGGAGTAGAGGCAGTTGGTTCACTTACTGCGGTATCTTCGGGCGCTAAATCCACGGTTGCAGTTTCCTGAATGGTTGTCTCCTTTTCCGCAGGTTGGTCCACCGGAGCAGCCATTGTTTCCTCGCTCACGGTAGCCTCCCCGGCATCAGTGGATGGCTCTGTCGATTCCGCAACCAAAGAATCATCTTGTGGCTCAGAAGGAGTGTCTTCAGGATCAGTTGCAGGCTCTTTTGAGTCAGCGGTTGGTTCTTCTGTTTCAGTAGAGGGCTCTTCCGACTCCGCAGAGGGTTCTTCTGTTTCACTGGATGGTTCTTCCGAAGTCTCTTCGGGCTCACTGGCAGCTTCATCGCCTGCTTCATCCGATTCTTCCATCGCTTCTTCCTGTGAGTCTTCAGCTGGTTCTTCCTGAGATTCCTCTTTGGATTCGTCCTGTGTTTCGGAATCTTCCTGGTTCTCCGCTTCAGCTTCCTTGGATAATTCAGTTGATTCCGTGACGGCTTCAGAGACAGAATCCATGGAAATATCTGCGGATACTTCGGTGGCCGCTTGGTTTGTGGTGGAAATATTTTGGGCAACCGTAGGGTTGACGGGTCTTGGAGCTACTTGTCCACTTGGAGACACATCAAGACCCTGCCCCTGAGTAACGGGCACGGGTTGTCCACCGGGTGGAGTAAAATCAACTGTGGATTCTGTAACATCGAGCTGAACACCGGAGCTCGGATCAAAACCCATTTGAAATTCAGTACCACGAATACCTGCAGTTCCGACTGGAGACTGAATATTGAAACTTGATTGTTTATTTAGTTTTTTGGTCTTTAGGATCACTGAGCCCATGTCCAAGTCCAGATCAACTTTGGAATTACTCGGTTCACCCTGTAGATCGGATACCTTTTTACCGTCTGATTCGAAAGGGGTTTGCTCAAATTTACCCACCGTCATTCTCGTATTCTCGACTAAGGTTACCAGCGTACCATTCGATAAAAGAAGGGTTAGTTTTGACCCGGAACCAGTGACGATCAATTTGCCGAGTGGAATCACATCTCCGGGTTTGACTTCGGCACCTTGCTGATCGTCATTATTTTTGAGAACCGATACTTTCCCCTCCAAGGCAGCAACTATGACTGCCCCGACATTGCTATCTTGAGCAGGCTGACCGGATAATGCAAAAGCAAATAGAAAGAAAATCGATAACAATGATATGGTATTCTTCTTCATGATAATATGGTCACATAGATATATCGTGCAAAACTCTAGGGGTCGAGGTCAAGACAATCATTAAGCGGGTTGGCACATGATAAAGAGGTAAATTTTTCTACAATGACTCTCATTTGGTAATAGCCCACCACAATTCATCCCTGAATGCATAGAATAAAGAACTTCTTTCACTGGATCCGTGGTAAAAGATCCAACCTTTATCCAGTGAATAGAAATAGGAGTAAATAGATTTTTCTGTCCATAACCAACCGAGTTGTTCATGCCACATCCAAATACCTTCATCCTGAGGCAGAATAAACAACCATCCCAAACCTTCGTGAAGTATCCAACCCTCATCTTCACTAAGAAAAAAGGAACCAAACCAAGTACTACTCCACCATCCATCTGCATCCGGTATTGGAATTGCATCTGCCCATTCGGGGGATATGAGCAGTGCCTCGGTTTCAAAATCATAGATAGCACCATAACCTATACCCTCTTCATTCATGGCAAATGCACGGTAGTAATATTTTTGCTCTGATAACAAACCATAGACAAAAGTTTCAAAAAATTCACCGGACATATTTGTATCTGAGAAGAAAACCATGGATCGATTATCATCAAAGTCCGGATTTGGATGCATTGAAACGAGCACACCTGTTTCCAAAAACATGGGATCTCCCCCATCATCCAATAAGTAACCACCAAGCCAGGCCGTATC
The DNA here is from genome assembly GCA_902569115.1 of uncultured Verrucomicrobiota bacterium. GTDB lineage: Bacteria > Verrucomicrobiota > Verrucomicrobiia > Opitutales > Seribacteraceae > Seribacter. The sequence continues at coordinate 1,108 of CACFTI010000009.1, read as the reverse complement.
CATATCCAAGGTGCCGGGTTGCATGGTGCGAACGATAGGTTGAAAGCGATCTTCCACTTGGATCACAAACTCTTGCTCCAAAATAAAACCGTCTGGACCAAATGCTCCGATTAAAATGACATGCTCGGATGAATCTTCGAAATCAATAAATCCATCGGTTACAAGTTCCCTGCCTTCGAGACGGAAAAACTCATCACCACTCAGGATTTCAAAATTCAAATTTGAAAATAAGTCAAAGGGTGTGTCGTGAGTCTGATTATGATCATGCAAGGAGATAGGATAAACCTCACCAACCAATGAACCTAAATCGGCGTTTTCAAAAACCCAGTGATTGGACAAGATGATTTCAAATCCAACCAAAGCCGTTTCATTACCATCATGTGGTAAGGTTTCGTTGTTGTCATGGTCAAATTCTTCAAGGAAACCAACCGGTTCAATCAAGAGCATGGACACCCTTTCCCACACGGAATCAACATCACCATAAACCTGCGGTACCAAGTTAAAATAATCACTCTCCGGAGTGGTCTTCCATGTCTCGTTGAATTCAATGTAAACTGGCTCCAAATCCACAAAGGTTTGATTCATTTCAACAATCGCATAAGTGCCGGGAAGCAATACTTGACCTGTCAAAACCTGCAGATCTGATTCGGTTAATTGAAAAACGGGATGACCATCAGTAAAGGAATCATTCGAATCATTCCCATCACCTGGTTCCGTAACATGGTCATCCTGATCATCAAGCACTCTTACTTCGAGGTCAAGAAATGACTGGAATTCTCCATCACTGACACTCACGGTTAGTTCATAAATATTATCCTGATTCAGATCGGCCGGAGACTCGAAATCAAATGGATACTTGGAAACTAGTATTCCGGTAATATTGTTTATTTCAAAACTGTATGCATCATCTCCGTATGCAATGGAATAGGTCAGAAAATCCGCATCCAAGTCAGAAGCGTTAAGTTCAAGGACTAAAGATTCATTTTCAAGTACTTCAATCATACCATATGTGTGAAAACTGGGTGCCCTATTCTCTTCTACATCCAGTGTTTGCACATAAAGGTTTAGATAATCAGATAAATACCCGTCGCTTACTTTGATCGTAAGT
>CACFTI010000008.1 GCA_902569115.1 uncultured Verrucomicrobiota bacterium | reverse complement strand
GGTGGGATATTAAACAGTTAGTTCGTACTTTGGTTACCTCCGATGCTTATAAACAAAGCTCCGTACCTACAGAAAAATTAGCTACGGCCGATCCTCTTAACCGTCTGTACGCAAGACAATCAAGGTTTCGGGTGGATGCGGAATTCGTTCGTGATACCGCCCTGTCGATCAGTGGACTCTTGGTTTCTGAAATTGGAGGAACCAGCGTAAAACCCTATCAACCAGCGGGGTATTGGCAGCACTTGAATTTCCCTGCCCGAAAATGGCAAGCTGGTAAGGGAGATAATCTCTATCGCAGAGGGCTCTATACTTTCCATTGCCGGAGCTTTACTCATCCAGCCATGCTCGCCTTTGATGCCCCAAGTCGTGAGGAATGCACCGCTGAAAGGCCCAGATCCAATATTCCCCAGCAAGCCCTTGTGATGCTCAACGATCCGGTCTTTGTGGAAGCAGCCCGGGTATTTGCCGAAAGCGTACTCCGGGATCCCGCAAAGAAAGACCAGGATAAGATCAATCTCGCTTTTGAAAAAGCTCTCACTCGAAAGGCTAACGAGGATGAAATGAAAGTCATGCTGGAACTACTTAATAATCAAAGGACTCGATACCAACAGGATGAGCCAGCTGCTCTCGCATTGCTAAAGACTGGACAAAAGCCTTTCGATGAGAAACTTCCGAAGACAGAGCTCGCTGCCTGGACGAGTGTCTCCCGCACTCTTCTCAATATGTACGAAACCACCGCCCGCTTCTAATTTCGCATAGCCATGAATCCTACTTTTATAAACCGCAGAACTTTTCTTAATCAGGCATCCGTGGGTATTGGTACGGCAGCCCTTTCAAGTATGCTGGCCGGTAATGCCATGGCCAATCCCCAGGCGTGGCCCGCTAACCTACCCCCCCATGCAAAATTAAGCGGTAACCCCAAAGCCAAACGGGTAATTTTTCTCTGTATGGCCGGAGGTCCATCCCATTTGGAGACTTTTGATTACAAACCAAAGCTCAAGGAAATGGACGGTAAGCCCATGCCTGAATCTATTACCAAAGGACAACCCATAGCCCAACTGCAGGGTAAACAATTAAAGTGTTTTGGCCCGCAGCTGGAATTCAAGAAATGGGGCAAGTCCGGTCAGTTTTTCAGTTCAGCCTTTCCCAAGATTGGTGAGATCGCAGATGATATGTGTATCATCCGCTCAATGAGCACCGAGCAGATTAATCATGATCCGGCTCACACCTACATGAATACCGGCACTCAAATCTCAGGCCGTCCCAGTATGGGATCGTGGGTCCTTTACGGATTGGGTGCCGAAACCAATAACCTTCCCGGCTTTGTCGTACTAACTTCCGTAGGCGGCGGACAGAATCAACCAATTGCATCCCGCCAGTGGCACAGTGGATTTCTTCCGAGTAAATATCAGGGTGTTCATTTTCACAGCAAAGGAGATCCCGTTCTTTATCTGAGCAATCCCGATGGTGTGACGAATAAGGATCAAAGGTCAGTCATCGATTCTGTAAACCAATTAAACCGGATTGGAAACCGAACGCTGCTTGATCCTGAGATTACAACCAAAATCAGCCAATACGAAATGGCATTCCGTATGCAGGCAAGTGTGCCCGATTTAATGGATGTATCCAAGGAACCAAAACATGTACTCGATATGTACGGGGCGAAACCAGGAGATGGTTCTTTTGCCAGTAATTGCTTACTTGCCCGGCGAATGGCAGAACGGGGTGTTCGTTTTATCCATCTTTATCACCGGGGATGGGATCACCATGGTGGAGTAAAAACCAATGTTCCGAAAACTGCCAACCTGGTTGATCAGGGATCCGCGGCCCTCGTACAGGACTTAAAGCAACGGGGAATGCTCGAAGACACTCTCGTGGTTTGGGGCGGTGAGTTTGGACGGACCCCAATGGCACAGGGAAATGGTCGGGATCATCACATGAAAGGATTTTCTATCTGGATGGCCGGAGGAGGTATCAAAGGAGGAATTTCCTACGGTAATACGGATGAATTGGGGTACAATGCGGAGGAGAATGTAGTCCATGTTCGTGATTTTCATGCCACCATGCTTCATCAATTGGGCATTCAATCGCAATTCTTCACTCATAAACACCAAGGTCTCGATTTTCGACTGACTGGTGTGGATGAGGAAGCCCATTTGATTAAGGATATTATAGCATAAATAATTCTTTATCCTTGGATGCATTATATATGCATTCTTGCGATCCTTCGCTTGAATTGATTTCATTGATTTATCAACTATGAGTTCAAATCAAATGGATAAGGGAGAAAACCAACCATCCGCTCCTTTAGCTGAGCGAATGAGGCCGCAAAAATTGGCGGATGTTCGTGGACAGGTTCATCTTTTGGGAAAAGATTGCCTACTTCCCAAATTGATTAGGGAAAACCGTATCGGGAATTTGATCCTATCCGGTCCTCCAGGTACCGGCAAAACAACCTTGGCCACGGTAATAGCAGAGGAGAGTGGTTGTAAGTTAATTAAGCTGAACGCAGTTACCTCCAATGTTGCTGAACTTAGGGAGTCTCTCAAGCTGGCCAAATATTATGGTGCCGGAAAGTGTTTTCTCTTTGTTGACGAGATCCACCGATTCAATAAAGCCCAACAGGATTTGCTGCTTCCCGATATTGAGTCAGGCGAAGCACGGCTGATTGGAGCCACCACCCATAATCCGCGATACTACGTAAACGATCCGTTGCTCAGCCGTAGCCAACTCTTCACTCTAAAATCCCTGGAAGTGAGTGAGATTGAAAAAACACTCATTGATTGTCTGCAAGATGAGAAAAGAGGCTTGGGTCTATCCAAATGTTCTTTCGAGGCTAAAGCCATCCTCCAAATTGCCCGTTTGTCTGAGGGCGATTTACGCAAAGCTTATAATATTCTGGAAATCATCGTCGAAGGATTGTCTATCCAAGGAATTATATCGGAAGATACAGTTGCCTTATTTGCCCGTGAAAGAAGCATACGCTATGACCGGGATGAGGATGAACATTATGACACCGCATCCGCCCTGATCAAAAGTATGCGGGGGAATGATCCGGATGCCTCACTTTACTGGCTCGCTAAGATGCTGGTTGGTGGAGAAGACCCGAGATTTATTGCCAGACGGCTGGTGATCTTTGCATCGGAAGATATTGGCTTGGCTGATTCGCGAGGACTGCTGATGGCGGATGCCACCTTTCGTGCCTGTGAAACCATTGGGCTCCCCGAATGTGAGCTCAACCTGGCTCACTGTGTTCTCTTTTTGGCTACATCCCCTAAAAGTAACAGTACCACCCTCGCCCTTGCGGCAGCCAAACAGGCAATCCGTGACCAACCAGTTCAATCGATTCCTTCGAATATTCAGGACCGGCACGGTAGAAACCAGAAGTACCGGGAGGAGGAGGAAGAAGGCTATCTTTACAGTCATAATTACCCAGAGAACATTTCCGGACAGTCTTATCTCGAAAAGGATCTCAGTCTGTACTCACCAAAATCCGCCGGGACAGAAAAAAGTGTGGCCGACAGATTGGCTTACTGGAGAAGCTTAAAAAGAGAACTTAATCTAAAGAAAAATTGAGGGTCAGTGAGTGTATCATGTCGCAAATCGACAGAAAAAATACGCAAATATATATCATAAGTGATTGTCTGCCTTCTTTTTTTCAATAATTTAAATTAATGCTTCGCTTATTTGGAAGAACCACTTTTGGAGTATTTTTATCGCTTGGATTGAACTGTTTTACATCTGCAACCAAAGAAAAGTTTTTATGGAATTTCGATGAGAAGATTGAGGCTTATGAAGGGGTTGGTAAAGTCACTTTCAAACAGCCGGGCCCACGCCCTCCTGAGTTTCCGGATCTTTCCAAAAATAATCAATCCATTCGCCTGGGAGGAAACGGAAGCAGAATTGTAATCCAAGACCCGGGAGAGGATAGCCATTATGATTTTACCAACGGGGATGAGATTTCCATCACCGCATGGGTAAAATTGGAAAAATTCAGTGCTCATCCCGCCTACATAATTGGAAAAGGAAGAACCCATAACCCAGGCTTTAGTAAAGATAATCAAAACTGGTCTCTTCGCGTAGTCGGTGAAGATAGCTTGAGTAAACTAAGTTTTCTATTTTCAACCGGGAGTAATAAATGGCACCGTTGGACATCAAAACTGAGCTTTGATCCCTATGCAGGATGGCATTTTATAAGTTTGAGTTATCGTTTTGGAGATCCTGAAAGTATAAAAGCCTGGATTAATTCCTTACCAACTCCAGGTGCGTGGGACCTCAACGGCCCAACCAAAAATCAACCTGTTACTGATAATGATGAAATATGGATTGGCTCATCCATGGGAGGTAATTCGGGCAACAGCATTACTGGGTGGTTGGACGAAATAACTCTCAGTCGAAAAATTTTGAACGACAACTTGGTAAAACAAAAATTTAAGCGGGCGGGAGGCCCAAAGGTAGTCAAATGGGAGCCATCCAAAATGCCGGAAATGGGCAAAATCGAATCAGGTCAGGTTTTGGTTCAGATCATCGAAGGTTTAAACTCATTCAAATCTTGGCCCAGAAACCTCGAGCAAAAGATGCCAGGCTCGGAATGGGAACAACCCTCGTTTTTACTGCCAAGAATTCCCTACGCCTACGATTCATGGGGAATTCGGGACAAATGGAATGCCCCAATTTTACTTAGAATGGCTGCGGATCTAAAACTTCCCAGTGGTCAAAACCGCTTCCTGATAAGAGCCCGGGGTCTTTCGAGGCTTTGGATAGATGGAGAGGAAGTTCTTTCCACTAAACCAGCCTCTGGTAGAAGAAACGACGGACATAGCCCCGTTACCCCATTGGCAAAAGCTCCCAAAGAAAATCTTCGAGTCAAGGGATATCATCAGCAGGAAGTGGAAGGATTCCTTTCCGTAAAAAACGAAGGGATCAAAAGAATCGTTTTCGAACAGATTGTTGGGGGTACCAACCAAAGGACTGAGACTGGCGAGACCCTCGTTGCCATGGAAAGTAAAGATGGAAAATTATATCATCTACTCACTCCCGTGTCAGATAATATGCCGGTATTGAATGACAAGGAAGTCGAGAATACCCTCGAAACAACCGATTCATTGCTTTCCTTGTTCGATGCCACCCGAAGGAGGCAACTCGCCCGTTCGCAGGATGCAATGTGGAAGAAAAGAAGAGAAGTTCAAAAAGAATGGCTTTCACAACATCCAATTCTTCAAAAAGAAATCTCATCGGGCCAAATTGATAATTACATTACGCAAAAAATGACCCATCTGAAAAAAGACTCAGGTGGAAGTGATGATTTAGCCTCTTCAGCATTCCATATTTTAGAGCATAATTGTTTCCGTTGCCATGGAAGTAAAAAGAAAAAAGGGGGATTGGATCTGAGCGAAAGACAAACTGCCTTGATTGGCGGTGAATCAGAACTTCCGGCAATCATTCCAGAAGATCCTATGGGCAGTGAAATCATGGCACGTATTATCTCGGAGGATGAAGATCAGATTATGCCGCCATCAGGTGACCATCTGAGCAAAGAAGAAATTGATGTGATCGGAAAATGGATTCAACAGGGGGCGAAGTGGAAAAGTCCGCAACATTCTCTCACTTTAGATGTCCCTGCTTCAGCGGATGACTATACTTTTATTCGAAGAGTCTATTTCGACTCAGTGGGCATTCCGCCAAGTCCTGAAGCTATCCGCTCGTTTGCTGATGATCAAGACCCGCAGAAACGAGATAAAATGATCGATACACTTCTCGCCAAAGATGAAGTGGTGGACAATTGGATGGGAGAATGGCTCGATCTTTTGGCTGAAAACCCCACCCTTCTCAACCAATCCCTTAACAGCACGGGGCCATTTCGCTGGTTCCTATACGAATCATTCATCGATCAAAAACCTCTCGACCGGATCGTAACCGAATTGATTTTGATGAGAGGCGACTCTGCCAGGGGAGGAAGTGCCGGGTTTGGCCAAGCCGCGGAAAATGACGCACCCTTTGCGGCCAAGGCACATATCATTGCGTCTTCTTTTCTAGGGGTAGAGATGCAATGTGCCCGATGCCATGATGCCCCCTATCATTCATCAAAACAGCGTGATCTCTTTTCCTTATCCGCAATGCTCGAACGAAAACCAGTCAAGGTGCCCTCTTCCAGCCGGGTACCCGCATCTTTCTTCCAACATAAAGGCCGAAAATCTTTGATTGAGGTTTCGCTTAAGCCGAATGAAACCATTCCCCCCACTTGGTCCCTTAAGGAATTCATAGACCCCACAAAATCAACAAGCCTCGAACATCTGTTAATAAATAAACAAGATTCGCGTGAAAGATTGGCCATGCTGGTTACCTCCCATGAAAACAAAAGGTTTGCCAAGGTGATCGTTAACCGGATTTGGAAAAGGCTCATGGGGGCAGGCATTGTGGAACCTGCCCATGACTGGGAGGGCAATCAACCGAGTCATCCTGAGCTTTTGGATTGGCTCGCGATCAAGCTGGTTGAATTCGAATATGACCCACGAGCCATCTTCAAATTAATCATGAAATCGAATGCATACCAGCGGCAGGCAATTGGAAAAAATGCTCAAAGTAATCATCTTTCTCGTGTATTTCTTTCCCCTGACCCCAGAAGGCTTAATGCCGAACAGGTTGTCGATGCATTGCACTCTTCGACTCATCAGAAAATAGACTCCGAAATTCTAACTTTTGTCTTTGACGGAGGAAGGTCGTTGAAACAAAGAAACACGCTCGGCAGACCTACAAGAGCATGGATGATGGGAACCCTAAACAATTCAAGGGATCGACCCAGCCTAGCGAAGCCCAAAGCACAAACCATTGTAAATGTGTTGAAAGCATTTGGATGGACAGGCACCCGGCAAAAACCAGTTCATCAGCGGGAAAAAGACCCAAGTGTACTCCAGTCAGGTATTTTGGCAAATGGAGTACTGGTCAGTAATGTTGCAAGAGTTTCAAAACAGAGTTTCCTTGCTGAAATTACATTGGATTCTAAAAGTGCACCTGAATTGATAGAAAATATTTTTCTGCGGTTCCTCGGCAGACTACCCAATCAAAGTGAGCAAAAAAGTGCACTTGATCTGATTAGTGCTGGGTTCGAAAATCGCATCATCCCAAAGGCTGATTCACATAAACCAGAAGAACCAGAAAAACTACCCTTGATTACCTGGTTTAATCATCTCAGCCCGGAAGCTACAACCATTCAAATCGAGGTTGAAAAACAGGTTCGCCAGGGCCCACCGGTCGATCCTCGGATTAACCCTGACTGGAGGGAGAGATACGAAGATCTGATATGGAGTTTGATCAATCACCGGGAATTTGTCTGGTTAAATTAATAAACAAAAACGAGAAGCCATGAATAGACTGACACGACGAAATTTCGTAAAAGCTGGATCCCTAACCGGATTCTGCCTACCTGCACTGACGCAAGCAAAACAGATAGCCAGCGGTAACCCGATGGGAAAAACCGAGCATGTGATTTCCATTTGGTTGGGAGGCGGAATGGGGCAGGTTGATACTTTTGACCCTAAACGGAAAGGAGACCCAAAAGAGAAAATTCCCGGCTCTTACTATGATTCAATCGATACCGCAGTGCCCGGCGTACAACTCTGTGAACATTTGCCAAGAATGGCTTCTTTAATGGACCGGATCACAGCTGTTCGTTCGGTTAACCATAAAGTAATCGACGAACACGCAGCCGCCACCAATTTTATGCACACCGGTCGGGCAATCAGCGGAACCGTTACCTACCCTTCCATTGGGTCATTGATTGCCCATGAGCGTGGCCCCGCCGATGATTCGGCTCCGGCTTATGTAGTCATCGGATATCCCAATGTCACCCGTGGTCCTGGATTCCTCGGATCGAAGCATGGATATCTTTATTTGACCGACACATCCCAGGGACCTGCCGGTCTTTCTCGTCCGAAAAATATTAGCAGCTTTAGACAGGATCGGAGAAACAAGCTTTTATCAGATTTAAGAAACTCAACAGGAAGGCCGGAAGATGCCCGTCTTGCCGGCTACGATGAGATCATTGATGAAAGCATTCGCTTAAGCGGTCCTTCTTTTAACCGTGCATTCGAGTTAGACAACGAGCCAAGTACACTGCGCGAAAATTATGGAGGTGAATTTGGTCAGCGCTGCCTGCTTAGTCGAAGACTTATCGAAAGAGGAGTCCGTTTCGTCGAAGTGTCCCATAATCTCAACTTTCTAAATGGTACTGGCTGGGATGTGCATAATCAGGGAATCCTAAATCAGCATGAATTGATCAGGGAAATGGATAATGCGGTTTCCGCCCTCATTCTCGACCTGGAAAAGAAGAGCTTATTGGATAAAACTTTAATTATGATTACCACCGAATTTGGTCGACCACCTGAATTTGATGGCGGAGGCGGCCGTGGACACCAGGGGAAAGCTATGACCTGTGTGCTGGCAGGAGGGGGGTTGAACCACTGCGGGGCATACGGACAGACTGATGAAATTTCCAAAAAAATTGTTGAAAACCCAGTCTCCGTTCCCGATTTTTTTGCCACTGTTTGTGCTGCAATGCAAATCGACGCCAGTAAATATCTTTATGATGGTGATCGCCCAGTCCCTATCACCGATAACGGAAACCCGATCAAGCAGCTTTTTTCCTAAGGTTTCACAAAAATTACCAGATTTTAATTTAGGATATATTTGTTGAGTTTTATGCCTTAACGAAACATAAGGTACTCATGTCATTTTTGAAACTCATCTGTCTTTTCTTTTGTGGGTTCAGTTTACTGTGCTTTTCCTCAGATAAGCCCAATGTTTTGTTAATCGTATGTGATGATCTGAATGATTATGTGGAAACTCTTGGTGGTCATCCCCAAACCAAGACGCCTCATATCCGAAAGTTAGTTGAGAGTGGCGTATCCTTCACTCAGGCACATTGCAATATTCCAATCTGCAACCCTTCCCGGGCAAGCTTTGCCACAGGCATTTATCCCCATACCTCTCAACAGTTTGGTTTTGAGGATTGGGATAAGAATGAAATTCTCAAAAATTCACGAACCATGATGGATCATTTTGGAGAAAATGGATACCACACCTTGGGAACGGGTAAAGTTATGCATAACCGGGATCAACAGGAATGGAAAGAATTGGGGCATCCGTCAGATTACGGTCCATTCCTTTATGATGGAAAGGAGAGGATCCCCAACTTGAGCGTACCAGCTCCATTCAGAGATGACTTCGGAATCATCGACGGAAATTTTGGACCACTGGAAAATGTTACAGATAAAAAATCATCCAATACCGGAAAAAACTATAGCTGGATTACTGGGAGCTGGCGTAAGCAAAGGGCAATGAAATATAATTCGGATGATGACCGTGATCCAACTGGTGATGAACTCAATGCACAATGGGCGGTAAAAAGACTCAGAGAGCTTGCTCAATCCAAAAAGCAAAAACCATTTTTTATGGGTGTGGGTTTTGTGCGTCCACACACTCCGCTAATCGTACCGCAAAAATACTTCGATCTATTCCCCCTTGAATCAATAGAACTGCCGAAAATTTTAAAAGCAGACGCGGATGATACCTTTAAGCACACCGTAACTTCAAAGGAAGATGACCGGAGCGGGGACCGGGGAACGAAAATGTACGATAGCCTCGTTGCATCCTATGGGGGAAACCGCAAGTTGGCCCTGAAGAAATTTATTCAGGCTTACTTGGCATCTGTCGCATCGGTCGATGATTTAATGGGTGATATTCTCGAGGCACTTAAGGAAACCGGGTTGGATAAAAATACCATTGTTATTTTCACCAGTGATCATGGATGGGGAAATGGTGAAAAAGACTATCTTTACAAAAATTCTCTTTGGCAGGAAAGCACACGGGTACCCCTCATCATCCGTGCACCAGATTTTTCAGGTAATGGTAAGAAATGTGATCAACCCGTTTCCCTCGTAGATCTTTACCCCACCCTCCTTGATCTTTGCGGTTTACCCTCCAACACCATGAAAAATGATAAAGGCCGTCCGCTTGATGGCTTTTCACTTAAACCTCTTCTTCAAAATCCCAAGACAGGGAAATGGGATGGCCCTGACTATGCAATTACTGCTCTTTATAAATGGGCTCAGTATTATGATCCAGCTTTTCAAAATTATTCCCTCCGTTTCAAGGACTGGCGATATATTCGATACGAGAATGGAAAAGAAGAGTTATACCACACGGTCAAAGATGATCACGAATGGAATAACTTGGCTCAGAATACAAAATTCGAGAAGAAATTGACCGGATTTCGAGCACAACTTCTCTCCATCATCCCTAAAAGCATTCCAGAAAAACCAAAGAGCAATGAGTATTGGAAGGAACAGTATTTGAAGAAAAACCCATCGGCTGATTCAAACGGAGATGGAAAATTTACCTGGGCCGAACTCACTGCTCATAGGAAAATGTCCGAAGAGGAAAAAAAAGTCCTACAAAATGAACATTGGAAAAATTCATATTTCCGCAAAAATCCTTCTGCAGATACTAATCAGGACGGCATCCTCTCCTGGCCCGAATTTCATGCACATAAAAAACAAAATAATTAAACCCCTAAAGCTATTCCAAATGAATCGTATTACACTATTATCTCTTCTTACTCTGGGTGCTTTTTTCTCAAACTTCGGCTTTGCGGCAGAAGAAGCAGTCAAACTTCAAGCTACTGGTACCTTTATCAAAAATGAAAAAGGTGCTCTTGTATTTACAAATGATAAAGATAAGAAAAAATATTATGCTTTCAATAAGGGTACTATAGAAAAAGTGGGGGACCTAACGGACAAGAAAGTAAAAATCATCGCTAAGATTAAAAAGAAGGAAGGTGCCAAGATTACTTTGATGACTTACATTGTATCGGTTAAACCCGTAAAGTAAGAGCAGTATAATTTATAAAAGCCCGGTACTTGCAAATGAGCGATACCGGGCTTTCTCATTTTCGGTTCCATTTTTAATTATGTATCATAGCACAGCCTGTCTAACATTAAGCTTACTTCCTGTTCTCTGTTCTTTTGCACTAGGACAAATAATGGCTCCCCCCAACATTCTTGTTTTCCTGATGGACGATATGGGAATTGGAGATTCACGGGTTTACAATAAGAACAGCAAGGTATCGATGCCCAATTTGGAAAAATTAGCTGCAGCAGGGATGACTTTCACCGATGCCCATGCACCGGCCGCCGTATGTGCTCCCACGCGTTACAGTGTTATGACAGGAAACTATCCATGGCGTGGGAGAAATCCGAACGGCACCTGGTTATTTAATATGCCATCTCAGGTTTTGAGCGGACAACAAACTGTTGGTCAGTTAATGAAAAAAGTAGGTTATCACACTGCCTTTCTCGGAAAGGTTCATTTGGGAGGAAAAGTATTCAGTAAATCAACGGGTAAACCCAAACTTAGTATGAAGGGTGGCTTTAAAGACTTTGATTTTGGACGCAAAGTTGAGAACACACCTGCATCCCTTGGCTTTGACTATGCCTATGAACTCCCTCAAGGAATTCAGGGCTCTCCTTATATCGCAATTGAAAATGGAATACTTGTTGGTGATCCCACAAAGCTTAGGGAGTGGAAAACTGGTTCTTACGGTGATTCAGTTATTGAGGCAGATGGTTTTGGTTCACCCGATTGGGATTCGTCGATGGCGGGTCCGGTTTTAACCCAAAAAGCATTATCTTTTCTGAAAAGACATTCTGAAAATAATGAAGAAAGGGGAATACGAAAACCATTCTTCATGTATTATTGGAGCCAGTCTTGTCATGTTCCTCATACCCCCCCTGATGAACTGATGGGGGAAAAAGTAAAAGGTGCATCGCTCGACGCTCATCTGGATATGTTGGTGGAGGCTGATATAAGCCTAGGGAAAATAATGGAAGCTCTCAAAGCGAATGGTGAATTGGAAAATACCCTGATAATTTTCACCAGTGATAACGGGGGCCTTTCCCGTGGACCAATCGGAAAATCACGAGCAGGGCATAATTCAAATGAAGGGCTTCGTGGCAGTAAGGCTCAGATCTATGAGGGTGGTCACAGGGTACCTCTGATAATTAGTTGGGGATACGGGAATAAAAACTCTCCAATAAGAAATGGTTCCCGAAACAGTGCTTTAATAGGGTTGCAGGACTTTTTTGCCACCTTTGCCGAGCTTACTAACCAATCAATGGACACGGGTGACGGTCTCGATAGCCAATCATTTTTTAAGATATTGATCAGTGATCAAAACACTTCTTTAAGAGATACACTTTTGGCTCAAGCCAACAACAGCAACACTTTTGGTCAAATGTCTAAGAAAATGATTAGAGAGAATAGTTGGAAATTAATTACCAATAAAGATTTAGCCCCCCTTGAATTATACAATCTAGCCACTGACTTATTGGAACAAAACAACAGGATCGACGAAAGGGAACAACAAGACCGGGTCAAAAGAATGCATCAAAGCATCAAAAACATCTTTGAATCAAAGAGAAGTACAAAACCTTATGTTGCAGGCAACGATTCAAAAAACAGCACTCCAAACCAGATTCATCAGAAAGAACTATTTGCTGCACGGGCAAACCTGCTCTGTGAAATAAAATCAACATCCGGAGTTAAGATTCAGGATTGGAATCAGAAATGGAAAGTCTCAGGAAAGAGCCCTGTAAAAATTTCACTGCTACCAAAGGCTTCAATAAAATGGAATATCAGTAATTTCAAGCTGGTTGGAGTCCCCCTTCAAAACTGGGAAAATGGTGTTACGACTATTGAAGGAAGATTGAATAATGAAAACTTGACCAGTTGGTCCCATCATGCAGTTGGCTTCGGAGTAGCCCCCCTGTGGGAAAAAGTAGTAGTAGGGTTTCCTTTTCCAACAATTGAGAATGCCTATAAAGGTCCTCAAATCTTCAGAAACCAATTAGGCAAGCCCAATGGTCATAGATTGCACTGGAGGAAATTTTATCCCGAAGACTTAAGGGAAATCACCCTTGAATTTCGTTCCTCCAGTGGAAAAATCGACCTTCTACTCCACTCACCCTTTTTAGCTTGGCAGCAGGATGAGTTGATTGACCGTAAATTACACGACCTTCCCTATTTAGATGAATTGGGTCAAGTACGTGCGTTAAACTGGCCAGGGAAGGCAAGGAACTCAACGAGTGCTCGTAAAGTCGTACACAGAGAAAATGTGGAAGCTTCAAATTCAGCAAGTAAAGTGAGAATGGGCAAGTTTGGTGGATGGATTGATGGTCCCCAAATGGAAGCTACCGGGAGATTCAGAACGAAAAAAGTAGACGGGAAATGGTGGTTAATTGACCCAGAAGGCTATCTATTTTTTTCGATAGGTACCTGTATGACAGGATGGAAGTCTGAGACCTACGCTGGTCCAGAACGGGCAAATGGTAACTTCTTCTCTTATTTACCGGGAGAAGATGATTATTTACGGTGGACTGGAATCCAAAAAATTGGCGGTCAAAAATTTGTAAATTACCCCAGTCTTAATTTCAGAAGGTTTTTTGGAGAAAATTGGCAGGATACAGTGCGAAAGGGAATTCATGACCGAATGAGATCGTGGGGAGTGAACACTCTTGGATGCTGGTCTGACCAATCATTACAGCGAGATCGAAAAACTCCCTATGTTTTAATTTCTTCCATCTGGTGGCAAGCAAGCGGGCACCGAAAATTCCCCTCGCCATTCAGGGAGAATTTCCAGTCAGATATCGAAGAAAATTTAAAAAAGTTGTCTTGGGCAAAAAATGATCCCTATTGCCTTGGTATTTTTTTGGGAAACGAATTGGAGTGGCCTGATCGGATCGGTCAAAAAATCATGGATCTTCCAAGCGAGCATCCAACAAAACAATGGGCAATGAAAGAACTCAAGCAACTTGACATAGATAGCGATACTCCTTCAGTGCAGGAGCTGGATCAGCTTTATCTTCCATTTGTGCAGACTTTTTTCCAAAAATGTAAGGCTGCAATTAACAAGGAACTGCCAAATACATTATTTCTCGGATGTAGAACTCATCGTGGGCCAAGCATTCTGGGTCGGGGGGCGATTGGCTATGTGGATGTTTTTTCAGTTAATGTGTATGATTCAAGGGTAAGATCATGGCAAGTTCCAGCCGATGCAGATATCCCAATCCTTGCGGGAGAATTTCATTTTGGAGCCGTTGATCGAGGTGTACCCAGCCCCGGTCTTTCTGGATCTTGGGATCAGCGCCAGCGAGGATTTTCTTTTGCACACTACTTAGCCTCGGCTCTTGCAGAACCCCGATTCGTTGGAGTTCATTGGTTTCAATGGATAGATCAATCAGCAAGCGGTCGGAAAGACCGTGAGAATCATCAATGTGGATTCATTGATGTAACGGGCAAGGCTTATCCGGAATTTACTAAAATCGTATCTAAGGTAACGAAAAAGATTTATAAAACCAGATCTTTGAATGATAGCTCGACAGAGAGGATTCTCGATGAGTTGATCAAATAGTATGTCATTTCGAAAGATTTCCTCTCCAAAATTGCTCAGGAGATGTTAAATCCCTCCCGCTATCGTCAAATATGGTTCCAATTTCCCGTAAGCCGTAAAGACTGCGAACAACATTCATGCCCCGCTTTATGCGGGAAGGTGTAAAAACCAATCGGGTAAGATTGACCCCGGCCAACGGGCTCAAGTCTTCGATCAAAGTTTCACCGATATGCAAACGCTGGAGAACGGGTAGTTGACGAACAAAAGTAACATCTTCCACTAAAGTACGATGCAGGGTCAGGCTGACCAGAGGAAGTCCAGCTAATCCCGAAACATCCGAAACCGGAGACTCAGATAACCAGAGTTGTTTCAAATTGGAGGAACGAATTGGAGAAACCTCGGTAATTCTGGTGCGAACTGCATATAAGTTTTCCAAAGGTTGCCCCTCCAGACCTTTAAGGGATTGGATGGGGGAATTATTAAGCCTCAATTCCATGAGCTTTGCCTCATCGAGGTCCCGTAGGGTTTCAACTCTGGTATTTTCAATAAAAAGAGTCCTGAGGGGCATGCCTTTAAGATGGCGGAGTTCCCGCACGGGGTTACCGCTCAAGTCCAAACCTTGCAATGGTAATCCCTTCAATGGCGAAAGGTCACGAAGCCCACAATTAGGTAACTCTGCAGCCACGATCACTCCACTATCTTCATGAAATTTCCCTTGGCCTTGGTAATCGGGATTAGCCCGCCCGAGAATGTTTTGGATTCTATCAATACTGGAAGAGCCAAGTTCTTTTCCAGCATTACTGTCCTCTGGGACGGGAGTTTCAGTTGAAGCAACGGCCGAATGATTAGAATTCCCCGTCGAAGCATTTACTTCGTCTGCCCTTTCGGTGAACTTGGGCGACGAAGAATTATCTTCGATTATTTGGGAATCCTGCTCACCAACACAACTGCATAGTAACCAATAAAGGAAGGAAACGGCGAAAATGACCAACGATGATTGAAGAAATTGTGACATGAATGAGGTTTACTTACTCCAGGGTCAATTGTCGAACTGAACCTCTTGGCGAGTTAGCGGTTTACTCATTTGAAATCGGTCTCTACCTTTTGATTATGAACTCTTTGCTCTCCACCACTGACTTGATTATTTTCTTCGGTTCCTTACTTGCCGTAATGGGCATGGGACTTTGGGTAGGAAGAAAGGAGGATAGTTCCGAGGACTATTTCCTTGCGGGCCGTAGCACGCGTTGGTGGGGAGTTGCTGGCTCGATCTTCGGATCCAATGTATCCGCAAATCATATTGTTGGGATGATGGGAGTTGGGTTTGCAGTCGGTTTTGCTCAAAGCCACTTCGAAATCACGGCAATTGCGGGTCTATTAATGCTTTGCTATTTCTTCCTTCCCGTCTACAGAAAGCTCAATGTCTACACATTGAGCGATTATTTGAGTAAGCGTTATGATGATCGGAGCCGGGTAAGTTATGCACTGATCATGGTCATCATTATGGTGGTTATTCAAATGGTACCAGGCTTCTATATTGGATCACGTTCAATTAATATTTTGCTTCAGGGAGACACCGGCAGAAAGGCAGTGGCCGAGGCAGTCGTGAGCAATGATGGCAAACTAACCGAAATAAATATTCTTCATGGTGGAGAAAGTTACGGAAGTGCTCCAAAGGTTCTTATTAATAACAAAGAAACTGATTTCCTGGATGCAAGTCTCTTAGCAGGTAAAGTGAATAAAATAATTATTAATTCAACCGCTCAAGATTCTACATTCGATTCTCCCGTATCGATAAGTTTTGCCGGCGGAAACATTGAAAATCCCGAAATTTCTCCCGGAGATGTGGATCCCTTCAAATATAAATTAGGCATCCTGATTATGGCACTAGTCACAGGCACTTATGTTATCCTCGGAGGACTGAAGGCGGTAATAATAACCGATGTCATACAATCAGTGCTACTTTTGCTTGCGGGACTCTTGGTCGCCTTCATCACCTTTTCCCAACCTGAAGTCGGCGGCTGGGCCAACCTCATGGCGAGGGACTTGGGCTCCGAGGGTGTTGAGCGATTTCACCTCTATAATTCTTCCAATCACCCCGACCTGCCATGGACGGGAGTACTGAGCGGTCTGATGATCCTTCATTTTTACTATTGGGGAACTAACCAGTTCATTGTACAACGAGCCCTATCCGCTGTATCTGATAAGGAAGCAAAGATGGGGATTATCGCAGCTGGTTTCTTTAAGCTACTCATTCCTTTCTTTTCTATAGGTACAGGAATCGCAGCCTTCTACCTTTTTAAGGACCGAAATCTGGAGGTGGCCCAGGATGCAGTTTTTATTAAGTTACTTACCGAATTAATTGCCCCCATTGGATTTGGACTGGTGGGTCTTATTGCGGCAGGAATGATTGGGGCTATTCTTTCAAGTCTTGATTCGATGATGAATTCGGCAGCTACCATCATGACTTTCGATTTGTACAAAAAATATGTCAACTCCGATGCAGATGATCGAAAGCTCATTTCAATAGGAAGAATCTGGATCATTACCTTTATTGTACTCGCTGGCTTCATTACGATTTACACGATGGATCCAAATTCAAAGGATAGCTTTTTTCTCCATGTAGCGAAGCATCAGAGCAATTTAATTGCAGGAGTGGTGGTCGCCTTCTTTTTGGGTATGTGCTGGAAACGGGCAACCGCTGCCGGAGGAGTAGCCGCGATTATTGCTGGAGTTGTTTTCAGTTACTCGATTCCCTTACTTTATGGAAACTTAGCCGAAGAAAACCAACCCCTGATAGATCTGTTTGGGGAAAAGTTAAATTTCATGCACGGTGCATTTTTATCTGCGATTCTAAGCATATTGGTTCACATTTTGGTCAGCCTTAAAACCCAGCCCGATCAAGAAAAAGGAAAACTTACCTGGACCGGCCTTCAAATATTCAGCCCTCAGGAGTTATCAGTATTTGTTAAGACGCTTCTTTTCTGCGTGGCAGTCTACGCTACTCTGGCAACCCTGGTGGTAATGGGGACAATCTCCCCTGCCAATGCTGCCTTCATTGGAGCCGTGTGGACATTTGGTTGCTTTTATGTATCCGCTTCACGAAAAGCAAAACAAGCGGGTATCTCTGTTTACCGAGAGGATCGCTTTTGGGCAGGTGGACTGGCAGGAAGTGCCATCTTCATGCTTTTCTATTTCTTTTAGGCTGTAGAGGAAATAAGCTCAGCCAAGTCTTCAATAGGATAGGTCCAGATTTCGGAAAGTGTCGGATGATACCAGTCAGCTTTTGCCAATTGATGAACAGTTGCTTTCAATGAAACTGCAATGGAAAGGGTATGAATAAGTTCACCCGCGTCTTTTCCCACACATTCAGCACCTAAAACAACCCCTGTAGTCTTGTCCGCATGAACGGCGACATATCCATGCTTCGCTTCCATAAGAATCGACTTACCGTGATCATCAAAAGGATAATCGGCGGATAAATATTCAATTCCTCTTATATCCAATTCTTCAGGTAATAATCCGACCGTGGCAACCTGTGGATCAGTAAACACAACCCCGAGCAAATGATCATAACATAACGGCTCGGGCTTTTGTCCGAGAGCATGCATAGCTGCGGTTTCACCCTGCCTTATGGCAACATGTACAATTTCGTGGGGACCGGCACAATCTCCTGCTGCATAAATGTGAGGTAAGGATGTTTGTTGAAACGGATTCGTTTCAATATGACCGGATTTCGCCAACTCCACCCCAATGCCTTCCAGGTTAAGATTATCTACCGCTGGACTTCTACCCAGGGCATGAAACAGGAATTTGGTCTTCTGGGAGTTCTTTTCTCCATCATGTAAATAATCAACCCGGATAGTTTCTTCATCGACTTGATCTAAGTTTTCAATTGACACTCCAGTTTTCACCGTAATCCCCTCTTCAGTAAATTTTTCATGAATACAAGTTGAGGCTACTTGGGGAAATTCTTTCAAAATATGATCACTTCGCTGAAGTATCGTCACTCGAGCACCCACACGGCTCAAAAACTGAGCTAGCTCACAAGCAACAATTCCTCCACCAAGAACAATGACCTCCTCCGGCACTTCTGAAAGATCCAGGACATCATCACTCGTTTTCAATGATACACGATTCAAACCTGGCACGGGAGGCATACTAATCTTGGAACCAGTCGAAATAAGGATTTTATCTGCCTTAAGAGTAGAACCATCATCAAGCTTGATGGTATTTTTATCAAAAAATTTAGCTTTTGATCGAAAAAGAGAAAACCTACCATCCTCTAATTGCCCTTTTCGATAGTTGGCGAATTCAGCAATAATTTCCTTTTTCCTCTTTTGCATCCCGACCATATCTGCCTTTGGGTCAAAGTTCTTAAATCCGAAAATACTTCCCTGCCTGGCAAGGTGAAAAACTTCAGCCGAATAAATTAAGGTTTTGGATGGCATGCACCCCTGTAAAATACAGAGTCCTGAAAGTTCCTTGCCACCATCTACTACAGCGACTTTGAAACCATCGTCGTGGAAGGTTCTTGCGGCAGCGTATCCCGCACTGCCTCCACCGATGACAACAAAGTCATAATAAACCTCACCCATTATATTTAATCAAAAAAACAGGAGTAATAATCAAAATAAAGACTCGAAAATAAGTTTTGCGAAATTTAATAAAGTGAAATAATGAAATAAAACCCTTACTAATAAATATTTCAATCCCAATCACATTATTATGATTAAGCTTCAAGAATATCAACCCGGCGAAACAGTCCTAAATGCAGGACAATTGGGCAAAGGCTTTTGTATCCTAGAAGAGGGAACCCTTGAAGTCATTCGGGATGAAAAAGTCTTGAGTGAAATTGATACGAAAGGATCAATCTTTGGTGAACTTAGCGAAATTCTTGGTTTGAAACGTGATGCGGACATCCGTGCCAAAACATTGGCAAAAGTTCGACATGTGGAGGAAAATATATCGGACATCGTAACAAAGAATCCTAAGGTCGCAGTTAAACTTATAAAAACTCTTGGACGAAGACTTTATCGGATGAACCGGATTGCATCTAAAGAGGTTGCCACCAAAGAAACCCATGTTGAAACTTCACACGGGATTGAAATATTAGTTGTTGATGATAAGCCCAATATCATAACTCAAATTTCAGATATTTGTGCCAAGAGTAATTGGGTGGTAAAAAGTGCAGCTGACGATATGTCCGCCCTCCGAGCCTGCAATGAATCATCTTTCAACGCGATACTCATCAGCATGGCTTTACCAAATGACATGGCAATAGACCTGCGAAGGAAGCTTAAAACCACGCATAAAGTAGTCAGCACCCCGGTAATTGGAATGATAGTTAAAGGGGATGAATCATCTCTTAAAAAAGCACTCAATGCTGGATTCTCAGAATGCATAGAGAAACCCTTTGATTCCACAAAAACCGAAGCCACATTATACAAGGTGATGAACCTTGATTCATCTGCTCGATATTTTTCTTTTGAGAAAGATTACTTACTATTCAAGGTTCCAAGTGAACTCACCAACTTCGTTATCACAGACATCAAAGATAACATGGACGAGCGGATTAAAAACACCATTAATGAAGGTATCGGCAAGTTGATTATTGATGTCTCCTCCCTTGACGAAATTGAAGAAGAAGCCATTGAAGTAGTTGGCGAATTTGCCGAGAAAATTGAGGATCTTAGCCTGCCAATGCAAGGTGCCATTATTGCTAAAGGGGATGATGCCGAAATGTGGAATAATCTGGATGGTTGTGAAGAATGGCAGGTTTTAAGTAGTTTGGATGAAGCAATTGAAGCTCTTTCAACGACCTAGGATATAGAAATCCAAACTACTTTCGCGGAGTTACCGAAAAATTCACATTTTCATTCAAGAATGAATGCATCCGAAGTTCATTCTGACTTTCTTGATATTCAAGAAAACATAATCGCAGAACTCAAGAAATTAGATCCCCTCGTTATAGAAAACTCTGATGAGTGGCAAAGAAAAGAAGGTGGTGGTGGTAAAACCTGTGCATTTGAGCAGGGGTCCTTTCTTGAAAAAGGTGGTATAAACTTTTCAGATGTAACTGGAGAAAATCTGCCTCCTACAGCTTTAAATAACCGGCCCGAACTTACAGGAGCTAGCTTTAGAGCAATGGGTATTTCTATTGTTTTTCACCCGAATAATCCTCATGTACCGACATCTCACGCCAATGTAAGATTTTTCAATGCAAAAACCCAAAACGAAAAAAATATTTGGTGGTTTGGTGGTGGCTTTGATTTAACTCCTTATTATCCGATTTTAGAAGATGTAATATTTTGGCATCAGCAGGCAAAAGAGCTATGTGACTCATTTAAAGAAGGCCTCTACTCTAAATTCAAGAAAAATTGCGATGAATACTTTTATCTTTCCCACCGCGATGAAACTCGTGGAGTGGGCGGTATTTTCTTCGATGATTTAATTTTAAAAGATTTTTCAACCTCACTAGATTTTTGTAAAAAAGTTATGCAAACTTTTACAAAATCCTATTTTAATATTTTCATGAAAAGAAAAGAGCTTTCCTTTGGGGAAAATGAGAAAAAGTTTCAAAACTACCGAAGAGGTAGATATGTGGAATTTAATCTTGTTCACGACCGAGGAACTCACTTCGGCCTTCAATCCGGAGGACGTACCGAATCGATTCTCATGTCGATGCCTCCTACCGCAAATTGGACTTATGATTGGGTTCCTCAGGATGACTCAAAAGAAGAAGAACTATACAAGAATTTCCTTCAACCTAGAAACTGGTTGGAAATAAAAGAATGAATTCCAGGGAAAAGTTTCTTGCCGCGGTTCATGGGAAAAATCAAGGCCGCCCTCCACTTTGGGTAATGCGTCAGGCCGGCAGGTATCTTCCTGAATACAGAAAACTTAAAGAACAATATGGTTTTCTTAAAATGGTAAAGACACCAGATTTATCCTGCAAGGTGACCTTACAACCTCTTGAAAGGTTTCCGCTTGATGCGGCAATATTGTTTTGCGACATCCTTGTTATACCTGAAGCAATGGGACAAAAATACAATTTTAGAGATGGAGGTGGAATTATAATGTCTCATGCCCTAAATTCTGAAAATTGCGTCAGCAAACTAGAAGTTTCCGAAATTTGTCAAAATCTTTCTTATGTAGAGGATTCGTTAAAGCTTTTAAGGCAATCTCTGGGAAATAAAAAAGCATTACTCGGCTTTGCTGGTTCACCATGGACATTGGCTTGCTACATGATCCAAGGAGAGTCCGTAAATGGATTCCCGCGTGCAGTAAACTGGGCAAAAAATAACCCTTCTACTTTTAATCGACTGATGGAAAAGCTTACCTTAGCCATCAGTGAATATTTGAAAATGCAGGCAGATTGCGGGGTCGATGCAGTACAAATCTTTGACTCTTGGCAAAACTTGTGCCCACCTGAACATGCTTGGGATTGGTCAATAAAGTGGATTAATCAAATCGTTGAAAATGTTAAATTAGATGTACCCATCATCCTTTATTCAAAGTCTGAGCCCGAAAGGATTGATGCACTTAGGCAATCTAATGCTCATGGTTTAAGCGTAAGCCAGGAAGTGGATTTACCATCATTGCGTAAACGACTTCCCTCAAATTATTTGCTTCAGGGTAATCTACCTCCAGAATTAATCGAAACTGATTTTAAAACAGTTCAAGAAAGAACAAAAGAATTTCTCATATCTATGAACGAAGATAAGTCTCACATATTAAATCTTGGTCATGGAATTAGACCCCAAGCTAAAATTGAATGTATGGAAGCACTTGTCCAAACTGTATTGGAACATCAATCAACGAAAAATTAATATTTCTCGAGGCTGCAAAGATCTGCCACGGCTTCTTCAAAATCCTCAAAGCCTTCTACTATTTCGATCTCCATTCTTACGAAAAATAAAGGAATAACTGGTTTATAATTTTCAGGAATACGAACCGCATCCTTTTCGGTCGTGACTATTACATCAGCACCAGAGTTTTTGGCATGTTGGAAAATTTTGTCTAATTCTTCTTCAGTATATTTATGGTGGTCTAAAAATCTCTGCTTAAACCTAATTTCACCTGCCATTCTACCAATTAAATCTTCGAATCCACGTGGGGACGCAATTCCACAAAAAACTCCAACATATAATTCGTGGAGAAAGCTCAAATTCTTTTTTGTCTCCCCGTTTACCTCGCGAAAATATCGAGGTTTATGCACACAGCGTATGATTTCAGCGTGATTATTGTATTTTCGTACAGTCTGAAGTAATTCTAAATTAGGCTCTATTTCTGATTTTGTAAAAAAAACATATGATGCCCTTTTCAGATGCCTAACAGGCTCGCGCAATATTCCACGAGGAAGAAGGCATCTATTACCAAACGGATTGGTCTGATCTACTAACAGAAGATTTAATTGCCCCTTTAAATGGAGATATTGAAAACCATCATCTAAAATAACTGTATCTACTCCAAATTCCTCAATAGCATATCTGCCGGCTTTTACCCTATTCTTATCTGTGATGACAATTACCCCGGGTAAATTGCAGGCAAGCATGTAAGCTTCGTCACCAGCTTCTTCAGCATTCAAAAAAACCTCCTTTCCATTACTCACCAATTTCGGAGCTTGATTATCTTTTAAACCAAACCAATTACCCGGGTTAGGTGTAACAGTTTCTTTCTTACTTTTATAGCCTCTACTCAAAATCGCGACCTTGCGATTCTTAGCTAACAACTCTTTCGCAAATCTTTCCACTACTGGAGTTTTCCCAGTACCACCTACTGTTAAATTCCCAACTACGACAACAAGACAATCAAGTGGTTTATCACGAAAAACTATACGATTAGAATATAAAAATAAACGGATTCGTACTATGCATGAAAAGAGAACAGAAAATGGTTTTAAGAATAATCCGAAAAGACGGGCAGAAACGGACAAGTCGCGATCATATAAAACACCTTCTACGAAAGACTCGAAATCACTCCACTTTTCTTTTAACCAACTTTTGTTTTGAGACACGACTCATTACCTAGTAATGAATTTGTCTTCTCTTTCAACTAGTTTCCAAGTACAAAGCTTTGATCATATTCGCGAAATCTAAAAATTACACTAAATATATTCCATGCAGATATCCTTGTTAAAATCCAAGTTACACCAAGCTTCGGTTACTTCCGCGAGACCAGATTACTCTGGGAGTTTATCAATTGACCAAAATTTAATGGAAGCGGCTGGTATTTTGCATCACGAAAAAATTCTTGTTGGAAATATTACAAATGGTGAAAGATTTGAAACTTACTGCATCCCTGCAGATCATGGAAGCGGCGAAATTGGACTTAATGGTGCCGCAGCCCACAAAGGAAAAGCAGGTGATCTCCTGGTTATTATGACTTTTATTAACCTAAATCCCGAAGAGGCTGCAGTTTGGGAACCCCGGCTTGTCCTAGTAAGTAATAGTAATTTAAACCACGAAATCATCAAATCTCCGCAATGATAGACTACAAACTACATATACCAGGTCCGGTTAATGTCAGCGAAGGAGCGTACAACGCTCTTACAACCCCTGTGATGGGACATAGAAGTACAGATTTCGTGGATCTTTACCAAAAGTGTCAACCTCTGCTACAAGAATTATTCATGACAGAGGACCCAGTTTTTCTCTCCACTTCGAGTGCCTGGGGTGTAATGGAAGGAGCCGTCCGCAATTTGAGCGAAAAAAAAGTATTGTGCTGCATGTGCGGGGCCTTTTCAGACAAATGGCTGGATGTAGCAAAGAGATGTGGTAAAGAAGCCGACCCCTATTCCGTTGAGTGGGGTTCTCACATCGACCCAGTAGAGTTGGATCAGAAACTCGCCACTGGGGAGTATGATCTGGTTACACTGGTCCATAACGAGACATCCTGTGGAATGATGAATCCCTTGGAAGAAATCATGCAGGTTTTAGCTAAATACCCGGATGTGATATCCGTCATTGATACCGTTAGTTCCTTTTCGGTTGTGCCAATCCCTAAAGACAAATGGGGCATTGATGTCATCCTTACTGGATCACAAAAAGCTCTGGCTTTGCCGCCGGGATTAGCTTTGTTTTCCGTTTCCCAAAGAGCTTTTGACCGAGCTAAAACGATAGATGGAAGAGGATATTATTTCGACTTCATCGAATTTCTCAAAAATCATGAAAAGGGGATGACTCCAAGCACTCCTGTAATTCCCCTAATACATGGTTTACTCTACACATTGGAGAAAATTTTTGAGGAAGGAATTGGGCAAAGACATGACCGGCATGGAAAACTTAATCAAATTGTCCACCAGTGGGTAGGAAAGAACGGGTTTGAGCTTCTTCCTGAAAAGCAATTCGCATCCAAATCTCTGACATGCGTAAAAAACAATCTGAATATGGATGTTGCCAATTTTGTTAAAACCCTTCGAGTTGAAAAGAAATTATCAATTGATGGTGGTTATGGAAAAATCAAAGGACAAACTTTTCGTATTTCAAACATGGGAAATGAAAGTCCAGAATCGATCGAATATTTGCTAAAGCAGATGGACGAAATCCTTCCAAGGTTTATTTAAGATTGCTGAAACCAAGTTTTTGCACAAGCCAATCAATGAAAAAACTGATTATCGCCGAAAAACCAAGTGTCGCCCGTGATCTTGCCCGAGTGCTTGGTAAGGTTCCCAAAAAAGAAGACTATTTTGAAAACGATGAATGGGTGATTGATAGTGCCGTAGGACATTTGGTTGAATTATATATGCCGGACGATTTTGATCCGAAATTAAAGTCCTGGAAAATATCTAATCTTCCAATCATTCCCCCCGCTTTTGAACTCAAGCCAATCTCCGCCAACAAGAAAAAATTTCAGCAATTAAAGAAACAGCTTAAACGAAAAGACATAGAACAAGTTATTAATGCTTGCGATGCCGGTAGAGAAGGAGAGCTGATTTTTACTTACATTTACGAATTATCGAAATCCAAACTACCCGCTAAGCGCCTATGGATGCTTTCAATGACTGATAATTCAATCAAAGAGGCCTTTTCAAACCTGAGGAACGCAGAGGACTTAAAACCTCTTCAGGACGCGGCAAGATGCCGATCAGAGTCTGATTGGCTTATCGGAATCAACGGCACGCGAGCTGTAACAATTAAGCGAACCGCTTCTCGCGGTAGGCAGGTATCAACGGTTGGTCGAGTACAAACCCCCACCCTTTCACTCGTCATAGACCGGGAACAGGAGATTCGGGAATTCATCCCTAGATCCTATTTCAAAATCTCTGCTGAATTTTCCCTCTCAGAAGGAAATTATATTGGGGTTTTTCAAAAAGAAGGCTTTTCTAAAAACAATGATGATAAACACGACCGCATAGACAGACTTTGGGATCAAGAGGAAGCGAATTCGATTCTTGCAGAAATCGAGAGCCTGGAAACAGCAGAAGTCACTGAATCCAAAAAGAGATCACCGCAAAGCCCCGGCAAACTCTATGACTTGACCTCGCTACAAAGGGAAGCGAACCGTTTACACTCTCTATCTGCCAGCAGGACTCTCCAAATAGCCCAGTCACTCTACGAAAAGCATAAGGCTATCACATACCCGAGAACAGATTCCAAAGCTCTCCCCGAAGATTACGGGGACACCTGCCGTGAAATATTGCCACTTTTACCTAACGAATTTAAACAATTTAGTGACAAAATTATTAGCGAAAATTGGGTTGATGTAAAAAACAAGAAAATCTTCAATAATAAACAAATCAGCGATCACTTTGCTATCATTCCAACCAATAGTGTCCCTAAATCACTGGATGAATACGAACGAAGGGTCTACAACCTCATTGTTAAAAGATTCCTTGCTGTTTTTTACCCTCCGGCACAGTGGGACATTACCACTCGTTTATCAAAACTAGCTAATCATACTTTTAAAACAGAAGGTAAAGTTCTCGTAGAGCCATCTTGGCTAACGATTTATGGAAAAGATAAAGTGTCAGCTGAAAATTTAGTTCCTTTAGTTGAACAAGACGGAAATTCAGCAAAACGGATAAACTCAAAAATCGAAGCAGACGAAACAAAGCCACCTCCGAGGTACACAGAGGCAACTCTACTTTCGGCGATGGAAGGTGCGGGAAAACTTGTCGATGATGAAGAACTCGCGGAGGCGCTTAAAGAAAAGGGGCTCGGCACTCCGGCAACTCGAGCTTCGACAATTGAACATTTAATCAAAGAAAAATACCTCCGACGGGAAGCCACCCAGTTACACCCGACGATCAAAGGTGAAGATTTATTTGATTTCCTGAAGGCAGCGGGAACAGAGGTCTTAACCAGTCCAAGTATGACAGGTGAATGGGAATATAAACTTCGTAAAATCGAAGATGGTACCATGACCAGAGAAGAATTTATGCGGGAAATATCCAAGTTGACCGAGGATTTCGTGGCAAAAACAACCGGCTTTCAGGAAACAGAGGATAATTTAAAACAAACGGAGCTCAAATCCCCCGTTGATGGACAACCCCTTTATGAAGGTCTAAGCTATTTTCAGGACTTAGGTGGTGAATTCAAGATCTCAAAAAGTATTGCAGGGAGAAGGCTCGAACAAAACGAGGTTCATTCTCTTCTTACCGAAAAACGGATAGGTCCACTCGATGATTTTGTTGCTAAAACTGGCAGAAAGTTTTCAGCCATGCTTAAACTCGAAGACGATTTCAAGGTAAGTTTCGTTTTTGATAAGCCAGACCAAGATGAATCTAATGAGAAGGAACTAATGGCTGATGCCCCTGAAGTAGCCAAGTGTCCAGTGTGTGAATCTTCCATTAAACAAACCGAACTTTCTTACATATGCACAGAGCATAAAAAAGTGTCAGACAGTAATTGTAATTTCCGGATTACGCGTAAATTGCTTGATAAAGAAATCCCATTAGACGAATTTCAGAAGCTTGTTAACGAAAGAAAAACGGGTCTTATCAAAGGCTTTGTTTCAAGAAGGACCAAGCGTCCTTTTGATGCCAACTTAATTCTCAAAGACAATGGAAGCATCGGCTTTGAATTTCCCCCTCGCCCCCCAAAAAAGAAGATTAAAACTGCTTAAACTCAATGCCTATCTATAAATATAAAGTGCTAGATTCCAAGATAGTGGATGAAATTATCGAAATTGAGCAAGAAATTGGAGCAAAAGAGTTACAAATTCATCCAATCACCGGTGAAACCATTAAAAAAATAATAACAGCAACCTCATTAACTTTAGGCCATTCTTCGACCAAGGAGAAGGCTACTCTAGAAAAAGGTAAATTGGAAAAAAATGGATTCACAGTTTTCCAAAAAGACAACTCTAACCCTCTCAAATATAATAGGACAGCAGGTAATCAAGGACCTGAAGAGATTAATTTAAATTAGATCATCTTTCCATGTCTAGGAATTCCAAACGGATAGCAAAACCATCATGGTTAAGGGCCAAGCTTCCTGCAGGGCCACAATACTCTGAGGTCAGGGATATCGTTGATCAAAATCAGCTCCACACTGTTTGCCAAAGTGCTCAGTGCCCCAATATGGGAGAATGTTGGTCAAGAGGAACAGCTACCTTAATGATTTTAGGTAATATTTGCACAAGAGCCTGTAGTTTCTGTGCAGTTCAAACTGGTAAACCAACTGAACTTGATCTCGCAGAACCTCCGCGAGTCGCTGAAGCCGTTGCTAAAATGGGCTTACGGCATTGTGTGCTTACTTCTGTTGCCCGAGATGACTTGCCTGATGGTGGGGCTAAAGTTTGGGCAGCTACCATTCGAGCTGTTCGCCATCGCAATCCTCAAACAGCGATTGAGGTTCTCGTACCGGATTTTAAAGGGGAATATGAAAAACTGGATTTAGTATTGGATGCAAAACCTGATATTTTTAATCATAATCTTGAAACAGTCGAAAGACTGCAAAGGCCCATCCGCAAAACCGCCAGTTATCAAAGAAGCCTTGATGTTTTAAGTCATGCAAGGAAACGAGGCTTTAAAATTAAATCTGGAATCATGCTTGGTTTGGGAGAAAAGCAGAATGAGATTCGTACCGCGATTGAAGATCTCGCAGCCATCGGTTTAAATGTTCTTACTTTGGGTCAATACCTGCAGCCAAGTTCTGAGTATGCCCCGATCGACCGCTGGGCAACCCCCGAAGAATTCGACCAATGGAAAGCCGAGGCTTTGGCACTGGGAATAGAGGTCGTAGAATCTGGCCCGTTGGTTCGTTCCTCTTATCATGCAGAAGAACAATCTGCGCAATTCAAGACACAGCAGAAAGCATCCGCCTAATTCAATTCACTCTGTATCAAATCGATAAATGGCTTTTTCTGTCCTAATAAAAACAGAACTATTATATGCCATCGAACTGGCAAGAGTCCGTTCCTTCAAATCATTAACTGCCCTTAATTGATACTTTCTCTTTGCTTCAAAAACAAAGGTTTTACCTGTCTCATCAGTAAGATAGATGAAGCCATTTGCGTGGAGGAGTGAAGATGAACAACTCCCTCCTACCCGTTCTATCCAATGAGTTGTTCCAGTCTTTGCATCCAGGCAACTAACAACACCATTATCAGCAGCCATGAACAGGAGGTTATTTATTACGATAATAGAGGAATTACGAGGAACTGACTTACTTGTCTTCCATATTAATTTTGAGCCAGTTACATCCCCTACTCCATCCGTTTTAATAGCATACAAGGTTGGCCGATCATATCCGCTGCTAACAAAAACGATTCCATCAGCAAATACCGGTCTCGGGACAACTGAGTAGCCACCAGGGTAATTAAATTTCCAAAGTTCTTTACCTTCTAAAGAATAAGAAAATACAAATTCACTAGCTGGGCTTATAATTTGAAGTCCACTTCCTCTAGGTACGACTAATGGCGTACAAAAAGAAAAGTTCTTCTTTGTCTTACTCGTCCTGGTTGTCTTCCAACGTATATTGCCGTTCTTTTTATCGAGACCATAAATACATGGATCACTCTCACCATCGGCACTAAATATTAATAAGTTATCATGAACCACAGGGGAGCATCCACTTCCATGTACTGGGCTATAATCAAAAACTTTTTTCCATCTGGTTTTTCCATCAGTATTTAAGCAAGCAGTACCTAAATTCCCATAGTGCACAAAAATAGATTCGCTGTCAAAATAAGGCGTTGGGCTCGCATAGCTATTTTTGCGATGAATTCTGGGCAAATCAGGATAAGTAAAGAGTGAAATCCTCCAAGATATTTTCCCGTTGGACTCGTTTAAAGCAACCACTTCTAAATCCAAGGATTTTCCGTCACTTAAGGTCCGGGCATTGGTAAAAACAATTTGATCATGGACTAATATCGGAGAAGACCACGCCGTGCCACTTATGGGTGTCCTCCATGCAAGGTTGGGTGAGTTCTGGCTCCAAAACTTTGGAATCTTGGTATCTACATGTCCTTGACCGCTTACACCCCGAAATTGATTCCATTCTCCATTTACTTTTAAAAACGATAAAAAGAAAAAAGAGGATATTACTACATATAAATACTTCATCAGTTTTTTTGTAATACGAAATTAAGGGCACCAAAAGTTTATATTTACCTAAAGTAAAAAAAGGGCACGCCATTTGGCGTGCCCAATTTTAAATGGATGTTAATTCTTTTGAATTACATCATGCCATGATCGTGGTCATGTCCTCCAGGAGCTGGTTTCTCCTCCTCAGGAATGTCCGTAATCATGCAGTCGGTAGTTAGTAGAAGACTAGCAACCGAGCCTGCATTCTGTAATGCAGTACGGGTTACTTTTGTTGGATCTACAACACCAGCTTTGATAAGGTCTTCATGTGTATCAGTGGCAACGTTATAACCCATTGTGCTCTTTGACTTAAGAACTTGCTGAACTACTAAGGAACCCTCAACACCTGCATTGTCGCAAAGCTTACGCAATGGGGCTTCGATCGCACGACGCACGATGGATGCACCGATCGCTTCGTCACCTTCAAGTGTAGTTGCAGCTTTTTCAACAGCGTTTGCAGCCCGAAGAAGTGCGACACCACCACCTGGAAGAATTCCTTCTTCAACAGCGGCACGGGTAGCATGTAGAGCGTCTTCAACACGGGCTTTCTTTTCCTTCATTTCAGGCTCAGAAACAGCACCAACATTAATTACGGCAACACCACCAGCCAATTTGGCCAAACGTTCTTGTAATTTTTCACGATCATAATCGGAAGTAGTTTCTTCGATTTGACGGCGGATTTGCTTTACGCGTCCTTGGATATCAGAAGCCTTTCCGGAACCTTCAACGATAACAGTATTTTCCTTGTCAACGGAGATTCTTTTGGCTTTTCCAAGATCAGCTAGCTGAATGTTTTCCAACTTGATCCCTAGATCCTCAGTAATGCAACGAGCACCAGTTAGAATAGCAATGTCACGAAGCATTTCCTTACGACGATCACCAAAACCTGGAGCTTTAACAGCACAGGCATTTAATGTACCGCGGAGTTTATTGACAACCAAGGCAGCCAATGCTTCACCTTCGACATCCTCAGCAATAATAAGAAGAGGTTTTCCTTGCTTAGAAACAAGTTGTAGCAAAGGAAGTAAGTCATTAAGGGCAGAAATCTTTTTCTCGTGAATGAGAATAAAGCAGTCCTCAAGGATTGATTCCATTGTGTCGTTGTTGGTACAGAAATAAGGGCTTAAGTACCCTTTGTCGAACTGCATACCTTCAACAACATCCAATGTTGTTTCAATACTCTTAGCTTCTTCAACCGTAATGGTTCCATCTTTACCGACTTTGTCCATAGCGTCAGCGATGATTTCACCGATTTCGCCATCCCAATTTGCGGATACAGTAGCAACCTGACGTACTTCTTCGCGGTCAGATACTTTTTTGCTGTCACGTAAGAGCTTAGCGACTCCTGCTTCAACTGCTTTGTCGATACCACGCTTCAAGTAGACAGGGTTTGCACCTGCTGCTACATTTTTTAAACCTTCACGATAAACACTCGCTGCCAAAACAGTAGCGGTTGTGGTTCCATCACCGGCAAGATCCGATGTTTTGGATGCAACTTCACGTACCATTTGAGCACCCATGTTTTCGTATGGATCCTGCAGATCAATTTCTTTTGCTACGGTTACACCGTCTTTCGTTACTGTAGGTGAACCGAACTTTTTGTCGATCAGTACATTTCTACCCTTGGGTCCAAGAGTTACGCTTACCGCGTCAGCAAGGGTAGTTACCCCCTTGAGAACTTTTTTACGGGCTGCTTCGTCGAATAATATTTGCTTAGCCATTATATTTTTTTCTTAGTTATTAAAAGATCGTTAAGGGGCAACTTATCCGACAACACCAAGGATGTCATCCTCACGAACGAGTTGGTATTCAACATCGTCGAGTTTGACTTCAGTGCCACCGTATTTGCTGATCAATACTTTGTCTCCCTTCTTGACTTGGAAAGGAATGACATTACCGTCATCATCTTTCTTTCCAGTACCAAGAGCTACGACTTCTGCTTCTTGCGGCTTTTCCTTAGCGGAATCGGGAATAATGATCCCGCCCTTGATTTGCTCGTCTTCATCGACTTGCTTCACAAGGACACGATCTCCCAATGGAGTGATTTTTACTTTACTCATTTTCCTTTTTTTTGGGTTTGGTTTGATATGTGAGGTTAGGGCGTACGAGATAAACTAGTTGAAATCGAACGCAGAAATTTATTCTTTCTTATCAGCTTCATCAACGACTTCAAAATCAGCATCGACGATGTCATCATCCTTATCCGCCTTTTCAGAAGTCTTGGTGCCTGTGGATTCCTGGCTTTGCGATTCGTTTGAAGCTTCGGGTCCTGCACCTGCAGCACCCGCATTTTTCATCGCTTCCTGTCCGAGTTGCTCAAAAGTCTTCTGCAATGAATCTTTTGCTTCTTTAAGTTCGGAAAGTGAAGCTCCTTGATTTTCTAAAACCTTTTTGGATTCAGCGAGGATTCCATCAATAGATTCCTTTAGCTCTTTGGGCGCTTTATCACCTAGGTCAGAAAGTTGTTTTTCGCACTGATAGACCATGGAATCTAATTCATTGCGAACCTGCACCTGATCCTTCTTCTCTTTATCAGAATCTGCAAACTTCTCAGCTTCTTTCCTTAAACGTTCAACTTCATCTTCATCCATGCTTGATGAACCAGATATCGTGATCTTTTGATCTTTACCCGTATCTTTATCTTTAGCTGTTACATTTAAAATACCGTTGGCATCAATATCGAAGGTAACTTCAATCTGTGGTGTTCCCCGGGGGGCGGGACGAATCCCATCCAACTTGAAATCGCCTAATTTTTTGTTGTCATTCGACATGGATCGCTCACCTTGCAGAACAACAATATCTACCGCAGGTTGATTGTCAGCAGCTGTTGAAAAAACTTGAGATTTTTTGGTTGGTATAGTCGTGTTACGCTCAATCATTGGAGTCGACACACCACCCGCTGTTTCAATGCCAAGAGTAAGTGGAGTAACATCAAGAAGCAGGACATCATTAACATCACCCTGAAGAACCGCACCCTGAATAGCAGCACCGATAGCAACCACTTCGTCAGGATTAACTCCTTGATGAGGATCTTTACCACCAAGCTCTTTGGCAAGCTCCACAATTTTAGGACTACGGGTCATCCCGCCTACAAGTACGAGATTGCTGACCTCACCAATGTTAAGACCTGAATCCTTCAGGCATGCCTCAAATGGTGCTTTGGTTCTGGCATAAAGATCGTCGCAAATTTGCTCAAGTTTCGCTCTTGTCAGGGAAACATTTAGGTGTTTTGGCCCTGATGCATCAGCCGTGATAAAGGGTAAATTAATATCAGTGGACTGAGAGGATGAAAGTGCCATTTTAGCTTTCTCTGCTTCCTCCTTAAGGCGCTGCATAGCCATAGGGTCACCGGCCAAGTCGATGCCTTGGTCATTCTTGAATTCTTCAATAAGCCAATCAATAATGTACTGATCCCAATTATCACCACCAAGCTGAGTATCTCCATTGGTCGCTTTGACTTCAAAAACCCCTTCAGCGATTTCCAAGACACTAATATCAAAGGTACCACCTCCTAGATCATAAACCGCAATCGTTTCCTCACCTTTCTTGTCTAATCCATATGCAAGGGATGCTGCGGTGGGTTCGTTGATAATGCGCTCCACCTCTAAACCTGCGATGGCACCAGCATCTTTTGTGGCTCTACGCTGATCATCGTTAAAGTAAGCCGGAACAGTAATAACAGCTTTTGTGACAGGCTCTCCTAAGTAAGACTCAGCATCTGCCTTCAGTTTTGATAGAACCATGGAGGCAATCTGCTCGGGCATGAATGTTTCAGATTTTCCATCAATATCACACTCAATGACAGCTGCTCCGTTTTTGCCCTCCACAACTTTAAAAGGCAGAGTGGAAATTTCATCTTTTATTTCCGAAAACTTTCGACCAATGAGTCTTTTCGCTGAAAAGATTGTATTAGCCGGGTTTGTAACGGCTTGCCGTTTTGCCGATTGACCAACTAGCCTTTCCCCATCCTTGCCAAATGCAACGATCGAAGGAGTTGTGCGGTTACCTTCAGAATTTGGAATTACCTTAGGTTCACCAGCTTCCATTACTGCCATACACGAATTACTCGTGCCTAAATCAATACCTATAATTTTACTCACGAAACTTAAAGTGCAACTTGCATGCCTATCCCGCAAAAACCTTAAGTCTTTGATAAAGAGCAATATAAATCAAAATCAAATTCAAGTCACAGAAAATAGTGTGCCACCAAGTCTCACTTTGGCACTTGAGGTGTCACAAGAGGTGACACTATGTTTCGTTCTTTTCCTGGGTTTGATCTTGATTCTCAATCTCATCTAGAATTTCCATCACTCGATTACCTCGCTCTATACCATAATCACGAACAAAATGAAGTTTTGGAGAATACTTCAGAATAACATTCTTACTCACCACCTTACGAATTTCACCTGCCCGTTTCCTGAAAAACTGAACAGCTTCCCGAGCATCTGATTCTTCGCCAATTACCGAATAGGCAACGGTCGCATTCCTTAAATCTGCTGAAACTTCAACTGAGGTGATTGTCCATCGAACAGTTTCAGTCCTGTAGCGAGTACTTAAATACATCCCTATCTCGCGGCGAACCAATTCATTTACACGAGCAAGACGTAGGCTCATTTTTAAAAGCTGTGCTTACAAGGTGGGGCGTGTCTTCTCTAGTTCGAAAGATTCAATGACATCACCCTCCTCATAACGATCGAAACCTTCCAGGTGAATGCCACACTCAAAGCCAGCTTTGACCTCAGTCGCATCATCCTTAAACCTCTTGAGTGTGTCTATCTTACCTTCCGCTAAAACTTCATTACCGCGTAGCAAACGAGCTCCTTTATTTCGAGTAATCGATCCCTCCATAACCATAGAACCAGCCACTGTGCGTCCCTTGCTAAGTTTAAATACTTGGCGGATTTCTGCACGACCGGTTTTCTTTTCGATTACTTCTGGTTCAAGGAGATCAGCCATATTATCTTTAACAAGATCAATGATCTCATAAATGATGCTATTTTGGAAAACCTGAACACCTTGATGCTTTGCTTCACCCATAACACCGTTGTCCAACTTAACATTGAAACCGATAACATCCGCGCCGGAAGTCTTCGCCATTTGAACATCGTTCTTGGTAATTGGACCAACATCGCCTTGTAAAATTTCAAGTAAAATCTTATCGCTTTCTATTATCTCAAGCGAACCCTGCAATGCTTCCAATGATCCTCGAACATCTGCCTTAAGTATAACCTTATAGCTTGTGGCTTTGCTTTTAGAAATAGCTGCAAAGAGTGCATCTACTCCTGAAGATTCTTGTTCGTCAGCTTCTGTAGGAACTGACTCAACTACTTTGCTATCTTGCAAATATTCATCAACTTCTCTGCGTGCTTCGCGTTCATTCTTACTTCTTCTGAAAATTGCACCCGCTGCGGGAACGCCAGACCACCCAAGAATATTAACTGGAGTACTTGGAGGGGCATTTTTCACTTGGTTACCCTGATCATCGATCATCGCTTTTACTTTACAGTAAACTTCTCCGCAGTGGATTGCGTCACCAATTTTCAGAGTTCCTTTCTGCACAATGACCGTCGCAGTTGGACCGCGTCCGATTTCCTGCCTTGCCTCAATGATAACTCCCTCTGAAACTGCATCGGGATTTGCCTTGAGTTCCATAACTTCAGCTTGAAGGAGAATCATGTCTAATAATTCCTCGACATTATCGCCGTTCAAGGCAGAAATTGGAACTGTAACTATATCGCCACCCCAATCTTCAGAAGGGATCGACCGTTCCTGCATTTGCGTTTTGACTTTATCGGCGTCTGCACCTTTCGCATCCATTTTGTTTATGGCTACGATAAGTGCACTTTGAGATCGTTGAGCAAACTTTAACGCTTCATCAGTTTGAGGCATGAAACCATCATCTGCAGCCACAACGAGAACAGAAACATCAGTTAAATTTGCCCCGCGCTCTCGAATCTTCGAGAAAGCTGCATGACCAGGGGTATCCAAAAAAGTTATTTTGTTATCACCATGTGTAATTTGATAAGCACCCACATGCTGAGTAATACCACCTGCTTCCCCAGCTACTACATTGGCTTTACGAATAGTATCTAAAAGTGTGGTTTTACCGTGATCAACATGACCCAGAATACAAACAACTGGTGGACGCAGTTGAAGTAAGCTCTCGTCATCTTCATCGATTTTCTCTTCCTTTACTTTGGGTTTGTCAGCTTTTTCACCTCTATGTTTAATTTCAAGATCAAAGCCTTTTACCTTAGAAATTTTCCTTGCCACATCCTCTTCAATCGTCTGATTCATGGAGGCAAAAATACCCATCTCCATAAGCTCGGAAATGAGTTGAAAGGGCTTCAGTCCAAGCAATACTGCAAAATCTCTAACAACGATAGGTGGCTTTACGATAACAAGATTACCTTCAACCACGCCATCTTGCTCAGCAGGATCTAAAGTATCATTACCAGTTGGAGCAGCAGGTGCAGGAATTTTTGGTTTTCCAGCGGATGAAGGAGGTGGGGGGGTGCACTCGCCTTGGAAGATGGAGGTGGAGGAGCCATGGTCGGCTTAAGTGGCTCAACCTCTTCTGCTTCTCTTTCCTCTTGATTTGGTATTTTATCTAGGTTTTGACTTTCCCTTTCAGCCAACTCTGCCGCTTCCTGCTCTCTTTTTTCTCGTTCTATGTCATCCTTACTTTTAACCAGAGGAATTTTGGAAGGCTTGACATCTGTCTGACTATCGGAAATTGATTTCTCCGAATCAAAAGCTTCTGTATCAGATGATTCATGATCGTCAGATTTAAATTCTTCAATTAAAGATTCCGCGGTGATATTATCTATTGTAGAGGATGCACTTTTTAGTTCGTATCCACGTTCTGCCAATATCTCGAGGAGTTCCTTACTGGTCTTTTTTATTTCCTTCGCAATGGCGTGAATTCGTACACTCATTTAATAGATAAAATCTTTTCCTAGGTAATACGGATTATTATTCGTCAGGAGAAGCTTCAGTAGAAACTTTGGATAATACATCTTCGGCAATGGGTTGCTCAAAACCAAGACCAACTAGGTCTTCGGCAGTAACACCTTCAAAAGCCTCTGGACTCACCAATCCAAATGCAACTAAACGGTCAGCGACCTCAAACTCAATGCCCACAGATGTAAGAGCCTCAGCTGCTTTTGTTTTTCTTTCATCGAAGCCGACTTGTTTAACAACTACTTTTCCGATATCCAACTTCCATCCTAGTAATCTAGATGTAAGCCTTGCGTTTATTCCTTTACGACCAATCGCTACAGATAAATCATCCTCAACGACTTCAAAATACATTCTTCTTTTATCACGATCCAAATTTACATTCTGAGGAACCGCGGGTTTCAATGCTTCAACTAACTGTTCAATAGGATCCTCGTACCAACGAACAATATCCACTTTTTCACCATTCATCTCACGAACGATACTTTTCACACGAGAGCCTCTGGCACCCACGCAAGCTCCAACAGGGTCAACTTTGGGGTCCGTGCTTTTGACACATACTTTCGTGCGGTAGCCGGGCTCTCGAGCCATTGCAGCAAGTGAGACTGTGCCATCCGCAATTTCGGCGACTTCCATTTCAAAAAGTTTGCGTACAAAATTAAGGCTTGATCGACTCAAAATAAGCTCGGGTCCACGGCCCTGTTGCTCGAGTTTATTCAAAAGACAACGAATTCTTTCACCTGGTACCCAGTCTTCCCCGGGAACCCGTTCACGCCAGGGAAGAAGTGCTTCTGCCTTGCCCACTTCCACAACCAAGTCACCTCGCTCTTTTCGACGAACAATTCCTGTAACTAGCCCACCTACTTGATCACGAAATTCGTCGTAGATGTGTTCTTTCTCGAATTGACGGAGTCTTTGTTTTATTGCCTGCTCGGCAGTCCTCGCAGCAATCCTGCCTAAATATGCTGGATCTAGTTCTCTTTCAACAAATTCACCGACTTGAGGGCTATCGGCATACAGGCGTGCTTTGTCTACATGAATCTCAGTAGCCGTATCTGATACCGATTCCACAACTTCCAATCGGGTCC
Organism: uncultured Verrucomicrobiota bacterium; assembly: GCA_902569115.1. Taxonomy (GTDB): domain Bacteria; phylum Verrucomicrobiota; class Verrucomicrobiia; order Opitutales; family Seribacteraceae; genus Seribacter. The sequence goes on along the minus strand of CACFTI010000008.1, from coordinate 43,496 downwards.
ATGCCTGCATTGCACCAGTCTTTGGACTAATTTCAACCCGAACTTCCCCCTGTTTATTTACTCCTCTTTCAGCGGCAGCTTTGACTGCACCTTCGATGGTGGCAATCATGTCATCACGACTGATGCCCTTTTCTTTTTCCATGTACTCGAGAACTGCGAGGATTTCGCTACTCATAATATTGGCTTCTATAGGTTAGAGGGAATTTGGAGAATAAAAAAGGCGAGCAATGCCCGCCCCTTGTTGGATTAGACTGTATGTAATCGTAAATGCATAGATTTTTTCGATAAATTTGTCAACGAATACCGAACCTGTGTCGCATGGCTTTCTTTTCTGCGTTGCAGATCGTAATGTTTCACTTATGAATGCTTTTCCTTCATGAATATTCTACGATTCACCAATCTCCCTGGAGATGGAATTGGCCCGGAGGTCATGTCCGTCGCCTTAAAGGTACTCGAAACCCTCGGTCAACGAAATGGATTTTCCATCGAAACCACAGAACACGATGTGGGAGGAATAGGTATCGACAATCACGGATCCGCTCTACCCGATACCACCTTATCCGCCTGCAAGGATGCAAATGCGATCCTGTTTGGATCAGTCGGAGGACCCAAATGGGAGTCCCTGCCTCCCAAAGAACAACCTGAAAGAGCAGCTTTACTTCCTATCCGCAAAGCTTTCGAACTTTTCGCCAATTTAAGACCGGGCAATCTTTATCCTGAACTCGCTGATTTATCTCCTCTTCGTCCTTCCACTGTTTCCAATGGCATTGATGTCTTGTGCGTGAGGGAATTAACCGGGGGGATTTATTTTGGACAACCGAAGAGTACCCAAACATTGGAAAACGGGGAGGAACAATCTATCGATACGATGGTTTATAAAACCAGTGAAATCGAAAGAATTACAGAAATTGCCGTAAAAGCTGCCTCTCTCCGGCAAAAAAAGATTTGCTCAGTGGACAAGGCCAATGTTCTGGAAACTTCAGTTCTATGGAGAAAAGTTGTGAGTGATTCTGTCCAGCGACTCGATCCCAGCATTGAATTGACCCATATGTACGTTGATAATGCAGCCATGCAATTAGTGCGGGATCCGAATCAATTCGATGTTCTTGTCACAGAAAACATGTTTGGCGATATTCTTTCCGATGAACTAGCGGTGATTTGTGGCTCCCTGGGAATGCTCGCCTCCGCAAGTTTGGGAACGGGTAAAAACCGTTTGGGATTCCCCTTTGGTCTGTATGAACCAGCCGGAGGTACGGCTCCAGATATTGCTGGGAAAAACTTGGCCAACCCATGTGCGCAGGTTTTGAGTGCTGCACTCATGCTGCGCTACAGTTTTGGGATGGAAAAAGAGGCTTCTGCAATTGAAAGTGCAGTAAAACAGACCATACGGGACGGATTCCGTTCGGGAGATATATCATCAGGATCTGAATCCGTGGGCACGATTGAAATGGGAGAAGCCATCATTGAAAGGCTCCCTGCCTAAAAAAAGCTAACGCTCATGAAATCCTCGGAAATCAGACAGTCTTTTCTCGATTTTTTTGCCAATAAAAATCATGAGATTGTATCTTCGGCTTCATTACTCCCTGAGTCTCCTAACCTGCTTTTTACCAATGCGGGGATGAATCAGTTTGTACCCTATTTCCTTGGTGACCAAAATGCTCCTTATATGCGAGCTGCTGATACCCAGAAATGCATCCGGGCAGGGGGTAAGCACAATGATCTGGATGATGTTGGCTTCGACACATATCACCACACATTTTTCGAAATGCTGGGTAATTGGTCTTTCGGAGATTATTTCAAAAAGGAAGCAATCGAGTGGGCATGGGAATTATTGGTCTCCGTGTGGAAATTCCCCCCTTCCCGACTTTATGCAACTGTATATAAACCCGAGGGGAATGATCCCGCGGAATTTGATCAGGAGGCTCATGATGCGTGGTCTGCCATTTTTACAAAAGCTGGGTTGGATCCAGCGGTACATGTAGTAAATGGTGGGAAAAAAGATAATTTTTGGATGATGGGAGAGACGGGACCCTGTGGTCCATGTAGTGAACTCCATCTCGATCTTACCCCTGATGGGGACACACAGGGTAAATTGGTCAACGCTGATTCCCACTTATGTATTGAAATATGGAATCTTGTTTTCATTCAGTTTAATGCCGACAGAGAAGGGAACTTTACGCCTCTAGCAGATAAGCATGTCGATACCGGTATGGGTTTTGAAAGAGTCGCGGCAGTTATGCAATCCACTGAAGGATTCACCGACTTCTCCAAGCCAACATCTAATTATGACACCGATGTATTCTCTCCGATTTTCGAGAAAATTGAAGAATTATCCGGAGAAAAATATCTTTCTACTCTCCCTTCAGCTAATCAAACTCCCTCGTCCCAAGAGGAAATCGATGTATCTTTCAGAGTGATAGGGGATCATTTACGGTCAATTTGTTTTTCGATTGCCGATGGAATTTTACCAGGAAATACAGATCGTAATTATGTTCTTAGAAGAATCTTGCGAAGAGGTGTTCGATACGGAAGAAATTTGGGATTCAAAGATCCCTTCTTTCACCATCTGGCTCCGGTTTTGATCGAACAAATGGGACCATTTTTTCCCGAATTAAAAAAGCGTAAAGATTTAATCTGTAAAACACTGCTTTCTGAGGAAACTTCTTTCAATAAAACTTTAGACAGAGGCATTGAGCTGTTTAATCGAGAGTTGAGTACTTTAAAGAAAGGAGAGCCAATCTCCGGTCCTTTTGCTTTTAAACTGTACGATACATATGGCTTCCCTTTGGACTTAACTGAACTACTTGCCAAAGAAAACGGAATCCAAATTGATACAAATGGCTTCAATCAGGAAATGGAGGCACAAAAAAAACGGGCGAGAGAAGCTCATAAATCGGTCGATGTGTTAGTGAACGACTCCAAAGAGACTGGACAAGGAACGGAATTTATTGGCTATGATCAAACTAACCTCAGGGACTGTGAAGTATCATTACTTGATACCATTACCCAAGAAGGTGAGACCTACTTAATATTCGACAAAACCCCATTCTACGCCGAAATGGGGGGACAAAGGGGGGACGAAGGCACCGTTTTCATTAACGACCACATTCTTATTATAACTGATGTAATAAAAGACTCGAATGGTCATTTCCTTCACAAAATAAAAAAGACTGAATACGCAGATCCATTTTCCGGTAAAGCCATCGTTTCGGTTAATCAGTCAGTGAGACAAGATATTCAAAGGCATCACACCGCCACTCATATCCTGCACTGGGCATTACGAGAAGTGCTGGGTGAGCATGTTAAACAGGCAGGTTCGCTTGTTGAACAAGATCGTCTGCGCTTTGACTTTTCACATTTCGAGTCATTGAAAGATGATCAATTATTGGAAATAGAAGCCATAGCCAACAAGAAGCTTCTCCTAAACGAAAAGGTGGAATCGTATGAAGTGCCATTTTGCGAAAAACCTGATGAAGTGGTGGCATTCTTTGGTGAAAAGTATGGAGATATCGTACGGGTGGTCAATGTAGGCGGTTGGAGTCAAGAGCTTTGCGGAGGAACCCATGTTTCTTACGCAGGAGAAATTGGATCTATTCGGATAACAAGTGAATCCGCAATCTCTGCTGGCAACCGAAGGATTGAAGCAGTTGCTGGCAGTGCCGCGCTCGATTGGGCAAATCAACGAATTCTTACTTTTAATCAACTTCTTCGTCAACTTGCCTGCAAACCGGAAGAAATCATTCAAAGAATTACACAGATCCAGGAAAAGAATAAAGATTTGGAAAAAAATATCCGCTCTTTCACCCAGAAGGACCAAGCTGGACTAGCCGATCAGTTAATCAAAAACGCGACCGAGGTCGGAAACATAAGAATCATCAAGGCTTGCGTTGAAAATATTGCTGCTAACGATCTTCGCCCTTTGGCTGCCCAAATAAACAAAAGATCGGCCCCATCTGTCGTTCTTCTTGCGAGTGAAAAGGATAACAAATGTGGGCTCATTTGTATCTGCTCTCCCGAAGCAGTCGATGCCGGTTACGCGGCTGGACAAATCCTCGGAAAACTTGCCAGTAAGCTTGGTGGTAAAGGGGGAGGAAAGCCGGATTTCGCAATGGGAGGTGCACCCGCCGGCAAAGGAGTTGAAGCAGCCCTGCAAAGCATTACTTTGTCTAAAACAAACGAGTGAGACTTCGTATCCTGCTGCCTCCAACGATGGCGGGATGCGCTCAACGCGATTCGATTCCTGCCAAAATTGAACTTGAAGACGATCATGGCAAACGGCATCCGCCTGAAAAAGTAGATTTTTCCCTACTTGGAGATCTCCCTGACGCAGAGAGAAGTGCTCTTTTCGCCCTAACCCAGTGGTGCCAAGGCAAACTTTCCTCCTTTCTTCAGCTGAATCTTGAACAGACCGCTGAATTGGTAAAAATCCTCGCAAAAACACCTTGCTTTTTTCCTGCAAACAAGCCGGACCAGCCACTTGACTGGAGCGACGATAACCTTGCAGGCGTGAGTGAATACCTTCCAAGTAAAACCTCACCCACTAAACGACCTGTTCGAGAAATAACAGAGAATCGTACAACAGAAATATCCCAAGAAACGAGAAACGACCCAGAATATAACGGACCTCCAATAGAAGTAGAAGGCTCTACGGAGTATCTCCGTATCATTTTACCATCATCGGAACTCCCCGGATATAAAGAACTACTAAGTCTTCTTCGGGAATGGAATTTCCTTCGAGACCGTTCGCACCGCCATTGGTGGTGGCTACGGGATCCATCCAAAGTACTGGACTTCCTCGCCTCTCATCAAGAAGACCTTGAACTTGATTATGATGCCCAATTTACGAAAAACTTCAAAAAGCTTACTCAAGTCATAACCCGTGCAAGTCTCAGGGCCAAAGCCACTGAATCAGAAAGTGGAACAACCCTAGAGGTTACCATTGAGGCAGGGGATACTCCAATTGATGAAATCGAACATGCCCTTTCCACGGGCCAAAACCATATCCGGCACGGGACAAAAGTATATCTTTTAACCAAAGAATTGAAGGACAAAGCCAACCAAATTCAAAAACGAATTACTGGTGACATGGATGCTCCTCTTCTATCGCAATTTTCACATCCGGTGGAGAAATACCAGTCAACTTCGCTTGAAGAATTCATTATATCGGCAGACCCCCGTTTCAAACCTCCAGCAGAGTGGAGAAAGAGGTGCAATGTATTAAAAGATCTAGGGGCACTCCCCTCCCCCTCTCTTTCACCATCCCTGGATAAACTATTGCGTCCATACCAAAAGATTGGGGTGGCCTGGCTCCTCCATCTCTTTCGAAACCAACTGGGAGGAATTCTAGCCGATGAAATGGGCCTTGGTAAAACCGTGCAAGCCCTGGCCTTTCTATCGGCTTTAAAGAAAGAAAAAGGATCAGGCTTACCTTCGCTTGTGGTCTGCCCCGCCTCACTGGTTGAAAACTGGAGGAGAGAGACACTTCGTTTTTGCCCTGAATTCAAAGTTTTGGTGCATCACGGCAGCTCCAGGACATCAGTTCCAACAAGCCTGACCGGAAATGATCTGATTATTACATCATACGGAACCCTAGTAAGGGATAAGGAAATGTTTGAATCGATCCCAATGCTTTGCGTGATTGGTGACGAAGCCCAGTACCTTAAGAATCGTAAAACTCAGAACGCCAAGGCTATGTCTTCCCTTTCCTCAGAGGGAAGGATTTTGCTAACAGGAACACCGATTGAGAACAGCGTTTACGACCTGCTGGCTCTCCTTGAATTCCTGTTACCGGGAGCAAGGCCGGAAATACCCTCGAGCACCCGGGGAGATGAAAGAATTTGGCACGAGCAAAGAATCCTGAAAGAAGCAGCTCCATATTTGCTACGGAGAAAAAAGAGTGATGTGGCGCCCGAACTCCCAGACAAAATCGAACAAATCCTGCATATAAAATTATCCGAGGAACAAAATGAATTATATCAAAAAGTCAGAAAATCTTCGGAATCCGAATTAAATAAACTCGCTGATTCGGGTGCATCCGAAGGTGCATTGCGTATGAAGACCCTTACGCAGTTGCTCCGTCTGAGGCAGACCTGCTGCGACCCCCGGTTGATTGATGAAACAATGGAAGCCGACCATTCCGCCAAGCTCCGTGCATTTAGGGAACTTCTGTATACCTGCCTAGAGGGAGGACACCGACTCTTGGTTTTCTCACAATTTGTTCAAGTCCTTCAGTTGATTAAACAAGAACTGGAATCGACCGCTCTTCCTTACTGCTATCTCGATGGTTCATCCAAAGATCGAATGAAGCAAGTAGATCTGTTCCAGGATGATGAATCCATTCCAGTTTTTCTGATTTCACTGAAAGCGGGCGGAACAGGGTTAAACCTTACGGGTGCAGATGTCGTTGTTCATTTCGACCCATGGTGGAATCCGGCCGCTGAAACTCAGGCGACCGATCGGGCACACCGGATAGGCCAGGATAAAGTCGTTACCGTTTACAAGATGATTGCTTCGGATACCGTGGAAGATAAAGTACTCCAACTCCAACAGGAAAAAAGAGCCCTCCTCGAACAGGTTTTTGAAGAATCAGAAGCGGCCAACCTAAAACTTTCCGTATCCGACCTTCGCGAATTAATCTAGAGTGGGGTTAGGTTTCAGGATCCTTTTCAACATGCGGTTCTTTCACCTTGAAAAAGAAAGGTCTGTTTGACATGTTAATAACTTTATAAAAACTAAATGTCATGAATACCCAATCCATTAGACAACCTGATCCCGAAGTCAAAGGCGAGCATGGTCCCGCCATGAAGGGAGCCGACGTCCTTGTCGAAGCTCTCGAGCGTGAAGGCGTGGATGTGGTGTTCGCGTACCCGGGTGGAGCCTCGATGGAACTTCATCAATCGCTCACAAAATCCGAAAAAATCCGTACAATTCTCCCCAGACAGGAACAGGGAGGAGGATTTATGGCTCATGGTTATGCCCGAGCAAAAGGAAAAGCCGGCGTTTGCATGGCAACCTCAGGTCCTGGGGCCACCAACTTGGTTACTTGCATCGCAGATGCGTTCATGGACAGCATACCATTGGTTGCCATCACGGGTCAGGTATACCAACAGTTTATTGGTAAAGCAGCCTTTCAGGAAACTGATTTCTTTGGGATGACCCTCCCTATCGTTAAACACAGCTATCTGGTGCTCACGGCGGAGGATTTACCCAAAGTTGTGAAAGAAGCTTTTTATCTCGCCGAGAGTGGTCGTCCTGGTCCAGTAGTCATTGATATTCCGAAAGATGTTCAACAAAAAGTATTTGAGCCCTTTTTCCCATCCAATGTGGAAGATCTCGACGGTTATAAACTTGATGATCCCCGAGCCACGGATGATGAACTCATTGAAGTCCTGAACCTTATTTCCAAGGCCAAAAAGCCTGTACTTTACACGGGCGGTGGCATCATATCAGCAAATGCCCACGAAGAACTTAAGGAATTTGCGGAATTGTCTGGCTTACCAGTTACGCACACCCTTATGGGACTTGGCGTTTTTGACCCCGATCATGAACAGTCACTCTACTGGTACGGTATGCATGGGACAGTTGCGGGAAATTGGGCGGTTTGTGAAAGCGATCTGCTTTTGTGTGCAGGTGCTCGCTTTGATGACCGGATTACGGGCAAGGTAGAAAAATATGCTCAGGAAGCCTATGTCATCCACTTCGATGTCGATAAATCTGAGCACAATAAAAATGTACACGCACATTTCCCCATTCGAAGTGATATCAAATATGCACTCAAAAGAATGAGTGAACTGATCAAAGCCGGTAAATTTCAAAAACCTGATTTGTCCGAGTGGATGAATACACTTCAAGGATGGAAAAAAGATTATCCATTCAAATATAACCAAGGAGAACATATCACTTCACAAGAAGCGGTGGATGTCCTCTATCAAGAATCGAAAGGTGAGGCTATCATTACCACAGGAGTTGGGCAGCACCAAATGTGGGCAGCTCAGTATTACCGTTTTAAGGAACCAAGAACTTACATTTCTTCACTTGGGCTTGGTACAATGGGATTTGGATACCCCGCTGCCGTGGGAGCAAAGGTCGCATTCCCGGACAAAGAAGTAATCGACATAGACGGTGACGGATCTTTCCTGATGAATGTCCAGGAATTGGCCACAGCCAAGATTGAAAAAATTAATGCAAAATGTTTGCTTCTCAACAATCAGCACCTTGGAATGGTTGTCCAATGGGAAGACCGTTTTTATGAATCGGTTCGTGGACACACCATTCTATGCGATCCCGAAAATATCGGAGGTCCCGATAATTTAGATGCAATTTACCCAGACTACATAAAAATGTGCGAAGGCTTTGGTGTTAAAGCCCGTCGTGTTACCAAAAGAGAAGAATTGCGGGAAGCAATGAAAGAAATGCTCGAAGCCGACGAGCCATATCTTTTGGAAGTGATTGTCCCTTACACCGAGCATGTGTTGCCGATGATTCCACAGGGCAAATCAGCTAAGGAAATGTTGATCGACTAGTCCCAAACACTTTCTAATGGGTATTTCAACTTACCTACATTTTTGATTGAAAAAATTTCTTGATTTGGATTCTTGTTTTTAGTTCTGTTATAGAATTAACCGCCAGCCCTTGCCCTAAACTTCAAAAAGTCCTGAAATGAGTGATTCAGATTTTGATTTCTCAGCCATCGTACAACATGCCAAAGACATTGTAATTGTCACCAAGGCCCATCCCCTAAACGATCCTGGCCCAGAGATTGTTTATGTAAACGAAGCATTCACTGAGAAAACAGGTTACACTGCCAAGGAAGTCATCGGGAAAACACCTCGCATCCTCCAACGAGATGGAACCAATCGCGATGATCTGAAAAAAATTCGCCAAGCATTGGAAAAGCAGGAGCCTGTACGGGTAACCCTTCGTAATTTCTCAAAAAAAGGAAACGAATACTGGGTCGACCTGAGCATTTTACCCCTACCTGATAAAACCGGAAAAATATCGCACTTCGCGGCAATCCAAAGGGACATTACGGATTACAAAAAATTGGAACAGGATTTACAAATTCTCTGCCGGACGGATCCACTCACTACGGCTGCCAACCGAAGGGCTTTTAACGAAATCATCTCTCAGGAATTCTCTCGCTTTAAAAGAAGCCAAAAGGAATACTCCTTAGTCATGATTGACCTGGACCATTTTAAAAGTATCAACGACCAACATGGTCATGGTGCCGGGGATAGGGTTTTGATAGAGGTAACTGAAAGATGTAAAGACAACCTTCGGGTGCATGACATTATTGCCCGGCTTGGTGGAGAGGAATTTTGCATTCTGCTCCCATACACCAATCTTGAACAAGCCCATAAAGTGGCAGAGAGATTGAGGCAAAAGATAGAAGTGATGCCAATCATATCGGACGGGAATCGAATTAAAGTTACGGTAAGTGTGGGAATATCCCTCGTTTCTGAGGGTGACAGCGACGGACATGATGCGATCGAACGGGCAGATAAGAAGCTACTTGAGGCCAAGTCTATGGGAAGAAATCGAGTTTGTGCCTAATAGTCAGATCTCAAGAAAACATTGCTCAATAATACTTAAAAGTAAAATCTAGACACTCATGAAATATTCGTACCCTACCCGTCGTGAACTTTTTAAAAAGTCGTTATCTTTATCTCCTTTCTTTTTTACACCCGGATTAATGGCCGAAGCCTTGACCCTCACTCCTCGGCAAACAGAAGGGCCTTTTTACCCGGACAAAATGCCTTTGGACACGGATAATGATCTGCTCATTATCAACGATTCCATAACACCCGCTGTTGGCATTGTTGCATATTTGCGGGGCAAGGTAACGGATGTAAAAGGAAATCCACAACGGAATGCACTGATTGAAATCTGGCAAGTCGACAACAATGGGGTTTATTTACATAGTCGAGGCGGATCACGAAAAAAGCTGGACAGTAATTTCCAGGGATATGGCCGCTTTCTCACCGACTCAAAAGGAAACTATTTTTTTCGTACTCTCAAGCCGAGCCCCTACTCCGGAAGAACTCCGCATATCCACATGTCAGTTTCCGCAAAAGGGAAAGAAAAATTCACAACCCAATGCTACATTAAAGGAGAGCCTCGTAATGAGAAGGACTTTATTCTTAAACGCGTAAAAGATTCCAACGCCCGCAACTCACTGATTGTGCCCTTCAATCCAGTCAAGGGCTCAAAAGTGCAAGAAGTGTCCGCAAAATTTGATATTGTCTTGGGGTGGACGCCAGAAAGTTGAACCGATTGAGGACCCTGATTCGCTAATTTTTAAAATCGTAGACTAAAATTTTATCAGCCAAAGGCACCAATACATCCTTCTTTGCTTTTTGATGAATTGGATGATCAAGATACTTTTGTAATTCGTTCTCGTTTTTAGTCACGATCAGAATGCCCACATCATAACTGTCGTCGACAATATCTCGATCACTCAATACCACCTCCCCTGCCTGTGCCTCAATCACACCCGGTATCTTTTGAAATGTCTTGGTTATCTCAATAATCTGTTTACGGTGCATTTTATCTCCAGGTTCTTTCAACCAGCATAAAACTACATGATATAATCTTTTTTCATTGGTTGCATTCTCTTCTCTACTGGTTGGGCCATCTGTGAAATGGACTTTGTTACAACCAGACAGGAATAGGAAAATTGATAGAAATAAACTGATTAAAAAAATGCTCTTATTATTCATAACAATTAATCAACTCAAATCTATGCATTTCAGCATGACTGAATCAAAAGTTAGCAGTGAATTTAAGACCTCCTCCTGTATCAACATTCACATAATCGAACGAGTCCCTGTTGGAATTCCTTATTGAACAAGCGATGAATAAATACAAGTTATGTTCATCTGAATCAAAAAAAGAAAATCCATAATCACCGGAAAAAGAGTGGGACAAATCTTTTCTGTCAGAGTAGTCGCCGTTGTCAAAGGACTGATAACTAACTCGATAAGTAAGAAGAAGATTATCGAAAAAACTATTTTCAAAAGAAAAAATGTTTAGAGCATAGATTTCCAAATTATCCATCAGATCTTCAGGTCTGGTATCATTTGCTGAATCTATCGTAGATGAGTGCTGTCCGACGCCGACGGTTGTATTCATATTTAAGCTATCAAGAAACTGAAATGTTCTAATAAATCCAATTTGCGAGAAAAACTCATTAAAGTCTTCGGTACTAAACTCCGTTGATTTATCCATATTATACACCACCTTTGCAAAATAAGTATTTTTCCCACCATAGTACGAGAAAATCCCTGTAGCTATGCTTGTTGTACGATAATTAAAAGTCTCCAAATCATCGGTTAGGTAATTGTATGTAGAATAAGAACCGGTCAAGAAAGGACTATAGGCAGAATTATCTGTCTCTATCGTACTGAAAGCCCCCGTATAAAAGTTATTTGTCCATACATCGGACTCCGACTTTTCCTGTAGATCTCCATTTACAAACAGCGGGTTTGATCTGTAAAAATAGCGACTATCGAATCCTAAAAAACCGGAGATATGATTATCATTCAAAGACACCGGACGCTGTGCACCTGTATCACTTGTCGAAAGATCATTATTTTCAGTTAATGTTTTGCTATTGGTTTGGGAATTTATCTCAGACAAATTGGACTCCTCGATCTCAATACTTTCATTTATTTCAGGGCTTTTATCTTCGCCTTGATCCACTTGCTTTGCTTGTGGAATCTGATTTTCCGCGTTCTCAGTTTTATCCATGTTCAAATTCAAAGCTATGGTTTCATCGCCAGTGGATTTGGAGGGATCAACGAAAGGCGGGTCGTACTTTTTTCTTAATTCCTTAATTTCCAGAAGTAATTGCTTAAGTCGATTTGTATTGTTTATCTTTTTTTCTGTTAACCCCTGAAAATTCTCCGCGGGATTATCACCTGTAATACCTTGGTTGGGAGAAATCAACTTCGCTGTGGATAAATCATCGGGCATCGAAATTTTTTCCACAGTTCCAAGTAGTTCTGTACTCCCTAAAAAGAAAAAGGTAGTAATCTTGATATGTAATAGAGACTGGTGCATTATTACGAATTAATACTTTATTCTGTAAATTAACTTATGAAATTGACAACTCTTTTAAAACTTTACCTAACGACTCCAATGGCAAACCGACAACATTGGAATAGGAACCCACGAACCGATCAATAATCATATCTGCATTCGTTTGAATGGCATAAGCACCTGCTTTATCGAGTGGGTTTACCTCCTTAAAATAAAGCCTTATTTCCTTTTTTGAAATTGGCTTAAAGGTAACGCTACTGGTCACTGAAAAAGTCTTTACAATATTTACTTCATTGCATTGCAAGCTGACACCAGTTGCCACTTCGTGGGTCTTACCAGAGAGGAATGAAAGCATTTCCACCGCATCATCCAAATCCTTGGGCTTACCCAAAATCTCTTTTTGATAAAACACCAGAGTATCAGCTCCAAGTACCCAACAGGAAGGGTTATTGGCAGCTACCGGTATTGCTTTCTTTTTGGCATTTTCCTGTACAAGAGTGAGAGGACCGCCTGAATGAGACTTTAACTCTTCTGCATCTGAAGAAATAACCTTAAAATCTGGAATTATTTTTTGGAGAAGTTGTTTTCTACGAGGAGAACCAGATGCCAAAATAAAAGAACGACTTGGGTTCTGATTCGCTTTTTGAGATGAAGCATCCATAATTAATTAACTTGTATGAATGTTTTCCACAAAATGGCAATGAGATGAGAATTGGCATCGCACAACTGAACGGAACGGTTGGCGACTTGCATGGCAACCTAGCTCTAAGTATCGATGCTTATGAGCAACTAAGATCTCAAAATGTCGATCTTATCGTCTATCCAGAACTTTTTCTTTCCGGATATCCCCCCCGAGACCTCTTATTTAAAGAAAGATTCCTCCAGGATGTAAATGATGTCCTTATTCAGTTTGCAAAAGAAGTTGGCCCGACTCCCGCACTTATTGGGTTTCCTCAAGCACAACCAGAGATGTTGTACTCAAAAAAATGCTTCAATGCAGCGGCTTGGTGTGAAAACGGAGAAGTTCGAAAAACCTTTCACAAACGGCTTCTTCCGACTTACGATGTATTTGATGAGGAGAGATACTTCTTACAGGGAAGCAAACCCTTCACTATCATTCATAAAGAGAAAAAAATAGCAGTTACTATATGCGAAGATATCTGGAATATGGATTCAAAGCTTCACGAGAATAATCCTTTACCAGCGATTAATTCCGAAAAACCAGATATATTAATCAACCTATCAGCCAGTCCCTGGCATACCGGTAAACAAGATGCCAGACTAGCAATTCTAAGAAATGTTGTTAAGAAGATCGAATGTCCGGTCTGCTATGTAAATTCAATTGGTGGAAACGATGAATTAGTTTTTGACGGGCGGTCGCTGAGTATGAATCGTAATGGAACAGTCATTGCCCAATCAAATGCTTTTGATGAGTCCTTAGAAGTGCACGATCTAAGCGATTCTATAGCAATATCTGAAAGACAAGAATCAACTGAATCAGACTTGGAGAAAGCTTTGGTATTAGGTCTTCGTGACTACGTTCACAAAACAGGATTTAGCAAAGGCCTTATCGGCTTAAGCGGTGGTATTGACTCAGCTGTAACTGCTGTGCTTGCAGTCAAAGCCCTTGGGAAAGATAATGTTATCGGTATCAGTCTTCCATCGGAAATTTCCAGCGATCATAGTAAAGAAGATGCACGTATACTTGCCCAAAATCTGGGAATTGAATTTCATACTCTGCCCATACAATCCTTAGTAAATTCAGCTACACTGGAACTAAATCCACTATTTGATGGTCTTAGACAAGATGTGACCGAGGAAAACATGCAAGCCAGAGCCAGGGGGCTTTTACTCATGGCCGTCTCCAATAAGTTCGGAGCACTACTCTTGACCACTGGAAATAAAAGCGAACTAGCTGTCGGATATTGCACTCTATATGGTGATATGTGCGGAGGATTGGCCGTGATTGCTGACTTACCCAAAACCCAAGTATTCTCCTTGGCTAGGTATATTAATACCGATGAAGAAATAATTCCTTTCCATACAATTGATAAACCTCCTTCCGCAGAACTTCGTCCTGATCAGGTAGATAGTGACTCCCTGCCCCCTTACGAAGAATTAGATTCAATTTTGCATGCATATGTCGAAGAAGGCAAATCCATCGATACAATCGTCTCTAATGGTCACCAACTTCAAATCGTTGAGCGAATTGTACGCCTTGTCGACTTGAATGAATACAAACGAAAGCAGTCCGCCCCTACCTTAAAGACTACACCATTGGCATTCGGTGTCGGGCGCCGTATGCCTGTCGTTCAGAAATATAAAAATTAAATTGCTAGAATGAACAAATCCCACGAACTCTTTTCGAAAGCAAAAAAACTCATCCCGGGTGGGGTCAACTCACCCGTACGGGCATTTCGCTCTGTCGGTGGTACTCCATTCTTCACCAAGAAGGCAAGTGGATGTCGCTTAACCACTGCGGATGACAAAGAACTTATTGATTATGTATGCACATGGGGTCCAGCTATACATGGACACGATCATCCGAAAATTCGTGAAGCAATCGGTGATGCGCTTTCCCATGGCACTAGTTTTGGCACCCCAGGACCTGCTGAAGTGGAAATGGCGGAACTTCTCGTAGAGGTAGTCCCATCAGTTGAAAAAGTCCGTATGTGTAATAGCGGAACTGAAGCCACTATGTCTGCCATTCGTTTGGCTCGTGGATACACTGGAAAAGATAAGATAATAAAATTTGCGGGATGCTACCATGGACATGTTGACAGCCTGCTTGTCAAAGCAGGCTCAGGTGCACTTACACTGGGTAATCCAGATAGTGCTGGTATCCCGAAAAGTCTCGCTGAAGAAACGGTAGTCTTGCCTTTCAATGATACAAAAGCAGTCGAACAAGCATTTAAATCCCAACCCAATCAAATAGCGGCTATCATTGTGGAGCCATTTCCCGCAAATTGCGGGCTTATCCTTCCTTTACCAGGATACCTTGAATCACTCCGCCGAATTTGTACGGAAAACAATGCCATCCTAATATTCGACGAGGTTATGACTGGTTTTCGTCTTGGCATTGGAGGAGTCCAGGAATTGACGCAAGTCATTCCAGATCTCACAGCTATGGGAAAAATTATCGGAGGAGGTTTACCAGTTGGTGCATTTGGAGGAAAGTCAGAAATAATGGACCAACTCGCTCCACTTGGTCCCGTTTACCAGGCTGGAACCTTAAGCGGCAATCCGCTCGCCATGGCGGCAGGTATTGCTTCCCTGAAAATGTTGAGAGATGATGCCCCTTACAAACATCTTGAGAATACTGGGCAACAACTGGCCAATGGGTTACGGGAGATTGCTCATGATAAAGGAGTTCCTTTGCAGGTCCCTCAGATTGGTTCAATGTATTGCCTGTTTTTCTCTGAAGAAAAAGTAAATAATTACGAACAAGCTCTTTCGTGTAACCACGAGAGTTTTAATTCCGTTTTTCACAAAATGATCGAACAAGGGGTGTATTTACCTCCATCATCATATGAGACTTGTTTTATAAGTACAAAACATACAGATCACGAGGTTAACCATACTTTGGAAGCTTTCTCCCATTCCCTTTAAATACAGAAGTTTATATATTTTCTTTAAATTAACTTAAAAAGTTTAACCCATGTACCGTACTAATCTTTTAACTTTCTTTTGCTTCTTTCTATTCAATTATCTTTGTAATGCGGAATCCAAAAAGGATTTCCCCTACTACGAGGAATATCTGCAAAAATCTGATTTCCGAGGTTTCATAATTGATGCAAAAGAATATCTTGATAAGAATCAGGAAGGCACATTAGCACCCAGGTTAGCCTATGATTTAATGATCGTTGGAAAAGCAGCAAATGATGTTGATGCAATTAAGAAAGCAACCAGTTTATTGCTGTTCACTTATCCGAAAAGTTTACCATCGGTTAATTTCATTAGTTCTTTTGAGAGAGGATCTCCACGATTCACTGAATTATTAAAAGCAAAAGTAGACGAAGGAGACCTTAAGGAAAAAGACTTTGCTGTTTCCTTCTGTAGAGCACTGCTGTTCATTTCGAGAGCACAAGGGCCTGATTTACTAAAAGATAAATCTCTCAGACTAAGAGTTCACTTGCTTGCTCAAAAAGCAGGCGTAGACGAAATCCTCTTAACGACACAAAAAATCTTTAATGAATCAGCAAAGGAAAATTCGGCTTATGGTCGGCTCGTTAAAATACTTATAAGTGAACAAAATAACTTACAGAAAATTAAGGAAATCAGTGCAATTGGTGGAAAAGATGCAAATTTTTGCGTTCAATTTCTTTTGGCTCAATTAAATGAAAAAGAGTCAAAGTCTGAAGAGATGGCAGTGTTCAGGATCAATCAGGCAATTTTTTCTAAGTCTCCAAGTCCAAGTCTAGCCCTCAAGCTTATTTCAAAACTACCCAAGCAAAAGCAAAATACGGCTAAAATTCAGTTTATAAAATCAATTGCCCTTCATTTTGACGAAAGATCTGATGATGCCATCAATAACTTAAAAAAAATTGCATCAAGCAAACAACACAGCAAACAATGGAAAGAATGGGCAAAATCCTTTTCCGATGGTTTACAGTCTAAGACAAATAGAAAAACTGTATTGATCGATTCTTTGGGTAAGGCTTTTGATCTCATAGATCAGGAGAGGGATGCCCTTTGCTTTGAGGTTGGCTATAAAACGAAACAGGATGAGGACTATAAGATTTTCATCTATTTTGACAAAATTACTCCACTCATGGAGATACAAGTTCGAAAAAGTGAAGAACTTCAATTCGCCTACCGATCAACGAAAGAATCTTCTATGATCTTCGATCCCGAAGCACAAAATATGGTTCGATTTGAAAGTTCCGGTGCCCTACCTATTCCAAAGTTCTCTATTATTCGGGAAATAGAAACAGGATCATTCAGCTATAACTTTAACCTAAATTTCGGTAATTCGTTTGATGAATTATTCAGGGAAGGGGCCAGCATCATGAATAATGCCTATCTTTCGACTCCAAAAGGTAGATCCGTTTTGTTAAATCATATTCTTGAAAAAAATGTCGTTTGGCTTGGAGTCCCCCAAAAAGTTAAACTAGGTACTTCCTTTCCCGTTCTCTCGTACTCCGAGCAAAAAGACACGGTCTCACAGTCCTCTATTTCATTTGATGTGGAAGGTCGTTTACTGGGCTTATCAATTGGAAACTTCAATATTGGAAACATACAAACTGGTAGTAAAGATCTCCTTAAGAAACTACCTGCATTAAATGATTTCCCTGTAGTAAAGAAAGAAAAATTCGATTTCCCGTTCTTCATGAAAATATTGGGAGATGCATCAAAATTGGTCAAGAACTAGCCGGAGATTCCCATCTTTGAGAAGCAGGGTAAAAGTCTACTTTGCCTTACTATTTATATCTGCAAGCTCTTTGTCTATTTTTGCCAATCAAAAAAAGTCTACTTTTCGTGTAATTCGCGATATTGATTACTTTGGAGACCAGAATAAACGACAGTCCCTCGACATTATTCTCCCCCAATCCCTCGGCAACGACTCTTCTCCAAAGCTCCCACTAGTTATTTGGATTCATGGTGGAGGCTGGACAAACGGAAGTAAAGAAAGTGGATACGAACCAGGGAGAATAGGGACATTGATAAATACAGGCAGATACATTGGAGCGACAATCAACTATCGGTTAAGTGGAGAAAGTAAATGGCCCGCTCAAATAGAGGACTGTAGATCTGCAATCAAATGGTTACGGGAAAATGCATCCCAATTCTGCATAAATCCAAAAAAAATTGCAGTCTGGGGATCATCCGCAGGAGGTCACCTCGCTTCTATGCTTGGGGTGTATCCGAGGAATCAAAATTTCAATCGTTTCATTAAGACAACTGAAGAGGTACAGGCTGTAATTAACTATTATGGACCGAGTGCTTTTTTACAGATGGATAATTACCCTAGTAAAATAGTCCATCACTCCCCCAACTCACCTGAAAGTAGACTTCTCGGCGTGCCCATAAGGCAAAATCAAAAACTAGCCAAACAAGCATCTCCATTACATCATGTAACAAGCAACCTTCCTCCTTTTTTACATTTTCATGGTACAGAAGATCCTTTGGTTCCCTATAATCAATCTTTAATTCTACACCGAAAATTACAATTAAAAGGAAACAAAAGCACTTTGATATCAGTTCAAAAAGGAGGACACTCCATACCTAAATCTTTCACAAGCAGATGGGTCATTCCATTTTTAGACTACCACTTCTATAGAATCGGTGATCCACCCGTTAGGGGTATCATTAAGGTTTCCTTACCTTAAATAAATTATTCTAAAATTTTCCAACCTGGATCAGGTTCCCCAAAAAGGTAGTACATTCCCATAAAATCACCACTCCCAGAATAGGACCATCTCATCTTTTCACTCTGATAATAGAATGGAAAGAGTTGGGGGGTTGTCCATAACCAACCCTGAGAACTCTGCCACATCCAAACTTGGGTATTTTTTTGCTGGATAATGTATAGCCACCCCAATGACTCGTGGTATACCCAGGGAAAAAATTCAGCATAGTAGGTGCCAAACCAAGAAGCATCTTTCCATCCATAACTAACTGGAAATCCATTTATCAAAAAGGTTGCCTGATCAGAAGATGTTGCTGATTCATCTACATCAGTGACAAAAATTTCATAATCAGCTTGAACATTTGAAAAACCATCCGATACGCGAACCTTTATTTCATATTTATTGTCTAAGTTTGAGTCATTGGGGTATTCATAGTCAGTGGTTTCGGAAAAAGATAAAACCCCGGTAACAGAATTGATCAGCACCTCGGACTGATCATTTCCTCCAATTATTGAATATATCAAATCGTGCCCATCAACATCTGTAGCCAAAGCTTGTCCAATTGTCGCATTTCCCTCATCGACTGAAAAAGATAATTCCCCGGAAAATACTGGTAAAGAATTTTCAAAATATTCAAATGCACCAAGATCGGGATTCCCATCCCGCATCTGTCCCAATAGATCAAAAGTAGGTAAGTTGCTAAGCCCAGTATTTCCTGCATCAATTACTGGGCTTGTTTCAGTAAAAGAGAGATCGTCATCCAATGTTCCAACCACTCCATCCTCCCCTGCTGGATTTATAAATTCAGGGTCAGCATTCAAATTATTTCCGCTGGCAGTGATCCATGGCGTTTTATCAGAATCGAACACTGAATGATAAATAGAAACAGTTCCTGAATTCACATCTATTTCAATACCGTTGGCATCAGAATTATTCCACAAAATCGAGTTATCAATCCTTACAGATTGACCAGAAAATAATAACGAAATTGCTCCAAGTTGTTCAGCCTCATTTCCAAAAAAAGTACAATGCAAAAACTTGGATGTACCAGCACCCGCCAATACGCCGTGCCTATAATTGGAACGGTTACCGGAAAAAAGACAATTGGTAAATGTATTTGCTTGGGCTCCATTGCCAAGAAAAAGAAAACCACCCTGTGAACCAGAAGTTGCGTTTGCCTCATTACCGAGTGCCTTGACACTGTTGAAACTCGTTAGCTGAGTACCATTGGTCGCAACGGCCCCTCCAAAAGTTGCCCAGTTTCCATAAAATGATCCACCCGATACATTTAAATCTGCAGTTTCAGAGTAGATTGCCCCACCCCAGCTTTTTGCATAATTTTCATTAAATTCATTCGAAGAAAGTTTGGGAGCTGAAGTTTCGTCTATGTAGATTGCTCCTGCCGAATTACTCCTACTTTTATTCTTTGAAAACAAACATTGAGTAATCAAGGGGGATGAATTTATCAATTTAACCGCTCCTCCATAATTATTTGCATAAGTTTCGTTTTTGATGAAGGAGGATAAATTCATTTCACCTTCAACATTCTTAAGAAAAAGAGCACCCCCACCATTCCAGGACGGATTCACATTTTCAGAAAACTTAGTGTTATTTACTTCCAATAGTCCACCCTCCTGATGAAGAGCACCCCCTCCATAAAAACCATAATTTTCAGCAAAATCGCAAACACTCAGATAGATTGATGAGTTAATCGCTTTCATTGCCCCACCACTGCCAGTGGAACCTGTTTTATTTGTGATAAAATTACAGTTTGTAAAAGTTGCATTTCCCTCTTCCACCCAGGCTCCGGCACCGCCTTGATATGCCCAGTTATTTCTAAACTGGCAATTACGCAGCTCAAAAACTGCTCCCTCTGACCACAACCCTCCTCCAACTCCTCTGCTATCATTGGTGAAATTTTCACTGGCATTTCCATCTTCGATAATGAACCCGTCAATCATTGCCCCATCTAATGCGATCACCACATGAAAAGAATTATCCTTAGCGAAACCTGATATCCCAATATCTCCGGAAAGTATTGTCGGATATAAAGAAGGATCACGTTCTGCAGTTGATATTTCAGTACCTGAAAACCCACCCAATACCTCAATTCCCCCAGGCATCACAAATGATGCTGAGCGTACTTTATCTGGAAAATATGTACCTCTGGCAACCCACACTTGAGATACGGGAGCTCGTAGAGATAATGCGTCGCTAAGGTTCGTGAATGCATCTACCCAACTTGTCCCATTATTCCTTCCAGTGGCTGATTGGTCGACATAAACTACCGAAGATCTAGAACCGATAAATTCATGAGAGATTAAATATTCATCCTCTTCTGCTATGACCAGAGTGCTTGGCTCAAAAGAATATCCATCCTTTTTTAAAATAAAGGTATTCGACACATACTGTGACATATCTTTTCCGAATGTTCCATTTTGATCACTCGTCATGACAACTTGACTGTCGGAAGATAAAAATTCCACTCCCTCAATCGGAAAGCCATATTGGTTAACTACGACACCAGAATGAAAATTGAGGGCTTGAGTGGCGGAAGGATTCTCCACGAGTTTTAATTCGATCACACTACTTCCTATCGTTGCATCTGAAAAACTAAGAGTGCCAATACTTGAAGTGCCTGACTCAACTTTTCGACCATACACAATCACCGGGACACCAATATTCCAGTTGCTTGAATCAAAGGTTATCGTGCTTGCAGATCCCAGTTGAAAATTAACATCTGAAGACAGGGATAAATTGATCGTCAACGCCATTTCAGGTTTCATAGCCAATCTTAACTTAAAGGAAGCATATTCCCCCTCCTTTACATCTAGTGAAAAAACACTGGGCAAAATAGCCTGCACCACTGAACTTCGAAAATTAGAGGCATAAGGTGCAGACAGATTTAATGCCAAAGCATTATCTTCACTATTTTCATTTCCAGTCGAAACTCCCAAATAAGATACGAGGGGATTTGAAAAAAATGGAATGGAATTTTGATAAGACATGGATGAGTCGTTGTAGGACATCACTGTCTTGTAGCCAGCCGACTCGATAAACCAGCGCTTCCCGTAGGAAAAATCGCCATAGTCATTAGCCGCACTCTCATCTGGGTCACTTACATCTTCTCGGTTATGCAGACATCCCAGATTGTGACCAATTT
This sequence comes from uncultured Verrucomicrobiota bacterium, assembly GCA_902569115.1. Lineage (GTDB taxonomy): Bacteria > Verrucomicrobiota > Verrucomicrobiia > Opitutales > Seribacteraceae > Seribacter. The sequence goes on along the minus strand of CACFTI010000008.1, from coordinate 21,944 downwards.
CATGGGCAAGCGTATATCCCGGGGCGGTTATTTGATCCCAGACGCAGACATTAAATGCTGACTCAGCAAACTTTAACGAAGGAAAAGTTAAAGTTTTTGCCAACCCCCCACTGCTACTATCTGTTGAAAGCAAGGTGACGATATCTGCACCAAATTGTTCACGCAAAGAGTGAGCATCATCGAGAAACCCGTCATTTTTTTCTGTTAATCGATCGAGGTCGATTCCTAAGTTGCCGGTTGGAGTGTATGAAGTTTCTGCACAATGAACCAAACGGAGTTGTAAATCCACTTCACTGTTTCGAAAACATAAATTTGTGTCAGCAATGGCTGTTTCAATTTCTGCAATGGTAAGTGCCTCTCCACCAATTGCTTGTTTAACTGCAGTGGGATAGATTACCATCAAATCAATAAGACCAGCATCTGAATTCCTCCACGAATGAACTGACTGAGCATAACTTCGGGGATCTCGTAAATGGAGGTCAGTATATTTACAACCCCCACAATCTCGTACTTTTTTTTGGTCAGGAAAAACACTTATTCCTCCACCATTACCTTCTAACTTATAACTCCCCTGAGCAGTGATTACTGAACCTCGCCAGAAATTCTTAACCTTCACAACAGTCAGGAAACTCGACCCATCTACTGTGCTCCCTGTCCAAGAAAAACCATCTATTGAAGGCGAGAACAGTCGGCCAGAAATTCGATGAAATACTAGTAGATCTCCCTCTCTAAGCTCCAATTCTATTTTGGAAGATTCAAAAGCAGGAATCGATAACAAGACATTGGCTCCAATTGATGTGCAGATAAAGGCATTGAAAAAAACTATTGGCAAAAATACTTTCCTGACTTCGGTCATTAGATTATTCATCGAGCAGTACCCATAATTTCCATGACAAAAGAAAAGTCAATACACTCAATTAGTATCCTGTCTGAAAGAGATTTCACAACCGAAACCGTCAGGGATGAACTGGAAAAAGGATCTGGTATGATTCGAATACGAACAGAGAAAAATTTTGAGGAATTTAATGAATCTTCCGATTGGTTTTTAGAGTTTTGCAAGAAACTGGGAACTCCAGTTTCTCAAAGTACAAAGGGTGAACTTGTCTTAAGTATTCGTAATGAATCCTTTGGCAAAAATGATCCGAGAACTAGAGGTCCTAATACAAAAAATAAACTGGGGTTCCATACTGACAGGTGCGATGTAATTGCCTTCCTGTGTATGATGCCTGCGATGTCCGGGGGAGAAAATCAAGTCGTTGACAGCCGAAAAATAGCAGAAATCATCCAGTCTGAACGTCCGGATCTTTATGAGGTTTTGCAACAACGATTTCCCTACAAGAGACATGTTATTGACCAGGGAAACCAAAAACCTTTTGTAATGCAGCCTATCTTGTCCGCATGCCAGGGTTATTTTGCATGTTCTTATCTTCGTGTACTCATTGACCGGGCTGATCATGATGATAACTGTCCTTCACTCACTCATTCCCAAAGATTGGCGATTGATTTTCTGGATGAAGTTTGTGAAAGGCCGGAAATACAGGAAAAGTTTACCATGAAAAGGGGCGAGATTCTAATACTGAACAACTGGATCAAGCTTCACCGAAGGACAGCCTTCGAGGATTTCCCTGAACCAGAAAAAAGGCGTCACCTATTGCGCGTTTGGATATCGATGCCCAACAGTCGTCCCATTTCTGATGCATTTATGGAAAATTATGGCTCGACCCAAGCAGGTGCGATTCGGGGAGGAATAAAGCAAATAAATTAAATTTCAACATTTCAGCGCAACGATTCTTGCCAAATCTACGATTTCAAAATGGGATGAATGTATGAATGGTTTTTACCTTATCTTATGCCTGCTTTTTTTCTTATGCTTAAGCCATGATTCCAAATCCGAAATCAAAAAGAAAGAAATACAGCCAAAACGCAACATTTCTGCCACACGGGGTATAGAATCTGACGAGCATAACTTTAATTTATTGATTTTAGGTGGGGGATATTCTCCATCCGGCAACGAAGTTTCACTCGAAAGTAATGTCAAATATCTTCACCGACAAAAAGATAAAATTGGATTAAGCAAATTCAAAACAAAAACCTTTTTTGCAGACGGTATGGCTTCATCAAGAGACATTAAATACCGCAACCCAACTTTTACTGTACCAGAACCCAATTTAATCCTAGCGGAGATTTTTGGATCAACACGGGGGATGTATAACCAGTATAGAAATAATCATTTAAATGCCGACGGACCGTCATCAATCAAAGAATTCGACGATTGGATAAAGGATTTAAACTCTAGCTCAGTACAATCTTCTAATCTTATCTATTTCACTGGTCACGGTGGCAAAGGAGAAAAAAAGACCCCGAACAACACAACTGCGTACTTATGGAATAATTATAAGTTTAAAGTTTCTGAATTTTCCAAGAAATTGGATTCACTTCCGCCCGACCAAACCTTTATTTTGGTTATGGTTCAGTGTTACAGCGGTGGCTTCGCCGATTATATTTTCCGTGAGGGAGATGAGAAAAAAGGCCTTCATCCACAAATACGGGCCGGTTTTTTTGCTACCGTACACGACCGAGTCGCTGCAGGTTGCACTCCTGATATTCGAGAAGAGAATTATCAGGAGTATAGCACATACTTTTGGGAAGCACTTTGTGGTGAATCAAGAATTGGAAAAAAAATTCCAAAACCCGATTTCGATGGGGATGGTAATACTTCCTTAACAGAGGCACACGCTTATGTCGTCATCAATTCAAACACCATAGATATTCCAATCAAGACATCTGATATGTTTCTGCGTAGTTTTTCTTCATTTGAGCCATCCCAAAAAGAAAGTGCCATCATTGGTTTGAGAAACAATGCCAAAGAGATCTTATCAGGGACGGATTCAAATTCTTCGAAACGAGAATTTCTTCAAGAAGAGTGGCTCTTTCGAACTGACCCTATCTCAGAAATTCTACTTTCTGCATCTCCTGAATCGAAAGCCATTATTCAATCTCTAGCTCGCAAACTTTCACTCCAAGACGAAAATTTGTTCGAGAACGCAGAGGATAAAATTAAAGAAATCAAAAAGAGACGGGAAGAACTTGCGAAAGCTAAAAAGGCAAAAGATGAGCAGAAGAAAAAGTTGAAAAACAAAATTAAGACAAGGTTATTGAAGGAATGGCCTGAACTCGCGAATATGCAGCACCCTAAGGTCGACACACTTAAAAAAACAGGAAACTCGTCCAAGTTAATTACTCTATCAAATCAAGACAATGAATGGAGTGATTACAAGAAGCGGAGGGAAGAATCTGCTCAAATCGAAAACGAAAGATTTAAACTAGAAAAAAAACAGGTTCTGGCAATGAGACTTACCCATGAAATTGAGAATGTAGTGCTCAGGGTTGCTTTACCCAAAATTAGCACCAAAAAGGTAGTTAACCGCTATAGTCAAATTGAGAAACTTGAAAAAACGATTTTCGTCCATTCAAGAGAATAGCCAGAAAAAATCTACCGATTAGAAACCTTTACCGCGAAGTGCTGAATCAAGTTGCTTCTGAAACTCCATCACATCCTCGTCTGAAGGCTTATATCCTTCTTCTCCACCGGTGAGACCAAGACGGCCAAATTGATCAAGGGTCCATTTTTTATGCTGACCATCAGAGAAAGTGACGCTCCCGCTAGCCATAGCACCTGGGGGAGTCACTGTATCTAGTTCAACCTGCACTCCTCCAGCAGAATCATCAAGAGGATCTCCAGGAGAAGGTGCCGTTTCATCATCTCCCGAATTGTCATCAGCGTCCGCCGCTTCCTCTTCATCCTCTTCGTCAATCAGATCCAAGTTCAAATCATCAACCAAAAACCTTACATCCATGTATGTCATGACTATACCGAAGTCATCATTAATTTTTTTCTGAATATCGGATAGACCCATTCCATCATTAACCCAGCTTGCTATTTGTCTTTTTTGGTCATCGGAAGGACTGTTTGTGGCTGTACCAGAATCGACTTCAGAGGATGAGACATCATCATTTAGGCCACTTTCTTCAAAATTTTCTGTTATCATTTAGGTAATCATGAAGGATTACAGAGAAAAATCAACAGGACTATAAAATAAAAACCTGATAATTACTCCATAGCTTGGGAAAGTTGCTCGTTCAGTAACTCAACCGAATGCTTGATTGAATCATCCTGATCCATCATATTCTCAACGGTTTTGCATGCGTGAATAACCGTTCCATGGTCTCTACCACCAAAAGTTGCTCCAATTTCTTGCAAAGAATGCTCAGTGAGAATGCGGGATAGATACATTGCTACTTGACGAGGAAAAGCTATGTTGGCCGGACGGCGGCGAGAAAGCATATCAGCCATTCGTAAGTGGTAATAGTCCACTACTTTTTTCTGAATAGCTTCGATTGTGATTCGACTGAGGTTTTCCTCTCGTAAAATATCACGCAACAGTCGTTGAACAGTTTCTAAATCTGCCTTTTTACGGGTTAGACCGACATAACCTGCGACCCGAGTCAATGCACCTTCCATTCGGCGAACATTTCTAGAAATATTTTTTGCCAAAAACTCCAAAATATCGTCTTCAATCTTAATGCCCATGGCATCTGCCTTTCGGGTAAGTATTGCAACCCTTGTTTCTAAGTCAGGAGCCTGAATATCGGTGACTAATCCCCACTGAAATCGTGAAAGCAAGCGGCTTTCAATCTTATCGATTTCACCTGCAGGGCGATCAGATGTTAAGAAAATTTGTCTTTGTGCTTCGTAAATTTCATTAAAAGTATGAAAGAATTCCTCTTGGATCCTTTCTTTGCCTGCCAAAAATTGGATGTCGTCAATAAGCAGATAATCTACACTGCGATAACGAGCTCTAAATTTGGTAAGAGAATTTTCCTGAATTGCACGGATAAATTCATTAGTAAATTTTTCGCACGACACGTAGGTGATACGGCATGACGGGTTACGGTTCAATGCTTGGTGAGCCACCGCATGCATCAAATGGGTTTTGCCTAAACCAGTCTCACCGTATAAAAACAAAGGATTGTATGCATGAGCAGGGGCATTGGAAACAGCTATGCAGGCAGCATGTGCAAGCTCACTGCCTCCCCCGACTATGAAATTCGAAAAAGTATTTTTTGGATTTATACCAAGGGAGCGTCCTTGTAATGCAGGGCCAGTTATTCGGTTACTTCCCTTCGATGTTTTGGTTTTTTTGTTTCCTATGCGATCCTTGCCTGAAACTTGCGAATCTTCATCTTCACCCAAATCGCCCAACAAATCGACGGTGTAAGGCCTGCCTACCAATCGATCAGCTTCCTGTCGAATAACATCCAGGTAGTTGTCACGAATCCAGATTGCCGAGAATTCATTAGGTGCGATAAGCTCACATCCGTCATCATCAAGTCTACCGACTCGCATATTGTCAAACCACACTCTAAATGTGTCTGCAGGGATTACATCGAGGAGTTGCTCGCGAAGTGAACTCCAGAAAGTTTCAGGTGTAGTGATTAAGTCAGTCATTATGTAGGGAAATTTTTTTATTCACACAGGCTGCGAGACAGTTGTAAATCAATTTCAAAGAAGGATTTACAGATATCAATCGCCATAATTATAAACATTACTGAAAACCCACAAACTTTACCCAAAAAATTCCATAATCCTCTCGCGGAGAATGAGATAGGGGATAAAAATATAAGAATCATCGATAATGCGGGGATTAAAATGTTACGAAAGGGATACAATTGTTTTGAACAATAAACTGACCGAGACCAAGAAAAAAATCATTTATCTTTGGTAAAGTTTCTCACAACTTATTAACATAAGTTCGTTTGTAAGTTTTTTTCACTTTTGAGGTTGCTTTTTTTTCACAAACTCAACTCGGATACAGATGGTTGATTTTACGATATTTATAGAAAAACAATGACCAATAATGAGCTATTTTTCATTCATCTGCTTTAAAAGTTTTTGATTTAAATCATCTGCAGAATCATAACCAAACTGCCTTGCCGCCTGAACCATAGCTGCGACTTCAATTAAGCGAGCCATATCTCTTCCAGTTCGAACAGGAATTTCCATATGTGGAACATCGAAACCAAGAATCTGGTAATACTTACGATCTAATCCAGTTCTTTCAGGTTCTGCGTCAGAAGATTCCTCTATAAGAGTCACTACAAGGTCTATTCTTTTCTCGAGACGTACAAATCGGTTTCCAAATAATTTTTCCACATTGATAATGCCGATTCCACGACATTCCATGAATCCGCGGCTTAAAGGATCACAAAACCCAATCGGAGTATGATCACTTAAAAGTTTTACTTTGACTAAGTCATCAGCCACCAAGCTGTGCCCTCGCTCAATGAGAGCAAGGGCCGCTTCACTTTTCCCGGCACCACTTTCACCTCTTATCAAGGTCCCTACCCCTCTGATCTCAAGAAGAGTTCCATGTAAACTAGTTCGGGCAGCAAATCTTTCTTCCAATAAAACAGTCACCTCGGTCGTAAATGCTTTCGAACTCAGAGGGGTTCTGAAGAGAGGAACACCGGTATTTTCCAAAACATCAATCATTTCTTGAGTGGGTGCTAAACTTCTGGAAACGACAACGCATGGAATCTTTTTGGCTACCATTGTTTCAATAACCGATTTTCGACGAGCAGCTGACTGCTCCCGAAAAAAAGCCATTTCTCCTGCTCCGAAGAGCTGAATTCTCTTATTTGCAAAATATTTGAAATAACCCGTGACCGCCAAGGCAGGACGATTGAGACTCTTTTCCCGGATAGTGCTCCTGGATAGGGTTTTCTCACTTGTCACCAGTCTCAACTTCAATTGCTCGCCGTAATGCACAAAGAAATCCTTTACTGCAATGCTCTCGACCCCTTGGGTTTTTTTATTACTTTTCATCTTTTCAAAATTTACATCTAGGCTTTAAAGTCTACACCGAGATATTTAGTTCGAGTATCTGGATCCGAGATTAGAAATTCTGCTGATCCATGAGCCAACACATTTCCTTCATAGAGAAGATAAGCTCGATCAACAGCCCTCAGCGTTTCCCGAACATTATGATCAGTGAGCAGAATTCCCATACCATTGCTTTTAAGAGAATTTATAATTTCACTGACTTCAGAGACACTTTTAGGATCAACACCACTGAAAGGTTCGTCAAGAAGCAGAAAATCTGGAGATAAAACCAATGCCCGAGCAATTTCCAACCTTCGCCGTTCACCACCACTCAAGGTATTTGCTTTTTGTGCGGCAAGCCTTTCGATCCCTAATTGCTCCATTCTTTGTTGAACGATTTCATCTTCCGACTTCCTGTCTCCCCGAAGAGTTTGTGCAATTGCTCGAATATTTTCCTCAACAGTCAAAGACCTGAAGACCGATGCTTCCTGAGACAAATAAACCAAACCCTTCCGTGCTCGTTTATAAGGCGGAAGATGTACGATGGATTGATCATTGAGCAAAAGTGTACCCCCGGTTGGTGCCACAAAGCCGGCAATCATCGAAAAAGTTGTGGTTTTACCTGCTCCATTTGGACCAAGCAAACCTACGATTTCACCTCCACTAACCGTCAGAGATACTCCTTTGACTACTTCTTTACCTTTATACTTCTTTCGAAGTTCCCGTGCTTCTATTTTAGTTGATGTTACCATTCTTACATCAATTACTTTTTTTCATTAGAGGCTTTGGTAAATTGATCTTACCCAAATCAGGTAATTCAATGCGAGGACGAGCCTTTTCGTTGCCAAGTACACGAACTCTACCAGTTTTTTGTTCTAATATAATTTTCTCACCAACTACTCGTCCCCACTCTTTATCCTCAACAATAACATCTCCCTCCATTAAAATCTCTCCCTTTAGCGTATCAAAAGTAAGACTATTAGCGGATGATGATCTGTTTAGCTGCCGCATTTCCACATTTTTATCGGCTATAATCTGAGTAATTCTGCCTTTTGCGGGGAGGCTAGTTGATGCATTACGATCAATAAAAATCGTCATTTGAGAACAGTTAATCTCCATTTCATCACTGCTTATGGTGACGGTTCCACTCAATTGGATGCGATGCCCACCCAATCTTAAAGAGACTAGTTCAATCTCGCTTGCGGAGGCAACGATTGGATCTGCAGTGATTGCGGATATCTTTAAATCCTCTTTTCGTTTTTTGGGTAAAAATGAAGGATCAGCAGACCCGAATGAATTTTCAAAAAAGGCGTAACCCTCTTTGCCTATCTTAAAATTATGCCGACCTTCTTGATCCTGTTGCCATTTCCAATGCTCACCTTCCAGTCTGAAACCACTTCCATTGATATTAATTTTTTCACTCCCAAAAGCTCGGTCTTTTTCTAAATCGAAAACCCCCTTTTGGGCACTCACTTGAGTGATATTTTTTCTTTGATCCAGCGTCTTAAGTATTGGCCCGACCACATTGTAAGAATCGCGAACTCCGGGATTTACCTCCTCCGCATTCAGGGTCCAAATAATTTGCCCATTTTCACCATACTTTGGAATGTAAACTTCCTCTGCAACTATCTTCTTCGAATTTACCTCATCGTTGCTAGAAAAAACAACCTGCGAAAGCAAAAATAGAGAAGGCAGGAAGAATAAAGAGCAGCAGATATTTCTTTTCAAACTTCTCTTACCAATCGATTAAATGGCAAATAAAACAAATGTAAAAATATCAACCAATGACTACTCCTCCTCCACCTTCTTGATTTCCTCGCTTTTTTTCAAACTGGGAGAGGAATCTGGAATGAATTTAAGAACGGTACCATTTATACAATATCTTTTGTCCGTTGGAGTATCAAACCCCTCCCCTGTGAAAACATGACCAAGATGGCCGTCACAAACGGCACAGAGAACTTCAGTGCGTGGATAACCAAGGTGATAATCTACAGATGTTTTAACATTCTTAGCCTTGGATGGATCATAGAAGGAGGGCCAACCACACTTAGAATCGAATTTTTCTTTTGAACTGAACAGCTCTGTGTCACATCCGGCACAAACATATGTTCCGCCTCCCTGTTTTTTGAATTCTTTGTAAACATCACCAAAGGGGCGTTCAGTTCCTGCTTTTCGAAGAATACGATACTGCTCGGGTGACAGTTTCTTTTTCCATTGCTCATCATCCATAATTACTTGCTTTCTTTGATTCGCTTGTTTTTCAGCAGATTCTTTTTCTGTTTTGTTGTCAGCAATAAGTTTCCCACCAACTATTCCAATAATGGTGATAAAAAATAGAATAAGTAACGGTTTTTTTCTCACTTTCTTCATTTACCTAATCTCTAAAAGGAAACAATCACCCGATCAACCCAAACGATCCAACAAGCTTGCCTCGTTCGTGTAAGTAATCGCTGACTCTTTCGAAATAATATTGTGTTGAAACAGGTGAAGTAAGTGCTGCTCCATCGTCATCATACCCTCTTTGGACTGTGTTTCCATTGTGGAGTAAACCTGTTGCCAATTCCCGGTTCGGATCAGATTTCCCAAGGCAGGGACATTTTTCAGGACCTCCATTGCCAAAATCCTACCATTTCCATCGGAACGGGGAACTAATTTTTGACTCAACACATAAGACAAACTAAAGGAAAGCTGCAGGCAAAGGCTTTTGGTTTGCTCCGCAGGAAACATGTCAACGATACGACTCAAAGCACCTTTGGCATCACGGGTGTGCAGTGTGGAAAAAACTAAATGCCCCGTCTCCGCGGCACTCAATGCCAAAGAAGCGGTTTCGGTATCCCTTATCTCTCCAACGAAGATTATATCAGGATTTTCCCGTAAGGCACTTCTCAATCCATCCGAAAAACTGGGTACGTCCTGACCTACCTGCCTTTGCGACACCATTGAACTCTCGCTTTTAAAAAGAAACTCAACCGGGTCTTCCAAGGTAATAATTCGAGTCTTTCGGGTTATATTGATATGGTTAATCAGGGATGAGATTGTAGTTGATTTACCACTACCTGTTACCCCTGTTACCAAAACGAGACCACGCTTTAATTCACTTATATCTTGCCAAATCTTTTCAGATGGCAAACCGACCTCTTGAATGGGGGGAATGATCGAGGCCAAAACTCGCATAACAAAAGCCAAACCATCCCGGTCCCTAAAAACATTTAAACGAAAATTAACGCCCTGTTCTTTCCATTCGAAAGCCGTATCGACATCGCGAGGAGATTCCTCATTGCTAATGATCTCAAGATTCTTTTCAGAAAGTAAAATACCCAGAAAGTAATGCAGTGTCTGTTCATCCACAGGACTTCCCTCTGGCAAAGGAGTCAAATCGTCATCGATTCGCAAGCTTACGGGACGTCCAACTTTAACATGCATATCCGAAATTCTCGATAAGTTACCCCTTTTGTATGCTGGGTCTATGAAATAGTTGAGAAGTTGAGAGAAACTCAGCATATTTTGACCCACTTGATAGATGGGACCATTGATGTCATATTGATCGCTCATTTCCGAAAGATGATTGCTTGAGTGAGTAAACACAAGCACAGATGATTAAAAATTACTTACCCAATAAACGATAACTAAAGGAAAAAATAATTGCCTTTTCTTTATATTTAAGGGAGGAAATCGAAAAATGATTGTTCACTTCAGAGGAACTCGAGGATCTATCCCAACGGCCCAATCGGGAACAGATATAACCGAAAAAGTTGTGTCTGCCTTGCTTGCCGCGAGAGGAAAAGACCTTCGTTCGGAGGGACAAATTCGTGAATTTGTCGGTGACCATCTTCCATTCCACATTGGATCAACATATGGGGGCAACACTCCCTGTGTCCAAGTAGAAACTGGTTCAGATGAATGTATTATTTTAGATGCTGGATCAGGCATACGCAGTGTGGGACAAGAGATTGTCAACAATTCCCCCTCAGGTAATACCATTCATTTGTTCTTTTCTCATTTCCACTTTGATCATATCCAGGGCTTACCTTTCTTTGCACCTGCTTATATTCCGGGAAACAAAATTATCGTTCACGGAGGTCATGAAAACATCGAGTCTAGTTTGCGCAATCAAATGCAAACTCCTTTCTTTCCTATAGATTTTGATTCTTTTCAGGCTGAATTTGTTTTCCAAAAACATGCACCTGGTGACGCATTTAATATTGGGGATGCTGAAATATCAATGTACAAGCTCAACCACCCAGGAGACTCATACGGATATCGGTTTCAACAAGGCGACAAATCAGTAGTCTACGCTTCAGATTCCGAACATCCCAAATTTGCACACGGCAAAGAATATGATTACCTCGACTTTATTAAAGGGGCGGACCTGCTTATTTTCGATGCTCCTTACACTCACTCCGAGTCTATTTCGAGCCGTGAACACTGGGGACACTCGAGCAATGTTATGGCAGTCGAATTGGCAGCCCGCGGGGAAGTGAAAACACTCGCAATTTTTCATCATGACCCCAATTTAAGCGACCAAGAATTATGTGAATTTCACAGTCACACGAGAAAATTCCTGGATCGCTCAAGAATTGCGGTTAGAGAGGCAAAACCGGGAATCCCAGGTGCACCTTCCCCCCGGAGCCACCCATACGATGTAATCATGTCATACGATGGCCTGATCCTAAACATTTGATTCATGCCTGTCTCTCCCAATCACGAAGATGAAATCCCCAAGCGATTGGACAAGGAAACTATCAATGAATTACCCCTCATTAGATTTCACGGGGCTATTCAAGTAGCGGAGGATTCAAAATCATTCAACCGGTTTGCTGCCCGGCTAAAAAAGCAAAGGGTTCTGGGTTTCGACATTGAATGTAAACCAAACTTCAAACGGGGCCCCAACAATCCTCCAGCACTGATTCAACTGGCCACGGCCGACCAGGCTTTTCTTTTTCGCCTTTATCCCGTGATGAAACTTGGACCCCTAGTGGATATTTTAGCCGACCCAGAAATTATCAAAACAGGAGTGGCGATCAAGGACGACCTGAAAAACCTCAACAAAATTGAGGAATTCGAAGCCGCTGGCTTTGAAGACCTGGCAACTCTGGCTAAATCACTGAAGATTGAACAAACTGGGCTTCGAAACCTCACCGCGATTTTTTTTAAGCAGCGCCTATCCAAATCCGCTCAACTGTCCAACTGGCAAAAACGCCCCCTCTCTCCTTCCCAAATCCAATATGCGGCAACGGATGCCTGGATCAGCCGTGAACTCTACCTGATTATGAAGGCGAGACTAAAACGGTTGGATTAATTACGCCATCTAAGAGCTTAACTTCCACCCGCGCTTCTTCAGCATATCCAGCAGCACCGCGGCCAAAAGGACAAGACCGAGTACCACTTTTTGCGTGTAGCTCTGGACGCCGGTCAGGTTCATACCGTTTTGAATCACTGCAATGATAAATGCCCCAATCAAGGTGCCAAAGACTTTCCCCCTACCCCCGGACAAAGAGGTTCCACCCACTACGACCGCTGCTATCACGTACAATTCATACATCAGGCCATATTTGGGATCTCCGCTCCTGAACTGGGAGGCCATCACCACCCCCCCCATTCCCGCCAACACTCCTGAGCAGGCATAGACCCAAAGCAGCACTTTTTTTACCGGCACACCGGAAAGTCTCGCAGCCTCCGCATTTCCTCCCACCGCATAAACATAGCGTCCAGCCGTGGTTCGACTCATCAGGAAATGGGCAGCCAAATAAAGTAATATCATCAGCACCACCGCATTTGGAATACCAAGAAAGGAATCGCCTCGCCCCAGCCAGTCAAAGGAATCTGGTATCTGATAAATGGAAAGTCCTCCGGAAATCATGTAGGCCAATCCACTCGCCACCATCATCATTCCCAGACTTGCCACAAAGGAAGGAACGCCAAAGTAGGCAATCATCGAACCGGAAAACGCACCCAGTATTCCACATGCACCAATCGCAAGCATACAGGCCACAATCATTCCAAGGACAGTCGCATCGGGCCCTCCCATCCATTCCCGAACGACCCAACAGCAAATGACTGCAGAAAAGGCAATCAGACTGCCAACGGACAGATCAATTCCTGCGGTAATGATTACCAGCGTCATACCTATTGCAATAATTGCAATCACTGCAATTTGATTGGCCACATTGAGCAGGTTCGAGCTCTTCAAGAAATTGGGCCAACCATAACTTTCGGGACTTACCACTTCGATTTGGCTCAGCCCCGGAATGCTTTTTTTCATATTCGCCACCAAAGGTAAATCTGCGAAGGACTGCTCACAGGCCAACAAGGTTACACTTAGCTTCTTGTCATCTGCCTCGCGCAAAGCTTTCCCTAGGTCAATGGGTCTACCCGCAATTGCCGCCTCCACTTTCCACCCACCCTCTGTCAACTGCTCTTCCAATTGAGAGACAAACTCACGACCATCCTCACTATTTTTACCGGCGACAAGAACCACTCCCGGTTCCTCAAATTGGTCCTGAATTTGACCAAGTAAACGATCGGCCGCGTCCTGTCCGACTGGTTGCTGGTTTTCATATGTGATCAAACTAAAAAACACGCAAAGAGCTACCAAAACCCCGAGCATTCCATAATCTGAGGATAATAATTTCTTAAGAATTTTCATTTTCGCTTTCCTTGTCATCAACAATCCCAATCGCCATCGCCATCAGTTTCTCCTGGGTAACATCTGACCCATTGGTTACTTCACCCATAAATTCTCCTTCCTTCAGCACCATGATCCGGTCACTCATGCCCAGCACCTCAGGGAGTTCCGAACTGATCATAATTATGCCCTTCCCTTGCTTGGCTAAACGATTCATCCACTGATAAATTTCAAATTTCGCCCCCACATCGATCCCGCGGGTGGGTTCATCGAAGATCAGGATTTCCGCATTTTTCTCCAGCCATTTGGCCAAAACCACTTTTTGCTGATTCCCTCCGGATAATTTTTCTGCCAACTGATCCGGGTCCGAAATCTTAATTGAGATACTTTTCACATAATGATCAAAGCGATTCAATTCCCCGTTTCGATCGATCAGTCCATTTGTTGAAAATGCCCTCAGATTAGGAAGGCCAAAATTCTCTTTGACCGAGAGGCCAAGGACCAGCCCCTGCTCTTTCCGATCCTCCGTGAGTAGACAAATTCCCGCTTTAATTGCATCTCGGGGATTTTGAATATCCAGTTCTTTCCCGTCTAATTCGACAATCCCCCCGTCGCGGACATCAGCACCAAATAACAGACGTACCGTCTCCGTCCTTCCTGCCCCCACCAATCCAGTAAGTGCGAGAATTTCCCCTGCTCTCACTTCCAATGAAATACCTTTCACCTTATTTCCTTTATTAAGATTGCGAGCACGAAGCCTTATGTCTCCAACTTTTCTATCCTCCGTGGGGAATTCTGAATCCATCGCACGACCAACCATCAACTCGATAATTCTATTGCGTTTCATTTCATCCCCTTGCAACTCCCCTACCCGGGCTCCATCCCTTAGCACCACCGCTCGGTCGGCCAATCTCTCCACCTCCTCCAAACGATGACTGACATACACGATACCAAGCCCCTCAGCTTTCAAATCATCCACTAATTCGTAGAGCCTTTCCACCTCCTTGTTGGTCAAGGCTGCACTTGGCTCATCCATGATTAATATGCGGGCCTTTCGGACCAGTGCTTTTGCAATCTCCACCATCTGTTTCTCAGCCACGGTCAGTTCATCGCAGCGAGTATTCGGATCAATCGTGGAACCTATTCGATTTAGAATTTCACGGGCTTTTGCTATTTCATCTCCACGCCTTATCCATCCGTAATCATTCGGCTCTATTCCGAGAAACATATTTTGGCCTGCACTCAAGCCCGGCACCAAATTAAATTCCTGATAAATGATCGCAATTCCCGCATCCAGTGAATCAGTGGGATGATTAAAAACGACCTCTTCCCCATCCAATTTAACACGACCTCTATCCGGGGATTGAGCCCCTCCCAAAATCTTGATCAAGGTACTTTTTCCGGCACCATTCTCTCCGAGCAAGGCTACACACTCTCCCTGCGAAAGGTCAAAGTCCACCGACTTCAGGGCATGCACTCCAGGGAAGCGCTTCTCGATTGACCGAAGAGTAAGAAAAGGCTCCATTCGTTCCTTACAAGAGACTTTTACTCCAACACCTTTTTTCTTATCTCCAGAGCCGACTCCACGCAGATTTTACCAATTTCCTCAAACCTCTGCTCGGGCATCCGAAAAGCCGGTCCAATCGTAGTGATTGCACCCACCGGGTATTCATAATCGTCCAAAATCACCGCAGATACACAATGAATGCCCTCCAGACCTTCCGCCAAATCGACACCATAGCCAGACTCCAGTGTCCTCTTGAGATCCTTTTTGAGCGATAGCATCGTGGCAAGCGTTCTGGGAGTAAATTTCTTGAGAGTTACTTCCTTTAAATAGTCATCCAATTCTTCCTCCGGTAATTTCGCCAAGATCGATTTCCCGGGAGCACAGGAATAGCAGGGCACTCGCATGCCCACTTTGCCGGACACCTTGATCGGTTGGTCGGACACACATTGCTCAAGGATTAGACATTTCCCCTCAGACATCACCGCCAACTGGGTCGTCTCACCGGTCTTGTCCCTCAAACTTCTAAGAGCATCCCATGCACACAGAGTGAGACTTTTGTCATTCACCTGTGGTCGGGTCAGATCTGCCACCCGGTTTGTCAGGACAAATCTTCGATCATCCTCCCTCCGATAAAGCCAGCCCCGTTTATTCATCGTTTCGGTTATTCGGCCCACGGTATTAACAGGAAGAGATAAAGCCCGTGCGATTTCACTGGCAGATTGCCCTTTTCGGAAACGACCAAGGTATTCCAAAATCGCCAAAGTCCTTTCCGTACTGCGGGAAGACGCATTTTCACTGACGGTGATTGCTTGTGTTGTCATGAAATAAACGGGTGCTATTGAAGGGATGCATCCAGCAAACCGTCTTCCTGTCTGTACAATTCGGTGGGAATTAATACCTCAGCGGGCACTTCCTCTCCGTTAAAATAAGATAAAATGAGCTCGACTGTCCTGGTTCCTATTTTATCAGGAAACTGGACCGGATCGGCATAAATCTTACCCTCTTTAATTGCCTGCTTTCCTTCCGGTTGCCCGTCAAAAGCAACAATCTTCACTTGTTCCTGTTTCCCCGCCTTTTCCAGGGCAGCTCTAGCCCCCAGAGCTGACGGATCATTGATCGCAAAAATACCGGCCAAGTCTGGGTGTGCCTGCAAAGTATCTTCGGTAACCTTGTACCCCTCATCGCGAACGCCTCCACCATCCAATTCCGCAACTACCACAATTTTACCGGTTTCCTTGCCCTGGTTGTGCGCGTTTATCACTTCCTTAAACCCCTGCACCCGCAACTGGCAGGAATTGGCCTGTGGAAAATGAACCACCAGGACTTTTCCGCCATTTTCTCCCAAAGCTTCGATCATCGCCTCGCCGGCCAACTTTCCTCCCTGCAGGTTGTCAGACCCCACATGGCTGACCACTTCCGCCCCCTCGGCTACACACTTTAAATCACAGGTAAAAACGGGCACACCCGCTTCATTGGCTTTTTTTATGGCGGCACCCGTGGAAATCCGGTCACATGGATTGAGTACGATGGCCGCGACTCCTTTGGTCAGAAAATCATCAATTTGATTGGCCTGCTTCTGCACATTGCGGTCGCCGTCCACGATGATCACATCATAGCCATGCTTGGCCGCTTCGTTCTTAATATTTTCAGCAATTACCGAGAAAAAGGGATTACCCAGGGTCAAAACCGACACACCAATCGTCCCATTACTCTTGGATTCCTGATCATTCGAAGTGGAAACATTTTCGCCTCCTCCACAACTGGTAATAAGCAGACTAGAAATAATAAGGGGTACATTGATAAAAAGATAGAGACGTCGCTTCATTACTTATATAGGATTATAATTGATTTCTAGATTTGGAACATTACCCATTATTGGAAAACATGAAAGAATTAAACTTCAAGCAAGAACTTACCGCTGCCTTTGGACAGCCCATCGCTGAAAACCCCACTCAGGTCATGATCGAGGCCGCTTACCGCCATCATAACTTAGACTGGCGCTACCTCACCATTGAAGTTGGCCCCAACGATTTGGAAGCCGCTGTCCGGGGAGCCAAAGTCATGGGCTTCCAGGGCTTCAATTGTACCATCCCCCACAAAGTCAAGGTGATCGAGTATCTGGATGGCCTCGGCCAATCCGCCGCACTCATGGGAGCAGTCAACTGCGTGGTTCGCCGCGATGGGCAATGGATCGGAGAAAATACCGACGGAAAAGGCTTTGTCTCTTCCCTGCGTGAACTTACGGATCCCAATAGAAAAAAAGTGGTGATCTTTGGTGCCGGTGGTGCTGCCCGGGCAATCAGCGTGGAAGTGGCTTTGGCCGGAGCCAGTCACATTACCATCGTCAACCGTTCGATCGAGAGGGGTGAGGAATTAACTAAACTTCTGCAGGACAAACTCCCCTGCTACGCCGACTTTGCTCCATGGGAGGGTACGTACTCCATCCCTGAAGAGACCGATGTCGTGATCAATGCCACTTCTATCGGTCTGTTTCCGGATGTTGATGCCCGGCTCGATTTCGATCTCAACACCCTGACTTCCGAAATGGTGGTGGCCGATGTCATCCCCAATCCACCCGCCACGAATCTGGTGCGGGATGCCAGAGAAAAAGGCTGCAAAGTGATTGACGGGCTGGGCATGCTGGTCAATCAGGGAGTCATCGGGATTAAGCACTGGACAGGCATTGATCCCGATCCATCTGTCATGCGTTCTGCTCTTGAAGAAGTGTTTGGATAATCTGCGTGAAAATTCCAATGAAAATTCCTGCTCTCTCCTCACTCATCTTTTTTTGTTTATCCTGTTCCATGGATGAAAATATCGAGGTTTCCTCCCGGGGAACCGTCTCTATCGGAAATCCATCTGAAAGCATCCTGACCAGTTCGTCGAGTCATGCAGGCAAACAATTCAGTTCCGCATGGAATGTCACCCGGAAAACCCTTAGCGGGGGAAAACAGGAAGGGGTTGAACTTCTCACCCTGGATAATGGACGCCTCAAAATTCGAATCATTCCCACCCGGGGGATGGGTATTCTCGATGTTACCATGGACGGCATTCGGTTGGGCTGGGATTCCCCGGTCAAGGAAGTGGTGCACCCCTCCCATATTGACCTCGAAAGCCGGGGTGGACTTGGTTGGCTGGAAGGTTTCAACGAGTGGATGGTTCGCTGTGGCCTGGAATTTGCCGGCCATCCGGGCACCGATCAATTCCTGAACAACACGGGAGATCCCGCCACCCTCGACCTCACCCTGCATGGAAAAATCCAGAATATCCCCGCTTCCACTTACGAAGTTTTGGTAGACCGTGAACCTCCCCATCGAATCCGTATTCGTGGAACCGTTTACGAGAGCTTCTTTTACGGGCCCAAGCTCAAACTGGTCACCGAAGTTTCCACGATTCCCGGTTCTGATACCTTTCGCATATCTGATCTGATTACCAACGAAGGATCATCCCCTCAGGAATTCCAGTTAATCTACCATGGCAATTATGGATCCTCTATTCTGGAGAAAGGGGCCATGGTCTACGCTCCCGCCTCCTCCATTACCCCCATGAATGATAATGCCGCCCGCTCCCTCGATTCATGGAATACTTACCTCGGCCCCACCAATAACTATATCGAACAGGTCTATTTGCTTGAACCATTGGGCGACGGAAATTCTTCCGCCATGGCCCTTTTGGTAAATCAGAATGCAGACCTGGGAACTTCTGTTCGTTGGAATGTTTCGGAACTCCCCTACCTCACCATCTGGAAAAACACCGCTTCTGAAGAGGACGGATATGTTACGGGCATTGAGCCTGCCACCGGATATCCATTTAATCGCAGGATCGAGCGGAAATATGGTCGTGTGCCTAAATTGGCAGCCGGAGAAAGTCGATCCTTCACCCTTGATTTCGGGATACATATTGGAAACGATCGTGTGGGCGAACTGATCAACGAAGCCACTGATCGTCAAAGCATCAGTCCTCTCCAAGTCATCCAGGAACCACCCGCCACCGAATAATTTTTTATGAAACCATTCCTACTCTTACTACCTTTTGTTTTTTCCCACCCTCTTTTTTCAGCCGACTGGCCCAATTGGTTGGGTCTCACGCAGAACGGAGTCTCCACCGAGACGGACTGGGGAAATGACCTCGATAATTTGCTGTGGAAAACCAAAGTGGGGATTGGTTTCTCCTCCATGGTGGTGGCCGATGGTCGCATATTCACCATGGGACATGATGGACAAAAACGCAGAGGCAAGGAAACCGTTTATTGCCTGAATGCGAAGACCGGAAAGCCAATCTGGACTGATTCGTACGAAGCACCTTTGGTCGATTATTTACATGAGGGTGGCCCCTGTGCCACCCCCACGGTGGATGCAAAAATAGTCTTTACGATCAGCAAACATGGTATCCTCCATGCCTATCAAACCAGCTCAGGGAAAAAAATATGGTCCAAGGATATGATGGCGGTTTCAGGTATGCGAAAAGTTCCCGACTGGGGCTTTGCCGGCTCACCCTATGTTATGGGAAATCTTTTGCTTATCGAAGCAGGAGCCACTTATGCACTCGATAAAAATTCGGGGGAAATCATCTGGAAAAGCCAGGATTACCGTCCAGCCTATGGCTCGCCCATTTCTTTTAAAAGTGGCAAAGATACCCATATTGCTGTCATCAAAACCGATGGTTTGGTCATCCTTAATGCCCGAGACGGCAAGACACTCGCCTTTGAAAAATGGGAAACAAGTTACCGTACCAATGCATCAACCCCAATTATTAAAGGAAACAAAATTTTCATCTCCACCGGCTATCGGCGGGGCTGTGCCCTATTCCAGTGGAATGGGCAATCGCTCAATAAAATCTATGAAAATCAGAATTTATCCACTCACATGAACCATGCGATTCTCGTGGATGATTATCTATACGGATTCGATGGCAATGTGCACATGGCTGGCCCCAAAGACTTTGCCTGTATTCAGTTCTCCAACGGAAAGGAACAATGGCGTGTGTCGGACCGGGGATTGCAGGTTGGATCACTCATCGTAGCGGGTGATCGTATGATCATACTTGGTCAGCGGGGAGAAGGAGTGATCGCCCGAGTAAACCCAAAGAAGTTTGAAGTCCTCAACCGCGAACAAATCATTGGTGGAAAAACCTGGACGATGCCTGTGCTGGCAAATGGTCTATTTTATGCCAGAAATGCACGGGGTGATTTATTCTGCCTTAAGCTGTAGTCGATAAATTTATTATTATTTTGTAATTTCCTTCGTAATTCTGCTAATACTTAAAATAAGTTAGTTCCCTTTTAATCAAAAACGCACATTGCCCAACCGGTGAAACCACACTTTTATAGAATTAGCATTTGTTTATGTGCATGTATGCTTTCAAGTTTTGCCTCCGCCCAAACTTACACCTTTACCAATGCAGGAGCAACCGGGCGCTCTGGTCCGTCTCAATCACAGATAAATCTTAGTTATGTGGGCACTAACCTGGGAAATAATGTTACCATTCAAACCCAGGGAATTCAGGAATGGGTAGTGCCCGTTGCTGGCTTTTACAAAATTGAAGTCTTAGGTGCAAGTGGCGGTAATTCGGCTTATGGTGTTGGCGGTAAAGGAGCTTCCATTTCAGGTGGTTTCTTTTTAGGAGAGTCGCAATTACTCAAAATAATTCCCGGGCAAATGGGACTGGGTAATTCAAATGGTGCAGGAGGCGGTGGGGGCTCTTTTGTCATTAATGCTGTCGACTCGACTCTGCTCATTGCATCAGGCGGAGGGGGAGGAGCAGGAGGTTACAGTGAAACAACTGTAAATGCTCATTTACAGGATGGAAAAGATGCAGTTATTGAAACAAGTGGTACCAATTCACAAATTCCAGGGCCAGGGCAATACTTCACTGCTTTGGGTGAAGGAGGCGATCTGGGAAATGGTGGCACTGGAGGAAAATCACACAGACCTGGCGGTGGTGGTGCAGGTTTTCTTTCAAGCGGCACCGTTGGAGTTACCCAGGCAGGAGGCAATCCGGGAAACCCAGGTCTCACTTTTACTGATGGCTTTATTGGTGGTACAGGTGAGGGAAATTCTGCAAACTTACGCGGAGGTGTCGGTGGGGGCGGAGGCTCTGGCTTGGGCGGCGGTGGTGGAGGTGGTTACTCTGGTGGAGGAGGCGGAATATGGACAGGTTACTCAAGTGCTGACTGGGGTCATGGAGGAGGTGGAGGAGGCTCCTACAACTCAGGCACCGACCAAACGAATTCAATAAGATCAGACGATGGTCACGGTAAGGTCATTATAACTTTTTTACCCCTTCCGACCTACACCTTCACCAACGCCGGGGCAACCGGGCGTACAGGTCCGTCTCAATCGCAGATCAATCTTAGCTATGCAGGCACTAACCTTGAAAACAATGTAACCATTCAAACTCAGGGAATTCAGGAATGGGCTGTTCCCGTTGCTGGCTCATACAAAATTGAAGTGTTCGGTGCCAGTGGAGGTAGTTCTACATATGGAGCGGGCGGTAAAGGTGCTTATATGTCTGGAAAATTTATTCTGGAGGAATCGCAACTGCTCAAAATAATTGCCGGGCAAACAGGAATTGGAAATTCTAACGGTGGTGGTGGTGGTGGTGGGTCGTTTGTAGTAAATGGTATTGATTCCACATTACTCATTGCCGCTGGCGGTGGCGGTGGTGCTGGTGGATATTTGGAAACAACGATCAACCCTCATTTGCAGGACGGAAAAGATGCTGTCTCAGGAACCAATGGTACCGATGCACAAACACAAGGTCCAGGAGCTGGTTTTACTTCTCTAGGCCAAGGCGGATCTTCCGGGAATGGAGGGACAGGAGGAGTATCCAACCATCCAGGTGCTGGAGGAGCTGGATTTCTTACAAACGGAACAATGGGACAAAATACAGCAGGTTACCATGCATTTGCAGGAGTAAGCTTTTCCAGT
>CACFTI010000007.1 GCA_902569115.1 uncultured Verrucomicrobiota bacterium | reverse complement strand
CATGACTGCTCCATTGGTGATTACGCCTCCATGCCGTCTATCAGCAACGGGTTGCCTCGCAAAGGGAATGGTCACCGGACCGCCCAGTCTCCCTCCAGGTTCTTCACCATACCATTTCCTCAGCCGGGGAGAACGAAAAGTGTAATTCGAATCAATTAGCTCGAGAATCGACCGGTCTTCGATCAATACCGTTTCGAAGAGCAGCAGGGGTTCCATCATCATATCCATAGTCGTGCGGTATAAGGGAGCTGCATAATAAAAATCCTTATATTTCTTCTCATCGGGCACAGCCGATATAATCCGGTCCAGTTGTAACCACTGAATGGGAAACGAATCACAAAACCTTTTCAGTTTTTGATCGGTCAGCATCCGATCCACCTGTCTGCCTAATTGCTCATCCTCGCGAATTTTTCCCTCCACTGCCGCCTGTAAAAGTTCCTCATCCGGTAAACTGCCCCAGAGGAAAAAGGACAGTCGGGATGCCAGATCCAGGTCTTGCGTGAACTCAGGATTACTGCTTTCTTCCGCTCCCCGGTCATAGAGATACAGAAAGCGGGGGGAAGCGAGAATTGCGGAAAAGACATCTTTCATGAGTTCGCCCATACCGACACCTTTCTTCATTTCCTGCTCTGCAAATAAAAAGTATTTGTTGAAAGTTTTATCATCAACCGGAGCCCGAAAGGCTCTTTTGAGCAGGTTTTGCAGGCGCGATTTCAATTCATCCGACTGGTTAATTTCCGGTTTCAGTTCCTCAAAATATTGTTTCCACACCCCTACATTTTTTGGATTAAACGAAGGGCTCTTTACAATACTCCGGCTTAACCGGAAGAAATCTTCCATCAAAAGGGGCGAGAGCGATAAATGATCCCCCTGTGTATCGTAACCATGCTCTGCCCTCAGGTCCTGGGGAAAAGGAGCCACTCCATCCATCCTCGGCTCGATCAGCCCGGATTTCCCCAGCGGTCGGCTGCTCACCGTCATCTTCGCCGGCATTTTTCCGGTATGTGGTTTGAAGTAACCTGAACGGTCGCGCATCATTTTCTCAGGCAAAGGAAATACTTCCACTTTCAAGCCCAACAGATCTTTGACCGCATTTGCATACTGAAAACGGGTCATTCGGCGTATTGGAGCAACCACCACCTCTTCCTTTGATTTTACCGCCACCTCCAACATTTCCTTCAAATGTTTCACGATTATTTGCCGCTCATCCTTGGGGATCGGGTTGTTTTCTTCCGGCGGCATCTCCCCAAAATCAATCACTTCCATCACCGTCTGCAGCAGTTCAGGATTGTCCTTAATATCATCCCCCTCCAAGTAGGAAACTAAATTCACTTCACCTTTGACCTTACCCTTGGCACCATGGCACTTCACACAGTGAGTCTTGAAAGTATCTTCGATCGAAAATTCTTTATCGGCAAGAACAGGCGTCAGGATAAACAGAGAGCAGGCTACTGAGAAAAAGATAACAATAGATTGTTTCTTATAAAATTGCTGTCTCACCATATAACTCCTTTTACCTCCAAGATAGGGAGTAAATTCTTTATTCCAAGCATAAGAGTAAATAGCGTCACATTAATTCTTTAAGAGTATATATTCCTGACCAAAGCATATCTATTCCTGACATCCGGTTCATACATTCACGAAAAGTAAAAACAAGAGGCCAAAGATGGTTTCTAAGTTTAACAACCGGATTTTTTGTGGGATTGTAAAAAACGGCTAATGATTCATGCTTGTCAGGTAATGTTTTCTCTGGGCCAGCTTCAGCTTTCATCGAATCTTTTCCTGTCTCCCCTGGCTGGCTACACCAACCTGCCCTTTCGTCTGGTCATTCGGGAAATTGGCGGGGTCGACCTGTGCACCACTGATTTGGTCAATGCGCGTTCCCTGATCGAACAAAACCCCAAGGCCCTCAAATTGATCGAGACCAATGATCAGGACAGCCCCCTCTCCGTCCAGTTGTTTGGCGGGGTCAAAGAGGAGATGCGTGACGCCTCGATCCTTTTACAGGAGCACGGGGTTGATTCCATCGATGTCAACATGGGCTGCCCCGTCCCCAAGGTCACCAAAACCGGGGGTGGTGCCAGCATGATGAATGAACTGCCCAAAACCCAGGGACTGATCCGTGCCATGGTTGAAGCCGTCGATGTCCCGATTACCGCAAAGATGCGTCTGGGATGGGACGATAAAAATTTAACCGCCCCCGATCTTGCCCGTGCCCTCGAGGATGCCGGTGTCGCTGCCATTTTTGTACACGGCCGTACCCGGGCCCAGGGATTTGAAGGGGTGGTCAACCTGGAGGGTATTCGAAAAGTGGTCGAAGCGATAAAAAGCATTCCGGTCATTGGTAATGGCGATGTCACCACGCCCGAAGCGGCAAAGCATATGATCGAAAAGACCGGTTGCCATGGTGTATCCGCCGGACGGGGTGCCTTTTACAACCCCTGGATTTTCCTCCATACCCAGCAATACTTGGAATCGGGCACCCTTCCCCCGGAACCCAGTTTTGAGGAAAGAATCCGGGTCATGTGCAGACACTATGATCTTATGGTCGAAGTGTTCGGGGAAGACCGCGGATCCCTGCAGTTCCGGAAAGTAGCTCCCTGGTACTCCAAACGTTTCGGGCCGGTCAAACCCTTTAACACCGCGGTGGTGAAAATCAGCTCCCGCACAGATTTTGAAAAGGTGTTATCTGATTACCTTGAATGGAGAAAACAATTTACTGATGACACCGGCGAATTATTGCAACGCTATCAAATGGCACCCATGATCGCCTCCTTCATGGAAGAAGAAGACACCTTCCAGGCAAAGCAAAGAAAAGAGATTGGTGTCCCCAAGGGCCCGGTGGAAGTCTGGTAAGTTGGATTGCTAGGCCCGGTTCCAGGGCATCTTCGCAATCATAATCCCCATCCCGCAGGTATCCGTCACCCCGGCAAAGACTAATCCCGCTCCGATAAACGCGGATAATCCAAACCCACCCGGATGCACAAATTGCCCGACCGCGGCTCCAATCATCACCAGCGAACCTGCCGCGATCCGCACCTGCCTTTCGAGGGACATCACTTTCTTCCCCTCCATGACCGGCAACCCAGCCGCATGCCATTCTGAAGTTCCCCCCTCAATATTTACGATATTGGTAAATCCGACAGCCTCAAGTTTCTGGCTCACCTTCATGGAGCGTCCACCGGACTGGCAGATCACATGGATTTCCACCTCTTTGGAAAAAGGTATTTTCTCTACCTGCAAGGATTCCATCGGATGATTCACCGCCCCATCAGCATGGATCGATTCATACTCCGCAGGCGTCCTCACATCAATCAGGGGAATGCCTGAATTCTGCTTTCTTTTATCAAAACTTTGGGAAACGGAAATATTTTGCATTACTTTATAATACTGAAATACAAATTTTTAGAAAAAAAGAAATACACAATCATTGATTTTTAAAAAATACTTTAAACTATTTTCATAAACTATTGGTTTTGTAGACTTTAGCGAAAATCATTTTTTTAATAAATTTTTCTTGCATTTACACTCTTACCTATTTAGTGTATTTATATCTTTAACTTATCTATGCTTATGAATAATAAAATTATCTTACCACTTATCTTTTCCTCACTATTAACACTCACAAGTTTTAAGACAGCTGCGAGTCAACCTAAGGTCAACGGCTTGGACTATGTTAAAATCACTCCCCAGTTTAATTCAGACCGAATCGGAAAGGTGAACTTAAATGATTCGTTACTTGCCCACTATTCTTTCGATGGATCGGGAGATGATAAATCAGGGAATAATAACCATAGTTTAGTCAATGGAACCACCGGAACAAAAAATCGTTTTGGACATGAGGACAACGCTTTTGCATTTAAAAACAATTTCATACTCACTCCTGACTTTTCAAAAATTCTTGAGGATGAGCTAACGGTCACTGGTTGGCTTTACAGAAACGAATCTTCTTCAGGAATCGAACAAGTTTTTGAAGCTCTGACCAATGTTTGGGAGATCTTTCTTGAAACGCAAACATCTTCAGGAAATACGCTTGAGTTTAATCATTCTGGCGAAAAAAAGTTCACCATTCGTAGTGAGGCTATCCCTAAAGAAGAATGGTTTCATTTTGCAACAGTTATTGATAATGAAAAGCAGGCAATATACATCAACGGGGAACTGGTCTCCAGCGTTAGTCATACCGGCAGTTTAGAGATTACAACTGCATTTAGGATAGGACGCGACTACGAAGGAAAAATACAATATTGGGATGGAGCCATGGACGACTTCAGGATCTATGGAAGGGGATTAAATGAATATGAGGTGGAAGCTCTCTACAAGGACACTTCTGACATGATTGACCTTAGTGCCGGTCTTGTAGGTCATTACCCATTTAGCGGAGACTCAAATGACCAAAGTGGAAATGAGAATCACTTGGAAAATCATGGTGCAACTATGGCGATTGATCGTTTTGGAATGGAAGATTCCGCCTACTCTTTTGATGGACAAAGCAACTACCTGATTACTGATATTGAAAATCGTATTGGAGATTTTTCTCTTTCACTTTGGGCAAAAGCTGCAAACACTGAGCAAAGTCGCTATCGCTCAGTAATCAATATTCATGATAAAACTCCAGGGTCTCGCGACACATGCCAAATTCATACCAGTGGAGGTCGGTATCCTACTTATCAATTTTTCTCAAGTAACCCAGAGAGCTTTGCCCTTGTAACTCAAGAGTGGCAACACCTCGCAGTTACCGTACTCGGAAATGTCATCCGCTTTTATGAAAACGGAGAGAGGGTCTACTCACAGGAGCTTGAGGGAGGGGATGCTAATTCATTCTCAAACATTATTGTAGGAAAGAACCGTCACGGGGACAGAAAGTATCATGGAAATATAGATGATGTTTATGTCTATAACCGTGCTATCAATGACGCCGAGGTTGCTCGTCTCTTCGATGGAGGACTCGAAGACTCAGATGGCGATGGACTGACCGATGCTTATGAAGTAGGCAGAGGTAGGTACAAACTTATTGCCGGATCCTACGATTGGAAAAGTGCAAAAACTGACGCAGAGAGCAGAGGGGGTCACCTTGCAACTATTACTTCTCAAGAGGAATGGGAAGCTGTCCGAAATGAAGTTGGTCCACTCCCATCTACTTACTGGCTGGGGGGTACAGATGAGAAAAGCGAAGGTGTATGGGAATGGATCACAGGAGAGGCATGGAAATTCACAAAATGGGCGGCAAATGAGCCCAACAACCTCGGAGATGAAGACTTCCTTCAGACTTGGGGACCTTCCCTTGATGGTAACCGTGCATGGAATGACAACCAATTTAATGAAAATCGCAACGGTTACATTCTCGAATTTGGATATTATTCAAATCCCAACTCTAAGGACAGTGACGGGGATGGTATAGATGACGGAAAGGAAGTAGTAGCCAAGACAGACCCAAACAATCCCCTCAGTCGTCCAATGCCAAAATTTACTGCACCTAAGTCTGCTCCCGGAGCTCCTCCTTCTCCTGACTTTGCAAATACAATTAACGATCTAAATGAAAAAGTACTTCAGCAATCAATCGAGATTCAAAACCTCCAAGAAGATAATTTGGTTCTTAGTAATGATAAAGCGAATCTCACCGTTCAAATCGAATCATTAAATGCGGAAGTAACCGATCTCAAAGGCAAGAACGAGTCCCTAACTGCTCAGATAAATAATCTTCAATTCGAGCATAATTCGCTAAGCCATGATTTAGAAACAGTAACAAAACAAGCGGAGGAAGCTGTTCAAATGGCTCAAGTTCCTTTCATTAATGGATGGGTGTACGATAATGACCGCGGTTGGATTTTTACCGATGCGGATCACTACCCATTGGTTTATACACATAAAACAGATACTTGGCACTATTTCGAACTTGGTTCCAATCCCCGCTATTTCTTCAATTTTAAATCACAACAATGGGAATCATGGGATAACATATCTGAGGAAAATGATGCATCCCTTGCTAATAAAGATAATTTATAAGTGATTATTTGGTGCAGATACATTCTGTTTTATATAAGTAAATGAATTAAGAAAAGCGGGGTCTACCAAAGGGCCCCGCTTTTTTCTTGGTAAAACTGATGAGTCAGTAAATCACCATGAACACATCAACGCTCTCCAATCTGCAAATAAAGTACTTTCACATGAATATACATATTTGCTTGACTTATGCATATACTTATTTAATGTATATATATTAACTTTAGTCTTTAATTTCAAATTCCACTTAATTCCAACCAAAATGAAAAATCGATTATTCACCACATTGTCACTCTTAGTAATAAGTTGCTTTCTTTCCGCTCAAGGACCCCAAACCTGGAGCCCAAACAAATCATACGCTCACCCAGCACTGGTAATTGATGGATCAACCACTTATTTAAGCCTCCGTGATGTTCCCGTCTCGACTTCTATTACAGATACGGGTTATTGGTCCACTTTGGATAGCATGGTTCCGACGAATAAACCAACTGGGTCTGATTCACTGACAACTCCAGATGTAAGCGAACTCGAAAATCTAAATGTACCCAACGAAGCAGAAAATCTATCATTTAGGCATTCGATCAAACATTTAAATCAGGAAGATGCTAACGAATACTTAATTGAAAAAACAAATATTACGAAGTATTCAGAGTGGCAAACTCCACCGCTTACATACTTTGGACCAAGCAATAATAACAAAGAAGGTAAACTCACTTACAAATATTCTGTCGATGGAACAATTACTTCAGCAAAACTTAAAATTAAACTTGATACTTGGAATTTTAATGCCGGTGGAGCTTTTGGTAGTGGTTCAGGAGAAGCCTCTGCGTGGGTTTCAAACGATGGCATCGAATGGATAAACATAATTGATATTAAAACCCCTAAAAAACTTAGTGAATCTAAAACTTTTCATGATCAGTTACCTCAAGTTTTACTAGGTCAAAAAGATATTTTTCTACAAATAAGAATGACAGTCCAAGGGGCTCCTAATTCTAGTTACTCTGTAGCCCAATTTGGTCGCAGTAATACAAATTCTCAAAGCGAAATTTTCTATATTGAACTTGAATATTCAGAAGGTCTTGATGATGACAATCCACCATCACCGCCTTCAACTGACCCAGGTACACCCCCTGCCGATGATTACTTGGAAACGATTGCAGCACTCCAACAGCAAATCGAGCAACTCTCAGCTGAACTCAATGACGCAAAAGAAGAAATTTCACTAAAAGACGAAACCATTACCGAGCTTCAATCCACAAATCAGGAGCTAACTTATGAGAACAAAGAACTGAGAGGAGAATTGGCAGAGGAGGTGGAAAAGAATGATGTCTTAACAGCACAGGTTGCCAACCTAACTCAGGACAACAATAACCTAAAACATGAACTTGGTGTAGCTACAAAACAAGCAGAAGAAGCTGTTAAAATGGCTCAGGTCCCTTTCATTAATGGATGGGTCTACGACAACGATCGCGGCTGGATCTTTACCGATGCGGATCACTACCCATTGGTTTATACTCATAAAACAGATACTTGGCACTATTTCGAACTTGGTTCTAATCCCCGCTATTTCTTCAATTTTAAATCACAACAATGGGAATCATGGGATAACATATCTGAGAAAAATGACGCATCCCTTGCAAATAAAGATAATTTATAAGCCTAAATTTAGTTCAAATACATAGAAAGGTGAATAAAATGAAAATTGGATTATCAATTAAAAATAAAGCTAGTTTTCAACAACGAAGCAATTTGGTAGTTTTCGTGGGAGAAAATCAAAGAAATATCGAAAAACTTGCTTCAGAAAATATTCAACAATATTGCGGGTTTAATTTATTGAATGAGCATTTCGAGACCAAACCACCATAACATTTTAAATTATAGTTAGAGGGTAAAAGCGGAGTCTCCATCTCGGGGCTCCGTTTTTTATATCCAGATTTCCTGCTCTTTTAATTGTTTAGTCGCTGCCTCAGCCCATCCCCTGTTTGCGGCGGGGCTTGCCGGGCTTGGGTGAAGAATTGTCCCAATCTTAATTTCCATTCCCTTAAGTGCTTCCTCTGCCCGTTTTTTGGCAAAGCCCCCCACCCCGACCAACCACTCGGGTTCGAGGATATCCACGATCTCCCGTAAGTGCTGGTCACACACCTCTTCCAAAGGCTTTTTTTCGGAAGCCGTTAATTTTTCCGGAGTCCGATTCCTCCCGCTCTCTTCCATGAAGACAAGCGGACAATAATTTGCCACAAAATGATCCTTGAAGAAATCTTTCGCCTCCGGAAATTTCTCCGAAAATAAACCCCATAACCGCCGTCCACTTACCTCACTCTTAGTGCAGGCCAATCCTTCCACCGGACGTTTTGGATGCTCCGGGTTTGGTTTATCCACTACTCCCTGTAAGCCCATCCAGTCACGAACTGCGGGAATTTCCCCAAAGGGCACTCCCGTCTGGGCCATCCCGAACGGGCCCGGGTTCATGCCAAGAAGCACCACTTTCTTCTTTCCCGCACCTGCTAGCTTCAAGTACTCCTCATGAATCGCCCATGCATAGTCCAACGGATTATATATATAAGCGGTGGGCTCGGAAAAATGTAATTTCGAGACCTCATCACATAATTTTCTGGCAGCTTTTATTACTTCTTTACTCATGGGGAATGACTTAATTTTTAAATAATTAATTATTTCTTAGATAGTTCCTCAAGCTCTTCCCAAGTTTCATAGGCGTCGAGGATTTTGTTTTCCAGTCCCTCGAGTTTTTGCTGGTCGCCAAGGGGGTCGTTCTCAGCATTTCGATAGTAATCGGGCTCCTGCATCGATGCGGTAATCTGGTCCCTTTCTGCTTCCATCTGTTCAATCTGCTTGGGTAATTTTTTAAGTGCTTCCCGTTCTTTGTTCAGAAGCTTCCGCTTCTTTGGGGCTACTGGCTCTGCTTTCTCTCTAGGATTGGGTGCTGGCTTTACTTTTTCTTGAGGACGAGTCATTTGATCGAGCCAGTCCTCGCACCCACCTGCATACTCCGTGATTCCTCCGTGCCCATCCATTGCCAGCGTAGCGGTGACCACATTGTCGAGGAAATCACGGTCGTGACTGACCAGTAAAAGTGTGCCCTGAAAATCAAGCAGACGCTCCTCCAATAATTCGATGGTCTCGATATCCAGATCATTGGTCGGCTCATCCATCACCAGCAGGTTGGCTGGTTGTAAAAATAACTTGGCCAATAACAAGCGGGCACGCTCCCCACCCGACAACATCTTGGCGGGTGCCCGTGCCGTTTCCGGCAGGAAAAGGAAATCACGGAGATAGGAAAGGATATGTTTCTTATTTCCGTTTACTTCGACGGTATCCCCATTGATAGCGACATTTTCCGCCACGGATAAATCTTCCCGCACCTGTGCCTTCAACTGATCAAAATAGGCCACTTCCAGCTTGGTTCCATGCTCAACGGTTCCCGTATTTGGTTCCAACTTTTTGAGTAATAACTGGAGAAGGGTTGATTTACCGGATCCATTCAATCCCACCACTCCGATCTTATCTCCCCGCCAGATGGTGGCGGTAAAATCCTTCACAATCGACTGTGCATCCCAGGCATAATCAAGATCCTTGACCGTGATTACTTTTCGTCCGGAGGTCTGCCCTTGATTTGCAGCGGTAAGATTTACTTTTCCCTGTTGATCGCGACGGTCTGCCCGTTCCTCCCGTAATTTAAACAAGGCACGCACCCTCCCCTCGTTTCGGGTTCGTCGTGCCTGGATTCCCTTGCGTATCCAGACTTCCTCCTCTGCCAGTTTTTTATCAAATACCGCATTGTTCTTTTCCTCCGCAGCTAAGAACTCCGCCTTGCGAACAAGAAATTTTTCATACCCACAAGTCCAGGAAGTCAACTTTCCTCGGTCGAGTTCCAGAATACGGGTCGACAGAGTTCGTAAAAAAGCCCGGTCATGAGAAACAAACAATGTGGCAAAATCTGCTTTTCGTAAAAATTCTTCTAACCAACGGATCCCGGCAAAATCAAGATGATTGGTGGGCTCATCCAAAATCAGCAGGTGGGGCTCGCTGACTAATGCCTGAGCCAGCATCGCCCGGCTCTTGTTTCCACCAGATAGGGTATCAAAGGTCTCATCCGCCACCAGACCGACCTGATCAATGACCGATGCAATCCGATAATCAAGGGTCCAACCATCGGTCCGATCCAGTTCGGACTGTAAATGATCGACCTTCGTGATAAGGGATTCATCATCCGGATTTTCAGCCAGCTTTTGGGCAGCGACATTATAATCACGCAATAAATCGGCTTCCGAACCAAGCCCCCGGGCCACGAGATCAAAAACCGTACCTTCGACTCCAGTGGGAATTTCCTGATCCAGCTTTGCCACCCGCAAATCCGGAATCTTCTCTACCTCTCCTTTGTCCGGCTTTACCTGCCCAGAGAGAATTCTCAGTAAAGTCGACTTCCCCTCCCCGTTTCGGCCGAGCAGACAAATTCTTTCTTTTTTATCAATGGTGATGCCGACATCGTCCAAGAGGAGAGGCCCTCCAAAGGATACGGTCAGGTTACGATAGCTGATCAATGCCATAGTCAGGGGGCAGGATCAGGAACTGAAAAGATAGTCTTTTACTTCGGACAGCGTGCGGGTATTGAAAACTTCTTGAGCGGTCAACCATCCCTTACGGGCGGCCAGGACACCTGCTTGCTGGAAATCAAAATGATGGATGGCATGAGCATCAGGATTGATACAGCAAAGCAAGCCTTTCTCCGCCGCCCGTCTCCAGTGCCGCCAATCCATATCCAAACGCATGGGATTGGCATTTAATTCAATGATCTTACCATTGGCGATGGCCGCATCGATAATCTTTTGAACATTCATCCGACTGGACTCCCGTTTGAGTAAAAGCCGACCGCTCATATGGCCAAGCATGGTCACTTTTGGATGCTCCAATACCTTGATTAAACGGGCCGTCATCGTCTCTTCATCCTGGGTGAGTCCGGCATGCACGGAGGCGACCACATAATCGAGCGGTTCCATATCGGAATCTTCAAAATCCAATTTCCCACCGGATAAAATATCCACTTCGGATCCGGAAAAGAGATGAACCCGGTATTTTCCGCTTTCATTGATGGTCTTGATCGCCTGCACTTGTTTTGAAAGTCGTTCCTCGTCCAGACCATTGGCCTGAAAACTCGCCTTCGAATGATCGGATATTCCGAGGTATTCCCACCCCCGCCGGTCTGCTTCTTCCGCCATCTCCTCGAGGGTGTTCCGCCCATCCGACGCGGTGGTATGATTATGAAAACATCCCTTGAGATCGGCGAATTCAAGCAGTTCGGGCAGTTCGTTTCGCTCAGCCGCTTCCACTTCTCCCATACCTTCCCGGAGTGACGGCGGAACATACTGCAGTCCCAAAGCCTTAAAAATATCCTCTTCTGAATTTGCCTCCACCGGACCTGCCTTGCGGGAGGAATCTTTTTCCTCTTCCGGACGCAGTCCCCACTCACTCAGGCTGAGTCCTTGTGATAGTGCTTTTTGGCGCATCCGTACATTGTGATCCTTGGATCCGGTGAAGTGATGCAGGGCGAAATAAAACTGTTCGGATGGCACCACCCGTAAATCGGCCTGCATTCCCCCTTCCAAACGGATACTCGACTTTGTATCCCCGTGAGCGGTGACTTCCGCAATGCCATCCATGGAGGTAAACCAGTCCATGATCGGGGCAGGATTGGAAGAAGCCACCAGAAAATCAAGATCCCCCACCGTTTCCATCCCCCGGCGGAAACTACCGGCCGCCTCCACTCTCTCGACTTCGGGCAATCCCTGCAGTCCGGGCAGAATCTTTTCGACCACGGAACGGGCATCCCACCAGAGATGACGGGCGGCATACGCTTCGCGGTTTTTGATTCCCGAGAGGATTTTCTCCTCCGTCTTTTTGCCAAACCCCTTGAGTTCCGCCACCCTGCCCTCCTGGCAGACAGCAGTCAGAGATTCAATGGAATCCACTTCCAGTTTCTCGTGAAGAACCTTGATCTTTTTCCCACCAAGCCCGGGAATATCGAGCAGATCCATTAATCCGGAAGGCACGGATGCCACCAGTTTATCATAAAATTCGAGTTCACCCGTGGTGTAGAGGGTTTCAATCTTTTCGGTGAGTGCCTTACCGATGCCCGGAATATCTCCCAAACGCCCCGCTTCAATCACCTCACCCAAGTCCTCTTCCATGGTTTGCAGGGTACGGGCACCTGCGGAATACGCCCGTATCTTAAATGGGTTCTCCCCTTTAATTTCCATCATCGTCCCGATGCGTTCCAAAACCTCCACGATGTCCTTCTTATCCATATCTGGTAAGCATGAATGATTTCAGGGAGGAAATCCAAGCAAAAGATAGAATAATCTTTATTCGTACCGAAGTTTTTTCGAGGTAAAGGCGGGTTCCTTGAACTTTTTCATCTGAGCAATCAGCTCATCCCTCAATCGGATGAAATGTTTATCGTATCCTTCACGGCCAAAATAGTTAACCAGTTCGTCCGGATCTTTTTCCAAATCATAAAGCCATGGTTCATCAAGATTGGAGATAACCAACTTGTATCGCCGATCAAAGGCAGCCACCCAAGCCCCTCCAGAATGCCTGACATAAACGATGCGGTCCCTGGCAATTTCCTTTTTCTTGTTTGTGAAAGAAATGGTGGCATTCTGACCATGAAGCTTGGGCAACCCATCTTCAATTCCCATCAGTCCCATCAGAGTGGGGAAGAAGTCAACTGTCGTGTAAGCTGTGTGAATCACTTTGCCCGCCGGAACCTTGGCCGGGTAGCGCAAAACAAAAGGGATGCCCACGGATGTCTTGTAGGGAAGTCCTTTATTCATCCGGCAATGCTCGCACATCATATCGCCATGATCCGATGTAAATACGACGATCGTATCCTCAGTAAGTTCATTTTCCTCAAGAAAGCGGAGAATTTTCCCCACATTATCATCGATGCACCGTACCATCCCAAAATACTTGGACAAGGTTGACTGGCTTAGCTTTTTCACTGCGTTGGATCCAGTCACCCACCCCGGCCGGTTCTGCAAGGCGGCCAGAACCTTGCGCATCGTCACGGGTTGCTGAAAAGTCAGGTGGTCATACATGGTGTCATAGGGTGCCCTCACCGTGTTCGGCCCGTGTGGGTCGGGAAGTGCGAGCATCAGACAAAAAGGTTTCTTTTTATCACGCTCGAGGATTTCCAGAGTACGGTCGACCAACCAATCGGTGGCAAAGCTTTGATCATCAGCTCCGTCCAGGTCGTAGCTGGGCTCGCCTTTTTTGCGGGCGGCCACCTGTGGACCATCCTTGGTAATTTCAAATTTTTTCCAATGGCCACGATTGAACATGAAACGGTTATCGGAAAATCCGAATTTTCGCGCCGGAGCCCAGCCCGGCTTCGCATTCCCATCCAAATGCCACTTCCCCAGGTAGGAGGTGGCATAGCCCCGCTTGCGTAACACCTCGGCAAAAGTAATGATGGAATCATTTAGGGGTAAATTATTGCTCGGAGAGCCGGTGGCCTGAGGATAAAGTCCGGATACCCAGGAGGCCCGGGAAGGTGTGCAAACCGGTGAAGACGCGAAGTAATTGGTGCAAAGCAATCCATCTTTGGCAAGGGAATCAATGTGGGGCGTGTCCACCTTATTGTCTTTGCCCCAGACGAAGGCCTGCTCCGGTCTCATTTGCTCACGGTAGCAGCCGAGCGTACGCAAATTATGCTCATCCGTCTGGATAATGATTACATTGGGGCCGGTCCCGAATAGAAAATAAAGGGGGAAGTGACAGAAAAGGAAAATTTTGTACATCTCTATTTCATCACCGGCCGGGACCAGTCTTTGGCTTCATATACTTTTGGTTTTTCCGGCTTGGTCACTTCTATCAATTCGGCTTTTGGATCATAGAGCGGCCAGTCATCGGTCCGAAAAGGAGATGCAGGAAAACCTTCTTGATTATAAAGTAGGTTTCTTTGGGAAGGGTTCATGGCCCAGGCATAACGGGCAGCCACCGGCTTGCTGACTTTTGAGGAGCTAAGCACAATCGAACCTCCTTCTATCTTCGCATTTGCCCAATGCCACTGACGATCTTCCCCGGCTATCGCGAAGGAATCGAGGGGTTTATCGCTTCCTCCAGTTAAGCCAGAACCGGTGGAGGTAAAACTCAACCTCATTCGGCTTCCCTCAATCTTAAATCCAGAATAAACGGGCCCTTCGTGAACCAAGGGAAATCCATAAGTTTTACCCAGAGCCAGGTAGGCATGCCTGACCCCAATCGGTTTTTTATTTTTGGGATGCAGTAAAATGGCATCGCCCGTATCGATAGTTACCGTCATTCCTGTATTATACAGCTCTTTGGTAACCTGCCTCATACTTTCCCGACTGACGACCCAGGGCGACTCCACTCCTTCCACAGGTTCGGATTGGGGAGGATTCCAGCTGGGCAACTGGGTAAAGTAAACCGGAAACCCATCACTCACCGCACCCCAGGATTTCCCGTGCCAGAGGTTGCGGTAGTACCCAATCATTTGTTTGAGTTGATTACGGTAGTGCTCAGCCTGCGGACTGTTCTTGGCATTCCTTTCTCCCTGATACCAGATCATCCCGCGAATGGCATAGGGACAAATGGGTGCGATCATCGCATTGAAAATATTACCGGGATATTGATGCCCAAGGTTGGCGGGTCTGGTGATGATCGGGGGGGATAAGGCCCGGCTTGCATTCCTCATGGCTTCACCCCGGTCGATCTTGTCATTGTACTCTGCCAGTTCTTTTTGAAATCTATCCAATGCTTTTTGCCTGGTTTCCCCCCTCCCGATCATGCGGTTGGCGGAATCATCCAATCCCTTCTTGTGTGCCTGGGCTCTCGGATCATTGCGTTGGATATCCCAGGGCATCCATCCCTCAATAGGGGTTCCGGCATACGCTCTTTGGATTATTCCTACGGGAACACCGAGTTTTTGCTGCAGGGTCTTCCCAAAATAATAAGCAACCGCAGAGGTTTCCGCCGCCGACTCCGGATTACATGGCTTCCACTTGGCTAACCGGTCCCGGTTTTCCTCAAGCGGCTCATGCCAATGCTCCCGGGCAGAACGGAAAATCCGGAAATCAGGTAGATTCACATCCGATTCGCCAGCCGCCTCGAATGAATTTGCCACCGACCAACCCATATTTGACTGCCCGGCACAAAGCCAGACTTCCCCCAAGGCGACATCTTTCAACACAATTTCATTCTCTCCGCTGATGGTAACCTCATGTCCGGTGCCAGCACCGGTGGTGTAGGTAATGATCATCCATTTTCCATCTTTATCCGCGGTTGCCGAATCCTTCGTTCCCCAGCTCGTTAAGACCGTCACCTTTTCCCCGGGTTTGGCCCAACCCCAGACCGGATTTCCGCTTCGCTGCTGGAATACGAGGTTATCCGTAAACACCCCGGGTAACCTAACCTTACTTATGGTGCTTACTAGAGGTAAAAGAGAAAGTACAAATAACTGAAGTCTCATGGTACCTATTTCTGATTCGCTATCGTAAGACAAAACTTGGCAAAACGCCTGCCCAGTTCCTTGTAGCCTTCAGCGGAATAATGAAGATCGTCTTTTATCGCTTTCCCTTTTCGGCTAAGCCCATCATTCAGATCATCCGTATTCACGAGGAAGAAATTCTTATTTGAATTCGCCACCCGCTCCTGTGCCTCACGAACCATTGTCCAGTGAGGATACCGCTTATTGCTTATATCAAAATCACTCAGCCGCCCAATCACGAAGCCAAGATCATTCTTTTTCCATTTCAAATCCTTGGCCAGCTGAGCATGCAAACCGAGCAGGGCTTTTTCATAAAGTTTGCCCCACCCCATCTTCGCATCCCGTTCTCCCTGCATCCAAACAAAACAGATCGTTTTAATCTTTTGCCCTTCGATCGCCGCATTTACCTTCCCCATCAAACGGTCATAAAGATCACCACTCTGATTAGGCTTTTCCCCCTTTGGGTCCTTCCATTCTTGCCACCACCGATGAATCGGTTGGCCTCCAAGCGCATCCTGCACGACAATTACCTTTTCTTTACCAAGTGCTTTTTCAACCATCGGAGTGAAAGCCTCGTCCGGTCGGTGTCCCTGCATATTCGACTGACCCGACAAAATAAACAAATGCTTGCCGTGGTCATCCGCTAGCACAGTGAAAGAGAATATGAAAACGCAGGTCAGTGAAAGTAAGGCTCTCATGATAATAAATTCGGACTAGGACTTCTTTTTCTTCTTTATTTTGGGCTTTGGAGCACTGGCTTTTCTTCGAGCCTCTGACTCGGATTCCAATTTCTGAACATATGCCTCCACAAACGCGGGATCTTCCCTTTTACGAAAACATTCAAGAATCGGATCTCCAGTCTTCACCATCCACTCTTCCAAAAGTTTTTGTAATTTATTTTTGACTTCCTGATTATTGGAAGAATCGATCAAATTCTGCAGGCAGTCCGGGTCTCTTTTGACTTGATAAAGTTCCTGTGGAACCCGGTAGCGATAGAGATTCAGCCTCTCATTCATTGCTTTATCATTCTTGGCTAATTCAATCATCCTTTTACAGGTAACCGTTCCATTGGTGGCAGTCGCAAAAATGCGTTCCCCATTTGACCAGGGATTGAAAAGATACAAGTGGGTCTTGGTCTGTATGGCACGCATCGGATCTCTAGAACGTCCTGAATTCTCGTGGTATTGCTTGATGATAAAATCTCGGTCAGCCTGCTTCTCCCCTTTCAGAATCGGATAAAAGGAGCGACCGTCCAACCGGGACGGTTTTTCAACGCCCAATGCATCCATAACCGTAGGTAACAAATCCAATACGGATACCATATGTCTTTTATCTACCCTGCCATCCTTGGTGACACCGGGGATCCGAACCATCAGGGGCGTCCGCGTGCTATGATGGTAAAGCTGAGTCTTCGCAAAAGGAAGAGGCATCCCATGATCGGAAAGAAAAACGATCATGGTGTTTTCCCACTCCCCACTTTTCTTCAGGGCTCTGAGAACTTGGTTCAGGCAGTCATCCGCACGGCGCACACTGCTGTAATAAAGGGCAAGCTCCTCGCGAACCGCCTCGTCCTCAAAAAGGAACCCTGGAACCGGCACTTCATCCGCAGTAAAGATACGGCTCGGTTGATAAGGGTCTTCCCCTCCTCCCCGTACCTGTGACCAAAAGGGTTTGTGTGGATCTGAAATATTCACTGACAAAAAGAAGGGCTTTCCCTGCTTCTTGGCGTTAGCGATTCCACGGGCGGTGGATTCGCCATAAGACTTGGCATCTTTGATGTGAGCCTTGGAACCATCCTCCAAAGTAGTAAGATCCTCGTCCCAGTCATAGGGCTGATAAGGACTGGAATGAGTCACCTTTCCACGAATCCCGGCATAATAGCCGGCATCTTTTAAAAGATCCACCATGTGTGGCCAGCCCGGGTCGGTAACTTTATAGAAACCTTCCACTTTATTGTTATGGGAGATCAATCCGGAAAACATCACATTCCGACAGGGATTACAATTCCCCACGGTGACATGGGCGTAATCAAACCGCAGGGACTGGGATGCAAGACGATCCATCACCGGAGTGGTTCCTTCCAGTTCACATCCGTAGACCCCAACAGAATCACAACTCATATCATCCACGGTGATGAGGAGTAAATTGAGTGGCTTCTTTTCTTCACCGTATAAGTTGCCTAGAAGAAACAAGCCAAGAGAGTACAGGGATGTAAGGAAATAATGAGCTTTCATATGAGGTTAAAACTTACCAAAGAGAGGAAAGTTTCAACCAAAGGCAATGAGAAAGAAATAGGTTACCTTATATTCTCATTGGGATACAAAAGGAGTTTTACTTTCCGATTTTGAACTCGAGGGTGACCACCAACTTCACCACTTTTTCAATGGTCTCCGTATCATAAATCCCATAACTGGAAGTACGGGTGGAATTCGGCTTGGTGATCTGGATAACACCCTGTCGCGCGGAAACAAGTGAACCCAGGTTCTCTCCCGAACTTTCAGCCATAATTTCGGCTCTTTCTCTCCCGTTCTGAGTGGCTCTCTGCATCAGGTCGATCTTTACCTCGTCCAATTTAGAGACGAAAAACTCAGGTCCACTCAAAGTGAGCCTTATGCCCTCTCCATTAAGATCATACAGTTGCCGGGACATGACCTTAAGCTTCTCGACCTGCGAACTGTTTACCCGAAGACTACGGGTAGCAGTGACATAATCGACCTCATTGGTCCGGTTTCCTTTTTCATTCAGCTTTTTCGTTTCACTCAGGGAAGATGACAATTCCACCAACTCTGCCTCTTCTCCCAATGTATCTCCAATAAGTTTGCGTACCGTTTCGAGGGAGTTTCCTGCTTTTTCGTAGGCTTCTCCATTATCCGCACCCTCTTCCGAAATTCGCACAGTCAGGCTTCCCTGATCGGCCCTGACCTCTCGCTCCGCATATCCCTTCACCATAATCGGCTCGGCATGCTGGATAGTAACCCAGGGCTTGGAAATAATGGTGGCGGCTGCGATGAGCCCGACCACCACGGAAACAGGAATCAAAATAGATTTATTCATAACTTTATTTTACCAATCATGATCTTTGACCATGAAAAGTTTTCATTGTTCAAGATTTAATTTAGAAGAGATGCTTTCCGGATTTAGCTGCCTGATGAGCTTCCGAGGAATCGAGCAAGACTCCCGGGTCTCCCTCCCTCTTCATCCATGCCTCCAGTTCTTTCCTCATCTCCTTAATCTTTTTTTGAAATTTTGGCATACCGGCCAGGTCATTCATTTCATAGGGATCCTTCGCTGTATTATAAAAGCTGACCGGCGGTCGGCTCTGGTAACGCTTGACCAATTTATAAATGGCTGGCTTTTCCCAGGAGTCACGGACCCAGGTTGCCCAATAGGGATTGTTCAATACCGCGTTCCCTTTTAATCCCATCAAATGCTTTTCAATAAATAGTTCGTCTGGAGTGAGGTTAAGAATGAGACGATGGGTGCCATCCGAAATGGTACGAGTTGGGTAAGGAGGCCCCTCCGGGAAATTATTGTGCATTCCATAAACATACTTCCGATGCGAACCCGATTTCCCCATAAGCACAGGTGCAAAACTCGAGCCGTCCATTCCCTCGGCCTCACCGCCTGCTAAATCCACAAGAGTGGGTAAGACATCCGCGAACTGAATCAAAGCGTCCGTTCGGATTTCTTTTTTCACCTTTTGCGGAAAGCGGGCAATCAGTGCGGTGTGCAGTCCGGTATTCCAGGTTGTCCATTTGCACCCGGGGAACTGAGATCCCTGTTCGGAAGTAAAGAGTACCAGTGTATCGTTAGCCTTTCCGCACTTTTTCAATGAATCAAGGATTTCGCCCACTTGGCCATCCATGTAGGTGATCTCGGCCAGGTATTTGGAAAAATCTTCCCGAGTTCTTTGGGTATCCGCAATATTCGGCGGAAGCTTAATCTTATCAGGCGGATATTGCGAAGGATCTCCCATTACCCACGGGACATGTGGTTCAGTCAGCGCAATAATCAAACAGAAGGGTTCAGCCTTATCCCGGCCCATAAATTGTTCCACTGGCCCTAAATCGTGAGCAAGCGTGGGATTACGCACGCAACTTTTGTCAAAGCCATCCACTTTCTCAAAGGGAAAAACTTCCGCCGGACGAATATGGGTTTTACCGGCGAGCCCAACCCGATATCCAAGGTTCCCCAAGATCTGCGGCATGCCTTGAATATCCGGACGGCATCCAGAGT
Source organism: uncultured Verrucomicrobiota bacterium (assembly GCA_902569115.1). Lineage (GTDB taxonomy): Bacteria > Verrucomicrobiota > Verrucomicrobiia > Opitutales > Seribacteraceae > Seribacter. The sequence goes on along the minus strand of CACFTI010000007.1, from coordinate 62,517 downwards.
GATTCCAGGCACATCCGTTCCCCATCGGATATAATCCGGAATATAATTCCGCCCGACAGGGTTGGCACATTGAGGAAGACACAAAGGCACGAGTAAAGGTCAGGCCTTCGGTTGCCAACTTATCGATATTTGGGGTCTTTGCATTTTTGCCGCCGTAAAGAGGCAGGTCGTTGTAAGTACAGTCGTCTGCCAAAATGATCAGAAAATTTGGACGGTCTGCTGCAAATAAATGAGAGAGCAAGCATACAATGACTGAAATTATGAGTATGTTCATGCCTAAGGCTTAAAGAGCGGGCCAAGAATCGACAAGCTTTAGAAGTTGAAAATTCGTCTTGGTTTAAGAATGCTATCCTGATGACCTTGAACTCGATTTTTTTATCCATCCTTGTACTCGGAGCTCTGATCCTATTGGCGGACAATCCGGGACCAGGAAATGCACCAGTCGAATCTCACACAAAGAGAGACGATTCCAATCAAAGTCAAAAAGCTTCTGAAAAAGAAAACATCCCCACCTTCGATGAGTGGGTGGCAAAAGGTAAAAAGCTCCCGGAAGGCATCATGTTTCTCGGGGGGAGTCCCTGGTTCAATGAAAGCACCGGACAAAGACGCACAGCCGAGGAGGTCTACAAAATGTTGTACGGGAAAAAAGCTCTTAAGAAACCTGCCAAACAAAAACGACCCCATGCCAAACCCGGTAAAAGAAAACCGTTCCCCAAGCACTGGGGCGATCCTCCCAAAAGACAAACCCGCGATTTACGACCGCTCCCCGGTGGTTATGGCATGGGAAGCGGCACCCTGGCCCATTGGATTCAGGAAAACCTGGATCGCGACCAGAAGAAGGATTCCCTACCCGACTAAATTCAATTTTTTGCATTTTACCGGACTTTTGTTTTGAATGAAGGTTTACACATGTATAGCAAGCGATAGTAACCTTGAACCTTTCCATGAATCCTCATCTTTCTTTTTTTCTCTTTCTTTTATTATCCGGAGTTTGCTCCAGCCTGTCCGCAGAATCTCGGGACGAAATCCTCAGGAAAGGCAAAGAACTCTACAATGGAGCCGGCTCCTGTGTTGCCTGCCATATGGCCGACGGCAAAGGACAAAAAGGAAATATTCCGCCCCTTGCCGGAAGTGACTGGCTCAAGGAAGGCTCAGACAGATCCATTGCTATTTCTCTTCGCGGATTGGCCGGCCCCATCCAAGTAAACGGCAAGAAATATTACGCCGCGATGCCACCCCAACTGTTATTCGACGACGAGAAACTTGCTTACATTCTCAGCTATGTAAACAATGCCTGGGGTAATCAGGAGGATTTGGTCAGTAAAGAAGAAGTCGCCAAAGCACGCAGGGAATTATCTCAGGATGTGTTCACTCCGCAAACCCTGCTGAAAAAATTTCCATTCGATAAAAAATACAGCAAGAAGAACGGTACCTTTACTCCCACCTTCGATGATACTCTCACGGAGATAACCAGGCCGGTCATTTACCGTACTTTCATGCCCGGAGCGTCACCGGCTGCTTTTGCGGTGGCCTTACCGGGAAATCATTACTTTTGCTGGGATGCGGGCGAGTGCCGTTTACGCTATGTATGGACGAAGGGGGGATTTATAAAATCCAATCAGGCCCATTGGTCCAGCAATGGAAAACCGGTAGCGGAATTCAATGGCACCCCGTACTATCGTGCCCGAACCACCCTGCTCGAGGATGAATCGTTTGATGAACTCTCCAAAACCAATATGCAAAAGCCCATTTACGACACATCTCAGGCGGACGACTTTCCGATTCGCCTGAAAGGATTGAAAGAAACACCTTCATTCCTGGGATACCAACTCGTCGAAGGCTACCCAAAGTTTAGGTATTCACTGGGTGAACATACGATCACTGAACTCATTGGTATGAATGATAAGAAAACTGGAATCGTGCGAACTTTCACCATTTCCCCTCCCACTGAAGCCGTTTTGCAACTCACTCCATCTGCATTTGCTTCGATAAATTGCGATCAGGGAAAAAGTAAACCGGATGGGAAACTCCTACTTTCCGCCAAAGATTCCAGCCATTTTTCCGTCTTAATTACACCCGTTGAGGAGACCAACTAATGAAATCTTTTTTTACCTTTATTTTCATCTTCTGGACAACCTCAATGCCAGGAGCCACGGCCCCCCAGTACTCGGTAACCAATATTCCTGCCCCGCCCACCAAGTATAAAAATTTTCAAATCGATGGTCTAACCTTTCTCCCGAATGGAAAATTAGTCGTTTGCCTGCCCAGCGGAGAAATCTTTTTTCGGGATTTGAAAACTGAATCATGGGAATTATTTGCGGAGGGTCTGCATAACCCCCTCGGTGTGATCGCCCTCTCCAACTCTGAACTTATCGTGACCCAACGTCCCGAACTCACCCGGGTTCGGGATACAGACGGCGATGGCAAGGCAGACGATTTTGCCGTGATTACTGATCATTTTGGAATGTCGGGAAATTATCATGAATTCAACTTCACCCCCGTTCGAGACAAGCAGGGAAATTACTTCTTCGCTTTGGGAACAGGATCCAGAGGAGACGGCGTGCGCACCATCACACGGGGAACTTTCAACGAGCGAGGACGCCCCGGCCGGATGCATTCATCGGCCCCCTACCGCGGATGTATCATGAAGCTCACCACCGAGGGAAAAACCATCCCCTGGAGCTACGGTCACCGCACACCCAATGGACTTGGGTTCGACCTAAATGGAAATTTATTTGTCACCGACAACCAGGGCGACTGGGTAGGCTCAAGCAAGCTTTTCCATGTACAGAAGGATCATTTCTATGGACACGCGGCCAGCCTTGCCTGGAAGGAGGGTTTTGAGGGCACACCCGTGGACACACCGGTCGAGAAACTTGCCAAAATGCGGTCCCGAGCCTGCGTGGTCTTCCCTCACGGAACCATGGCTAATTCGCCCACCAAAGTGCTCGCGATCACTCCCCGGGCGAAAATGGGCCCATTCACCGGTCAACTTCTCGTTGGAGAAATGAACCGCCCCCGGATCATGCGGGTCATGCTTGAAAAAGTTGGAGGAGAATTACAGGGAGCATGCGTTCCTTTCTTCGATGGATCTCCCCTGGGTCGCGGATGTAACCGGATGGACTGGGCGCCGGACGGCAGTCTTTTTGTGGGTCAGACTAAGCATACCTGGGCCGGAGGAGAAGGCATCCAACAAATTTCCTGGAATGGCAAAACTCCCTTTGAAATCCAAAATATGGAATTACAGGAAAAGGGATTTAAGTTTACTTTTACCAAACCGGTCAATCGTGAGATTGGGGCGAAAAAGGAAACCTGGCCCTTTTCCCGATACTTTTATGAATACCGGGAAGCTTACGGTTCCCCGCGATCCGATGAAACCAAAGTGGAAATATCCGCAATTCATATATCCAAAGATGCTAAAACGATAGAGGTTGAACTCGCAGAACTCAAAGCCTGGCACATTCACGAGGTTACGGTCCAAAACCTTACCTCCTCAAGTGGAGACAAGCTAAGCAATAACTATATCGTTTATACTTTGAATCGCCTGCTTAAGAACACTCCCCCCGAGCCCCTGCAAATAAAAGTGGCAAGCAAAGACTCAAAGGGAAAAAAGAGCTAAGTTCCTAAATTTTATTCTCTCAGGATTCTATTTTGAGATTGATCAGGGGTTTCTCAGTTCATTTGGTGGTGATACCCTTTTATAAACTCAAACCCACCTTTATTAATATGCAAAGATTGTCTATTTTTCTTCTCGCACTTGCTTGTTCCATCAGTGCATACGCCGTACGCCTTCCTGCAGTTATCAATTCCCACATGGTTCTGCAAAGGGATATGCAGGTACCCATCTGGGGATGGGGGGATGCGGGTGAAAAAGTAACCGTCACCTTTGCCGGACAAAAGAAAGAGACCACAGTCGGCAAACATGGAGAATGGATGGTCAAACTCAACAAACTGAAAGCCAACGCTTCGCCTTCCGTGCTTACGATAAAAGGAAACAACGAGATTAAACTCGAGAATGTGTTGGTCGGGGAGGTCTGGATCTGTTCAGGTCAATCAAACATGGAATGGCATGTTCGCCAATGTGCCAACCCACAGGAAGAAATCGCCAAGGCTAACTACTCGAAAATAAGACTTTTTGATGTCCCGGGTCATACTGTGCACCCTTTACCACAACGGGAAGGCAAGGGTTCCTGGCAGGTTTGCTCATCGGACTCCGTTGCCAAATTTAGTGCCACGGGTTATTACTTTGGTCGCCGCATTCATCTTTCCCTCGGTGTACCGGTTGGTTTAATTGGATCCAACTGGGGAGGCACCAAAATCGAACCCTGGACCACCCTCGACGGTTTTAAATCCGTTCCTGAACTTTCCGAACAGGCCAAAAATGTGGCTGCCTATACCAAGGACACAAAAGTTGGAGGAGGTACTCCCTCTGCCATTTACAATTCTATGGTTCACCCGCTTACCCCCTACGCCATGCGCGGAGCCATCTGGTATCAGGGAGAATCCAATGGTAATGAGGGAGTCACTTATTATCAGAAGAAACACGCTCTCGTCAAAGGGTGGAGAAAAGCCTTTCAAAACCCTGACCTTGGGTTCTACTGGGTGCAGTTGTGCAACTTCAGAAAACCCAATGTGATGGATATTAAGGATGCCAGTAAGGAAGAATCCAGACCCGAAGGTGGGGACGGATGGGCAAGATTAAGAGAAGCACAAACCCAAGCCCTCGATCTGAAACATACCGGTATGGCAGTGATTATTGATTTGGCTGATGCTCACAATCCCAATGATATCCATCCAAAGAATAAACAGGATGTGGGTGGACGCCTCGCTCAATGGGCACTCAATCAGACCTATGGTAAAAAGCATATGGTTGCTTCCGGTCCGCTCTATTCAGGCCATGAAATCAAAGGAAATAAGATTCATGTCACCTTCAATAATGTTGGGCAGGGACTGATGGTCGGTAAAAAAGTCGGTCTTGATCCCACGCAGCAGGATAAGGGAAACCTGAAACACTTTTCCATCGCCGGTGCTGATAAAAAATGGCACTGGGCGGATGCTAAGATTGTGGGTGATAAGGTGGTCCTAAGTTCTAAAAATGTGAAAACACCCGTCGCTGCCCGCTACGCCTTCACCATGAACCCAGCGGACGCCAATCTTTACAACATCGACGGTCTACCTGCCGGTCCATTCCGCACCGACGACTGGTAAAGCAAACAGGCTTTAGCCTGGACAGGTTAGACATCGCACACTTCTGCGGCATGCCGTAGGGCAAGAGCCTTATCTTCCCATGTCGGGATGAATTCCTGGGCAACATATCCCTCGTATCCGGTATCCACGATGGCGTTCATCACTCCGGGATAATTGATTTCCTGTTTATCATCCAGTTCCGCCCGTCCGGGATTACCGGCCGTATGATAATGCCCGATCACATCCTTGTACTGGTTGATGCGGCGGATCACATCTCCATTCATCACCTGGACATGATAGACATCGAAAAGTAATTTTAAGGAACTTGAACCAACCTTCTCGATCATTTTCACACAATGGTCGACATCATCCCCAAAATACCCGGGATGTCCCTTCATCGGATGACTGTCATCCCGGGAATTTAAATGCTCCAGGCACAGGGTAATTCCTTTCTTCTCAGCAAGTGGAAGCACCTTTTTCCAGCAGGTTATGCAATTCTGCTCCGCCTCTTCGTCATCGATCCCCTCCGCTTTCATTCCCGTGAAAGTAATGGCTCTTTTGTACCCCGCACTCGCACAAAGTTCGATGGCCTCCGTTAATTTCTCAACACACTCATCATGGTTGGCCGGATCCACCGGTCCCTTCTTAAACCCATGACTGCCAACCAATGAAATGTCCAGACCGAGATCCTTGATCATTGGATAATGCTTGGGTGAAATCCCTTCCATTGCCACCAGTCCGATTTCCTTACACAGTTTGGCCAGTTCGGGTGTGGGCATAGGATTGAAGGTCCAGCCCATGATGGATTGTTTGATCCGTCCGTTTTTAATCCGAAACTTAGGGTTTGCGGCCCGCATAGGAGCCTGGGCATGGGCAGCTTTTGGAGCTGTCAGCAAAGTGCCGGCAACAGCAGTGGTTGCTGCGGACTTAAGAATAGTTCTTCGGTTTGTTTTCATAGATATAAAGCTTTTGGATTAAGGAAGGTTTTTGATCAACCGGCAAAAAATCAATCAATTTAATGAGGCACTGCACCGGCATGCGAACAGACCCCAGCGGCTACCCTGCAGGCATCTTTTATGATTTGAGGGTAATCTTTTCCTTCAAGTAAACCTAGTGTCATGGAGGCGGTAAAGGAATCCCCTGCCCCCACGGTGTCGACTACGGTGGCCGGCTCGCCCGGTTGTTCCACCAATCCCTCTGCATAAATGAGCACGGCACCTTCCGAGCCCCGGGTCATCACTACAAGATCCAGTTCAAATTTAGACCTCAGTTCCTCAAGTGCAGCAGTATCCTCGAGAGATGAATCCAATTCGCAGGCTTGGGTAACCCGTTCGAGTTCCTCATCGCTGAGTTTAAGAACTGAACAAAGGGCAATCGAATCCCGGATCAGGGAGTCATTATAAAAGGGTGCCCGGAGATTGATATCAAGAATACGGGGAATTTTAGTCACACTTGCGATCTCCAAGGCCCGGCGAATCCCGGCACGGGCAGAATCTCCGCGTTGACCAAGAGTACCAAAATACAGGGCGTCTGCTTTTCTTACAGCTACCTCGATTTCTTGATTCCATGCCCAGTGATCCCAGGCGGCATTTTCTCCAATCGTAAAGGTGGGCAGTCCGGATTCGGTAAGTTCCACATCCACAACCCCGGTTGGATAATCCTTGAATACCTGAACCAGATCGGTACTCACTCCATGTTTTTGATAAACCTGTAAAAGGGCCTCCCCACGCTCATCTTTGCCCACCCCGCTGACCATGTGCACATCAGCACCAAGGATGGAAGCATGACAGGCATAGTTGGCGGTGGCTCCGCCAAACCGTGGCCCGTCGGGAAATAAATCCCAAAGTCCATCCCCCATCGCAACGATTCCCTTACCCATCCCGGAAGGTATCGACGGGGTGCCAGCCTGCGCGATAAACCAAGCAGAGCATACCCGCACCCAAGACCAGATGGGCGGTCTGGGACCACGGGGGTAACCCGGCATAGGCTAACACAACTCCCAATAAAATTTGTCCCAATACGCATCCGAGAATCCAAGTTGGAAGTAAATCCTTTTTCGACATTTTCCGGGCAGTCCAGAAAATCCAGACACTAAGACCAAGAACCAGTAACGAGAGTGGGCGATGAATGTGATCCACCCATCCGGCATGATCGAGCCAGTTTTCCCGTGCAATCCCTTCCGGCTCCTTGGTAAACTCATCCACTTTCTCACGTACCTGTGTACCCAGGATAACCTGTAGAATAACTAAACCATATAAAATCCGAGTTCCGGGCAGAATACTACCTTTGGGAAGAGGAGATGACCACGCCTGTAAACTGATCAGTAAAGACAAGAGGATCATGGCCAGCAACATATGAAGGGTGATCATTCCCGGCATCAATTCACTTTCCACCACGATCGATCCCAGCCAGCCCTGGAAAATCACCATCAGCAAGGCTACAAGCGAACCATAAAACAACCGTGGTTGTGACTTCCGGAGAGGAAACGAGGAGATAAATGTGGCGATAATGAAAATCCCAATCAGTACTCCAAGCACCCGGTTCATATATTCGATCCACATCTTTGTGGAGTCAAACTTGCTGAGGTATTGCTTACGATCCAGCTTGTCCAAATAGTAGGCATTACCGGAATCATCCAGTTGGGAGGGAATGTCCGAAAGCTCAGTGGGAGGCAACCAGCAGCCCCAGCAGGTCGGCCAGTCGGGACATCCCAGACCGGCCCCCGTTGCCCTCACCAGTCCGCCGGCAACCACCAGGCAAAGGGTGGCCCAAAAGGTCAGGGTGGCAACTTTGTGGAAGAGATTCATCTTAACTTATTGTACACCCGAGTGATCATGGGGCAAAAAAATTAACGACATGGAAACTGAAGGGAAAAGTCTCTTTTTTTCCCTGAAGCAAGGATTTCTTGAACCTAGCTTTTACTTGTTGAGTAAGCCAGAAGCAGAAATCTTCCTAGCAATACATTACAGGCCAAAGAGAAAGGATTTTCATCCGATCAGGAGGATTGAAGAGATCTTTCGATGAGTTTTTTGGAAGCTTTGACCCCGGGTATCGGCTTGAGGGCACTGCCCTCCCATTCAATGGCAAGAATTCCTTTATAATCGGATTGTTTGATCATCTTCATCAGACGGGGGTAATCAAAGTCGGGTTGGTTGCCCTCCTTGTCGAAACTATGCATCTTGCAGGAAACAGTGATGGTATGGGGCAGCATGGCTTCTGTCCCCTCATAGACATTGCCCTTAAGTTTTCCGAAGTCGGGCATCAGCTTGAGCCCCGGATGATTCAACTTAGTAGCCACCTTGGCGAGGAAAGCACCTTTCTGACTTAACTCGGACGCACCTGGCTCAATGGCGATGATGAGATTCTTTTTGGCTGCCTCATCCGCAAGAGGCTTCAGAGCTTCCACGCTTGCTTTCAGACCCTCACCGGAATCCGTACCGGGTGCCTTGAGAAAGATTCTAACCAGGGGTGCTCCCAACTGGGAAGCACGATCGAAAGACTTACTGATCCTCGCCGAGCTAGCCTCCCGTTTTTCTTTGGATGCATCCAAGGCACCGGACATAAGTAAAAATAAGTCCGTACCGGCTTGTTCCGCCTTCTTTCGCATCCTCGCTAAATATTTGGAATCATCCAGTTTATCCTTGGGCAGACCGCCCTCCCATAAGTCGATGGCCTTAATTCCAAATTGATCAACCGTGAACTTCGGAAAATCAAGGGCATCGAGGGATCCATCACGCAATATAGCCCGGAGGGAGTATTGAGATAAACCTAGGGTGAAACGCTTGGGCATGTGATGCTTGGCTGATACTGAAGTAGGAAGAATGCCCCCTACCAGTCCTGTAGCGACCACACTGCTTTGCAAAAGGAAATTTTTACGGGATATTAGCTCATTCATACACCCTCACTAGCTGTAAAAAAGAAACAAGAAAAGGTAAAAACCTAAAAACTGCCCAAATCATAAGTCTACAAATCGGGTCCAAACTGATTCCCTCTCCAAATTGCTTTGCCAAATTCCCATCATCTGCAAGCCTGTTCGTTTTTTCAATGCTTACACTATCCAAAATCAGCAAACGCTACGGACCGAAAATTCTCTTTCGGGAAGTATCCCTGCGAATGATGAGAGGGGAAAAAATCGGATTAGTCGGAGCAAACGGAGCCGGCAAAACCACTCTGTTTTCGATTCTGCTCGGAGAAGTGGACGAGGATGAAGGAAAAATCGAATGGGAACGAGGTACCCGCATTGGTTACCTACCCCAGGAAAGTGCCCCGACCGGGGAAGAGACGGTGTTGGAATTGGCGACATCGGTTACCCCGGAATTAGCCAAAGTCCTGAAGGTCTTAAGGGAAGATACTGACCCCAATAGTCAGGATCGTTTGGAAGCCCAGGAAAAATTCACGGAAATGGAAGGCTACAATCTTGAAGCCAAGGCCAAGAAAATTCTCAGCGGTCTTGCTTTTCATCAGGAAGACTTCAATCAACCAGCCCATACCCTCAGCGGCGGCTGGATTATGCGGGCCCATCTCGCCCGTCTCCTGGTAATGGAACCGGATCTGCTGATGCTGGACGAACCGACCAATCACCTGGACCTGGAAACGCTGGGATGGTTTCAGGCACAGGTTCAAAAATTCTCGGGTTCCGTCCTTACGATTTCTCACGATCGTGCCTTCCTCAACTCAATCTGCTCCGGCATTCTAGAAATCAGCAACCGTAAGCTGTTCCGATATCCCGGAAATTTTGAAAATTTCCTGGTCCAGAAAAAAGAGCGTGAAGCTCAACACCTGGCGGCCTATCGAAACCAACAAAGAGAGATTGCCCATCATGAGGATTTTATCCGACGTTTTCGGGCAAAGGCATCCAAGGCATCGCAAGCCCAGGCACGGATTAAGACCCTCGAGAAAATGGAAAGAATTGATCCACCGGAAGAGGCGGATGCCACTATTTCCTTTACTTTCCCGCAACCTCCACGAAGTGGGCAGCGGGTGGCCACACTCAAACAGGTAAGGCAGGCCTACGGCGACCACCTGGTATACTCAGACCTGAATCTAGAGGTCGAAAAGCAGGAGCGTATTGCCTTGGTCGGTCCCAATGGAGCAGGGAAATCGACTCTGCTCAAAATCCTGGCGGATCTGGTAGCCATCGAGAAAGGTTCGCGGGAATTGGGCCACAATGTTTCGGTTGGTTATTTCTCTCAGCAACGGGTTGAGGTTCTTGATCTTGAAAGAAGCGTAGTCGATGAAGCTACGCATAACACTGACTCCAAAGTTCATGAACAGGATGCACGGACACTTCTTGGAGCCTTTCTTTTCCGGGGGGATGATGTTTTTAAAAAAGTTAAAGTACTGAGCGGGGGTGAAAAAAGCAGGCTCGCCCTGGTTAAACTGTTACTCTCTCCTCCCAACTTTCTTCTGCTCGATGAACCGACCACACACCTGGATATGGCGAGTATCGATGCCGTCATCCAGGCATTGCGTAATTACACGGGGACTCTGATTTTCGTGAGCCATGATGTTCATTTCATCCGGGCTCTGGGAAAACGTACCATCCGTATCGAGTCAGGAAAAATCACCAACTTTGCCGGTAATTATGACTACTATCTATGGAAATCCGGATCGACCGATGCCCAGTCCGGGCTGATCGAAGGTCTAAAAAATGCGAGACCTGAACAAGATGCCGACTCACCAACTGGAGAAAGGGCTCTCAGTGCAAAAGAAAAACGACGACTGCGCTCTCAGGAGAGGGAAAAGAAAAAAGCTGAGAAAGGAAAACTGGAAGACAAAGTAAGAAAATTGGAGAAGGAGATCATGCAATTGGAAGAGGAAGAAAAAACCTGCCATGCTGAATTAGCCAATCCTGATTCCTATAACGATTCTGAAAAAGCCAAAGAGCTTAATGCTGAGGCGGCACGACTGGCCCGTAAGCTACAGCAACGTAATTACGAATGGGAGATCGAGACCGAAAAGCTCCTGGAACTGGATTCCTAAAAAACACTTTGGCTCTTATCTGAGACTTGGCTTTCAGTATCCTCTATTTAAAAAGAGTAAATGGTTTTCCTAAAATATTTCAGTGCCATGACCATCGTCTCGGCGATATGTCTTCATGCGTTAAACATTCATCCCCTGAATGTAATCATTCATTTGATCGGGGCCTGTACCTGGAGCGTTGTCGGCTTTGCCTGGAAGGAAAAAAGCATCATTTTAAATTTTCTCCCGCAAGTATTCATCCTGGGCGGAGGATTGATTTACACCAATTTTTTCTAACTTAAGGGGCTTTCCCTAGACCTTTGCCAAAAGAAGAAGTTCCTTGAGTCTGGAAACTTCGGTGGTGGAGGTTTTGGCAATAAATCCACGGTTGTGGGTGAAATGAACATCCGGCTGCTCTGATAATTGACTGAAATCCAATGCCAAATTATCGTCGTACCTTCGCATCCCATAGCCCCCGCCTCTGCTGTCTGGATAGACCACCGCAACCACTTCCTCTTCCAGCCCCAGCTCCTTAATCCTCCAAGCCAATCCTCCCGACGCTTCCTCTACCTCCGGCTCAGTCCGGGGAACAAATGCGACCTTAATCATATCTTCGCCCTGCCCCAGATCCCAGAACTCTTCAATCTTGGCAACCTGATTGATTCTACCCCGCAGTCCATTGACATATTGAACGAGATCCGTCCCCATCATTTTCATAACCTCCCAGACGGGCTCTCCCGAATGATGTTCTTTTTGCTTAGCAAAGGCTTGAAACATGGTGACATCCAGTGGTGAATTCAACTTGGCCATAGCCTCCCGGTCGACGCCCAACCATTCAGCGGTATCATGTGGTCCCCTGCAGTCAAACCACTCAGTGGTCTCCAACCAACTGCAAAACTCCTTAGTGTCCTCATAAATTTCAAACTTTTGTAAAACCAGGGAAAGAGCACAGGTCGGCTCATGATCGCGGGGCAACTGATGATGATCAAAATTGTTTAGGTCGGGATCATGCCGATGCCCAATATCGACAACCGCAACCTCAGGATCCTCCAATTCCTGCTCAGTTGGGTCACGCCTAAAAATGGAAACGGGATGATTCGATAGTAGGACTGAACAAGCAAGGAAATCATCTTTATGAGCTCCTCCGGGATGAGTAATGATGGTTTTTATCATGAATCGCTAGGTTGATGGATCGTATGTCCAAGTCGAACCCAAAAAAGAATCCCAAGAGATCTGCTTGTTCAAAAAACAAATCTAGTCTACTATTCAATCTTTGTGCTCATTTTTGCACAGGTGCTGAGTGGTTTAAAAATCAGGGAACTTCTTTTCTTGATTCATCGATTGCTTGGTGCCTCGTTTTCCACCCAAAATCATCCATACCGTGTTCAAATTAATTTATCGAAAGTTTGGTAACCGTATCCAGACCAAAGACGATCTTCTCTCGGGTCTGACCGTAGCATTGGCTTTGGTTCCCGAAGCCGTGGCCTTTGCCATCATTGCCGGAGTATCTCCAATTATCGGATTATACGCCGCCTTTATGATCTGCCTGATCACGGCAGTTTTGGGGGGAAGACCGGGCATGATCTCGGGAGCTACCGGAGCTCTTGCCGTGATTATGGTGTCTCTGGTTATCCTAGGAAATGAAAGAGGAGAAGCTCTGGGGCTTGGAAGCGATATGGGAGTACAATATCTCTTTGCCACAGTCATTCTAATGGGAATCATACAGATCGGATGTGGATGCTTAAAACTGGGTCGCTTTGTGCGCCTGATCCCACAGCCGGTGATGTTTGGATTTGTCAATGGATTGGCTATCGTAATTTTCGAGGCCCAGTTCCCGATGTTTACAGAAAGCCCGACCACCCCCGGATCTGCCTGGTTGGTCGGCAACGACCTTTATTTGATGGGAGGGCTCATCGCCCTGACCATGGCGATCATTTTTCTACTCCCTAAAATCACAACCCAGTTCCCCTCCTCGCTTGCCGCCATTGGCACGGTCAGTTTAATCGTAATTGGGCTCGACCTGGACACTTTGGTAGTACGAGATATGGCTTCGATTGGAGGTGAGCTTCCTTCTCTGGTGAGTTTCAGTATCCCCTTTACCTTGGATACGCTCGTTTTCATCGCTCCGTTTGCATTTATTTTAGCGGCTGTCGGCCTTATCGAATCCCTGATGACTTTAACCCTGATTGATGAATTAACGGAAACTCGAGGTAACAGCACCCGTGAATGCCTCGGACAGGGGATTGCCAATGTCGTCACCGGTTTTTTTGGCGGAATGGGAGGCTGTGCGATGATCGGCCAGAGTATCATCAACATCCGCTCAGGAGGACGCGGACGCCTATCCGGCATTGCCGCCGGCCTTTTCCTCCTCGCCTTCATTCTTTTTGCCAGCTCCTTGATTGAAAAAATTCCCCTGGCCGCCTTGACCGGGGTTATGTTCATGGTGGTGATTGGTACCTTCGAGTGGTCGAGTTTGCGGATTCTTCGTAAAATCCCCAAGACGGATGCATTCGTAATCATCCTGGTATCCGGAATTACTGTGATCACTCACAACCTGGCCCTCGCGGTCATCAGTGGGGTGATCGTTTCAGCCCTGGGCTTTGCCTGGCAGTCAGCCATGCATATCCACAAGGAATCAGAGATAAAGGAGGACGGAACCAAAGTTTACTTCTTGCATGGCCCGCTTTTCTTTGGATCAGTCTCTGATTTCAATCTTGGGTTTTCCCCCGCAGAAGACCCTGAATCTGTCATCGTGGACATGAAAGACTCCAGGGTGTGGGATCATTCCGGATTGGAAGCAATTCATAAACTGGGTGAGCGCTACCATAAAAATGGGAAAAATGTTAAGTTAAGACATATCAGCTCAAATTGCCGAGCCCTCCTTAAAAAAGCAGGCACTATGGTAGATATCCAGGTACTACCCGATGATCCAAGTTACCATGTCGCTCAGCTCAAGGACGGCTTACCCACTGACTAAAAGATGAGGCCTGAGTTTTAAAGAACGCCAATTAATTCGAATACATCCAGCCCTTCTTAGTTCCCAGACTTGTAAGCATTTCCCTTCACAATGAAGGGAGATATCTTGGTAAATCCAAATGCACCGCAGTCATTTGCCACCAATGCCCCACCATCTGCGGTAATGCATACATCTTCTCCAGCCCAATCGTTTTCAAACGAACCATAGACACCTTCCCACTGCAAGTTCCCCATCGCATCCGTTTTGATTAGATAAATCTTCCATTGGCCAGAGGGACCGGATGGATGACCCCGTCCCTCATACCTTCGAGTTTCATCACCTGTTCCAGCCACCGCCAACCAGCCCCCGTCTGGAGTAGCCCTTGCCCCCCAAACCTCATCATGAATCCATTTTCCATCATATCCTCTGGGCTGTCCGAAGAATTTTGTCCACTGCACCCTTCCCTGCTTATCAATTTCCTTCATTTGCACATCCAAGTTTTTGCTCAAAGGTGTTTTTCGAGTGTGCCCTGCAAGAAGAATCTCACCTTTCTTATTTTGATCAAAGCCCCAGAAAATTTCGCCATACGATTTTGCCCACTTCACCTTGCCCTTATTATCAAGTGATAAAAGATTGAAATTCTCGCTCTCTTCATCCTTTGGGTGAATACTGAGTACAAATCCTGTGCCAGACTGCTTGATTCGATAGCCGGAAGAAGTGAAATCGGATAAATCCCTACGCCATTCTTCCTGACCGTATTCATTGGTTTTAAGAACCAATCCCCTCCCCCAGTTCAGAAATGTTCCCTCTGCCAATCCATCCCGATATCCAGTGAGTACGATTCCTCCATCATGTGAGAGGGTGAGTCCTTCAAAGGAATCTTCTGATCCGAGATTCCATGTTTTCGACCATAGTGCTTTGCCCGTCTTCGCTTCCACTTTGATTAAAGCGGCATCAAAATTAAGGGTTCCCGCAATTAGATAATTCCCATCATCTGCTTCCGCCACACAATTACCCAGATTATATCCTCTCTTTCCAAATTCTTTTTGCCACAGCAACTTGCCTCCTGAACCAGTTTTAACCAGGAATATTTTGGCGGAACGATCTTCCACAAATCCCGTCTCGCCGACCATCAAGAAGCCCAAATCACTAGTTTGTATAACATAATGGGGATGACTCTCCTCGCCGGTACCATTGTATGACTTATGCCAATCTAGCTTTGGGGGATTTCCCTTTTGCCCCAACAATTCGGCCAAGATTACAATAGCCATGACAATGAGTAATTTCACCTTGATTCCTTATTTCCAGACATAGGAATCGTTAACCAGTTCTCGATAGTGCATTTCCATGGTCTTTTGTAATTCCTTCAACTTGGATGGATTGGTTGCCGCGAGGTTTTTGCTCTCATCAATATCCTGCGAAAGGTCAAAGATCTGGAAGTCAGACAATTGGGCACCCTTGGCTGTTGATTCATTTTTCTGATTTATTGTTTTGGTCTTGAGAAAATTCATCTTGGCCAATACCTTCCACTTACCAGCTCGCATCGCAACCCGTCTTTCATTCAGGGCACTGTAATAAACCCAAAGTAATGGCTTCTCTCGCTTCACTCCCCTACCCGCAAGTGCGGGGAGAAAACTGGTTCCGTCCAATTTCAGAGTAGTCGGAATCGTTGCTCCCGCCAGATCGCAAAAAGTAGGCAGGAAGTCCAAAGCTGACACAACTTCTCCACTTACCTGACCGGGCTTGATCCGTGCAGGCCAATGCATGATGCCCGCGACCCGGAATCCGGCCTCCGTCGTCCAGAGTTTCATTCCCCGCAAGGGATCGGCCACCCCGAAGGATCTACCCGAGCGGGGTCCATATCGGAGCAAAGTTTCCGGTCCATTGTCCGAGGTAAAGATCACCAAAGTATTCTGATCCAAATTCATCAATTTCAGAGCCTTCAATAATTTGCCCACCGCCGCGTCCAAGTTCGTGACATTGGCAAAGTACTGGGCTTCATCGTGATTTCTCGCAATCCCATCATACTGATCCACCATATTCTTGGGCGAGGCCACCGGTTCGTGCGGCTCATGAAAAGCCACATACATAAAGAACGGCTGTTCCTTTTTCTTTGCCTGCTTTCCTTTCAACCAGTCCAAAGCTTCATCCACCACCAGTTGACAACTGTATCCCTTGAGTTCTCCGACCGGCTCGCCATTGCGAACAAAATTATTTGGGTTTTCATGAGATGGACTGGCATTGTTCTGGGTGGCAAACCAGTGATCAAATCCGGCATCATCAGGTTGCGGTTGTTGAGGGGAATTAAATTTTCCATTGCAGTGCCACTTTCCACTCATACAGGTGGCATAACCGGCTTTTTTCAAAAGTTGAGGAATGGTAATTTCGGACTCCCGCATATGAACATCCCTACCGCCGGGGATCCAGTCGTACACACCTGCACGGTTGGGACTTCGGCCGGTAAGCAAGCCTACACGGGAAGGAGAACAAACCGGAGCAGTGGAGTAAAAATCGGTAAACCGCATTCCATCTTTTGCCATTTGATCAAGGAAAGGCGTTTTGATTTTGGGATGCCCATAACACGCCAAGTCCCCGTACCCCAAATCATCGCATAGAATGACCACAATATTCGGTTTTCCTTTTGTGTCCGCTTGAAGGAAGCAAAGCAAAAAGAATGACTGGATCAAAAGAACGAGTAAATATCTTGGGAAACTTTTCATACAAAGAAGAAAAAACAGAGGATCGGAAATGTCGCTATAAAAGTTTCACTCCCTACTATTTCCTTGATTCAATCTTGGATTTATCAATGAATTGATTTCTCCACTTATTTACCCTCAATCTCAAAACTTTTTTAAATAGTCATGGAAATCAAAAACAAATCCAAAGTAAAAATCGGGGTTGTCCCCACACATCTTATGTTTGTCGGTGCACTCGCTCCCGATGAGTCCGGCAAATTACCCCGTACCCGCTTGGGCGATCTTAAAATTGTGTCTGGCATACGACTGCTTTGCCGCACCTCTCCTGTGAAATTGGATACCGTACAGGTTACCCTCTTTCCCGGTACCGATGCCAAGGATTTACAGGATATGTTTAAGGGTCTCAAGGCTCTCAAGCTCGAAGTTCATTTGATCATGATGGTTGGCGGTGCCAATCCACTCAACCCGAAGGATGAGGACGCCGTCGTTGGCATGCTCAACGCCGGGCTTGAAGTGGCCAAGAAGTATAAGGTCAAGCATGTGTCCTCCACTTCCTTTGAAGAGTGGCTCGCCGGAAAGAAATTGAAGGGCAAAGCTTTTGATGCTGCCGTTAAGCAAGTGATCAATGTTCATGCCCGTTGCTACAAGGAATGTGCACTCGACAAGAGCCCGATCGAAGCGTGGCATCTCGAATTCCTCCGCGGCGTGGAATTCCAAAACTTTACCAATGCGGCCAAGGCTGCCAAGGTGGTGAATGGGATCAATAAAAAGATCAAAAAGAAATTCTTCAAGGTAATGATCGATGCCGCCCATTGCGGAGATTCCGATCTTTCCATCGCGGAAAATGAAAAGGTGGTCAAGGACCTTGCCAAGACCGATGCCCTCGGCATCTTTCATGCCTCTGCCAAGACTACCCGTGGATGTCTCTCCACCGATGATGGCTGGATCGGTGCCCTGCTCGCTGCGTATGCCCCTACCGGTAAATTAAAACATGTCTTTGTTGAGCTTTTCCATCACGAAGATCCTGCCCTTGAGCCTCTGCGTAAGGCGGTCAAGGGGCATGGAGTGGATACCACCGACGGAAGAACCTACAATAAAACGGTGACCGATGGCGTGATTGAAGTCACTCACCGCCTGAACAACCTGGCTGTTCGCAAGCTGATCAAGTAAACTTTTTCAGGAATCCTTTTTTGGGCTTCCTTCGGGAAGAATTTTGACTGACTGATTTGTCTGCAACATTTTTGTGGATAGACATCGGAATATGATCAAGTTCATAAGCTACCTCGCAATTACGACGATTGCCATAACCTCTCACGCCGCTCAGAAAATTACCATAACAGGTAATGACACCATGCAGTTTGATAAGCGGGAATTTACGGTAAAATCCGGAGAGAAAGTAGAGCTTGAATTCAAAAACATTGGTAAGCTTCCCAAGATTGCCATGGGACATAATTTAGTAATTCTCAAAAAAGGAATCAGCTCCCTGAAATTTGGACAGAAGGTGATGAGTTTAGGAGCGAGTGCGACCAATGCTCTTCCTGAAGGAAGCATGGAGGATGTGATTGCCGCAACTAAACTACTTGGACCAGGTGAAAATGAAACCTTAACTTTCACCGCACCCGAGCCGGGCGATTATCAGTTTGTCTGTTCCTTCCCCGGTCATTTCGCCATGATGAGGGGAATCATGGTGGTAAAATAAACCACCTTCTCGCTACAAATTTTTATTTAAGTAATTTAGAACTCAGACTCAGTCCAAGGACTAACCCTCTCAGCTTCACTCTTACGGTAATCGGCTACATCTTCCGTTGAAATCATCTTTCCCTGATTGCCCCATGCATTTCGGACATAGGTAAGGATAGACGCTAATTGCTCATCCTTCATAAAACCATGCGGGGGCATAATCGGTGGCACTCCAGTAACGGGCTTTCCGTTTACCTTGATTGGCCCCATCAGTCCGTGAACAGCAACCCCGATCAGACGCTTAGTATCTCCAGTAACCCAATCACTCTTTGCTAATGTAGGGGCCATATGGGGTAGTCCTTTTCCATCCGCCTGATGACAGGCTCCGCAACTCACGACATATTGGTCTCTTCCCTTGCGATAAGCAGAGAGCAGATTTTTATCTCTTTTCACCCAGTCAGCTTCCTTATCCTTGTAAACCTTGACCGAGCGAAGGGGGTAACCTGATTTACCGAGCAAACCGGCATAGGAGGAAAGCACCGCAGGTATTTGTTGTCGAGAAGCAACCTTTTCAGCTGATGGCTTGAATTCATCCGGAAAGAAATCCGCAACTCCCTTGCTCTCGCCCGCCAGGCGTAAACCTGTCATGGATACAAACCAGTCCTTGTCATTCATTGCCTGAGCAACGGTCTTTTCATTCAGTTTTCCCAGCCCGGCAAGAGTCCACAACGCATGAACGCGTGCATGAGAATTTGGAGTCTGAGAAGTGGCCAATTTTTGAATCTCTTCAGCGAGATCCTGTCGGTCCCCCTCCACAATTCGTTTCTGCGAACGCAAACGCCACCAAAGATAAGGATGCGAAAGACCTGCAACCAATCCATCGGGTGCTTTTACTTTCTGATGCTTTTCAGGAACGATCCGATAGATACGCCCCAGTCCAATAGGTTTATCCAACTGACGCTCGGCCGATTGACGCCGGAGATAGGAAGTGAGGAAACGCTTGTGCTGAATCACACCACGGTAAAAATCAACCACATAGAGGAACCCATCAGGTCCCATCGATGCATTGACCGGACGGAAACGTTCATCCGTACTGGCAAGAAATTCCCGCTCTTTCCAAATCGCATCGGGATAGAGTTGATGGACATATTTATCAGATGCGGGGAATGGTTTTTCGGGAAGAAACGCACCCACCGTGTTAGTTCCGGGAGACATCGAGAAAATAGCACCTTCCCATTCCTCGCCATACGCTCCATGACTGTGTACCGCCAGACCACTTATGGTCGTGACGCTGGCAACCCGGCCGTCCTCCAAAATACGCCCGGGCCGGTAATTCCGATTAAGGGCGGTGTTTGGACGGATACCGAACACTCGATTGGTCGGAGGTTTCACACTGGAGCCTTTGCTAGGCCATTGACGGTCATAAGTCGCCCAGTCCACTTCGAACCAGTTACTATTTGCGTTAAAATACAGGCGACCATATGCATCACTGGCCATACCCCACTGGCCCCTGGCTTTTGCCGGCATCTCGATCAGTTTCCCTTTCCGCCACGCGAGCTTGCGGGAAGACTTCGAATTGTACATCCAGTTATCCAGGGCATAATGAAGGGCGTTTTCTGCATGCTCAATATTACTGTGGGCAGCGGTGGCAAAATCGATGAGCTTTTCCCTTTCATCACATCGAAGGTCTCCATCCTTGTCCTTACACAGCCACAAAGCACCCGACTCAACCACCAATACTCCACCTTCAACGAAAGCAATACATCGAACATTAACCATATCATCAACAAAGGGAGTCGCCTTGTCCATAACCCCGTCCTTGTCCGTATCTTCCAATACCATCACCCGGCTCATACGCTCGTTTTCTCCGGTTCCATCCAGATCGCGCATGTAGGTTCTTAATTCTCCAACCCACATCCTACCCTCGTCATCCCAGTCGACGAAAACAGGATCCTTGACCATGGGTTCTGCTGCGACCAGTTCAACTTTGAAACCCGGAGCCACTTTAAATTGGGCAAGGGATTCCTCCGCAGTGAATACGGGCACCACATCAGGAGACCATTTTTTCCAATTAAGAGAGGATATGATGTCTTTCTCATTCGCCTTGTCTCCTTGTTGGGCAATGCCAAGCGAACCTGCAAACAAAGAGCTTACAAAAGTGATAAACCTTAAAGAATTCATGGTAAAATAATTTACGACTGTCCAAGCAAATGCCAACCCTAGAACATAGAACTGAAAAATTTACAGATCAATCCACTTACGCTCCGCCCATGATCGTAATCCAAGTTCTGCAAGCTCAACTCCTTTCGCACCTGATCTCAAATCGTATGGAAAAGGTTCATCCAGAGCCACATGGCGTAGAAAAAGTTCCCACTGGATTTTAAAGGCATTGTCATAGGTGGTGGCATCCGGCACTTCAGACCAACCCTCATAAAAATTGATTAGTTGTTCAATATCCGGATTCCATACGGGCTTGGGAGTCACACCCAGACCCTGGATTTGGCAACCGCGAAGATTGACCACCGCCGAACCTTTGCTTCCATCCACCTGCATCACAAAAAGATCATCCCGGCGTACCCTTACCGTCCATGAACTGTTAAACTGGCAAATGATCCCATTATCCAGTTCCATCGTTGCATAACAGGAATCATCCGCCGTGCATGGGTATTTATTCCCCTGCTCATCCACTCTCTCGGTTACATGAGTCGCTCCACGGCAGGATATGCTTTTGATCGGACCAAACACATTGTCAACGAGGTAGCGCCAGTGACAGAGCATATCGATCATAATGCCTCCACCATCCTCTTTACGGTAGTTCCAACTGGGTCTCTGCGCTGGCTGATCCTGATCATGCCCGGTAAACACCCAATAGCCGAATTCTCCCCGGACAGAGAGAATTTCTCCAAAAAAGCCCTGATTGATTAAAGTCTTGAGTTTACGGATTCCGGGCAACCATAACTTATCTTGCACAGCACCGTTCTTGACTCCGGCGTCCTCACAAAGTTGGGCAAGACGGAGTGCTTCCTCAGTCGTTACCGCCGTTGGCTTCTCACAATAGATGGCCTTCCCGGCCTTGGCCGCCATCTCCACAAAACGAGAACGATGAAGGGTGGAACTGGCATCAAAAAAGATTTGATTCCCCGAATCTGCTAATGCCTCGTCCAAGTTGGTGGTAAAGCGTTTGACACCCGTTTTTTCGGCAAGTGCTTGAAGTTTATTCTCATTTCGACCAGTCAGAATTGGATCGACCGTAATCACCTCATCCGGAGAAACCTGAATTCCTCCCTGATCCCGGATCGCACAGATCGAACGGATAAGATGCTGATTCGTTCCCATGCGTCCGGTGACGCCATTCATGATAATACCAAGTTTATGTTCTTTCATAGTAGATTAAGTATGGTTCAAATAGGATTGTTTGATCGCCTGTAAAAATTCCTCAGTTGGTTTTTCCCACCATCGGTTGGAGAAAACCTCGACTTCGATCATGCCATCAAAACCGGCCCCCTCCACCATTCCTCGGATTGCCCGCAAGTCGATGCACCCCTCCCCCATCAGTCCACGATCATTAAGTAAATCAGTGGTTGGGGTCATCCAATCACAGGCATGATAGGCGAAGAGTCGATTGGCTTCGGCTGTCCGCTTGGTTTGGGCGGCCAGATCGGGATCCCACCAGAGGTGATACACATCAAAGGCTATTCCGACCAGGGGATGACTCAATTCATCACATACGTCATTGGCCGAGGCTAAGGTATTGATCGCCGACCGGTCATCGGCATACATCGGGTGAAGGGGCTCGATCGCCAATTTGACCCCCAGCGATTCAGCCAGTGGGAGTGTGGCGGCGATTCCATCAGTGATTTGTTTCCGCGATTCAACAAGGGACTGGCCGATTATTGCACCGCATACCAAAACAACCAGCGGTGCACCCATCGCAGCAGCGTCTTCGATCGCTTGCTTATTATCTTTAATTGCCTCTTCTCGGGATTTCTCCTCCAAGGCGGGATAAAATCCTCCCCGGCATAACGACACGACCTCCAGTCCAGCAGCCCGAATCCGTTCACCTGCACCCGCGGGATCACGACCATCCAGCCATTGCCTCCAAACGGTGATTCCGGATACATCTGCCTCAGCATAACGATCAATGGCCTCTTCTAGTTCCCATCTTTTTGTGGTAATGGTGTGAACGCATAGGCGTGAAAAGTCTTTGAGGGGTTCGGCCTTCATGAGGGAAAAGAGTAATAGGGGATTTTCATTCTCTGTGCCATTCGCATGGGGCGAATAAGAGCTTCCTTCATCCTCTCCACTTCGTTCCCACTTCGCAAATCAGGACAATCCGGGTGAATCGCTGCTTCTTCAATAATACCAAGTAACTTCAGAATCTCAGCCGTGCTGTGTTTATACCCTGCAGCACTTCCCTTGGTATCCAAACGGAAAACCGAATCTTCCAATGATTGAAATGCTTCAAATAACTTATACACCCTCGAATCAAAGCTTTCTTTCCTCCAGTACTTTTTGGCAGCACAGATCAGTGGGCAGGCAGATACTCCTGCTCCAATCAAGAGTGGCAGCCCCATTTTTATGGCAGAAGCGATACCAAAATCGTCACCACTATGGGGAACAAAGTTCAATCCAAGATCCCGGCACATCGCAGCCCAATAGAGAAAATGAGGTTCGTCCAAGGTGGAAATTTTGCCACCCACGAATTTCTCATGTCCCGCCAATTGATGAAGGAGCCAGGGATCAAATGGGGTTGCCCAGGGAACGAATGCGGGCTCCAACGCATGCACCAGTGCAGGTACTTTAATGTTCTCAGCAATTTGAAAATAAGCATCTCTTCTTTTTTCCGACCCCAGGGCATTGAGTGCCTGTGAGGTCATAATCATCACTTCGCTTGGCTGGTAATTCTGAGCGATATCAAGATGTGGATGATAACATGATGCTTCAAAATTTTCAGGAGAGGCACCCACCGCGGTGACCCCACTGATAAAAGAGGCGTCAGGGTAGAGAGATCTAAACCGGATAATGACTTCCTCATACAATTCTTCAGATAGATTGAAGACATAACCAGTGTCTGCATTGAGAACATAAGTGATCTCAACTCCAAAATGATGTGCACAGTCGCTCATCCAAACCAGCATTCTTTCAAAACTTCGCCAATCGGGTTTTCGATGATGAAAAGGAAGCAAGGCCGCAACGCAAAGACGGGGATTGGAAACAGAATCAGCAAGATCTTCTTCGCGGGCACAAGACCAGACCGTCTCCTTCCATTTTGTATCAGGTGTTAACTCTTCGGCGTTCCTAATCATGATTGCATTATAGCAGCTATTTTAAAGAACTGTTAGCACGGAACTTGCAAAAGTAGCATTTTTCAGACAATAATTTTGTCTTTATCTAATGAATAAGTTTCAGCCTCTTTTTTGGGAAGATTTACGGATCGCAATACCGGGTTATTCCATCCTGCGATTTTCGCACCATCGGCATACAGAAAAAAGCGACCTGGTCGAAGAACACACGCACACCCACTCACAGCTACTCCTTTATTTGAGGGGACAAGGAGTTCAAACAGTAAGCCAGAGACCTATACAGGTAAGAAGAGGCTCTCTTCTATATTTTCCCCCGGGCAGGACTCATGGCTTTGTCAAATCGATGAAAAGCCCTCCCCTCTCATTAGTGATTAACTTTAAGGAAAAGAAAGTGCCGGGGACCTCAAAAGCAGAAAAAGTGATCAGTGCGGAAAGACTCTCAGAAGTCGAAAGGACTCTCAATCAGATGATCGCATCCGTTGATCTGACCTCGGTCCAGAATATTCAACTTTCTTCGGATATTCTCAAAATTTTTTCAATTCTCTTGGGTGAACTCGAAAAGAGAGTGGAAAGAAAAGTTCTACCCGTTACCCAAAAAATCAGAAGCCTTTTACAAAATCTTGAAATCATCCCCAAGTCGGCTGGAGAGTTGGCCTCGATTCTCGATGAGGAACTCAGTTCCCTGAATCGCAAAATTCGACAGGAATCCACCCTCAATCTGAGTACCCTGTTAAATGAAATCCGAGAAAATCGTGCTTTTGATGAATTAAAAAATCCTACCCTCCCCATTTCCCAAATCGCATGGAACTGCGGCTTTGCCGACCCCAATTACTTCGCCAGGTGGTTTCGCAAAAAAGTCGGACAATCTCCACGCCAATGGCGGATAGGTTCGATGGGCTAGTCTCTGTCATCGGTATTCCTGCCAGTTGGGATGATTTCAGCCAATCTAGCCGAAACGCTGCATGGCATTATGACTCAATTCCTTTTTTTATCTTGAAAAGGTCTTCCTCTCATCTTCAAGTACATCCATGAAATTCTTTCTTACCTCGCTAAGTTGCCTGTTCCTATTGCACGGCATTTCCAACGCTGAACCAGATTCCAAAGTATTATTTGGAGACAAATTCCCCAACCTCGACCACATGTCAACGGGTGAATGGTGGACGCGGGCCAAACCTGTAGACACCTCTGCAAAAAAGAAAGGCAAAGCTCCCAAGCAAATCATTGAGATGAATGTCCCAAGGGATCAGGTCGTTGCCTTTGCCCTATACACCGTGGATGCGGGGACACTGAAACTCACCGGTCAGTTGTATCCCCTTATGCCGAAGGAATCCAGAGAAGTACGACTGGAAACAAAGCAAGGAAAAGAATGGAAAGAGATTGCCAAAGTAAAGATCACTTACCCCGGATGGACCGCTCACTTCAGAGTAAAAAACTGGGACTCGGCCAAGAACATTCCCTATCGTGTCAGACACGGGGAAAAGGCTCTTTTCGAGGGAGTAATCCGTAAAGACCCCATTAATCAGGAAACGATCGTGGTTGGAAATCTATCCTGCAACTCAAGCCGAACCAAAGGGCCGCGACCAATGATCATTGAAAATCTCAAAGCGATCGACCCCGACATGCTTTTCTTTGCCGGTGATCAGACCTACCATCATACCCAGCACACCGCTGGCTGGATCGAATTTGGTCTGCAATTCAGGGATTTAATGAAAGACCGGCCCACGGTGACCATCCCTGACGACCATGATGTGGGGCAGGCAAACTTATGGGGTGAAAGTGGGATTGTAGCGACTTCTCCTGCGGGAAACAGTGGCGGATATTTCTACCCCATTCCCTACGTCAACATGGTGCAAAGACAGCAAACTTGGCACTTACCCGACCCGGTGGATCCTAAGAAGGTAAAAAGAGGACTGGAAGTTTACTTTACCCGACTCCGCGTGGGTGGCATAGATTTTGCGATTTTAGAAGACCGAAAATTCAAGACCGGTCCTGCGGGAAAAATCCCCAAGATGGGTCCCCGCCCCGATCATATTAACGATCCCAAATATGACAGAAAAGCGGTAGATCTCGATGGACTTGTCTTGCTTGGGGATCGCCAATTGAAATTTCTTTCTCAATGGAGTCAGGATTGGGAGGGTGCTCAAATGAAAGCGGCCCTTTCCCAGACTGCGTTCTGTGGAGCGGTTCACATTCATGGAGGTCCCACTAATCGTCTGCTAGCAGATCTTGACAGCAATGCCTGGCCACAGACCGGGCGCAATAAAGCCCTCTACGAATTACGTAAAGCCTGGGCACCTCATTTATGCGGCGATCAGCACCTCGCGGTGGTGGTACAGCACGGTGTGGAACAACACCGGGATGGCCCTTTTGCGTTTACCAGTCCAGCCATCGTCAACACCATCTATGGACGCTGGTGGAAACCGGAAAATGAAAAACCAGGCCCCCGCCCGATCCCGAACTCTCCCCTCCCATGGACCGGAGATTTTTCAGACGGACTCGGAAACCTGATCACGATGCATGCCTATGCAAACCCCGAGGATCGTAACAACGAATTAAAAAGAGCAGATGGATTTGGCGTCGCCAAATTCAATAAGAAAAACCAGACCATTACCTTTGAATGCTGGCCCCGGTTTGCAAAAGTTTCGGATGGGGACAAAGCTCAATTTCCCGGTTGGCCCGTCACCGTAAAGATGACCCAAAACGATGGCAGAAAAGTGAAAGGATGGTTACCCAAATTATCCTTTTCGAAACCCAACCCGGTCGTTCAGGTAATCAATGACAAAACGAAGGAAGTTCTTTATACAGTACGGGTACAGGGCAAGAGCTTTCAGCCTAAGGTTTACTCCATGGATCCGCATAGCGTGCGGGTGGGTAAAGATACCCCCAAAAATCCTCTATTGGCCAATGCACGCCCCAAAAAGGAACCTAAAAAAGCCAAAGTACTTCGAGTAGACCCTTTTCTCTAAGAAAAGGTTGAGTATTACTTTTCGCCGTGTTCCGTCTCCCGCTTGAGCTTGGAGATGGACTCCTTATTTCGGGAACCCAGATAAGCAATCAAATCACGCAAATCATTTGGATTCAGAGTCATACCCAAGGGAGGCATTGCGGATATCGGTGGAGATACGAAAGCCACATCCCCTTTACTGAGTTCCTGCTTCTTGCCGTCAGGTGATAGAAGAACTAGGGAGTCATCCTCATCCGCCAAGATTCTGCCCACCTGCGCATCTCCGTTCTTTAAACTCACAGTCGAAAGCCCATAACCGGGAGAAATCTCCGCATTGGGATTAACCAGTGATTCAAGAAGTTTGGATGGTTGCATACGATCCCCCACCAAACTTAATTCAGGTCCCTGCTCTCCACCCTCTCCATCAATTTGATGACATTGAAGGCAGGCTCCCTGATTACGGAAAACTAATTCTCCAGAACCGACATTACCCCCGTACAAACTCAATGCATGAATTCTACCCGGATCACCAGCGGCATAGGTGGCAGCGACTTTTCTTGCCTCTTCATCGGGACTTTCTGTGAGTGCATGGTAGAGATCGAGCCACAATTCATTTTTTAAATTCAACTCCCGCACTTTCCACATATCAATCAGGACCTGAGGATTCTTTTGAGATAAAACTTTAAAAATCGCACGGGCCACGACAGGATCATCTTCTTTCACAGCAACGACGACTCTTTCTTGGTACCTTTCCAGTCCCCGTTCCACAAGACCTGCATAACTGACGGATCTTACCAACTCGCTTGGATCATCCACCAACTTTTCGATCAATGAATGATCAGCCGGCTCGTTAAGACTAAGAAGAGATCGAAGATTAGAAGCACGAACTTCCGGGTTCAGATTCGTATCCATGACCTGTTTGCGCAACACGACTGGATCCATTGAAATCCCGGCTTCCATAACAAATTTGCCCAAAAGGGAAGCAAGCTTTGGGGATTTCTCTTTTTCCACAAGCTGTCGAATACTTTCTCCCGAAGATGCAACGAGCTCAGTCCGCGAAAAAGTGCTTTTCAAAGTGGGTCGGTAATGCCCAAGAACTGGGTCCGTATCCATCGGTATGGACCAGCGCAAGAGCGCTTCCAAAGCGAAGATCCTCAACTCCTCCTTCAGCATCGAATTGGTACAAGTTTCAACAAGGGCTTTAGCTGATTCCTTTGAACCAATCCGAAAATAAGCACCTACCAGTCTGGCCTGTTGATGAAAAGGGAAGTCTTCCAGCTTGAGTGAAAGAAGCTCCTTACCTGCTGGGCCATCCAGGGCTCCGGTATCATAAATGGCGGAAACGGCCTCATTTTTGATCGCCTCATTCTCGTCGTTCAAGAAAAGAGCAAGATGTGGATGATTCTGTCTTCTACAGACCAGTAGGGAAAGCATACGCTGCTCAAAGGAATCCGATTTAACTCGGGCAAGAGTTTGATCAGGCTTTGCCAGTCGAGTAAGGGCAGAAAGATAAGCATGCCGGATAGTCACATCAAACGCGGTTCCTTTGTTTTTGGCTGCGTTTGTGAAGAGTGAATCAACAACCTCTCTATCTCCCTTGGGTGCGATTCGGCCCAGGGCAACCGTCGCCAAGGAAATGACCCGGGGACTGGGATCATCTAATAAATCCAAAAGCAGTTTCTTCGCGGATGCCAATTGGATATCCCCACAAGTTCTCGCCGCATTTGCACGAATTTCCTCATTATCCGAAGTCAGGCTCTCTAGAAGAGGAAAGGCCGCGTCAGCGACTCCCTTACGATACAACTGCCCCAATCCCCATAAGGAATGAAGAGGTGCATGAGGATCGGCATCTGCTTTCAGAATCTCGGCAAAGGTTTTGATAGCAGTGGACCCTTTCGCAACCATTGCAAATTGAGCAGCCTGCCTAACCCTTTGATCTTCATGTGCTAAAAGTAGTTCAAGTTCCGGAAGCGATCTTTGGTTAAAACCCTTCTTAAAAGTAAGTGCAGTCTCCTTTCCGATTGCTTGTCTTTTTGAATCAGTCGGGCGAAGAATTTGAATGGTTCCATTTTTATTTACTGACCAACCACCACCGTAGTCTGCCAAATAAATATTCCCATCGTAGCCATGTTCAACATCACAAACAGCGACACCTTCCACAAAGACCGAGTTTTCTCCAAGCTCAAAACTGGCGTCTTTCGCTTTTAAAGAAACATGTATGATATTTGAATTCTTAGGAGCTCCCCGGTAATTGGTTACCAAAAAGCCGCCCTGCAAATCCTCTGGCACAGTTTGTCCAGAGAGCCAAGCCACTCCGGAAGGGCCATTCCCCAAATGCCCGATTGGGGGATAAACCCATTGAGGCTGATCCGGCGTATACTGCTCAAACATTTTTTCGCCCACCCAGACTGATTTGTTAAGTTTAAAATTCCCCCAGTCCAGAGCGTTGGCATAATGATGAGGTGACTGGTGAGCCATATCCCAACCGGAGTCTGTATTATCCAAAACATAGACAACCCGGGCTTTATCTCCAATATCTCCCGTATTATCAAAAGTGAAAAGATTCCCCTGGTCGTCAAAGGCAAGTTCCTGTGGGTTCCTCAAGCCATGCGCATAAACTTCGAAGTTAGTCCCATCCGAATCACAACGAAAAACCGCACCTCTCCCCGAAGCTTCGAAGATTTCACCATCTTCCCGTTCGACATAAAAACCACGATCTCCAATTGTAAAATAGAGCCGACCGTCTGGTCCCCGGATAATTCCGTGTAAATCATGACCAATGAAAGAGACGCGAACACCAAAGCCCTCCACAAGGTTTTCCATGGTGTCGGCCACCCCATCATCATTGGGATCTGTGAGCTTACGTAAGGCGGGGATACAGGTAAAGTAAGTCGCATTTCTTTCCGCAAGTACTGAGAACCCAATCCCATCCAAAGGTTTATCAAAGGCATCCGAAAAAAGGGTTCTTTTATCAGCAACAAAATTACCGTCGCTATCCTCCAGCCTGATCAGGCGGTCGGGAGTTTGCTCATACCAGGCACGGTCTCGTTTATCTGCGTGGGCATCATACAAGGCCAACCGGTCAGCCGTGGTACGGGAACGAAAATCACCGCGGATCATTTCACGCGCCCGGCGAAGATCAGGAACTCCGAACCAAAAACGATTGGCTTCCGAAACAAAAATTCGGCCGTGCGGGTCCATATCCAAACTGGCGGGATTTTCCACATGGGGGTATGTCACCCAAGTATGCCCGCTGTAACCAGAGTGATTAATCTTTCCCCGGAAAGGTGCAGGTTGGTTAGATAGCTCTGGCATGTCTTGCTCTCCAACCTCAATCGGTTTTGCAACACAAAGTAAAGGCAACAGAAATATAAATTTAACAAGATAGGTTATTTTCATACAAAAGACTCATACTAACTTTTTTTGAATGATGGACAAGTACGACTTGTATATGTCTGCAAAACTAAATTCTTACTCGATCCTGAATTTTCGCTCATTTTGGTCGTAACAGGTAAAATTTCGTACATATTTAGAACATGGACTCCTCAAACCCATACAGTGAATTTGTCCACTCTGTTTGTAAAAACTTCAAGGCAGGTCATGATTTGCCCTTGGGTCAGATGCCATTGCCCGCACCGGTTAAGTCAAATCCAACCGCTCCCAAGGTACTGCTCTTAGCTCCCCACCCTGATGATGAGTGCGTAATGGGGGGGCTACCCCTGAGGCTGATGAGAGAAGCTGGATCGGAAGTATTGGTTCTACCAATCACTTGTGGCAGTAATCCTGAAAGAAAAAAGGAGCGGGAAAAAGAATTAAACTCTGCCTGTAAATGGATCGGTTTCAGCTTATTATCGTTTGGTCAGGCTGGATTGGATAACATCAATCCCGAAAGCAGAGAAGCGGAACCTGCACACTGGTCCAATGCGGTCGATGAACTGGTCCTATCACTGGAAAAGATAAATCCAGACATTCTCTTTTTTCCAAGTTCAACAGACTGGAACCGAACCCACTTAGGTGTGTATCTGCTCACCATTGATGCTCTTCAAAAAATCCCTGGTGCGGAAGTAACCCTGATCGAGACTGAATTTTGGGGACAAATACAAAACCCCAATTTGATGGTGGAAAATTCCCCAGAGGAAGTGGCCGATCTGGTTGCAGCCCTCTCTCACCACAAAGGCGAGGTAACAAGAAACCCTTTTCATTTACGATTACCTGCCTGGATGCAGGATAATGTAAGGAGAGGAGCAGAAGTTGTCGGCGGACAGGGTGGAAAAGCACCGGACTTTGATTTTGCCACCCTTTATAAAGTAAGCCGTTGGAAAAACGGGAAAGCGTACCAAATCTTTGAGGGCGGCAAAATACTCAGCCATTCTCAAAAGGGAGACGCTGACATACTCAATCAGTTACAATAGATCAGTTTTCGAATCGTAAGTCTTGGGCACTGATTTTTTGGGCGAACAAAAGTTTCCCCTTGTTATCATAGGCCTCGAGCTTCACCTGCGGTTTCTTCGCTTTGGTATCGAAATGGAGCAGGCAATAGCCGCAGGTTTCATTGTACCCCCAAATCAATCCATCGGTTTTGATGACAGAATGCACATGACGGTTCGTCAGACGACCGCTGACAAATTCAAACAAATCATACCCCTCGGGTCGTTTCGTTTTACGCAAATCAATCCGATGCCGATCGGCAGCAAGCAAGACAACTCCTTCTATTTTTTCTTTTTCTATGAAACGGAAGATTTCTTCGCGCTCTTCGGGGTATCCGTCCCATGGGTCTTTGCTTCCTGGCTTAATCCCTGCAGAAAAGGGAACTGAGGAAGCAATTATTTTGAAGGTAGCCTCCGACTCATTGAGAGTTTTGAAAAGCCATTTCTTTTGCACGGGGCCAAGCATGGATTTTTTCTTTCGATCTCTGTAATATCGACAGTCCAACATAATTATCTGAACCTGCCCCAGGGTGAAAGTCTGCCAGCACCCGGGATTTTCGATCCCACCGCCAACGGGTGGATTATTCCAATTCTTATTGAAATTTGCCAAAACTGGCTTCTTCCACTTGGGAAAATTAATCTCAGATCCAGGAATACAATCATCCATCCCAAAATCATGATCATCATAAATTGCATGCATTGAGGTTTTAGCCACAAGCTTCTTCCACTCCGGCCGTGAATGTCTGCGGGAGTAGCAATAATCTCCAGTCCATTTCACATCTTCCGGATCATCAATGTAGACATTATCGCCCAGCATCAGCATCGCTCTCGGGTCGTGATCGGCGATTAATTCCCAGATTTTTTCATACTCGGGGACAAAACCCGAACATCCCCCAAAAGCAATCGTGAATCTCGCACCTTCATGAGGTTCAGGAAATGTGCGAAAACCAAACTCTCTCGAGTTGTCCAAGTACTCCTCTCCATTTACGAATACCCGATAGGCGAAATAAGTATTTGGAAGAAGACCATCCACATGCACCACCCCGACAAATCCCTCTTCTTTGGATGTTGTGATTTTCTCCCGACCCGAATGACCGGTTATTTCAACTTCAATCTCACAGGGACCATCCGTTCGGAACCAGAAGCTTGCGGTCAGATCAGTTACCTGCCCAACCATTGGTCCATGAAGCAGAGCCGAAGGATTAAGACTTATCTCCCAACGGCTAAATTCCTTCATCTCCCGCAAGGGTTTAAGCCATTCTCGGGGTTCTCCAAGAAAACGCTCAAATGGCAAACCTTCCTTGACTGCTTTTCTCGCCATCATCAAAGCCTGTTCTACTTTTTCTTCGTTTAGTAGGCAAAGAGTTGAGATGAATGCCTTTTCCGCAGGATCTGTATGTTTCTTGCCATTTTTTAATTCAAAGTAGGCTTTTTCGACTTTTCCTTCAGCAAGATGACGGAAAGCGTTCCTTTCACGGTCATGCTGCCCAAAGCAGAAATAACCCGAAAGAACAAAAAGAAAGGAGAGTATGATTCGCATTTTTTCAGTTAATGCAAATCAACAAATAAACTCTAGAAAATTTATTCATCACCGAGAAATTAATCCCAGGTGCTATGACTTAACTGGAAGAAGAATTCTTAGATAAAGAAGAGAAGATGCATAGAACCGATCTCACTGCGTGGTTTAGAAATTCCATTCGATTCCAATACCCACATGGAAAAAGTCTTTAAGCTGATCATCCCCGGCATAAGTCAAATCCCGATCTATTGCCCAACTTTGGGTACCATGGCCGACCAGGGAAAAATTTTCATTCAATACTCTTTCCCCAGACAAACTGAATGCAAAATAATTCATCCCATCATGACCATCTGAAACATACCCTTCATTCCATCCGAAAATTCCATTAGCAGAAAGTTCAGCCGCCTCACTTATTGAGAAGGATTTCCCATTCGACCATTCGAGGAAAGTTCCATCCGCATCCACCGAATAAGTTGCATCCAATGCTGATTCCATATCCCAAGGTAAGTCACCATAACTAATGCCCACAGACCACTCATCATCAGATTCATCATCCTTAGCGAAAACCAAATGGGTATAATCCGCATAAAACTCAAATCCATTCATTTCTTGCGTAATCGACAAATTATACTGCCATTCATCGTAGGAATGATCTGAGGATCGACCATACCATACCCCGCCTGAAAAATGATCATAGCCAAGTTCGAAAGAGCCTGCCCAGAGAGATTTACCATTCAATGCGTCTCTTCCTTCTGAAAAGTAACGACTCTCCCAACCCGCATGCGAGTGAGACTCAAATATTTGATGGGCATGAAACTTTTGAAATGGTCGGGAAGTCTCAGCATCGTGAGCAAGAACGGCATGGCTAATCACTAAAAACAATGAACTGAAAAGGCTGATTAATTTTTTCACAGCCCCCAAAAAAATTATTATTCAAGGA
This sequence comes from uncultured Verrucomicrobiota bacterium, assembly GCA_902569115.1. Classification (GTDB taxonomy): domain Bacteria; phylum Verrucomicrobiota; class Verrucomicrobiia; order Opitutales; family Seribacteraceae; genus Seribacter. The sequence goes on along the minus strand of CACFTI010000007.1, from coordinate 28,904 downwards.
TCGAAGCAACCCGAAACATTTAAATTACTAAAATTCTGGGTAGCAAGAAGTTGGATAATTCGGTGAATCAAAGACCTAAACTAATTCAAATGAATATCATGATGTTTTTGTTTCGTTTTCAGGCTCGCCATTATTAACAAGTTAAAATACTGTGAACAACTTAAGCCAAGCACAAGAACCGGTGCTCACGAGTGGAATGGATGGAAGTTGGAGTATGTGAGCGAGTGTTCGACCTTTTTGGCAGATATTGAAAAGCAAACGAACCCACATTCACATGACCCAAGACATTGAAATTCAGGAAGCTTCGGCTACGCCCAAAAGCTTTGAAGATATGGGATTGGCTAAGCCAATCCTTCAAGCAGTCCGCAAAGCAGGATACGAAACGCCCTCACCCATACAGGAATGCTCGATCCCTCCTATCTTAGAGGGTAGAGATCTACTCGGTGTTGCCCAAACCGGAACCGGCAAGACTGCAGCTTTTTCGCTGCCCTTGCTCTCCAGACTCGACGAATCCGTTAGGGGAGCCCAAATTCTCGTCTTGGCTCCTACTCGTGAACTTGCGTTACAAGTAGCTGAGGCGATGGAGGGCTTTGCAGAAAATTTGTCCCAGTTACGGGTAGTCGCCGTCTACGGAGGCACCGGATACGGCGAACAGATCAAAGAATTTAAAAGAGGTGCTCAAATTGTCGTCGGGACCCCCGGGAGAATTATGGATCATATCGAGAAAGGGTACTTAAAACTCGATCATCTCCAGACCGTGGTTCTCGATGAAGCAGACGAAATGCTTAGCATGGGCTTCATCGATGACATCAAATGGATTCTTGAGCATACTCCTGCCGAACGGCAGACTGCCCTCTTCTCGGCCACCATGCCCAAACCTATCCAGAGGCTTGCGGAGAACTACATGCAGGACCCCGTTAAAATTACCATCAAAGTTAAGGCGGAGAATTCACCCAATATTCGGCAACACTTCATCAAGGTACGTCAGCACGAAAAAAGGGATATGTTGCTGAAACTCTTGGAAATCGAAAAGTTTGATGCCATGCTTATTTTCGCCCGCACCAAAAACGCAACCATGGAAATTGCGGAAAAACTTCAGGGCAAAGGGTATCCAGCCGAGCCGCTCAATGGCGATATGCCCCAAAACCTCCGGGAAAAAACAGTCGATCGCTTGAAACGCGGTAAAATTAATGTGCTGGTTGCCACCGATGTGGCAGCCAGAGGCCTGGATGTCGACCGAATCACTCATGTGCTTAATTATGACGCACCTTTTGATTTGGAATCTTATACCCACCGGATCGGACGCACCGGACGGGCCGGCAGGGAAGGCGATGCCATTATCTTTGTGACCAACAAAGAGATGCGCATGCTCAAGGCGATCGAGCGGACATTGAAAGTCCCTTGTGCGGAGTACATATTCCCTACCTTGGAGGAAATGAATGAACGCCGGGAAGAGGAATTCTTCAACCGCATCGAAGAAGGAATGAAGGGAGAATTGGGGGACTATCGCAAAGCCCTCCAAAGACTTGTCGAGGAAACAAGCAAGGACACACTTGATATTGCCGCAGCTCTTGCCTTTCTTGCTGCGGGCAAAAAACCACTTTTCTATGACAGCATGCCCAAAATCGAATCCAAACGGGCACGCAGGGAGGACCGCCGGGATCGGGACCGTGGAGACAGGGGTGACTATAATTCAAGGGATGATGGACGCTCTGAACGGAAGTCTTTTCGGGATGACCATTTACAGAGCTACCGCATTGAAGTGGGAGAATTCCATGGAGCACAAAAAGGCGACATTGTCGGAGCGATTGCCAACGAAGTAGGATTGGACCCGAGAAGTGTTGGAAAGATCCGCATGTTTAAAGATCATTCCTTTATTGATCTCCCCCAGGATATGCCAAAGGAAATACTGGACGCTTTAAAAACTGTTTGGGTACAGGGACATCAGATGAATATTTCCATCGATAAAGGCCGCCCCCGCCCTGGAGGCAAAGGAGGCAAGTTTAAGAAAAGCTTCGGAAAAGGTAAAAAGTTCGGCAAAGGCAGAGACTTCAAAAAGAAATCAAAACCCAGCTTTAGGAGTTAAAACCTACTTCTTACCGGTCACCCACCGGACTGCATTTCCGAGCATATCTAGATATTCTTTAGTCGACATAGTCGAATTATGGTGCCCCAGGGTGGTGGAAAAGATTCTCCCTTTGCCATGAGTGTTTACCCAGACACAAGCCTGTGGCTCTTTAGGATTTTTGTTTGCTCCGTTATCACCATAGGCAAGAACCGTAGTACCTTCATAAACTTGTTGGACATTATATAATTCTCCCTCTGGAGTCATCCAACCATCTGGCATATCTTTCATGATAGGATGATTCGCATGTTTTTTTACCTTATTCACCGTGATCGCTGCCTTAGGTCCATGCCCCTTGGAACTCGCCCCAAGCATTTCGGGCCAGGCTTTCTTTTCACCTTCCTTAGCAGGAATGCTCCAATGATAAGAATGCATCGCACAATGTAAGGCGATCGCAGGTTTACCGGCCTTGTGAACTTCGGTAATGGATTTAACGAATGCTGCATCCTTCTCATGAGCAAAGCAATGGTTGTAGACAACATAGTCATAACCATCCGCCCAACCTGATTGACTAAGCTTGGCTTTACTCTTTTCCTGATCCATTTCAAAAAAGATATCCCATTTAGTCGGCACACGCTCACTAATCCCCTCACTGATAATATTTTTCTGATTGGGATAATCATGACAGCAACCACCGGTGATCATAAATGCCTTTAGCGGTTTTTTCTTACCATGATGATCTGCAAGAGTAACCAGCGTTGAAAAAATAAATATAAGACTAAGAAGAATTTTCATAATAAATACAATATGGGCAATTCACATACGAAAACGGACTATCCGTTTTTGACAAGCATCGAATATAAGTCCTCCTATAATTTTGTCATGAAGACCAAGGCCCAAAGCTGGGTCAAATTGCAGTAATTACTGACGCAAATTAAAAGAAAAAAGACGCAAATTAATAACAAAACTAATTGACCGACTTCTATTCGTAAATAGTAATTAAATAGTTATTTTATGGCTAGAATCTTTTACATCTTCCTTGCTACACTTTTTGCGAATCATTTTTTATTTTCTAAAAGTGCCACCCAATCTGAGGATGTGCGTGCTAATTTTTCAGAAAGGGAAAAAGCTTGGTGGGCCATTCAACCCATTCGAAAAAACACCCTCAATTTCCCTGCTAATCCAGTGGATTATTTCGTCCAGGAAAAACTAGAATCCAAAGAATTGGAATTATCACCCCAAGCTGGACCTTACGAGTTTATCCGAAGGGCGAGCTTCGACCTGATTGGTCTTCCTCCCTCAGAGGGTGAAACCAAGGCCTTTACTGATTCATGGAAGAAGAATCCAGAAACAGCAAAAAAAGAATTGATTGAAAAACTTTTAGCCAGTCCAGCCTATGGGGAGCGCTGGGCGACTCATTGGTTGGATGTTGTCCGCTTTGCTGAATCAGACGGCTACCGGGCCGATGATTTTCGTTCCTCTGCCTACCTGTATCGAGATTATGTCATCAGGAGCCTAAATCAGGACAAACCCTACGATCAGTTTGTCCGTGAACAACTCGCGGGTGACGAGATCGATCCAAAAAACTTTGATCATATGATAGCCACCGGATTCCTTCGTCATGGGGTATATGAATGGAACCAACGCAATGCACGCATGCAATGGGAACTTATCCTTAATGAAATGACCAATGTGACCGGTGAGGTTTTTCTTGGACTTGGCATGGGATGTGCCCAGTGCCACGATCACAAATTTGATCCTATTCTGCAGAAGGATTACTACTCCATGCAAAGCTTTCTATCCAGTGTCTGGTGGCCTGAAGACCAAAATATCGGCAAACCTGATCAACTGCTAAAGCTTCAGCAATGGGAAGCTGAAACATTTGAAGTCAGGGAAAAACTCATGGAACTGAAGAAGGATATATTAAAAGGAAATGAAAGGATTGTTGTTAAGCAGTTCCCAGCAGACATTCAGGAAATGTACTATAAAAAACCTGAGGAGCGGACGACCCATGAGCAACAACTCGTGGAAATGGTAAACAGGCAAGTACGGCACAAATCGACACGTATAAAGTGGGAAGAGAAATTTAAAAAGAATGAGGAATTGAAAAAAAAGTACGACGACCTGAATCTCGAACTCGCCAGCTTTTCGCCCAAGCCTTCCCTCCCTCAGGCCTTCATAACTACTGATCTCTCGGTTCGCCCTGCTCGTACTTTTGTTCCCGGGAAAAAGATACAGGAAACCTTTCCCGAGTTTCTTACCCTACTTAACTTACCCTCTCCGAAAATCGAGGAGACCAAACATGGTACTACGGGTCGCCGTCTGGCCTTGGCTAACTGGATCACCTCTCCGGATAATCCTCTGTCCACCCGCGTGATCGTTAACCGTGTATGGCAAAAACATTTTGGACAGGGACTGGTTACCACGGCCAATGATTTCGGATTTCTTGGTGAACCACCAACCCACCCAGCATTGCTCGACTTCCTCTCAAATTATCTGATTCAAAATGACTGGAAACTAAAATCACTTCACCGCTTGATTATGCTTAGCGATACTTACGGTCAAACTGCCCGTCAAGAACCCTCGGACAAGGCAAGCCTGCAGGATCCGCAAAATCAACTTCTTTGGCGGTTCCCTCCCCGTCGTTTATCCGCTGAGCAGATTCGGGATGCCATGCTTTTTACTTCCGGAGAATTAAAAACAAAAAGCGGAGGAAGTTCAGTCGATGGAAATTCTCCTCATCGAAGCGTTTATGTTAAAAAGAGGAGGAACTCTCCTGATCGTATCCTCTCCGCTTTCGATGCACCTGCAGGTTTCTCATCCTCATCGGAAAGACTCGATACAACCACTTCCACTCAGGCACTCCTCCTCAGGAATAACCCGTGGCCTCATGCACGCGCCCAGGCTATGGCCAATAAATTTGCCAAGTCGGAAAGTACCAAGTCAACCATTTCCAAAATCTTTAAGTCAGCCTATGGTCGTCCAGCAACTCAGGCCGAAATCGAATTATCTCAAAGCTTCCTCGATCAATGGTTGAATAATCAAGAACCAAACAAAGAACCCCAAGCAATCGAAACCACAACCGGTAAATCGATCGATAGCCTCAGCCTTTACGAAAATACCCCCCGTATTTACAAAAAGAAAGGAATTGAACTGGGAACCAGTTGGACCATCGAAGCCATTACCCGCCTCGATCACATCCACGCCAATGCCTATGTGAACACACTCTTAAGTCAATGGTCAGGCAGTCACCAAAAAGCAGGGTGGACCTTTGGAATCACCAGTGCCAAGTCAGCATACGAACCGCGAAATTTCATCATGCAATTAATTGGTGAAAATATCGGGGGTGACACCATCTATCGGGTGATTGACTCGAATTTGCAGATACCCCTGGGGAAAACCCATTATCTTTCCTGCTCCGTAACTTTGAATCCCAAGGGTGACTCTTATGTTCATTTTGTCTGGAAAGATCTCGAAACTCCGGATTCGAAAGTTCAGGAAGCCCGGATCAAACATGATATCATTGCCCTGCAATCCGTCTCTTCCGATAAATTATTTCTCGGAGGGCGTTCCACTGGACAACATTTCTGGAATGGAAATATAAAGCGTTTCCGCATTTCCTCCCCTGCAATCAGTCAGGAGCATTCGCTTATTTCCAAAAATAACAAAGCACCAGATCAAGGAGCTGCCAAACTGGACTTGAGCTTTGCCAAGTCTCCCAACCAAGTTTTACAAGACACCGGCTTTCTTCCCAGAACGACACCCCAAAAGACTTCATCTCCTCAATCCGAGGCATTGGCTGCTTTGTGTCACGTCATCCTTACTTCCAACGAGTTTCTTTATCTTCATTAATCATGGCCTGCTTCCAAATCGACCAACCATTCAACCGTCGCCATTTTCTTAACTCCGCAGGTGCGGGTTTTGGAGCCGTTGCATTATCTGCTCTTGCCAATGAACCGCTGCTTGCCCGTGCTTCGAACAACCCCACCCTTCCGAAGATTCCCCATAACTGGGGCAAGGCAAAGAATGTAATCTTTCTTTTCATGGAAGGTGGCCCCAGCCATCTCGATCTTTTTGACCCGAAGCCTTTGCTCAACAAACTAGCCGGCAAGCCCCTCCCCGATAGTTTCGACCGCCCTGTCACCGCCATGGGGGAAGTAGGTTCTCCCCTGCTTGAATCCAAGAGAGCTTGGAAACAGCATGGCGAGAGTGGTCTTTGGATTTCTGATTGGTTACCCAACCACAGCCGGATTGCAGATGAACTCTGTGTGATCCGTTCCTGCGTTTCCGACGGCATCAATCATGCCGGTGGAGTCTGCCAAATGAACACCGGTTCGGTATTTGGCGGACGCCCTTCTCTTGGTTCATGGGTATCTTATGGACTGGGTACGGAAAACCAAAATCTTCCAGGGTTCGTGGTAATCAAGGATACCAGTGCCATGATCGTCAATGGTACCCGGTGCTGGGGAAATGGTTTTATGCCCGCCACCCATCAGGGAGTTCTTTTGGAAAACGGACCGGAACCCATCGCCAATCTCAAACCAAGAGAATCAAAAATCAAACAGGCGGAAGATTTAAAATTATCCTTTCTGCAAAGCCTCAACCAAAGACATCTGCAGGGCCGTGAGTCCAATTCAGAACTGGAAGCCCGTATCCGCAGTTACGAACTGGCCGCCAACATGCAAATGCATGCTCCGGAATCCGTCGACTTGGAAAAGGAATCTCCTGCAACCAAAAATCTTTACGGCCTGGATCAGAAGGAAACCAAAACTTTTGGGCAACAATGCCTGCTTGCGCGACGTTTGGTGGAACGGGGCGTACGCTTTGTGCAATTGTACCACGGTGCCGGCAGTAAATGGGACAGTCATACGAATATGGAGAGCAACCACTCCAGGCTCTGCCAGCAGGTGGACTTGCCCATCGCGGGGCTCATAACCGATCTGAAAGCCCGCGGGCTATTAGAAGAAACCCTGGTCATCTGGGGAGGTGAATTTGGCCGAACTCCAATGAGTGAAAAAGGAGATGGTCGCGATCATAATCCAACCGGATTTACCATGTGGATGGCTGGAGGAGGCGTCAAAGGTGGACAGGTAATCGGCGAGACTGACGAACTTGGTCTGCACGCTATCAAAGACAAGGTACATGTCCACGATTTCCACGCCACTATTCTTGGACTACTCGGCCTCGACCACACGGAAGTCGTATACATGCACAAAGGCCGTCCGGAACGTGTAGATCTCAACGAAGGTCATTTCAAAAGACAGGTACTGGCAAGCGGTTAGGCTAAACAACCCTTAAAGATTTGGCGTAAAACAACAGAATTTTTACGCAAAATACGAAGAGTTTGGTTTGCAAATCATATTAGCACTTACTTTTTTTGTAAATAGATGAGTCCCTTTGTGCATAGAGCGTTTTCGAGATTTTTTCTCTGGGGAGGTATTCTTTCATCTGCCTTCATCGTTCTATTCGGGAAAGCACTAAAGCCGGAACAACTATGGTCTCTACAGCCTCTGATCCGTCCCACTCCTCCTTCAGTATCATCCCCACTCGTATCTAACCCCATCGATGCATTTATCACTGAAAAGCTAGAGCAGAAGAATCTCGAACCTTCTCCCTTGGCAAAGGATTCAATCATTGTCAGACGACTATACCTCGATCTTCATGGCTTGTTGCCCAGTCCCAAGGAAATAAAGGACTACTGCGAAAATAAAGATCCAAAAAAATACCCTAAATTAATCGATAAACTGCTTGCCAGTCCGCGGTATGGTGAACGCTGGGCCAGACACTGGCTAGATGTGGTCAGGTATGCTGACAGCAACGGCTTTGAAACCAATCACGAAAGAAAGACTGCATACCATTACCGGGATTATGTGATCAGAAGTCTCAATCAGGATAAACCTTATGACCGCTTCGTTTTTGAGCAGATCGCAGGAGACACCTGCGGTGCTGATACTGCCACGGGTTTTCTGGTGGCGGGACCAAACGATATCGTAAGAGGGCAAGATCCTTTGCTCGCGAAGCAGCAACGTTCGAATGAACTCGCAGATATTGTAGGCGTTACCGGTAGTACATTTTTGGGACTCACCATTGGTTGTGCCCGTTGTCACGATCACAAGTTTGATCCCGTCTCCCAGGTGGATTTTTTCTCCATGCAGTCTGTCTTTGAAGGAGTTAAGTTAGGAGAAAGACCTATCCAACTGGAAATATCCAAAGAGAAAAAAGAGGAGATTTTCCGCACTGAGTCCCAAATCGAAAAGATTGAGGCCAAGCTTAATAAATTGAGATCGAATGGAAAATCCTCCCCTCGCTTCGTCTGGATGGACGATGAGGACACAAGTTATGTCACTCATCATTATAAAAAACGGGGAAATGGAAAAAACCCAAAAGGTATAGCCCCTGGCTTTGCGGATGACCCAGGAGATTCAACACGATCGCCAAATCTAAGTAATGGGACCTACACTTGGTGGAACAATAAGCCGGGAGAAATTGCGGTCAGTTATCAACTATCCGTTACAGGAAAATACCGAGTTTGGGTTTCCTGGGGGAGTGGATGGAATACTCACTCCACAGATGTAAAATACCAGTTGGATCGCGATGGAAATTTCAAAACGATTGAGGATCGCAAAGAGATTGCCATCATCAATCAGCAACTTCTTGCCAATGGAAAAGGAATGGTTATTTCAAAACCCTTATGGAGCGGTTTACAGGACTGCGGAGTGCAGGAATTTAATACTTCTTCCAAAATTCTTATCAGTGGCGGGCAAAATGGTTCAGCCCTTACCGCCGACTTAATCATACTGGAAAGGGTGGATACTTCACCATCCATCCGGCGGTTCGAGCCTGAAGTAAAGGCATCTTTCAATGAAGAGTGGTTCCATCCAGTTACTGCTTCCAGTGTACGTTTCACCATCGAAGAAACCAATAATGGCAGCGAACCCTGTATCGATGAACTTGGAGTATGGAATACGGATAAGAAATCCGTAAACCTTGCCATCCAAAAGGATCTCAATATTAGCCTTGCTTCATCTGGGAATTACAAAGGTAGCTCCAAGCATAAGTTGGTTCATATCAATGATGGGAGATTTGGAAATGATTACAGCTGGATCTCCAGCACTAAAAACAAAGGTTGGGTGACCCTGACCTTTTCGAAACCGCAACGATTCGACCACATCACTTGGGGACGGGATAAGAACGGAAAATACTCCGACCGCACTCCTTCCTCCTACTACATCGAAGTTAAAAATGAAAAGGGTGAATGGATCGAAGTAGCCTCCTCAGGATCCAGGAAACCCAAAATGGTGGAGGGAAAGGATGGCAGCACTTTGCTTGCCCTGGATCATTTGGATTCGGAGAAAAAATCAATTGCTCGCAAATTAATTCAGGACCTGGACGAAAAGAAAAAGGTGTTGGATAATCTAAATTCCAAACCCAAGGCATGGATTGGTTCCTTCAGGCAACCCTCTCCCACCCGACTGATGCATCGTGGAGATCCACTATCTCCACGCGAAATCGTCTCGCCCGTATCCTTATCCGCATTTACCCAACGAGTCCCCGAATATGCATTGGATAAAAATTCGCCAGAAAAACAAAGACGTATTGCGTTCGCCAATTGGTTAATTGATCCAAAGCACCCCCTCACTGCCCGCGTCATGGTGAACCGAATCTGGCACTACCATTTTGGTCGCGGTATCGTGGCCACTCCCTCCGATTTTGGAGATATGGGCTTCCGCCCCACTCATCCAGAATTGCTCGACTGGCTGGCTGGTGAATTTATTTCTCAGGGATGGTCGATCAAGCAGATGCACCGTCTGATTCTCCAATCCTACACCTACCAACAGGCCTCCGAACCTCGGACCGAAGCCATATCCATCGATGCGGGCACTGAACTTCTTTGGCGCTTTCCACCCCGTCGACTGGAGGCTGAAGCCATCCGCGACAACATGCTGCTACTCAGCGGGCTGCTCGACGAAAAAATGTATGGACCTGGGTTCCTCCTCTTCGAACCCAATGCCAACTATGCACGCAATTGGATTCCAAAGGATGATGTGGATGAGAAAGATTTTCGCAGAATGATCTACAACATGCGTATCCGCATGGAACAGGATTCCGTCTTTGGAGCCTTTGATTGCCCGGATGGCGGACAATCCGCTCCCAACCGGGCCCGATCCACCACTCCCCTTCAGGCATTAAATCTCTATAATAGTTCCTTTACCGAGAAAATAGCGGATGCCTTTTCACAAAAACTTCTCAAGCAGACCGACAATTCAACAAAACAGGCATTGCTTCTTGGTTTTGAAAGCATTTTTGGCCGTGAACCCAATCTGCAAGAATCAACCACTGCAAGCAGGTATGTTGAGGAGCATGGCTTGGCCGCCTACTGCCGCGTTCTCTTCAATGCCAACGAATTTTTGTTTATGCCATGAAACCTTCCCTCCAACCCAAAGAACTTAGCCCGGCGGGCATGTCCATGCTCAACCGTCGTTCCTTCTTAAAGCATTCCTCCACCGCTCTTGGTTCCATGGCCCTGGCCGGCTTACTCGCCAATGATGGCCTACTTGGTGCACCCATCCGTCCCGAAATACTCCCGGACCGCCCCTATGCTCCCCGGAAAACTCATTTTCCTGCCAAGGCAAAACAGGTTTTGCTGATCTATTGCACCGGTGCAGTGAGTCATGTGGACACCTTTGATTACAAACCGGAACTTTACAAAAGACACGATACCCCCCTCCCCGGAGCCGTGAATACCTTTCAGGGAGAAAACGGGAATTTAATTCGTCCACTCTGGGACTTTCACCCGCGGGGAAATTGTGGAAAAATGACCAGTGATCTTTTGCCCGAGCTAGGATCCCTCGCCGATGATGTCGCCTATGTTCATTCACTGACGAGCAAGACCAATACCCACGGCCCCGGAGAAACTTACATGTCCACCGGATTTATTCTCGAAGGCTTTCCTTCCATGGGGGCCTGGACATCTTATGCGTTGGGTACTGAAAACGAAAACCTTCCGGCATTCGTCTCCATCCCCGACCCCCGCGGAAACCCGCAGGCATCAGTCAACAACTGGTCCAATGCTTTTTTACCCGCTCAATTTCAAGGCACCCCCTTCAGTGCATCCAAGGAAATTCGGAACCTCCAAGCCCCCGCACGCTTCAGGGGCAAGGCAGACCGCGACGGGCGTGACCTCCTCAAGTTTTTCAATGAAAGCCATTTGCAACGCTTCCCCGGAGACAGTGAATTGGCCGCCCGTATCGCCGGCTATGAATTAGCCGCCCGCATGCAAACATCGATTCCCGAAGTAACCGATCTTTCCGATGAACCGGATTATGTGCTTAAGGAATATGCCGCCGATGATCCCAAAAATCAAAGCCGGGCCGGATTTGGTAAAAATTGTATCCTTGCCCGCAGGTTACTTGAACGGGGCGTCCGCTTTGTCCAGCTATTCAACGGTTCCTACGCCATGGGTGAAGGTGTGGGTAATTGGGACGGACACAAAAGCATAAAGGCCCAGTATCCCGGACATGCCCACATTCTCGACCAACCCGCCGCCGCTCTCATCCGGGATCTGAAGCGACGCGGTCTCCTCAATGATGTGCTGGTTGTGTGGTGCACCGAATTTGGCCGCATGCCCACCTTTCAAAAAGGAGCCAGTGGGCGTGATCACAACCCGGCCGGGTTCACCGCCTGGATGGCAGGTGCCGGAGTCAATGCACCCTACACCTTCGGTGCCACCGATGAATTTGGATGGAAAGCGGAAAAGGATGTGCTCAGCCTGCATGATTTCCATGCCACTATTCTCCATTTGCTAGGACTCGACCATGAACGGCTTTCCTATTATCACAATGGCATCGAACGCAGGTTGACCGATGTCCATGGTCATGTGGTCTCCGATCTAATTGCCTAAATTTACTGATTGAGAGTTGTCTCCAACTTTTCGTTTCATGAGATTATATTCCTTGTGAAATCACTTATCTATTTTCTCTTGATTGGCATCGGATTGTTATCCGGTGCTGCATCTCCATCCATAGCCAAGAACTCATGGCCGGTCTATGCCTTCCAAAACGGGGTTCATTTTAAGACCGTTAAGGAACGGGTTCAGGTTTTAAAGGATCTTGGGTACCATGGGATCGGGTCGGCCAAACTGGCTCAAAGTGATATCCCTCTCCTCCAAAGACTTAAACACTACGATGAGGCAGGACTGAAACTTTTCAGTTTTTATATTGGAGGAAAACTCACCAAGGAGGGACACTCCTACTCTCCCGAAATCAAAGAGGCAATTAGGCAACTCAAAGGACGCGATACTGTGCTGGAACTTTTTGTTCAGGGAAACAAACAATCCAACAATGATGATCAGGCAGTCGCCTTTGTTCGGGAAATCGCAGACCAGGCAAAGGCTTCGGGGCTTCGGGTCGTTCTCTATCCTCATGCTAATTTTTATATCGACCGGATTGGGGATGCCGTGAGGATTGCACGCAAGTCAGGCCAGGACAATGTCGGAGTCATGTTCAACCTTTGTCATTTCCTGAAGGTAGAGCCTGGGAGTGATCTGAGTAAAGCCCTCACCGACGCTGCTCCTTTGCTATGGCAGGTGAGTATAAATGGAGCAGACAAACAAGGCACATCGTGGGGACAATTAATTCAGACCCTCGATCAGGGTGACTTCGATCACCAGGCCCTCCTGCAAATGCTTCATCAGATTGGCTTCCAGGGAAATATCGGATTTCAGTGCTACGCGATTCGGGGAGACTCCCGCCAAAACTTAAAACGGTCCATCGATGCATGGAAAAAGTTGAGGTAATCAAATTATGAAAAATTCGCAGTTCTTTTTGTGGTTTTTTATCATTACCATCAGCTTATCCGGGCAATCCGGTCAGTTACAGGTGGGGACCGCTTGCGTGGATGTCAGCCCAACGGTTACCCCTTTTCAACTACGATCCGGCAAATCAAGTTTTGTCCATGATCCGCTCCATGTGCGTGCGGTTGCCTTCGAATGCGGAGAGGGACGGGCAGTCATCTGCCTGATCGACGCCATTGGGATTGGTCGCGAAATGTCCGTCATTGCCAAATCACGGGCGTCGGAAAAGACAGGATGGAAAGCCGAAGATATGCTGATCTGTGCGACCCATACCCACACCGCCCCCAAGGGTGGCGAGGGCATGCCCGGACGGGAAGCCTACGAAAAGCTGAAATACGAAAAATTGGAAGAGGCGATTGTGCAGGCTATCCAATCCATGGAACCGGCACGGGTTGGTTTTTCATCGGAAGACGAACCCTCCGAAGTTCGCAACCGCCGTTGGTTCCTTCAACCCGGAACCATGCCTCCCAACCCACTGGGTGAGCAGGATCAGGTCAAAACCAATGCCAACCGTAATCATCTGGTCAAACCAGCCGGCCCCATCGATCCAGAAATCTGTGTAATCGATGTCCGCACGAACCGACACAAGCCTTTGGCCCTCATTGCCAATTATGCCCTCCATTATGTCGGTGGAGTCCCCAAAAAGGTGGACGAAAACGGCCGGGAAGTCGGCATGGCATCCGCCGATTACTTTGGTGAATTTTCCCGCATTATGCCCTACCGTCTCGGTGGTGTAAATCCGCCTGCCAATTTTGTTGCCATGATGACCAATGGTGCCAGTGGAGACATCAATAATTTGGTCTTCACCGGGTCCCGGGCTCCCCGGTCACCCTTTGAACAAATTCGAATCGTCGCATCAAAGGCCGCCGACGCCTCCTGGCGGGCCGTCCGAAAGATCGAAAACTATGACACCAAGCCCCTGATCGCCACACGCCAGCGGGAAGTCGACCTACCCTATCGCGAACCTGATGAAAGAGAAATCAGCTTGGCCAAGGGTTTACTCACCCGTACCCGGCAGGAACGCGAAGCAATCAACAACCGAACCACTTCGGTGGCCACCCGGGTGATCGAATATGCCAAACCCGAACACCCCAGAACCGAACCCGTCCTGATTCAGGCCTTTCGCATCGGAGATCAGGCCATCGTCAGCATGCCGTTTGAAGTGTTGGTCGAGATCGGTCTGGAAATTAAGAAAAAGAGTCCTTTCGAACATACTTTCCTTATCGAACTGGCCAATGGAGGCTACGGCTACCTCCCCCCGCCCAACCAGCATAAACTGGGAGGATATGAGACCTGGCTGGGGACTTCCCGCTTTCAGCCTCAGTCATCCGAAATTCTCATCAAACACTTGCTTGAAATGCTCCAGGAACTTAAACAACTGAAATGAAAAAAGTACTCATCATTGTGGGAGATGCTTCGGAAACCCTCGACACCCTCTACCCTTTTTACCGCCTTCAGGAAGCGGGCATTGAACCGGTCGTGGCCGGCCCCGAACAAAAAACCTACCAGATGGTGATGCACGAGGTAAAGCCGGGATGGACCATCACCAAGGAATGGGAGGGTTATACCATCAAGGCCAAGATCGCCTTCAAGGATATTGTCGAATCCGATTACGCCGGCATCTTCTTCTCCGGTGGGCGGGCACCCGAATATATCCGGGAGGATCCCGATCTCATTCGTATTACTCAATATTTTTTCGATAAGAATTTACCCATCGCCAGTGTTTGCCATGGTGTGGAAATCCCCGCTCGGGCCGATCGTGTCATGGGTCGTCGCATGGCCACCGTCCCCAAGTGCAAGTTCGACCTCGAAATTTGCGGAGGCACCTTCGTGGATGAACCCTGCGTAGTGGACGGAAACTTAGTGAGTGGTCGTACCTTTCAAGATAACGGTCACTACTTTGGCGAGTTCATCAAACTGCTTGCTTAAGCCTTTTCGCTATTTCCTGAAACTGGATGGTGGCTTACCGGTCAACCTCTTAAAGACCACTGCCATTCTCTCAGGGTCATTGAAGCCACAAAGTTCCGAAATTCTCGAAACCGGATGGCCGGTCTCCATGAGGAGTCGTTTCGCCTCATTGACCCTCATCTGACACAGCATCTCCCAGGGCGTGCAATTGAAGGATGCCTTAAATTTCCTTTCCAAACTCCTCCGGGCGATTCGGAGATGGTCACAAAGCTCCGCGACAGTTATGGGCTCCTTAATCCTTTCTGACATAAAGGAAAGAGCCCGCCGGAGAATCTTTTCCCGGACCGCCAAGTGATTGGCTGAATGTCTCAACTCCACGGAACTCGGTGAAATTAGTTTTAAAGTTCGTTTATAACCGGTTTCTCCCTTTATCATGCTCTGCATGGCACTCCCAACATACTGCCCAAAATGATCCCAGGGAATCGATACACTGGATAGTTTTGGGTAAGTCAGTCCACAAACCAGGGGATCATTATTCGCCCCAACGATGGCCACATCGTCAGGTACCCTTATTCCCAATTGACTGCAGGCACCTGACAAAAAACGGCCCAATGGATCATGCACCGCAAAAATTCCGCAGGGTTTGGGTAATTCCATGAGCCAAGATTTCATCTCTTCACTCGGATCATAAAAGGACTCACTATACCGCATCCGCCTCTCTTCGAAACCTAACTCTGTATGCGCAAAAAAAGGGAGTTCGCTTTTTCTTACTGAATCCTCAAAACCTTGAATCCGCAAATTCGAATAAGGGGTTCCGTTCCCAAGACAGGTCAGGCTCTTAAAACCGACTTGCGTAAGAGCATCAGCAGCTTCCCTTCCAACTGCTAAGTCATCAACGTCCACGGAAAGCACGCCCGCAAACCGATTATGCGTACCTACCATCACATGAGGGATTTTTAAGTTAAGCCCAAGCAAATCATCTGCTTTCTGCGGAAGCCACTCCGAGATTAAACCGATTGGATTGATTTCCTTGAGTAACTCTCCAACTTCTTCGATAGGTCGGTGAATACTCAAGATTCGAAAATCCTGCATTCTTCCGGTAAATGCGGATAAGGCTGGGGTCAACCTTCGGAGAAATACCTCGGACATTACGATTGCGATGGTTTGATTCATGGATTCAGCTAATGAAATGAAAAGACGCAAATCAAAAGAAAATAAACGCAATAAACGAGTTTAAAAAACGGATTTCTAGATATAATGTATTGGTTAGAATCTAAATGAGATATTTTTTCCCCATATTATTCTTTTTTTATTTTTTGGTTACGAATCTCTTGCATGGTGAAACACTCCGCTTAGCCAAAATTTTCACCGATCATGCCGTATTGCAACGGGATATGCCCGTGCCCGTCTGGGGATGGGCCGAGCCGGAAGTAGAGGTAACGGTTGAATTTTCGAGCCAAAAGAAAAGAACTACCACCGACAAGAGTGGCAGGTGGATGATCAAACTCGATCCCATGAAGGCAAATACTCAGGGTCAGGACTTGAAAGTGACCGTCGTCGGTACATCCGTCACCCTGAAAGATGTTCTTGTGGGAGAAGTGTGGTTGGCATCCGGACAATCCAACATGGGATTCAGCATTCCCAAATCCACCCACGCAGAGGAAGCCCGCAAGCTTATCCCCCACCCTACGTTTCGTCGTTTTAAAGTCGGCCCATACATCGCGGATGAGCCGCTTGTAGATATCGGAGGAGACGGTGCGTTTCAGGATTCGAACTGGCGAAGGGGTGATGATGGACTATGGCGGATCGTCGACAACGAAAGATTCGGACTCGATTGGATCAGTGCCGTTGCCGCCTGGTTTGGCCATGAGGTACGTATTTCGCAGGATGTACCGGTCGGGATTATCGAGTCTCATTTTGGCGGCTCAAAGCTTTACTGTTGG
The DNA here is from genome assembly GCA_902569115.1 of uncultured Verrucomicrobiota bacterium. Classification (GTDB taxonomy): domain Bacteria; phylum Verrucomicrobiota; class Verrucomicrobiia; order Opitutales; family Seribacteraceae; genus Seribacter. Next base: position 12,136 of record CACFTI010000007.1, on the reverse strand, counting down.
ATGCCTCGCGAATCCCTTGAAAGAAGCCCGGAATTTACCCGTGACATTATCGAGCCCTATCGGGTTCAAAAGAAAAAATGGGACGATGCGTACGCCGCCTGGGATGCCGATCCGAATCGTGATCCCAACCGACCGCCGACAGAATCATGGAAACTCTCCTGCCTCTACAATGCCATGATTGCCCCCATCGCACCTCTTGCCATGCGAGGAGTGATTTGGTACCAGGGCGAATCCAATCAGGGGCGAGCCGAGGCATATCGAAGACAACTCCCGACAATGGTAAAAGAGTGGCGAAAAAGCTTCCAGAAAGACGATCTGGCGTTTCTTGCCGTCCAGCTACCTGCTTTTGGGAAAGTACGCGTTTGGCCGAGAAGTCCATGGGCGGAGATGCGCGAATCGATTGCCCTTTTGGAAAAGTCCCTTCCATTGACCGCAACCGTCGTCTCCACTGACTGCGGTTTGCCCGATGAAATCCATCCGCCACTTAAAAAGCCGATTGGGCAAAGGCTGGCCCTCGCCGCTCGGAGCAAGATTTACGGGGAAAAGGATCTAGTCTACAGAGAGCCGAGGCCCGGAAAGATTATCTTTGAGGGAAACGGGGCTTTGATCGAGTTCGACCAAAACCTCTTCACCAAGGATGACCAAAAAGAAGTCACAGGCTTCTCTCTGGCCGGGCTTGATCAAAAGTTCCATCCGGCAAAGGCAAGGATCGAATCGGGAGGAAAGGTTTGGGTAATGTCCGACAAGGTGAAAGAACCCATCGCAGTGCGTTATGCTTGGCAGGACAGTCCGATCGCCAACCTCCAAAACAAGGAAGGCATGCCTGCGGGCACCTTTCGCAGCGATATTTGGGAATTGCAGACACAGTCGCGCATCACCACTCCGCTCGTCCTAAAAAGAAGTGGAACCCCTGAGAAGCCTGAAGTGTTCGATGGGCAGGGAATGCTCATCGATCTGGGTACCCGAGTCAGCGATCACGACTGGATCATGGACGGTGATCTATGGAGATCTCAGCCGGAGTTTCTGAAAAGTTTCGGACACACTCCGCGGATTGCCGGGCAAACGGCCGGGCTCTTTATTGGGGATATTCCAATTACCATTCCGCGTGATCATGAAGCGGAAATGGGACGCCCCGACATGAAATCGAAATGCTACTTTCCTCCCCAAAAGCTCAAACCGGGAGAAATGGGATATGCGAAAGATGAATCCCTCTACTTCCGGTGGCCCAAAGGATGCAAACCGGGCAAGGCGATTGGAGCAGACCGCGGACGATTCAAGCCCATCATTTTACCTGCAAAAAATGGGGTAAACGGCGTATCCATTGCCTGTTCCGATATCATCATTCGTAACCTGACCGTAAAATATGCCGGGAACGACGGCTTCAATATCCACGGTCATCGCAGAGGCATCCGATTGGAAAAGGTCAGGGCCCTGTCCTGTGCGGACGAAGGGATCAGTGCCCACGAGACCACGGAAATGGAAGTCATTAATTCCGAAATTGCATGGAATGGATCCATCTCCGGCGGCGTCACTGATGTCAATGATGCGGTGACCACCTATCGCAACTGCATCGTTCACGGCAATGCGGGAGCAGCCTTTTCCTTTACTGGCAAAGCCCACCGCGTCTACGACTCCTTGATCTACAACCAGGAAAAAGCCTTTCATATGCACAAGGAAGTTGATTTCAAAGAAGAGCGAAACAAAATAAAATAAAAGATGATTAAAGTATCAGGACTTTTTACTTCGGCACTTCTCGGCGTCACCTTGCTTGCCGGTGCCGTAAACGAGCGCCGGCTTTCCCACTGGGCCTGGCAACCGCTACAGGATATTCGTCAGGCATCCAAAATAAGCATCGATTCTTTCACCCAAGACAAGCTTAAGATGAACGGATTGCAGCTTTCCTCGACAGCTGACCGACGCACCCTAATCCGCCGACTCACTCATGACCTGCACGGTCTCCCTCCCACCCCGGAAGCGGTCGAAGCCTTTCTTACCGACAACAGACCCGATGCCTATGAAAAACTCGTCGATCGTTTGCTTGATCACCCCCGGTTTGGCGAGCGTATGGCCCAACACTGGCTTGATCTCGCCCATTATGCCGACACTCATGGATTCGAAAGGGACAAACGTCGACCGAATGCCTGGCGGTATCGGGACTATGTCATCAAGTCTTTTAACGAGGACAAGCCCTACCTTCGTTTCCTCAAGGAGCAGATTGCCGGAGATGTCATCTGGCCCAAGAATGCGGACGCCAACGTCGCCATCGGTTTTTTGGCTGCCGGACCCTGGGATTTCGTTGGACAAGTGGAGACCAAGAGCCCCGTCCTGAGACGCTCGGCCAGAGCCCTCGATTTGGACGACATGGCGACCCAGGTCTTCACTTCGACTCAAGCCGTTACGCTCAACTGCGCCCGTTGTCATGATCACAAACTCGATCCCATCTCACAGGAGGAATATTTCCGGGTAAGTGCGGTCTTCGCAGGGAACAAACGGGATGACCGCACCATCAGCGAAGCCGGTCTCAAGGCCTATGAAAAGGAAAAACAACGCCTGACCAAAGAACTCGACAACGCTCAGCACGAACTTGCCCAGTCGTCAGGTGACGGACTCGATCTGGCGGATATCGTCGGCGGTGGAAACGGCACGGGCAACGGAGCCAAAGGACATGGGCTGGATCCTCGGAGCGCCAAAGTACAGACCCGGTATTTCGGAGCCTTGGGTAATGTCGTAACCAACCAATTCAATCCATCTCCTTTTGATTTCGTCGATGGGGTGTTTATAGCTGACGGAAAAGGAGGCTCCGCCAAGATACCGGTCAGTTCCACGGGTTTGACCGTCACCGGCTTGCCTAAAACATCCGGTAATGCCTGGGACATGATTCGAAACGGGCCCGTGGCCAGCCAGCATTCCACCAAATTGGATGGGATTGATTTCAAGGATGCCAACCAGTCCTTGCTCGGCATTCACGCCAACGCGGGGATCACCTTCTCTCTGGATGCCTTTCGAAAAGCCCTTGGTCAGGCTGAACTCCGTTTCACGGCACAGGTCGGTTATTTCGGATCCGGCACAAATTTTCGAGCCAGCGCTTGGGTCGTAATTGATGGGAAGATCGAGGAGTCCTTTAAAAAGATCACCCGAGCAGATGGACTTCAAGCAATCGATTTGGCGATTTCAGCAGACAGTCAATTCCTTACCCTCATTTCCACCGATGGGGAAAACGGGTATTCGATGGATCAGGTTGGTTTTGGAAATCCAATAATTTCTCCAGCATCTCCCAAGAATGCAAAACCGCAAGAAGTTGCCCACATCGAAGCATTGAGAGACTCGGTTCGGAAACTCCGAAAACAGCTTGAAGACTTGGGTACGCCTCCCAAATTTTATGGCGTGGTCAAGACCAAGGCGATGGAGACCATTCATATCCATGAACGAGGGGAGCCGGAAAGTCCGATCGGTGAGCCGCTCGCACCGGGCGCCTTGGCCGCCCTGCAAATGCTCGACCCAAACCTGACGGACATCAATGCTACAGAAACCGGCCGTCGCCTCGCCCTGGCCAATTGGATCACTCATGAGGACAATCCCCTCACCTATCGTGTAATCGCCAACCGCCTTTGGCAATGGACCTTCGGAAATGGGCTCGTCACCACACCGAGTGATTTTGGATTCGGAGGGGATCGTCCTTCCCATCCGGAATTGCTCGACTGGATGGCCCATCGTTTAAAGCAAAACAACGGCTCCCTTAAATCCCTCCTCAAGGAAATCGTCCTCAGCAAAACCTACCGGCAACAATCCATTTTCTCCGACCAAAACCCCGGGGTTAGGAAAGACACGGCCAACCGACTGCTCTGGCGGCAAAACCCGAGACGAATGGATGCGGAAACCATTCGCGATTCCGTTCTGTTGGTTAGTGGAAAACTCAATAATCAAAGAGGTGGGCCCGGATTCGAGGACTTTGCCTACAAGCAAGCCTATGCACCCGAGTATAATTACATCACGGCGGACAGTCCAAAACTTTGGCGGCGCAGTATCTACCGTTTCCTCGTCCGCACTACTCCCAATCGGTTTATGACCACGCTCGACTGCCCGGATCCGGCCAACTTCACTCCCAAAAGGCTCAACACCACTACACCGCTTCAATCCCTCGCTCTGTACAACAACGACTTCATGCTCCGGCAGGCCGGCTACCTCGCCGAACGGATTGAAACGGCCGCGGGCCCCAGTCTTAAGAAGCAAGTCGAGCAGGCCTTCCGTCTTGTCTTCAACCGCCCGCCTAACGAGGAGGAAATGGAAATCTCAGAATCCGTGCTCGAAGAGGAGAACCTCTTTGTGCTCTGCCGATCCCTCATCAACTCAAACGAATTTTTCTATTTCGACTAGTTTGAAATAGCATTCGAAAAATTTCCGTTTTTAAATATCCCCAATGAAAACTATCAATTTTCTTAGTGCTTTTGTCGGAGCAATATTAGCTACACGAGCTGGGATGCCTGGCAAACAGGTTCCATTCAATGGCTCAAAGAGATCGGAATCTTGAGCAAATGAGATGTCAGGTATAGTCTTTTAAGGAAGTATTAAACTAACCTCATGCTATCATCATTACATCGCTCAGTCTTTCTATTGCTGAGTTCTCTGGTGTCTCTTTTGCAAGCTAACATCATCCAAGCAAGCGACTCCTTTGATGAATCAGTCGGTGGTTTTTTTGAATCTCACTGCAACCGATGTCATGATGATAAAAAGCAAAAAGGTGATTTCCGACTGGACGATCTTTCCCACAACTTCACCAAGGGTGAAGACAGTGAACTATGGTTTGAAGTTATGGATCGCATAAATTCCGGAGAAATGCCACCGGAAGAGGAAAGTCAACCCACTGAAAAAGAAATTGAACAGGTGGTCAATTGGCTTGGGATGAAACTGAAGGAGGGAGAAGCAGCCCGGATGGCGGCCAGACCAAAGGTAGCTCATTACCGGCTGAGTCGAGATGAGTACGCACATACCATTAATGACCTGCTCGGTGTACCCTATGACCCCAAAGCCCCCGGACAAATGACCGACGATCCGGTCTGGCATGGTTTTCAACGAATCGGATCAGAACTCAGCCTTTCACCCTCGCATGTGCAAAAATACATCAAAGCAGCCAAGTTTTCCCTCGATGTCGCCTACCCTGATAAGCCGGCTATTTCCAAAACCTACCGTAAGGACGCACTTGAAATCGACTGGCCTAATCGGATGAAGAGAGATTTATTAAAACAGGAAGGTGCTCTTGATAAAGTCCGTACCCTTCTGTGGCCGGGACATGTACTGCCCCATGCCGAACCGGTACATGTTAATTATCACATGCCTCCCGGTCTTTATCGGGGAAAAGTAAAGGTTAGTGGTCTGAAACCCCTCAATGGTCGTCCCCCTCACATTAAAATTCACTGTAAGGAATTGGATCGAACTCTCTTTGAGCAGGATGTGATTGCACCCGAGAATGAGCCCGTAATTCTTGAATTCGAAACCTTTCTTCAGGGAAAAATAAGCGTAAAGGTAAGCAATGCCGTTCCTGGGCCTTCAAACAGTGGCCGATCTGGCAGACCTACGGGCCAGCGTATATTCACCTCCCTCAGTAATCCAGATTCCCGGGCTCCGTGGCAAAGAAAACTGACCGATGATTCAGGAAATCCTTTATACCCCCTGCTTATATTCGATTGGATTGAATGGGAGGGACCCATCGTTTCAGATGAGGTAGTCAAAAAGAGAAAGAGTTTCTTGCCGGTCGATGACACGCCTCAGGCAGCCGAGAATGCGATCACAAAATTTGCTAAAGCTGCCTGGCGCAGAGAAACAACGAAGAAAGAGACCCTCCCCTATCTAAAACTTATCGAGGAGCAGCAAAAACAAGGCAACTCTCCCTCTAACGCTTACAAAACCGCTATGATTGCGGTTCTATCATCCAAGAATTTCTTTTACTTACAGGAAGGCTCTCCCAAGGAAAACAAACCGAGCGTAAGTAATCATGAATTAGCATCCAGGCTATCCTATTTGATCTGGAATTCCATGCCGGACATGGACCTGCTAAATTCGGCTTATTCTCAAAAGCTGAGCAAACCAAGTGAACTGCTCTCTCAAATGAACAGAATGCTGGACGACTCTAAAAGTGGGCGCTTCATGCATTCTTTCCCCCATCAATGGCTGCAATTGAATAAACTTGGCGAGTTCCCGCCCGATCCTAAATTGTATCCAGAATATGACCTCTGGCTCGAAAAAAGTATGGCTTTGGAAACCACACAATTCTTCCGAACAGTCTTTCGGGAGAATTTATCGGTCAGGGAATTTGTTGATTCAACATGGTCAATGCTCAACCCAAGGCTTGCTTTGCATTATGGAATTCCCGATCTTCCAAAGGCAGGATTCCAGAAAGTAAGCCTAAAACCCGAATGGAACCGTGGAGGATTAATGACTCAGGCAGCCACCCTTGCATTAAGTTCGGACGGAACCCGTCATCGTCCGGTTCACCGTGGTGTATGGGTATCCGAGGCTATTTTTGGCAAGACTCCAAATCCACCGCCTCCCAATGTCGAACCCATCGAGCCCAACCCTCCGGAAAGCCCAAGAGCCACAATTCGTATGAAACTGGAAGCACACACCACACATGCGAGCTGTGCATCCTGTCACAAGCATATCGATCCACTAGGATTCGCCTTTGATAACTACAATGCAGTTGGACAATGGCGCCTAATTGAAGAGGTACAGCATGGACAGGGGAAACACCCCGATGTCGATGCCAGTGGAAAACTACCGGATGGCCGATCCTTTTCCGGCCCTGCGGAATTCAAAAAGATACTTTGCGAAAACCTTGAGCCAATTGCTCATGCTGTAGTTGAAAAATTGGCAACTTATGCCCTTCGCCGGGCAATGACCGTAGATGATCGCGAAGCAATCGAGAATATTGTCACCTCATGCTCAGGCAAAGACTATCGCATGAGAGATTTATTTGAATCATTTATTACTTCCCCACTTTTTCTAAAAAGATGACCCTCATAGCATGAACATCAGAAGACAAAACTGGCTGATCAATCGCAGGCATGCACTCAAAGGTTTAGGGGTAAGCCTTGCCTTACCCATGTTTGACTGCATGCGTCCGCTCCATGCCAAGTCATCTGCAAGAAAAATAGCGCCAAGCAGAAGTGTGTTCATTTATCTTCCCAACGGAGTAAATACCTTGGACTATCAAATCCTTCAGCATGGAAAGGATTATCAATTCAGTAAATGCCTGAAACCACTGGAACGCCACCGTGATCTTATCACACCGATCAGTGGTCTGCACCACCCACGGGCCATCGGTCATCATCATGGATGCCAGCCTGTATGGTTAACAGGTGCTCAGGCGGGGCCAATTGCACGAAACTCCGTTTCCATCGATCAACTCATTGCCCAAAAGCAGGCACCTCATACCCGTTTTCCTGGCATTGCACTGGGAAACACCGGCAGAACCCTTTCATACAATGCAGATGGCATCGCCATTCCAGCAGAGAAAAAACCTTCAGAAGTATTTAAGCGCCTTTTCACATCTCCTGAAGGTGGCGTTGAAGAACAGAGAAAAGAACTAAAGAAAACGGGTAGTATCCTTGATCTTGTGCTGGGAGAAGCCCGTAAACTCAATCGGGAAATGGGTAATGAGGACAAGTCCCGACTCGATCAATATCTCACATCCGTTCGGGAAGTGGAAGTAAGGACTGAAAGAGCCGAGGATTGGCTGGATATTCCCCGCCCAAGGATTTCAGAATCACAAACAAGGAAACTTAACCGTGAGGTACCCCAGCAAGAAGTGGGTGATTATTTCCGCACCATGTATGATCTTATGGTGCTCGCCTTCGAGACGGACATCACCCGTGTAATCACTTTCAGCACCGGTGACGAAGGCAAAGGATTACCCATCCCGGAAATCAACCTTAATCAGACAAGACACTCCCTTTCCCATCATAATGGAGATCCCGAACAACTCCGTCGACTTACCGAGAGTGATATCTTCAACTATGAACAGTTTGCCTACCTCATTGACCGGCTTTCACAAGTGGAGGATGAACACGGCAGGCTGATTGATTCCACGCAGTGTCTATACGGGAGCGGAATGGCATATGGACACAGTCATGGGAACGCGAATGTCCCGACTGTTTTGGCAGGAGGAACGGCCCTGGGTTACCGGCATGGCCAGCACCTAGATTTCAATCAGGGCCATTTTGATGGATATGATCTTTCTGATTCACAGGCACACTACCGCCTCTGCTCCCAACCCCTTAATGCGGATGCGAGGTTAAGTAATTTACTTTTGACCATGGGTAAGATGGCCGGAACAGAAATCGATTCCTTTTCGGACAGCCTCAAGCCCTTGTCCGAACTTTTGGCATGAAATTGATAACAGTTCTGTTCTCGCTCCTTGGCGGAATTCAGTTGTTCGTTTTCTGCGACGAAAATGAATCGATTGCTTACCCCGACCAATTCCCCTCCTTAAAGCATGCTAAGTTTATGGGTGGAGAGATTACCATGATTGATCATGTGAATCGTATGGGAATCCTTCGCCCTGACCGCTCGGATGAACACAATAAATATCACTGGGACCTTCCTCATCATTTCGAAATGCTTCCCAATGGTCTAATTTACAGGCACGGTGCCCCCGCCACAATCCACGATATTGACTTGGGTACGCACATGCACGGTATATTTTTTCTAGGCAAGCAGGGGATGTATAAGGTTCCACTTCTTGAAACTCAATATTTCCAGCAAGTTCGAAATCAACCGAATCAATACTCACCCGACTCACCCTATAATCAGGTTCTCCGTCTGGAAGATGATTTTTCATTTTATCTTCGTCAAAAAGCCACCTGGCAAATTACTCATATTGATCACGAAAAAGGAAAACTTACCTGTAAGCGAAAAGACTATGGGAAAGTGAAACTAGAGGGACTAACCGGCACTCAGGTTTTTGATTTTGATTCATCCCTTAAAGTTTGGCAGGGAACAAATTTATTGGAAAAAGATGCCTTAAAAGTAAATCAGGAAGTGCTCTTTAATCTCACCTGGTGTACCCTTTTTGGTCCGGGAAGAATTACCGGAATCTGGACAGATGAAGAAAGTCGTAAAAGAGCAACCAAAAGACAGCGTTACAAATATCTCGAATATCTAAAGAAGCGGGGTTTCCCTGCCCAGGTTATTGAGGTCAACCACCTAGAGGAAGGATCTGGCCAAATTACTCTCGTCCCGTATCAGGGATACGAAAAATTGGATCAAGAAACCTTTTCCGAAAATACCACTGGATTACTCGCCGTATCCGAATCGAACTTGCGCACCTGGGATCAGGGAAATGACAAAAAGCCATGGCGAATCGAAAAGATTTCAACTATCACAGACCCCCCACCGGGGCATAGCGGTTATGAGATCAAAGCTCACATGCATGAACTGCTCGAAGGTATTCGTCCGGGTCGGGTTGTCCGCATCTTCCCCAAAGCATGGAATGTGTCAGATATTCCAAGGGAAGAAAGAATGCATATGTTTGATCTCCGCCCAAGATTTTTGGAAGTGAACCCTTCCGTCGTTCCAAATCCCATTCCACCCTTACCGAAATGAATCGTAGACATTTTTGTGCATCCAGTATTGCCGGATCATTGATCTCCGCAATCCATGCAAGTTCTAATAATACGAAAAAGCCAAGAATCCTCCTCCGTTCGAGCTGGCAAACAATCAATATTGGAGACATCGCACACTCACCCGGTCTGCTTGCGATACTTGAAAAACTCCTGCCGGAGGCAGAAGTTACCCTTTGGGCAAGCAATGTGGATCGCGGAGTGAAGGAAATGCTGCTACGAAGATTTCCCAGACTTACAATCACCACGGCAGGTGGAAACCGCAGGACATGGAATCGTATTAGCGAGATTCATGAACTTTTTAAGGAAATCGATTTCTTTCTTCACGGTTCAGGACCCTGGTTAGTATCTCCTCGTAGTGTGGAAGAATGGATTAAACAAACGGGCAAACCTTTCGGCGTTTACGGAATAAGTCTTCCCGAAGAGCGGGCAGATGAAAGAATCGTGTCTTTACTCAGTCAAGCCCAGTTCACTTTCTTCAGGGATTCCATGTCACTTGAAGTGGCCAGTTCCAAAGGTGTAAACTGTCCGGTCATGGAATTTGGCCCCGACGGTGCTTTCGGCTTTGATATTCTTAACGAAAAGAAAGCCCATCAATTCCTTAAGGACAACCAATTGGAAAACAAAAAATTTCTCTGTATGATTCCGAGGTACCGAAAAACTCCGGAATGGGAATTGCCCGGGAGGGAGAAACCGGAAAGTGAATGGAAGCATCTACACCTTAGGAATCAGGAAATGGCTGAAAAGGATCTCAAGCCTTATCGAGAAGCCATTACCTCCTTGATTCGCCAAACATCCATGAAAGTCCTAATCTGCCCCGAAGATATGACTCAAATTAAATTGGGCAAAAAATTTGTCTATGATCGACTGTCAAAAGATGTTCAGAAAAGAGTGGTATGGAAGAGTGAATACTGGCTCACCGACGAAGCCCTGAGTACCTATCGTCTATCTGCCGGGCTTTTCGGATTGGAACAACATTCTCCCATTATGTGTATTGGCAATGGAATCCCTGCACTCCTTGGAAGATTCCGTGAACAAACTACCAAAGGATTCATGTGGAAAGATATCGGCTTGAGCGACTGGTATTTTGACAGTGATTCCAAGTTCGACATGAATAGACTGACCGCAGCGGTTCTGGAATTGGCTAATGACCAACAGGGATGCATCGAACGGGCAAAAAAAGCCCAAAACTATGTTAATTCCCTAAACCAAAAATGTATCGGTCAATTAGCGGAAAATTTTTAATTAAAGTCTTTCCAATACCTTATCTATTGCTAGTTGGCAAATTCTGCTCAATCCATTGTTGGTTGTTGTAACTGAAGTAAATCTTATTTAAAGGATTGATCAGAGGAAAATAAACCCAACTCTTTTCATCCTCCTTCCAATAGAGGTTTTTGCCACGAGTAGACTCGTTAACCCACAACCAGGAAAAGTTCTCAGACCAAAACCAAATTGATTCGTCATTCTGGACAGCTAGGTATATCCATCCGAATTCGGTATGGTATGCCCATCCAGAGGTATCTTCGTAAAAGTATCCGAACCAATGCTCAAACCAGTTGGAACCCAAGCTCTTGGCAGATGAAGAGGAAGCAAGGGTAATTTTTTTAAACACTGCTTCTATTGTTTTGTTATCATCCATAAATACAGTAGATTCTGTGCCGGTATTGCCCTCCAAACCGTTCCATGAAACGAAGTTAAAACCTGCATCTGGAATGGCTTGTACCGTCACAGTTTCACCATAATCAAAAGTACCAGATCCCGTCGCGGTCCCCCCTGTGGTCGCAGATACAATCAATTGGTGCTTTGACCTTTCGAAGGAAGCAGTAAAATTTTTGTCCCCTTCAATATCAATAAACGTTGTTTGCGAATAAGGATCACTAATCCCATTTCCTAACCACTCCTTGAAGCGGAATCCATCATCTGGTAAAGCTCTTATCTGAGCAGTTGTGCCATGCTCATAAATACCGGATCCTGAAGTTTTACCGCCTGTAGTTTCGAAAAGAGTAAGACTGTGCTTATTGAGTTCAAAAATAGCGGATAAATTAGAGTCATCATTCAATGTTAGAGCTAAAGTTGAATTACGATCTGTGAAATCCTCTCCTTCCCACTGAACAAATGAATATCCAATATTCGGAGTAGCTGTTACAACAATTGTCATATTTTCCTCAAAGTTTCCACTTCCTGTAGTGGTACCGCCCTGCACAGGGTTGGAAATAATGGATAAGTTAAAACTATTTATTGGTTTCAGCGAAAAAACAGCCTCAATTTCGTTTGTAAAATTCAAATCAACGGTTGTAGATGCGGAGAGGACATCCGCAATTCCAGAACCAATCCACTTTTCAAATCTATACCCGTTTTCAGGAAATGCATTGATGGAAACAACTGAATATAAAGAATACTCACCATCACCCGTTAATCGTCCATTTGAAGGACTTTTGAATGAAAGTTCAGCAGTTAAAAGTTCGAAATCCGCACTCACGCTACGGTCGGCAGTCATGCTCACCGTAGTGCTTGCTGCATCC
>CACFTI010000006.1 GCA_902569115.1 uncultured Verrucomicrobiota bacterium | reverse complement strand
GGAACTGTCAACTATCGGATCGTCCAAGTTGTCGTTTACGCCGTCGCCATCTGTGTCTGCAAGAGATGGGTTGGTGTTGTAGCTTGAGCTAATTTCCTGTGCAAGCGTTAAGCTGTCTGCATCGAAATCAGATGTAAGCGGTGCCAAGTATGTATCCTGTGTGACTTTAGTCCAGGTTGTCCAATCAGATGTTCCATCGAACGCACCCTTGTAGGTAGTTTGTGTAAGGAAGGAAGTGTCAGCAAGAGTCTCTGCTCCAGATAGGGCAGGGGATCCACTTCTTGGGTGTGCACTCCATGCGTTTACTCCAGTACCTCCTGCTGTTCCTGAAACCGCTAACTTCGGATCTGCATCAAAGGTATTATTCATTCCCGAAGCAGACAGGGCAGTTGCCGTGACTGAATCGCCTTCGGCAGTACCGGAAGCAGTGTTTCCGTCAGAGTGACCTCCATTGTAGAAAAGGTTACCCTTGAATACAAGTACACCATTTTGCATGAGAGCCTGAGATCCGTAGAGACTGGAGTTGGTATCACTAACCGTTCCTTTGGAACTGGAAGTTGCTTCCACATCCATAATGGATTTGGCAAACTCTGTGAAGATTGAGTTCCAAACTTGTCCACCTGCATTGTCGCGTATTTCAAGACCAATGTTGTTATCCTCGTGAGTGGAAGTACCGTCCTTACCGATACCGATGGCAGTTACATTGGAAATGACAGGGGCTGAATGATCGGGAAGAGTGGAAGTGTCAGCCTTTAGATCGTCAGATTCTGTGGAACCATCCCATTCGAAAGCACGATTTGATTTCTCGTCCTGCAACGAAACGAGGAATTGTAAGTGTCCATTATATCCTTCATCAAAATCGAAGGAGTCATCACCAACATAGGCTACAACAAGATGCTTTGCATTAACTGAACCCCCGAAGAATTCTATACCGTCGTCTTTATTGGCAAAAACTTCAATGTTTGAAATAGTGGTACCATTACCTACACCACCAAGGGTGAGTCCATTGATCTCATTGCCTGAACCAATTTCAGCACCACCGTGACGAATGGAAACATATTGGAGGACACCTGAGTTGTCCGCTGCGTTAGTTCCACCATATTGAGAATACGAGGCGGGTATGGATTTACCAGAGATACCAGAGGTTGTAGGAACCCCTTCGATAGTGTTGGTAAGAGGAGAATTATCAGTATTACTACCGCCATTTGAGTTGATAGGAGCATTACCGAGTATAATTAATCCACCCCAGAGTCCTTTGTCGTCTTTGGTGAGCGATCCATTATCATTAACGGATGTAAAGATAATGGGATTAGAGGATGTACCCGTTGCATTAATCTTTGCTCCCTGAGTTACGATGAGAGCGGGGGCGGAATCGCCAGTACCAACATCTGCTTTGATCGTGGTACCAGCTTCGATAGTCAGTGTAGCACCTGGCTCAACAAAGATGTAGTCTTTCAGCACATAAGTATTGGTTGCCGACCATGTGGTGTCTGTAGCAATATTGGCGTTTACATTTACTGTAGTGCCGGTACCGGTATCCACTGTAAGTTCAGCGGTAATACCGTCTGCATCAATCTTTGTCCAATCATTCAGCCAGTTGTTTGAGGAAGAAAAGGCTCCACGGAATGTGGTTTGGGTAAGAAATGAAGTATCAGCAAGGGTATTTGCTCCTGAAAGTGCCGGACTGCTAGAAGATGGGAATGGTGCCAGAACATTGTCAGAACCATCCGTGTCTGTAAGCAGTGGGTTCGTTGCGAAGGTGTTGTTTTTGTCTGTTGCAGATAGAGCTGCTGCTGTATTAGCATCACCCTCTGCTGTCCCAAGAGCGGTATTACCATCAGAATGACCTCCATTGTAGAATAAATTACCTTGGAAAACAAGTATTCCATTTTGCATCAGAGCTTGCGAACCGTAAAGACTGGAGTTGGTATCGCTTACCGTTCCTTTGGAACTTGAAGTTGCCTCCACATCCATGATTGATTTGGCAAATTCAGTGAAGATGGAGTTCCAAACCTGACCACCTGCATTGTCACGGATTTCAAGTCCAATGTTGTTATCCTCGTGAGTGGAAGTTCCGTCCTTACCAATACCGATTGCAGTTACATTGGAAATGACAGGGGCTGAATAATCAGGAAGGGTCGAAGTATCGGCTTTGAGATCGTCAGACTCGGTAGACCCATCCCATTCGAAAGCACGATTCGACTTTTCATCCTGAATGGAAAGTAAAAACTGTAAATGACCATTGTATCCTTCATCGAAGTCGAATGAATCGTCACCAACATAGGCAACGGCTAGATACTTTGCATTCACCGAACCACCGAAGAACTCGATACCATCGTCTTTGTTCGCAAAGACTTCGATATTGTTAATCGTGGTTCCGTTTCCTACGCCACCAAGCGTGAGACCGTTGATTTCATTGCCAGATCCGATTTCAGCACCTCCGTGACGGATTGATACATATTGAAGAACTCCGGAGTTATCAGTTGCGTCGGTTCCTCCGTAAAGGGAATAAGAGGCAGGGATCGACTTTCCAGAAATACCTGAGGTTGTTGGTACACCTTCGATGGTGTTAGTAAGAGGGGTATTATCAGCATTACTGCCGCCATTCGAGTTAATAGGAGCATTACCAAGAATGATTAAACCTCCCCACAAACCCTTATTTTCTTTGGTAAGTGCACCGTCGTCCAGTATGGAAGTGAAAACAATTGGGTTAAGAGCAGTTCCGGCAGCGTTAATTTTAGCGCCTTGAGTCACAATCAGTGCTGGTGCCGCATCTCCAGAACCTTGATCCGCTTTGATGGTTGTACCTGCCTGAATGGTGAGAGTTGCTCCAGGCTCAACAAAAATGTAATCTTTAAGAACATAGGTGTTGATGGCCGTCCATGTCGTGTCTGATGTAATGTTAGCTGTAACATTTATATTCGACCCGGTCGGGTGGTTTACAATGTTTGCCGTGTCTGCTAAAGACCATCCTTCAAGCCAATTGTTGGAACCATCAAATGCTCCTCTGTAAGTGGTTTGAGTTAAGAATGAACTTGTTCCTAAAGTTTCAGCACCAGTTAATGCGGGGCTTGAAGTCGCAGGAACGGGATTAATTGCTCCATCTGTATCATCTACATCATTTAGTGCAGGATCAACATTGAATGAATTGTTATTACCAGATGCAGATAGAGCAGCTGCGGTTACCGAATCACCCTCGGCGGTACCAGAAGCAGTGTTTCCATTTGTATGTCCGCCGTTGTAGAAAAGGTTACCCTTGAAAACAAGAACACCATTTTGCATCAGAGCCTGTGATCCGTAGAGACTAGAGTTGGTATCACTAACAGTTCCTTTGGAGCTGGAAGTTGCTTCCACATCCATAATTGACTTAGCAAACTCAGTGAAGATTGAGTTCCAAACCTGACCGCCCGCATTATCACGGATTTCAAGACCAATGTTGTTATCTTCGTGAGCAGAAGTTCCTGTTTTGCCAATACCGATTGCGGTTACATTTGAAATAACCGGAGCGGAGTAGTCGGGTAGGGTGGAAGTGTCTGCTGCTTTGTCGTCTGATTCAGTGGAACCGTCCCATTCGAAAGCACGATTTGAATTCTCATCTTGAACGGAAAGGAGAAATTGCAACTCTCCATTATACCCTTCATCAAAATCGAATGAATCATCACCTACATAAAGCACGGAAAGAAACCTTGCATTAACCGAGCCACCAAAGAACTCAATACCGTCATCTTTGTTCGCGAAGATTTCAATATGGTCAATGGTCGTTCCGTTTCCTACGCCACCGAGTGTAAGACCATTGATTTCATTTCCAGAACCAATTTCAGCACCACCATGACGAATCGAAACATATTGAAGAACACCTGAGTCGTCCGCTGCGTTAGTTCCACCGTATTGAGAATAGGAGGCGGGTATGGACTTACCTGAAATACCTGAGGTTGTAGGAACTCCTTCGATGGTGTTGGTGAGTGGGGAATTATCAGCATTGCTTCCTCCATTCGAATTAATAGGAGCATTACCAAGAATGATTAATCCTCCCCACAAACCCTTGTTGTCTTTAGTGAGGTTACTTCCTGTGTCGCTGACGGAAGTAAATATGATGGGGTTGGCAGCAGTACCTGCAGCGTTGATCTTCGCACCTTGGGTTACGATAAGGGCGGGGGCCGAATCTCCTGAGCCCACATCGGCTTTGATTGTAGTACCAGCTTCGATGGTAAGTGTAGCGCCAGGCTCAACAAAAATATAGTCTTTTAACACATAGGAGTTGGTTGCCGACCATGTGGTGTCTGCAGAAATATTGGCGTTTACATTTACTGTAGTGCCGCTGCCGCTATCCACGGTAAGTTCAGCGGTAATCCCGTCTGCATCAATCTTTGTCCAATCATTAAGCCAGTTGTTTGAGGCAGAAAAGGCACCACGGAATGCTGTTTGCGTAAGAAATGAAGTATCAGCAAGGGTGTTTGCTCCAGAAAGTGCTGGACTGCTTGAAGTTGGGAAAGGTGAGAGTGAACCATCCGCATCGTCAATATCGGTTAAGAGAGGGTCAGTTGAAAAAGTATTATTTCTATCAGTGGCCGATATGGCAGCAGCGGTGTTTGCATCACCCTCTGCTGTCCCGAGAGCGGTATTTCCACCAGAATGACCTCCATTGTAGAACAAGTTACCTTGGAAAACAAGTAACCCATTTTGCATCAGAGCTTGTGAACCATACAGACTCGAGTTGGTGTCGCTTACCGTACCTTTGGAGCTTGAAGTTGCCTCCACATCCATGATTGACTTTGCAAACTCAGTGAAGATTGAGTTCCAAACCTGACCACCTGCATTGTCACGGATTTCAAGACCAATGTTGTTATCTTCGTGAGCAGATGTTCCTGTTTTACCAATACCGATTGCGGTTACATTTGAAATAACCGGAGCGGAGTAATCGGGTAGGGTGGAAGTGTCTGCTGCTTTGTCGTCTGATTCAGTCGAACCGTCCCACTCAAAGGCACGATTTGAGTTTTCATCTTGAATTGAAAGAAGAAATTGAAGATGCCCGTTATAACCTTCATCAAAATCGAATGAATCGTCACCAACATAGGCAACGGCTAGATACTTTGCATTGACCGAACCACCGAAGAATTCGATACCATCGTCTTTGTTCGCAAAAACTTCGATATTGTTAATCGTGGTTCCATTACCTACACCACCAAGCGTAAGACCGTTGATTTCGTTTCCTGATCCGATTTCAGCCCCACCGTGACGGATAGATACATATTGAAGGACTCCGGAGTCATCCGATGCGTCGGTTCCTCCGTAAAGGGAATAAGAGGCAGGGATTGATTTTCCAGAAATACCAGAGGTAGTAGGGACCCCTTCGATGGTGTTGGTAAGCGGGGTATTATCAGCATTACTGCCACCATTTGAGTTAATAGGTGCTTTACCAAGAATGATTAAACCTCCCCACAAACCCTTGTTGTCTTTGGTGAGGTTACTTCCCGTGTCGCTGACGGATGTGAAAATGATGGGGTTGGCAGCAGTACCTGTAGCGTTGATCTTGGCTCCTTGGGTTACGATCAGGGCAGGGGCAGAATCACCTGACCCCACATCGGCTTTAATGGTTGTTCCAGCCTCAATAGTAAGGGTAGCACCCGGCTCTACAAAAATGTAGTCTTTGAGAACATAGGAATTGGATGCTGTCCAGGTAGTGTCTGTGGTAATGTTTGCACTGATGTTAACGGTTGAACCGCTTCCGCCATCCACTGCGAGATCAGTTGTGATTCCAGTAGAGTCTATTACGGTCCACCCATTTAACCAATTGTTAGTGTTCGAAAACGCACCGCGAAATGTAGTTTGTGTAAGAAAGCTAGTGTTTGATAATGTATTTGCTCCCGATAATGCAGGGCTACTAGCTGAAGGAAATGGAGAAATAGATCCATTAGCGTCGTCAACATCAATCAAAAGAGGATCTGTTGAAAAAGTATTATTTCTATCAGTGGCCGATATAGCAGCAGCTGTGTTTGCATCACCCTCTGCTGTCCCGAGAGCGGTATTTCCACCAGAATGACCTCCATTGTAGAACAAATTGCCCTGGAAGACGAGTACGCCGTTTTGCATTAGAGCTTGCGAACCGTAAAGACTGGAGTTGGTATCACTTACCGTACCTTTGGAGCTGGAAGTTGCCTCCACATCCATGATTGACTTGGCAAATTCAGTGAAGATCGAGTTCCAAACCTGACCACCTGCATTGTCACGGATTTCAAGACCAACGTTGTCATCTTCGTGAACAGAAGTTCCTGTTTTACCAATACCGATGGCAGTTACATTGGATATTACAGGAGCGGACCAACTTGGAAGCGTTGATGTGCTGGCATTTAAGTCGTCCGACTCAGTGGAACCATCCCATTCGAATGCACGATTTGAGTTTTCATCCTGAATTGAAAGAAGAAATTGAAGATGCCCGTTATAACCTTCATCAAAGTCGAAGGAATCGTCGCCAACATAAGCAACGGATAAAAATTTAGCATTTACTGAACCACCAAAAAATTCAATACCATCATCTTTATTAGCAAAAACTTCAATGTGGTCAATGGTCGTTCCGTTTCCTACACCACCAAGTGTAAGACCATTGATTTCATTTCCAGATCCGATTTCAGCACCACCGTGACGGATAGATACATATTGAAGTGTACCGGAATCATCGGAAGCGTTTGTTCCTCCATATTGAGAATACGAAGCAGGGATCGTTCTTCCACTGATACCAGAAGTTGTCGGTACGCCTTCAATGGTGTTGGTCAATGGAGTATTATCAGCATTACTGCCACCATTTGAATTAATTGGAGCATTACCAAGAATGATCAATCCACCCCACAGACCCTTGTTGTCTTTTGTGAGATTACTTCCTGTGTCTAGTGCGGAAGTGAAGACGATCGGGTTGGTTGCAGTTCCAACCGCGTTAATTTTTCCACCTTGAGTGACGATGAGTGCAGGTGCAGCTGTACCAGATCCTTGGTCTGCCTTGATAGTGGTACCTGCTTCAATGGTAAGAGTAGCACCGGGTTCAACAAAGATATAATCCTTAAGAATGTAAGTATTAGATGCTGACCATATTGTATCTGAGCTGATATCAGCACTAACATCGACATCGGCAGCATTTGCATTTAAGAGCGACCAAAAGGACGCAAGAACAATGGATAGGATTTTTTTCATAGAAAATTTTAGATAGGAAAGATTTTTATAGAAAAGTGTTAAGTTTTTTTTTCACACTTATTGTAACGATTCCGTAAAACGCTAAAATTCTTTACTTAATGAAATTCCAAATGTTGATGGGGTCTCGTATTTGGATACAATCGTTTCTGTGCCATAAACTCTAGAGATACGAACTTCTGGGATAATATTTTTGGCGGATATTTTGATTTTCCAATCATCATCTTTTCCAAAATTATAGGAACTTATAAAATCGAGATTAGAATATGCATCTTCCCAAACATCATTTGGAAGATTGTAAGAAGCTGATTCGAGTCGATCATCGTAAAAACTGTAAACTAAAGTGGATGTCAGACCAAGGTCGTCATTCTGGTATGAAAAATCGAAATTGAATATCCATTCTGATTGTCCTTCAAGTGCCCGGGTTTCTTTGTAATTGGAATTTGTTGATGCTCCAAAAGCAGACTTTTCTGCTTCACTTAGAGTAAGTTCAGATGTTGACCAGGTCAGATTTGAGCCAATCTTAAACCAGTCCATATCTTCCCAGAAACGTCCCAATGAAATTTTGGCTTCCAATTCTAATCCATAAAGAATTGCTTCATCTGAGTTGAGGAAGGTGGTTTCATGTGTTGCGTAAGATTCGTTACCAATTTTAATATTTGGTGAACCCCGTGTTTGTTGGATAGGATTTTCTAAAACTTTATAAAAGACACTTATTGCCAGAATTTCCTTATCGGAAAGATTCCAGTCAACCCGGGCGTCATAATTATCGATTAAGGATGGTTCCAAAGATGGGTTTCCTTTGAATGTCCTTCCAGTAATTGGATCATCGGTTGAGACAAAAGCCAATTCACGAAATGTAGGCTTAGCCATTGTATTACCGTATGTAGTTGAAAATTTGAAGTCGTTTGCAAAATCTTTGGTGTAAGAAATTGACGGGTGGTTAGTGGTGCTTTCAAAATAGGCATACTTTTCTTTAACTGCCTCTAGTGTTTCACCAACATCAGGAACAGGGATAGTCTCGATGCTTAGCTTTTCTTGCCTAAGACCGATCATAGCTTTCTGCTCGTTAGGAAGATTCATTTCGATCGATCCAAAGAATGCATAGGTTTCTTCAACACTCTCGTAATCGCTGGGGGTTCCGGTTTCAGGATAAAACATGAACACATTGCCTGGACTGCTTAAGTCATTGGGGTCATATCCTAAGTAAGTTTCACTCATCATATTATGAACATCCAATCCATCGCTGTAATTTCCAATGCCACCAGGAAAATCATCAGGGGCGTTCATAAGAGAATTGTTGTTTCCCGAAAGATTTCCGGAGAGTTTGATTTGAGATTGGTCAAAAGTTCTTTCCGTTTTGTTTTGGGAACCGCCAAGAGAAAGTTTTGCTTCCAAAGGAATCCCTAAGTCCAATTCCTTAAATGGAGATTCAAGTTCAATTTTCGCAAAATCTGACCGGTCCTCCATTGATCTCCAAATGATAGAGGGAACACCCGACATATCTCCTCCTGATAATTTTCTAAGTGGACCATAATAATCGCCTTCTTTCCAACCCCTTACAATAACTCTTCGGTCTGGTTCGTCTAAATCCACTTTTGTCTTTGCGAATCTCCAGTCCAGGAACCAATCGTTAAGAAAATCAGGAGAATGCTTTCCATAAATTTGGCTCACCAGCATATCTCGCTCTTCCCATTTAATTTCAAATATTTCTTTAGAAGCTGGATCACCTGATGGGGTTTCAACAGTTTCACCATTTAGTCCTTGATCCATCATTTTACCAAAGGAGGCTTCCTTCTCCCCCGTATGGCTGTATAGAAGAATTATGCCTATTTCGTTTTCTTCGTTTGGTATGGCAACAATTTGCGCAAACGATCCAATTTCAGATGTTTCTGTACCTTTCTGGGATTCAAAACTATTCCAGGAAATTTGATTAATCTCCCCAGACCCCCATAGTGGATCTTGATAAAATATTTGGGGTGTAGATTTGGTTTTTCGAGAAAAGTCCAAGCTAAACATGGTTCCCAAATTAATGTCATCAAGTTCATGAAAATTTCCGTACTCCACACCCAAACCATAGTCCAATTCGGAAGATTTTTTGAAGGGGACAAACTCCTTATTTAATTGTCTTAAGAAGCTGTTAACTTCCGCCGCCTTCTCTTGCGTGATGTTATTTTTATTAAGCCCGGCGAACACACCACCATTGGCAGAATTGTCTGTAAATGAAGCGAGATTATCAGGGGTTTTTCGGTGATCCAAACCAAAACCATACCAATCAGAGTCCCCGCCTTCGTAAGTCAGATATTCACCATCACCATGGCTAAATTCATTGTATCCAAAACTCGTTGAAACACTTAGGCTAAACTCTTCAGGATACGCTTTTGTTATTACATCCACACTTCCACCAGCAAAGGCTGGACTCATGTCTGCAGAGAAACTTTTTTTGATTGAAATACTATCAACAGCAAGAGAAGGAAAGAGATCGAGCTGTGGAGTGTTTCGGTAAACATCTGAACTGGGAATAGGTACTCCGTTGAAAGTGGCATTGGAGTATCTGTCGGCAAGTCCTCGAACCACCACGTATTTCCCGTCTTGTATACTTGTGCCAACCATCTTGGTAAGCGCATCCGCGACATTGCCAGCCCCAAGACGGCTCATGTCGAAGGACCCCATTGCGTCCATGACAACCATGCTTTCCTGGCGTAGGGCAAGAAGTTGTATATCACTACCAGCTAGATCTTCGGCAGTGATTTCGAATGCATCCAGAGTTTCGAGGTTGGAATAATCGGGATTAAGAGGAAGATCGACAAGTTTGGAGCGCCCGGATGAAACACCCTCAACCTTAACCCGGGTGCGTTGGTAATTTTCCTTGAAGAATAGGATGGAATAATCTCCGGGTGCAATCTCGGATAGGCGATAACGTCCTTCGAGATCCGTTTTGGTTTCCCGGTCCTTGTCCTCCAAGACAACGGTAACATCTTTGAGTGCTTCACCGGAATCGGCATCGAAAACTCGTCCTAAGATACGACCCGGCTTTATGGACGATCTCTCTGCAGATGAGTTTGATTCTGAAGTTTGATTTTTATCCTGAGCAACCATGTAGAATGGTGCTAAAGCAAAATTTGCTATAAGTATTAAAAAGAATCTGGCTGAACTAGGAAGCATGAGGCTTAGGGTCTTTTTAGGATTGAGTGAGATCAGCAAGTCGGCGAACCTGTTCCAAGTATGTTTCAAGGGATTCTCGTGGTTTGAGAGCATGGGATCTTTCAAGGAATTTGACAGCACTTAAGTATTTTTTTTGGCGGACAAGGATTTGGCCATGTCTCATGAGGGCGGATGCTTTTACATTGGTATCCTCTAAATTGGCTGCTCTTTCATAGAGAAAGATGGCTTTCGCGGCAAATTCATCAGCTTTGTTTTGGTCTTTATCCAAATTTTCTCGAAAGTTGGTTGAATAATGACCTGCGAGAAGTAATAAAACGCGGCCGTTGAGCGGATCTCTTTCAACAAGTTCTTCGAGGGCTTTGACTGCTTCTTCCTTGCGGTCTAAAGCGAAAAGGATTTCCGCACGAAGGGAATCAAATTTATTGGCTTCTTCCGGGGTAAATTTTTCAGTATATTTCTCCTTAACTTTGGGTGCGACCTCGGAAGCCTCCAGCCAGTTGGTGGAGCGGGTCAATACCTCGACGATACGAAGTGCTTTGGAAACTGATAATTTCTCTTCTGATTCGAGAACTTCCAAATATTGAGGAACGGCAAGGTGTGGGAGTTCAAGGGTAACATAGATATCCCCCAAAAGGAGTTTGGAATTGGTATCTGCCTGTTTCATCAGATCCACTAAGTAAAGATTAGCGGCTGCTTCGGTACTTTTCTCGCTGGCTAAGTAGGCATTTGCCTGAAAAAGCCAGAACTCTTTCTTGGAGCGGTCCATTTGAATAAGCTCAGTAAGCATGGCGATGGCATCGTCGTATTTCTCCAAAGAGATCAGACACTGGGCTTTCCCTAGTCTCCAATCCTTACTATTTGGCTCAAAAATTAAGGCCATACGGTAGGCATCGAGTGCCGAAGCATATAGCTCCCCATTTAAGTAGCAGTATCCAATCAATCCGTAGAGATCACCCTCTGCTCCCCCCAACTCTACACACTTAACCAAATGTGGGAGTGCTTCGGAAAAATTTCCATCCTGAACATGAATAAGACCAAGGTTCTTTCTTGCACGCAGGAAGTCGGGAAATTTTCGAATGGCCGAGACATAATATTTGACCGCCTCGTTCATGTTACCTTCCTGTACCAAAAAATTGGCGAGGGTGAAGTCAATCGCCGGGTTTGAATCGATCTCATCGAATTCACTTTTTAACTCTTCGATCACTTCATCGGTACGGTTGTCATCGATCATTTCCGTAATGTCTTCGAAAAGAACCTGTTCGGCCCGGCCGATCTGAGGTTCGACTTCCGAGTTAATGGCAAAGGATCCCAAATATTCCTTAATAAATTCGGAGTTAGACCAAATTTTTTCAGTCAGGGGAGCCACTTTACCGGAGAGGGTGGCAAAGCCTGAAACTAGAATAATGAATGTGGTAATTATTTTATTTTTCATAATCAATTTATCTCATGCGAAAGGGTACGGGCAGGAGGAACTTGGTACGAACGGCTTGTCCTCCTTTTTTGGGTGCTTCATATCGGGATCGTTCCACTGCCTTAGTGGCGGCTTCGGTAAATTCTGGATGACTCGAAGAGAGAACTTTTAAGACTTTTACGCTTCCTCTTTCATTAATCAGGACAAGGAGTTTGACATCCCCTTCCACTTTTTGGCGCTTCAAAGCAGGTGGATATTTAATAGAAGGTTTGCGAAGGAGGCGGGGCTTACGGTCGAGTTCCGCCAGGTTAAAAATTTTCATCTCGGACATTGCATCCTTACGGGCGGAAAATCCCTGAAAGGCGAAGGCTCCGGCCATGACATTGCCCACTCCAGCATTCAGGCTCATGTCTAGTTGCGAGAGATCGATATTCATGGACTGATCGGGTGGGGGTGGTGGTTCATCCGGCGTGTCAGGGGGAGGCGGAGGTTCGGAAATGGGAGGAGGAGGCGGTGGTGGGAGGGCGACTTCAACGGACCGGACTTGCTTTTTACCGTCACTCGGGTTAAGCAATTGGGTAAGCGGTAAAATAATGCCAATAGTGAGAGCAGTGCCCAATGCTCCCAGAGTCAAGAGGACGGGGTTGGCTCCGAATTTCGGGGATTCGTATGATTTACCTGGCATTCGCTGCAAAAATTGAACTTACGAGTCAGTGGCAATGCTTACGGTTTGGGCTCCACCCAGTTTAGCCTCGTCTATTACCCTTACAAGCAAGTCGGTAACCACAGTTTTGTCGGCTTGGACAATAACCGGAAGAACATCATCTTCTCCCTTACCTTCATTGAGCCTGCGGACCACTGCTCGTACACCGCTGACACCCACTTCCCTGCCGCCGTAAACCACCCTGCCTTCACTGGTAATTGCGATCAGAATACTATTTTTTTCAAGCATGCTTGCAGCGGCTGCTTGTGGCTTGTCCACATCGACTCCGGTCTCCTCCACAAACACAGTAGTGACTATAAAGAAAATAAGGAGGATGAAAACCATATCAATCAATGGTGATATGTTTATGTCCTCGGCTTTATCGGAATTTGAAAAGCTGCGATGTGCCCGACTCATTGTGTAATTTCCTCCTCATCTTCAGCTTCAAGAATGCCCTTATAATTTTGCATGGTTAAACTTTCAAAAGTGGTGAAAAATACTTCCAATTGATCTCGGTGAGAAACGATTCGATTAATCATAATGTAGGCAGGGATGGCAATAATCAGACCTGTCTGGGTGGTGATAAGCGCCTCGGAAATTCCACCGGCAACAAAGTCAATGGTCTTTCCTCCTGAACTTGTGGATAAACCCTTAAATGTGGTTAGCATGCCCATCACCGTACCAAGAAGGCCGGCAAGGGGAGCTGTACTCACAAGTAAACTGAGAAAGGTAATCCGACGATCCACCAAAGGTAAAAAGCATGAGCGAATCTCATCAAATCTTCTTCGTGCTTCGCCCAAGGTTTCTTTTCCTGCATTTACAAATTCGAGCATTTTGTAAGCTTCAGGATCTGCCTTATTTGGCGAAATAATCCATTCATTTATAGTGGATTTACTTGCATCTTTGAATTTGGTCTTTTGTCTCAGAAAAAAATAAGTTTCCAGGGTGGCGTAGTAAATTATCAGGGCGATCGCCAAAAGCATGATCATAAGGGAGCCGCCTTGCAGCCAGAGTCCCCAGACTTCTTCGAGAAACCATGTCTTAGCAGTTTCCATTCAATGGGTAATTAAAAAATTCAAGCCGGTTGAGGATTTAAATCAATGGTAGGTTCATCCGGTTCATCTGAATCTGAATGATCAGTTAAGGAAACATCTTCTTTTTTCTTTTTCGGGAATTCGTTAATAAAATGTGATGAAAGTCTTTCCATTTCAGAAAGAATGCCCTTGGACTTTCTCGAAAGTATTGCGTAAAGAATTAAAGATGGAATTGCCGCTACCAACCCCAGTTCTGTTGTAATCAAAGCCTCTGAAATCCCTTCTGACAAGCTTTTGGCATCCCCCGTACCAAATAGGGTTATCTGCTTAAAAGTCTTTATCATTCCAGTAACTGTTCCAAGCAGTCCCATTAGAGGAGCCGTTGCTGCGATTACTTGAATGATAGGAAGATAACTATTTAATTTGATCTGTGCATCAAGTAATTCTTCGTACATGACTTCATCGACCATTTTCTTACCTTCTCCACTACGCTTAACTGCGATTGAAAACATTTTTTGAAAAGGTCCCTTCAGTGCATTTGCTTGCTTGAGTGCTCCATCATAGTCACTCTGCTCCATTTTTTCTAAGATTCCATTTATCACTGAAATAGGAGGGATACTTATCCCTCCAAGGCGGGTATATTTCAATAGGGCAATGATCACCGATAAAATTGCAGCAAAAACAATCGGATATGCCCATGTGCCGCCTTTCTGAATGTGCTCGATAGCAGTATCTTCAGCTGCAGCAACTTTGACCGCATCTCCAAGGGTTGCATCGACAGGAAGAGTTGCAACAGAGTCACTCTTGGAATTGAAAAATGAGCGGAGGGTTGAGGCTTGTGGGTCCTGGAGTTCAAAGATTCTGGGTTTAAGGTCGCGTCCAGATTCGGTTAAACCGGCAAGAGATCCTGACTTCTCGCTGAAGTAGGCAAGGGGTCCCGAAAGTACGAATGTACCTTCCCGTACTTTTCCACTCCCGTCCAAAGCCTGCCCGTCGAATTGAGTGCCTCCAAGTAATTCCTCGATTCGGTTCATGGATAAGGAAAGAAGGTTCATCCGAGCAATCATTTTATCTTTCTCTGAATTATCACCATCGAGAATGTTTTTGATTTCTGTTAGTTTTTCTTGGCTCCTCTCTATTTCAGCAACATGTAGGCGGGCCTCAAAGTTTGCCAGATAATCACTTCCGAGTGTTGATAGAAATTGAGCTTCTGTTTTTCTTCCTTCAACTTCCCTTTTAAGAGCAGTCAGGCTTACGGTCTTGTTATCCCTGAGTCGTTGAAGTCGGTCGAGGGAACGTCTTTTTTCTTCGACGGATCTCTCAAGCCCACTCAGCTTGGTCGCAAGAGGGATTTTCTCATTTTGAATCTTCGCTCTTACTTCTGCCAGTTTGGCAACCGCCTTAGTATTTTTATTTAGGAGTTCCTGTTCAGCGTTCTTGTAGTCGTCGGCAGAAAGCGAAGAGAAGATGGAGAAACTGAGAATTGTTAAAACAAATGTTTTCATCGTAAGGAAGATTTGACTGATCAATTGGTTTTAAATGGAAGGTCCACAAAAGTCGCTTGTTTCTGAGCGGTGCGGTTGTAAAAAGAAATTGCTTCAAGGATTGAAGGACCAGCAGTTGGTTGGTCGAATTCTTCCCATCCAGAATCCGAAGGAAGCAGATACCCGGCTTTGGTGCCTGTCTCATCGGAAAAGTAGGCAATACCAAGACCAAAGTACAGAACACTTACCTTGATTTCCCCACTATCCACTTTTAAAAGTTTTTCATCGAGTGCAATTGAACTATTAAATTTGTCGATTTTAGCGAGTGCACCCACCACAGCTTGCAGTCGTTGACTAACGGAAGCAGAGGAAATCTGTTTTTGATCTTTTTTAGGGATCCGATTTAGGAAGCTACTCAAGTCATCCTGAAGGGGAGAGGGGAAGCGAGGAGCTAGGCTTAGAATTTTGGCCTCCAATTTTTCCAAAGTTTCAGAAACTGGGAGGATGGCGGATTTTAAATCTTCATTTTGGTCTGCGAGTTTGATTCTCTCTTCTTCTCCTGCTGAATTTTCTTTCTCCACAGAATTAAGCTTTTCATCAATAGTTTGCTTCTCTTCTTCCAGGAGTTCTATGAGATCCCCAAGGGCGTTTTTTTCAATTTCCCAATTCGATGATTCTTGGGAAATCAGTCTTTCGGTGGTGATCCATTCTTTAAATATTGCGGGAGCCTTTGGGGTTTCCCCAAAAAGAATTGGCTCCCAAAAGAGGGTATTAAAAAAATATGTTACGAGGAGAGTGAGTAGAGACTTCATAAGATGAATTAATTTAACTCAGTATTCTTCATCTCCACCATTTTGAAACAAGGGGATTGTCATTTTGCTACATGTAACGTTGCCATTCTGTTACATTTCTGGCGCATAACTATTTTTGGTAGTGTTTAGGGACCGGGAATTTTTGATTAGTCATTTAATCAAGTTGTCAAAATCGTTTACTTAATGATAGAAATTATTTGATGATGATCGTTCTCGGATCGACCGGTTATATCGGGTCTAAATTTGTTAATTTTTTCGATGCCCTTGGGTATGAGGCAATGGGTGTCAGCAGGAGTGAACTGGATTACACAAATCCCGAAACTCTAAGGAGTTGGTTAAAGTCTAGGAATCCTCGTTTCGTTATTAATAGTGCTGGATATACTGGAAAGCCGAATGTGGATGCCTGCGAACTTGCAAAAGCAGAATGTTTATCTGGAAATGCAGTATTGCCAGGGATTATTCGAGAGGTTTGTGAAGATTTGAATATACCGTGGGGCCATGTTTCCAGTGGCTGTATCTATTCCGGAAGAGGGCAGGACGGTAAGGGTTGGGCAGAAGAAGATGAACCCAATTTTTCATTTCGATCGCCTCCCTGCAGTTTTTACAGTGGTACCAAGGCTTTGGGTGAAGAAGTACTTGAGGGTGCAGAAAACTGTTATATCTGGAGGTTGCGGATACCTTTTAATGGCGAGAGAAGTCCAAGGAATTACCTTCAGAAATTGCTGAACTACGATTCTTTGCTGGAGGCTGAGAATTCAGTTTCTCATTTGGGTGAATTTGTCCAAAAGTGCGTTGAATGTTTCGAGAAAGAAGTCGAACCAGGAATTTACAATATGACGAACCCTGGGGCGGTAACGACAAGACAAGTTACTGAATGGATGAGAGAAGAAG
This sequence comes from uncultured Verrucomicrobiota bacterium, assembly GCA_902569115.1. Taxonomy (GTDB): domain Bacteria; phylum Verrucomicrobiota; class Verrucomicrobiia; order Opitutales; family Seribacteraceae; genus Seribacter. Next base: position 65,634 of record CACFTI010000006.1, on the reverse strand, counting down.
GGGTAACGGATAAACAATTTAAATTTTTTGAGGATGAGGAACAATTTATGAGCAAGGCAGCCAAAACACTTCGTTCCAATTGTGTTCTCGTTACAACCAAAGCAGAAAAGGCCGGTATTGGTATGAGACCCGTTGAGGAGGCAATGCGTGAATCCATGCAAAGAATGGTTAAGGTAGCCGCAGTATGAAAAATATTTTAGTAACTGGAGGTCTCGGGTTTATAGGATCCAACTTCATTCGTCTTCTATTGAAAAGCGGTGAGTTTGATCAGGTTATTAATTTCGACAAGCAGACCTATGCGGGAAACCCGGAAAACCTGCAAGATTTGGAACAAGAGAATTCATATCATTTTATCCAAGGAGATATTTGCGACGGGAATTCTGTGCTCCAAGCACTGGAAGGCTACGAGGTTGATACAATAGTGAATTTTGCTGCGGAGAGTCATGTTGATCGCTCTATCGATGGTCCTGAACCCTTCGTGCATACAAATGTTGTAGGTACGCTAAGGTTATTGGAAGCCTTCAAGACTTATTACAACTCTCAGAGTGAGGACCGAAGATCCAGTCTTCGTTTTCTGCATGTTTCCACGGATGAAGTGTATGGATCATTAAAACCTGAAGATCCTGCCTTCTGTGAAACCACATCATATGCCCCAAACAGCCCATATTCCGCTTCCAAGGCATCGGCGGATCATTTGGTTCGTGCGTATCATCATACTTTTGGACTGCCTGTGCTCACGACCAATTGCTCGAATAATTATGGTCCTTACCAATTTCCTGAAAAGTTGATTCCTCTAATGATCTTAAATGCCTGTGAAGGAAAAAACCTTCCGATTTACGGCGACGGGTCAAACATCAGGGATTGGTTGCATGTGGAAGATCATTGTTCAGGGATTTTATCAGTCCTAAGAAAAGGAAGGGTGGGGGAGACTTACTGTATTGGCGGAGCTTCAGAGAAGACGAACATGGAAGTTATTGATACACTATGCAACATTTTGGATCGGCACCATCCTAGTGGTGCACCTCATAATCAATTGAAGACTTTTGTTACGGATCGCCCGGGGCATGACCATCGGTATGCGATTGACTTCTCTAGGATTAAAAACGATCTGGGCTGGCAACCCTCCTATTCGTTTGAAGAAGGTATGGAGCAAACGGTGCAGTGGTATCTCAACCATCAAGAATGGTGCGAGAATGTGACTTCAGGTAAGTATCAAAGAGAAAGGTTGGGTATTTAATGAGCAACCGCAAAGGAATCGTATTGGCTGGCGGATCAGGAACCCGCCTCTACCCACTGACGATGGCGGTAAGCAAGCAGTTGATGCCGGTTTATGACAAGCCGATGATTTACTACCCGGTCTCCATATTAATGCTTTCGGGGATTCGTGAAATTCTGATCATTTCCACTCCACGAGATTTACCTATGTTCAGGGAACTTTTGGGTGATGGATCTCGATTTGGAGTCTCTTTTTCCTACGAGGAACAACCCAGTCCGGATGGATTAGCACAGGCTTTTCTCATCGGAGAACAATTTCTTGGAGATTCTCCATCAACTTTAATATTAGGGGATAATGTCTTTTACGGACATGAATTGGAGAAAACTCTGCATGATGCAGATTCAAAGGTGGCAGGTGCCACAATCTTTGGATATCATGTCTCGGATCCGGAAAACTACGGAGTTGTGGAGTTTGATAAATCTGGAAAAGCGGTGTCGCTTGAAGAAAAACCCGAAGAACCCAAATCCAAATATGCGGTCCCAGGACTTTATTTTTACGATCAGCAAGTCTGTTCCATTGCCAAAGAACTAAAACCATCTCCCCGAGGGGAACTCGAGATTACAGATTTAAATCGGGTTTACTTGGAGACCGGAAATCTTTCAGTTGAGGTAATGGGAAGGGGCACGGCTTGGCTGGATACGGGAAGTCATGATAACCTGGCATCCGCCACGGATTTCGTGAAAGTGATCGAGCGACGCCAGGGATTGAAAATCGCCTGTCTTGAAGAAATCGCCCTTTACAAGGAGTGGATGTCTACGGAAGAACTCGAAAAAGCGGTTTATGCCCACGGGTCTTCCTCTTACGGAAAGTACCTCCAAGCAATCCTTCACAAATCTCAGAAAATATAAAAACGCATCAACGCATCATGATGCGTTGATGAATAAACTTGATTTTTGGTTAGAGCTTTGGTGAAATATGTTTATGCCAAAATCATTTATTTTCTCATCTGAATCCGTTGGAGAGGGCCATCCTGATAAAGTATCAGATTCTATATCTGACAGCATCTTAGATGCTTGTTTAGAACAGGATCCAAAGAGCCGTGTTGCTTGCGAGACTTTAGTCAAAAGTAATTGCGTGACGATTGCAGGTGAAATTACTACTTCATCCAAGTTTGATTACGAAGCGGTTGTTCGTGAGGCAATTCGTGAAATTGGTTACATCAATGATGACGACATTTTTCATGCTGACAAAGTATTTATAACCAATCAATTGACTGCTCAGTCACGAGACATCGGTCAAGGAGTTGATGCCGATGCGGCGGAAGGAAAAGGAACAGCCGAGCAGGGTGCAGGTGATCAAGGAATCATGTTCGGGTACGCCTGTAATGAGACTGATGAATTGATGCCGGCACCTGTTATGTTTGCCCATCGTATTTTGCGCAAAATGGCAGATGTACGAAAAAATACTTCTGATGCTTCTTGGTTACGCCCCGATTGTAAGTCACAGGTAGCATTAAAGTATGACAATGGAGAAATGGTGGGAATTGAAAATGTTGTAGTTTCTACGCAACATGCCGAAGCTGCCGACAACGAAACAATCCGTTCATTTATTACAGAGGAAATTATCAAACCATCCCTTCCTGCAGAACTTCTTTCCAGTGAAACTGAGTATTTGATCAACCCAACTGGGCGATTTGTAGTTGGGGGACCGGAAGGAGATTCCGGTCTTACCGGTCGAAAAATTATTGTGGACACATACGGAGGCTGGGGGCGTCATGGCGGTGGAGCCTTTTCTGGAAAAGATCCAAGCAAAGTAGATCGCTCGGCTGCCTATATGTGCAGATGGGTTGCCAAGAATGTGGTCGCTGCCGGATTGGCCGATCGGGCCGAGCTTCAGGTGGCTTACGCAATTGGTCATCCACAACCAACCAGTATTTCCATAGATTGCTTTGGAACTGAAAAAGTGGAAGAGAATAAAATCCAGGATGCAGTTCATACTGTATTTAATTTCAAGCCTGCGAAGATCGTTTCGCAACTTGACCTTCTTCGCCCAATTTACAGATCAACAACGCACTATGGCCACTTCGGTAAAGCTGAGCTACCTTGGGAACAGACCAATAAAGCTGAGGACCTAAAAGCAGCCATTTCTTAATTCAATCTGATCTGCTATTTCACCTTATCCGTTATCTTACTTATGACCACTATGACAGAAACACTCACCCCAACCCTTGACTACAAAGTCGCTGATATCACTCTTGCTGAATTCGGCCGTAAAGAAATTTCCATCGCTGAGCATGAAATGCCAGGTTTGATGGCAACCCGCGAAAAATACGGTCCATCTAAACCACTTGCTGGTGTTAAAATTATGGGTTCTTTGCACATGACAATTCAAACGGCTGTGCTTATCGAAACATTAGTTGAACTCGGTGCGGATGTCAGATGGTGCTCATGTAATATTTTCTCAACCCAAGACCACGCCGCCGCTGCAATCGCAGCAGCAGGTATTCCGGTTTTTGCATGGAAAGGCGAAACACTGGAAGATTATTGGGATTGTACCTGGAATGCATTGACTTGGCCTGATGGGTCCGGTCCAGACCAAATCGTTGATGACGGTGGAGACGCCACCTTACTAATTCATAAAGGGTATGAACTTGAAAACGGAAGCGACTGGGTAAACACAGCGTCTGAAAGCGAGGAAGAGCAGGTCATTAAGGAACTCCTCAAGAAAACACTTGCTGAGAAGCCTGGTCATTGGGCTAAGGTCGCGGATGCGGTAGTAGGAGTTTCTGAAGAAACAACTACCGGCGTACATCGTCTCATTCAAATGCAGGAAGAAGGTAAGCTTCTTTTCCAGGCAATCAATGTCAATGATTCTGTCACCAAATCAAAATTCGACAACAATTATGGTTGCCGTCACTCTTTGGTAGACGGAATCAAGCGTGCCTTAGATGTATTAATTTCAGGCAAAGTAGCCATGGTTTGCGGATACGGTGACGTGGGAAAAGGATCAGCTGACTCCTTAGCCAACGAGAAAGCCAGAGTTATGGTATCCGAGATTGATCCAATTTGTGCACTACAAGCATGTATGGCAGGTTACCAGGTAACCACCATCGAAGATGCTCTCGAGACTGCGGACATATTTGTAACAACAACAGGCAACAAGGACATCATTACAGCTGAGCACATTAGTAAAATGAAAGACCAAGCCATCGTTTGTAACATCGGTCACTTCGACAATGAGATCCAGGTAGCCGAGCTTGAAAACATGCCTGGTGTTACCAAAGAAATCATCAAAGATGATTCTGTTCCAGGTGGACCTGTAAGTCGTTTTACATTCGCTGACGGTAAGAGTATTTACCTTCTTGCTGAAGGACGTTTGATCAATCTTGGTTGTGCAACCGGTCATCCAAGTTTTGTCATGTCCAACAGTTTCACCAACCAGACCATTGCTCAAATAGACATTAGAAATAATTTAGATCGCGAAATTGGTGTCACCCGTTTGAGCAAAGAACTTGATGAGGAAGTAGCCCGTTTACACCTTGACAAATTGGGTGCCAAGCTTACTGAGCTATCTTCTGAGCAAGCAGATTACATCGGTGTGCCTGTGAGCGGTCCTTACAAACCAGAGCACTATCGCTACTAGGAGATTAATAAATTTTCTAAAAGGCAGTCCTAGTCAGGACTGCCTTTTTTTTGAGTCGTTGACCATTGACGCCCTAAGTAATAAGGATAACACCCATGTTTTATGATGAAACAAAAGTTTTTCTGAAAGCAGGAAATGGGGGTGATGGTTGCATGTCCTTTCTTCGACAAAAGTACATGCCTAATGGTGGACCAAATGGAGGCAATGGCGGTAAAGGAGGCGATCTTATTTTACAAGCTGACGAGAATGTAGCCGATTTACGGAATTATCATTTTAAAAAACACTGGAAGGCCAAAAACGGAGAACCGGGTCGGGGCAGTGACCAAAATGGAAAAGGTGGAGATACCTGTATTCTCAAAGTGCCAATGGGAACAGAGATTAGGGAAATAGAATCAGGAGAACTAATTTGTGAATTACTTGACCACGAACAGGAGGTTCTTCTTTTAGAGGGAGGAAAAGGGGGGAGAGGCAATGCCACTTTTAAAAGTTCTGTAAACCAGACTCCCCGCCAGTTTACCGAAGGGAAAATGGGAATGGAAGGGGAGTATAAATTTACCCTTAAAACCATAGCGGATATTGGATTGGTAGGTTTTCCTAACGCTGGTAAATCAACCCTTCTTAATGTGATGTCGAATGCATCTCCCAAAATTGATTCTTATCCCTTTACTACACTTGTTCCAACAGTTGGGGTGATTGAGTTTCCTGACGATTTCATAACGCTCACCATGGCTGATGTCCCAGGGTTGATTGAAGGGGCGGCTGAAAACCGTGGCTTGGGTCATCGTTTTTTACGACATGTGGAAAGATGTAAATTACTTTTGTTTCTCTTGGATCTTGCGGCAACCGATGAACGGAATCCATGTGACGATTTCGAGCACCTGCGGAAGGAATTAGTTGAATACGATCCAAAACTCGGAGAAAAGCCATTTGTTGTTGTGGGCAATAAAATAGACGAAGAAAACGCAGCTCAGTATGTTAATGAGTTCAAAAAGCGATTTCCTGATATCGAACTACATGTGATCTCAGCTCTCCTTGAAGATGGATTACCGCATCTAAAAGAGAAGCTCCTCGAAAACTTATCCTAAAAAAATTCTACGACAAAAACTCTCATAAATTTTTTACTTGTTTTACACAAACGCTTGTGCAAAAAAAAGGAATGGGAAATCAAAGAGGGGTAAAAGAATCTAAATTTGGAATTTCAGGTGATCGGGTGGGGGATCGCCTTCTTCAGGGTGTGGAAAGAAGGATAAAATCTCCCAACCCGATCCCCTTTGATAAACAGAGGAGGATTGATCAAATTCTTGCGGAGATGGCCAGCTCATCGAATCGAATGGCCAAAATCCTTCGCGTGTTTAATCGTATTAGTCGAGAATTATGACCGAGAAATTCAAAAAATCCCTTGCAAAGGTCGCACAATTGATGGGAAGGAAAGGAGGAAAATCAGGAAAAGGACCTGCTAAGTTACGTGGTAATGCATCCTATTATCGGGATATGCAGAGGAAATCAGTTCAAGCTAGAATGGAAAAAGCTAAAAAGTAAGCAAACTTTACTTAGCTGTTAAATTGAAAAGTTCTTTTAAGCTACTTCTCTTTGTTTTTCCGAGCGCGTGAAAACAGGAGTGGTTGGGGTGGATTCACCTTTGGAGTACTGGTAGCCGTGTGCACTAAACTTTGAAAGTTCATTAATCCTATTGATTCGATTAGTTACCAGGTAATTAGCCATGTAGCCTCTGGCTTTTTTAACATAAAAGCTAATTATCTTATATTTCCCATTTTTCTCATCCAGAAAGGAAGGTGATATAATTTCTCCTTTAATTTTAGATGCTTGAGCTGCCTTGAAATATTCTTGGGAGGCCAAATTAACCACTAAATTAGATTTCTCTTCTTTTAAATCACGGTTAATGGTTTGCGACAGCTTGTCTCCCCAAAAGGAGTATAAATCCTTTCCTAGAGGATTTGCATAAATGGTACCCATTTCCAATCGATATGGCTGAATTAAGTCCAATGGTTTTAATAAACCATAAAGTCCAGACAGCATCCGAAGTTTTTTCTGAGCGAATTTAAAATCTTCCTTCTTAAATTTCCATGCTTCAAGTCCTGCATAAACATCTCCCTTAAAAGCAAGGATAGCTTGTTTAGAGTTTTTCGTGGTATGCTTAATTTGCCAATCTAAAAATCTTTGACGATTCAAATCAGCTAGTTTTGGGCTAATATGCAGAAGCTCCGCAACTTCAACGGAAGTTAACCTCGAAAGTCCTTTGACTAAATTTTTTGAAAATTCGAGAAATTCTGGTTCTGTACAAATATTGGTTTCAGATGGCGATGCAAAATCGAGTGTCTTTGCCGGGGATAGAAGGATAAGCATTTTTCCAATTTATTTTAACTAGTTAGTAAATCAAGATTTTTATTTGGTTTACTTTGCAAATAAGTGCAGATATGTAAATATAATTAGTAAAAGCAACACACATCTAACTCTCACTTTTTTTAACTTTTGTCTCAAGGATCAAAGAATCCTCTATGTAAAAAGATTAACGGGAAAGAGGATCAATCTGATTTAGAAAATGGAACCTGCCTTTTATGATTATAATTCTGCTTCTTGGATTTATTTGAAGGAATAAAAAATTATTATTATGAAATTTAATCAGTTAAGTAATTGAATTTTTCCGTATGGGGTTGCCCCGAAGCAAAAATTTATTTTGCTCCAATGGTAGTGTATCCAATCCTCATTTTCTTATTCCTCCTGCTCAACTGGGTTATCCTTTCGGGAAAATTCGATGTGTTTCATCTGGGATTGGGGCTTATCTCCTGTTTTGTAGTGGCATGGGTTTCCCATGATCTCCTCTTTCACGACCGGAAAAAGGGGATGTCTGCCCGTTTGCGTGAAGCCTGGACCTTCATTCGATATCTTCCTTGGATTACTTGGGAAGTGGTAAAGGCCAACCTACATGTTTTTAAGTTGGCCATGACTAAGAAAGGATATGAGGAAATGTCTCCAAGGGTTGTGACTTTTGAAACTTATCTGAAAACAGATTTTGCTAAGTTTGTACTCGCCAACTCGATTACTTTAACCCCGGGAACCATTACCATGCTGATTCGGGGCGATATTTTTCATGTGCACACTATGAGCCAATTTTTAGAGGATGATCTGCTTACCGGTGCCATTGAAAGAAAAGTGGCAGAGGTTTTTGAACCAGAGGTGTTGGAAAATCGATGACGGAGTGGTTTGCCATAATTATGGGCACTTGTCTGTTCGTCCTAATGATTCCAGTAATTTACCGGATTTGTGTAGGCCCCACTGGTTTTGACCGTATCTTGGCGGTTAATGTGATTGGAACGAAAACCGCGGTATTACTCGTGATCATTGGTACTTTGTATGACCGGGTGGAAATGTTTGTGGACTTTGCCCTTACTTATGCCCTCCTCAACTTCGTGGCTGCGATCATTGTATCAAGGTACTTGAACCGAACGATTTCTTTGAAAGAAATGGAAGCCCGGGAAAAAGCAAAAAAGGAGGCTAAGGCTTCATGATTGAATCGTTATCCACTTTGGTCCTGGCTACCACGCCGGATGCCGGAAACGAAGGGTTTATGTTGCTGAAAATCGTTGGTATAGTGAGCGGAATTCTGGGGCTGATCTTTTTTCTTGGTTCTGCGGTGGGGATGCTTCGATTTCCCGATTTTTACACCCGTATGCATGCGGCGGGGAAAGGGGATACACTTTCGACTATGCTGATGCTTGGTGGTTTTGGTTTTGTGACAATGGATGATTTTTCCCTCGGAAGTTGGCTTTTGCTGATAAAGATTTTGGGTGTTGTTTTATTCATTTATTTAACCACGCCAACCAGTTCGCATGCATTGATGAGAGCGGCTTTTGAGGATGATGAGATGCCTATGACGGAGGAAGACTTAAAGAAGTCGAAGAAGCGAGGAAAGAAGAAGTCATGATCGGACTGGAAATCTTTAATACATTCATACTTCTGTTGCTGGTGGTGGCAGCGGTGACCTCGCTTTGGGTAAAGGATCTACTCGTATCGGCCGTCGTGTTTGGGGTGTATAGTTTTCTGATGTGCCTGCTCTGGGCGGAGATGGGAGCGGTGGATGTGGCCTTTACCGAGGCAACGGTGGGTGCAGGGATAAGTACCGTGGTATTGGTAGCCACTATTTTTCATTTAAGGAGAAAATCAAACGACTGATGAAATTTTTCTCCCTCATTCCGGTAATTGTCATAGGTGGATTGCTCCTTTGGGCAGGACAGGATTTTCCAAAATGGGGAGATGTTGAATCCCCGGCATCCAAATCTCCCGTTTCTAGTCATTTCATCGCCAATACCGGAGTGGATACGGAAGTCCCCAATATGGTAACGGCTGTCCTGGCAGATTATCGTGGATTTGACACCATGTTTGAAACAGTCGTGGTTTTCATTGCCGGCATGGCAGTGATTGCAATTCTTCGGGGATCCTCTGTGGGGCGCCCGAGAAGAAAAGATCATGAGGTGGAGGCTGAACCTGATCTGATTGTCACTAATACGGTAAGGTTGATTGTTCCCGTTCTTCAGATTTTTGCCTTTTATGTGTTGGCACATGGTCATGTAAGCCCGGGCGGTGGATTCCAGGGTGGAGTCGTCATGGGTGCAAGTTTTATCCTGATTGCCCTGTCATGGGACTTGGAAAAGGCGATGTCCCGTTTTCCCATCGAAAGGTGCCTGTTCGTGGCAGCGATGGGGATCGTGCTTTATGGTGGGATCGGTCTGCTTTCAATGATGCTGGGTGGAGAGTTTCTCGACTATGCAGAACTGGACAAAATATTGCCAGTCTCCCGGGAAATGGCCCGATACCATGCCATGCTCGGGGTTGAGATCGGTGTGGGGTTTACCGTCGCCTCAATCATGTTTGTATTGTACGCGAACTTGGCTTCGGAGGGCCGTCTCAAGCAAGGACTGTAATGCTTTTGTTTTTTAAGTGATGGAAGGAGGAAGTCTGGTCAGTGAGTTATTCATAGAGCGGTTAAACTACTGCATCTATGTTGTTTTGCTTTTGATTGGGCTCTGGGCCATGCTCGCCAAGAGAAACCTCGTTAAAAAACTAATTGGAATGTCTATTTTCCAGACTGCGATCATTTTGTTTTATGTTTCGATTGCGGTGAAGAAAGATGCGACGATTCCCATTTATTTGGCTGAACATGATCCTCATGGCAGTCATGCGAAGGTAGCTACAGAGAAAAATGCAACAGGAAATCAGGATGCTTATCATCCCGTTGAATTAAAGCCGGAAACCGTGAAGGGATATGCAAATCCCTTGCCTCATGTGCTTATGCTTACGGCCATTGTCGTGGGGGTAGCGACACTGGGACTTGCCCTGGCATTGACGCAGCGAATTTATCAGGGATATGGAACGGTTGAGGAGGACGAATTACTTGTAAAATTAGAACGTGCAGATGAGCGGACAAGTGTTTCGCCTGTGACAGGAGCTAAACCAAAGGGTCGGGCAAGAAGTTCAACTCAGGGCTCGAAAGCTAAAGCCGTTGCCAGTTCGATTTCTAAAAATAAATCCACAGCCAAGAATTCTTCCGTCTCGAAAACCAAGAAAAAGATTCAATCCCAAAGTTCTTCCCCGAGGAAAACCTCAGGCAAGGGGAAACCAAAACCCAAGAGTTGATGGAAAACGCTATCGCATGGATTTTTATCTTTCCGCTCTTTGGGTCGGTATTCGTAGCGTTGTCTCGTTATGTTAACATAAAGCTTGCTTACCCCATATCCGTGCTGTCCATGGCTGGAGCTTTTTGGGCCGGTGTGGAAACTTTGCGCCAGGCAATGGCATCCCCCAATCATGAAATTTCATATCTGCTTGGTGGATGGACTCTTGATTTGTTTCCGCGTGGAGTGGGGATTGAATTTCGGGCAGATCTTTTGGCTTCACTGATTGTGCTGATCGTATTGGGGGTAGGTTTGATTGTAACCGTTTATTCCAAGATTCATGTTGAGAAGGAAACGCCCAATAAGGAGGCGATTTACTATTCGCTAATGCTTCTGCAAATAACCGGTCTTGCCGGAATCTGCCTGACTGGGGATGCCTTCAATTTGTATGTATTGATCGAAGTGGCAGCTCTTACCGGATATGGATTAATTGCTATTGGATCGAACCGGGCAGCTGCGGCGACATTTAATTATTTGATTTTGGGAACCATCGGTGCGTCGCTCTATCTGTTAGGAGTGGGCTATCTCTACATCAAGACAGGTACCCTCAATATGGTGGGTATTCAAGAAGTAATAGAGGCCAACGGGTTAACCGATTCCGCCACCATGCAGGTCGCCTTTGTGCTCATCGGAGTGGGCATTCTGATTAAGATGGCCTTCTTTCCTTTTCATGCATGGCTTCCCAATGCGTATTGCAATGCGCCAACCACAACCTCCTGTTTACTTGCTCCCCTGGTTACTAAAGTGATGATTTATGTGATGATACGGATGGTTCTCACGGTATTTGGGGTGGAATTTTCGTTCGAATCGACCATTTGGGTAAGTTGGATGCCGTGGCTGGTGGTGATCGCAATTATTTGTGCAGCATTTCTCGCCCTTTCGCAAAGAGAGATTAAACGGATGCTTGCTTATCTGATAGTAGCAGAAGTGGGATATATGGTCGGTGGGGTCTGGATCTACAACTACTACGGGCTGATCGGTTCGATCTTCCACATTATCAGTGATGCCTGCATGACCTTGTGTTTATTTTTGGGTACGGGTATTATTTTACATAAATGTAAGACTACCCATTTCGATGGGATTCGAGGATTATTTTCCAAAATGCCATTTACCATGATTGGTTTTTTCGTGGGAGGTTTTTCTATCATCGGGCTTCCCCCTACTTGTGGTTTTTTCAGTAAATGGTATTTGATCACTGGAGGTATGGTCTCAGGTCATTGGGAATACCTCGTGGTTCTAATGTTTTCGACCATGGTTATGGTGATTTTATTTTTCCGTTTGATAGAAAGAATCCATTTAGCCGTCGATGAAAGCGGTAAAAACCTTGGGAAGGGGCACGGAGACTTAGGACTAAGTCGAGAGCAAACCCGCTTTGATGAGGCACCCTTGATTATGTTAATCCCCTTACTGGTTGCTGCAGCTACAGTTATAGTAATCGGTATTTATAACCAGGAAGTGGTGAATCAAATTGAGACTTTCTTACAGGCTTACGACTTACCAACGGGGGTTGAATACGAATGAGCCTGCCAATCATAGTTGAAGATGTTCGGCCCTTAATCGCCCTAATTGCCCCTTGGTTTGGCCTTTTGGGCATCATGCTGGCAGGAGAGAAGCGAGCGAATCTTCGCGAACTCATCACCTTTGGGGCAGCTTCCGTGCAGGCAGCAGTTGTTCTTTCGATGCTACCTATCATTTTGGGTGGAAGCATAATTGAATTTCATATTTGGCAGATTTTTTCCAATGTTCCGATGCTTTTGCGGGTGGATGGGCCCGGGCTTTTATTTGCCCTAGTCGCTTCTATCCTCTGGATCGCCACAACCCTTTATTCCATTGGATACATGCGCGGTCTACATGAGCATGCCCAGACTCGGTTCTACTCTTTCTTCGCTCTTTCGCTTTCGGCGACCATGGGCGTAGCTTTTTCCGCGAATCTGCTGACCATTTATTTTTTCTATGAGATGCTTTCCGTCTCCACTTTTCCTTTGGTTACTCATATGCAGGATAAGGAGGCGAGAACTGGTGGACGTACCTATCTTGGATACCTTTTGTTTACATCTCTTTGCTTACTTCTACCTGCACTGAGTTGGTGTTACATTTGGCTGGATGGCGGACAGATGACCATGGATTTTCTTTCTGATACCGGAAAGATTGGCTATTTTAGCGAGACGACTCAATTTGCTCTTCTTCTTCTTTTTACCTTCGGTTTTGCCAAGGCGGGTCTGATGCCATTTCACTCATGGCTGCCCGGAGCGATGGTTGCCCCCACTCCCGTTTCTGCCTTGCTTCATGCCGTAGCGGTGGTGAAGGTCGGGGTATTTTGTGTGTACCGAGTGTACGCGGATATCTTTGGGGTTGATGTGCTTACCAAGATGAATGGACAGGACTGGACCATGATTCTGGCATCCGCAACCATTCTTATCTCTTCGTTAATAGCTCTTTCTCAGGATAACCTTAAACGAAGACTGGCGTTTTCCACCATTGGTCAGCTCGGATATATTATTCTAGGTGCGGCAATTGCCACGGATCGAGGGCAGGGTGGGGCGGTCCTGCATATTGCGATGCATGCATGTGGGAAAATAACATTGTTTTTTTGTGCCGGTGCTATCTTTGTGGCGACTGGCAAGAAATATGTTAGTCAGTTGCGGGGCCTCGGTCGTCGGATGCCGATCACGATGGGTGCTTTTATGATCGGTTCACTGAGTGTGATTGGCTTACCCCCCTTGGGTGGGTTCGTCAGTAAATGGTACTTAGCATTGGGTGCCTTGGATCGGGATGTCATGTGGGTCGTGGCTGTTTTACTGATCAGTTCTTTGCTGAATGTTTTTTATTTATTACCTGTCGCGGTTACGGCGTTTTTCCGGTCCGGGGATACCGAGGAAGAAGAGCAGTCAATCAAGGAAGCACCCTGGCCTTGTGTCGTGCCTTTGGCTTTCACTGCACTGGGATGTTTTGCTCTTTTCTTTTGGTCAGATGCTTTACTTAAACTTGCAGGGGTAACGCCTTAATTTATTAATCATGAGCAAAGATTCTAATTCCAAAAAGGAACTTGAAAATCAGGGTTGGCTGGATAACCCTGCCAACAAGAAAAGACTGATTCGCTGGTTTTATTACTTATGCGGATTGATAATTTTGGCCGATTTTATTTTCAGTTTTGGTTGGCACAAACACGCCGCCTTTGATGAAGAGCAACCATTGCATTCGTTTGAGACTCTACCTGCATTTTATGGAGTTTTTGGTTTTATTGTAGGTATGTCCGTAGTTTATTTATCTAAAATGATCCGTTCATTGAATGGAAATAAAGTCCTCATGCGTGAAGAGGATTATTGGGAGCGAAAATAAGTATGAGCACCCTCGCAGCAACCTACGAACTTGGAACCCACCCAGCCACTGCTTTGCTTCTTGGAGGATTGGCAACTATCTTTTTGCGAGGAAGATTTGCTTCGGTTGTCCTAGTAATGGCTCCTCTTTTTGGTTTGTTTCATCTTTATGGAATGGAATTGGGGGGTGTATCTTCCTACAACCTTTTGGGGTATGAAATGGTGGCCGCATCTGTCGACCAGCAAGCCAAGGTTTTTGGGTACCTTTTCCATATCGCCGCTTTGGTGGCCGGAATTTATTCTTTTCATGTCAGGGATCCATGGCAGGTCTCTATGGCCTTATTCTATGCTGCTTCCGCAGTGGGTGTTGCCTTTGCAGGTGATATGTTATCCCTTTTTTTATGGTGGGAAGGATTGGCGATTACATCCGTTTTTCAGATTTGGGGGAGAAAGACGAAAACTGCTGAGGATTCCGGTTTCCGCTATCTGTTTTTTCATATCTCTTCGGGATTGCTTTTGTTATTTGGCATTCTTCTTCGATACCACGGAGAGGGGTCAAGTGCCTTGGCTTTGAATTCTTTGACGGATGCCTTGGAAAGTGGTGATCTAGGTGCTCAATTCATCTTGTTGGCCATTGGGATCAAGGCGGCGTTTCCCGGTTTACATGTTTGGCTGAAAGACGGTTATGCCGAAGCGACTCATACCGGTCCGGTTTGGCTTTGTGCTTTTACCACAAAATGTGCGGTTTGTATGCTGGTCAGGCTATTTCCTGGAGCTGAGATCCTGATTCCAGTGGGAGCAGTTATGGCTGTCTTTCCGATTTTCTATGCGGTAATCGAAAATGACCTTAGGCGTGTGCTTTGCTACAGCAAAATCAATCAAATTGGTTTTATGGTGGTCGCTATTGGAATAGGCAGCAAACTTGCAATTGATGGAGCCATTGCTCATGCCTTCACTCATGTGATCTATAAGGGTCTTCTGTTTATGAGTATGGGGGCTGTGATGTTTAGAACCGGAGAGGTCCGTGCTTCGCATTTGGGGGGGCTTTATAAGTCGATGCCATTCACAACCGGGTTTTGCATTATTGGAGCTGCCTCCATATCAGCCTTTCCTTTGTTCAGTGGTTTTATCAGCAAGTCGATTATCATAACGGAAGCAGCTCGGCATGGTCATACCTTAGTCTGGATATGCCTACTTTTTGCATCTGCTGGAGTTTTTCATAAGGCTGGCATTAAAGTTCCCTTCTTTGCTTTTTTTGCGAAAGACTCGGGATTACGACCCAAAGAAGCTCCTCCTCATATGTTGATAGCCATGGCAGTTTCTGCCGTCCTTTGTGTATTCCTCGGTTGCAACCCCCAATGGCTATACAGCCTTCTTCCTAACGGCGCTATGGGCTATCACCCTTATGATGGAACTCATGTGATTACCCAGTTGGAAATCCTGCTTTTTTCGGCTCTCACTTTTACCCTCCTGAACCTTTGGGATAAATATCCCAAAGATACGCCATCGGTTAATCTTGATATCGATTGGCTCTATAGAAAAGTAGGTCGAATTTTTATAAATTTTGGGTCGTTTTTTTGGAATGGATTAAACACTCAGGCTCATGCTCTTTTGGTTGCTGGTTTAACTGAAAAGGTCTGTGTATTTGCCAAGGGAGCACAAATTAATTGTGCGGTCGCTCTAGCCTTCGCACTTCGAGGCTTTGGTTATTCCGGGTCTCTGGGTTCCAAAAATGATCAAATTATGAAAAGGAGGGTGAGATTGGGTATTTATCCGGTGGGCTTGACTGTTCTATTTGTACTTTTCCTGATCTTAGCTTTTCTTTTCTCATCGTCTTCGACTTAGCTTGTATGCAATGACTCTTGCCTCAGGTGAGAATTATCAATTAGTTTTTACTGGTGATGGTTGGATGTAAGATATTTGCTAAAATAACTTTTCAATGCCTACTCTTTGGGCTTTGTGTATCGATGGGTGGTTGTAGATTTTTTGATCAGGACGCGAACTATATTTCCAAAGAGCTGGTATGGAAAAAGATCAGAACTGAAGCACCTAACCATCAATTGGAGCCAACTTTTGTGTATGCAATTTGTCATGCGGAGAGCAGTTTGGATGCAAATGCTGAGTCCTCTGTTGCAAAAGGAATGATGCAACTAACTGAGGCGGCCTGGAGCGATGTAACCAAACTTCATTATCGTCAGGCATTCGAATGGGAAACCAATGTGGAGGTTGGTATGCTTTATTTGCAAAGGCTTAAGCAGATGCTGGAAAGTCAGGCTTTGTTTTCATACCCTCGGTTGGCTGCAAGTTATCGTTATGGGTATGGAGCTTTGCGTAAGGAAAAGTTTATGGTGAGCCGTCTAAAAACGCCAATCAATCGAATTTACAGGAAACTTTTTGCCGGAAACATAAAACCAGTGGAACCTCCCCAATTGTAAGCCAGTCGAATGGGCAAAATAGAGCAAGAGGTTCATGAATCTGTAAGCCTGGTGGCACCTCCAGCCTTTGAGGCATGGATCAATGGTTTTCTTGCCTGGGTGCAATTAGAGAAAGGGCTTTCCGCTAATACAATTACTTCCTATGAGACTGATTTGACTCAGTGTGCCCTTTTTTTACACGACCGAGAGGTTTCTCATTGGAAGGAGGCCAAACTTGATGATTATTCTGCCTGGATCTCTTCCCTGACTGATTGTCAATATGCGGTGGCAAGCTTGGCAAGAAAACTCTCTGCTCTTCGCATGATGATCCGTTATTTTGTGGCAGAGGGTGAGTTGGGAGAGAACCATACGGAGCTTTTGGGGAATCCCAAAAAAAGACGAACATTGCCTCATTGTCTGACCATTCCTGAGATCGAGAAAATACTAGATGCTCCGAATCTAAGCACCCCTCTGGGTAAAAGGGACAGGGCTTTGCTGGAATTGATGTATGGAAGCGGTTTGCGGGTTTCCGAAATTTGTATGATTCCCGTAAATGCGTTTGATCCGGATGAAGGGTTTGCACGTGTATTTGGAAAGGGTGCCAAGGAAAGAGTTGTACCGGTGGGACGCTATGCAACCGAAGCGGTTAGAAATTATTTGCATGGCGGACGACCCTTTTTGACTAAGGAAGGAACAGGGGGAGAACTTTTTCTGAGTATGCGGGGAAAAGCCATTTCCAGAAAAATGGTTTGGGTTCTTGTCAAAAGGTATGCAAAAAAGGCAGGGATTGAAAAAAAAGTCAGTCCACATGGGTTAAGGCATTCTTTTGCAACTCATTTGCTCATGGGAGGTGCAGATGTTCGTTCAGTACAGGAAATGCTTGGTCATGCGGATATAGGGACGACTCAAATTTATACACATGTTGGTTCGGAAAGATTACTCGACGAACATGCAAATTTTCATCCTTTGGCACAGGATTGAAGGTAATTCGCAAAGTTTTTTCCAACGTGCGCAAAATAAGGTTGAAAGAAAGGCGGATGAATCGTTTCAAGGTTAGCAGTGAAGGTAACTGTTTTTGTATCACCCAAGAATACGGTCTTGGATCCACAAGGAGCGGCGGTCGAGCATGCGATGAAAAGTCTCGGCCACGAATCGGTGGAGGGTGTGCGCGTGGGCAAAACTATCACCTTCAAGATGGGCGGTTCAGACAGTCCTGAATCAAGGGAGAAACTGGACAAGCTATGCGACGGGTTGCTGAGTAATCCGGTCATTGAGGACTATCGTTACGAGATAGAAGAAGGGTGAGGATTTTTCGATATCTTGACCAAGCCGGCAAGATGGGGTTCGGCCGTTTTGATGAGGAAGGTAATACCTTTCTCATTTTACAAAAGGGCGACGGAGAGTTTGAAGCAACGGACCAACGGATTACCCCCTTTCAATTTCTTACGCCAATTGATTTTCGTTGTATTTATGCGATTGGTTTGAATTATCGGGCTCACGCGGAGGAAACGGGATTGGAAATACCAAAATACCCTATGGTTTTCATGAAAGCACCCACCGCCGCCCAAAACCCAGGCGATCCGATTGTGCTTCCCCGTTATCTACGTAGCGACAAGGTTGATTATGAAGCTGAGCTCGGTGTAGTGATCGGCCGTCCCTGCAAAAATGTTAAGCCAGAGGAAGCCTTATCTTATGTTCTGGGCTATGTCTGTGCCAATGATGTAAGTGCACGCGATTGGCAAAAAGAAAAAGGCGGAGGGCAATTCTGTAGAGGTAAGACTTTTGATACTTTTTGCCCAGTGGGCCCATGTTTAGCCACAGCGGATGAAATCCCAGACCCCTCCAAATTGACTATCCGTTCCTTCGTCAATGAGGAAAAAATGCAGGAATCTGGAACGGATGATATGATTTTCGATGTGCCTACCCTTATTTCCTTCCTTAGTGGAAGCACCACCTTGCTGCCCGGAGCCCTCATTCTTACAGGGACCCCTTCCGGGGTTGGTGAGGCTAGGAACCCGAAGAGGTATTTAGTCCCGGGAGATGAAGTAACCGTCGAGATTGATGGTTTAGGAATCCTCACGAATCCGGTAGTGGAAGAAGTTTTTGAGGATGAGGAGGCTAAGTCATGAGGGTTTCCATTTTACAGTTCCCCGGTTCCAATTGTGACTGGGACTCGGAGCATGCAGTTAAGGATGTGTTGGGCATTCCTGCGCAGAGGGTTTGGCACAAGGATCAATTGCCTGCTGAGACTGAGGCAGTCATCGTACCCGGAGGCTTTTCATTTGGTGATTATCTGAGATGTGGTGCCATTGCCCGCTTTTCTCCGATTATGAGGGGTTTGAAGGAATTTGCTGCAAAAGGAGGACAGGTCCTTGGCATTTGCAACGGGTTCCAGATTCTATGCGAGTCCGGTTTACTTCCAGGGGCTTTAATCCGTAATGACTGTTTGGATTTTCGATGCCTCAATCAGCCACTTGTGATTGAGGAATCCAATGAGCGTTTTAATCCGGGTACCTTTGGAGAATCCATTATTTTACCTATTGCTCATGGAGAAGGGAATTATCGGGCTGATGAAACCGTTCTTTCTGCTTTGGAAGAAAATGATCAGATTTTATTTCGTTATGATGGAAACCCTAACGGGTCTATGAATGACATTGCCGGTATTCGTAATTCTACGGGCAATGTTTACGGAATGATGCCTCACCCGGAAAGAGCAGTAGGCTCCCACCATCCCTGCTTGGACGGTTTACCTGTTCTGAAGGCATTTTTTGAACCACTTATGCAATCCCGTCCATGTGAGGTTTCTGTTTCATGAGTCAGACTTCCTCCACACCGCTACCACCTAATCCGGATCCTGTCCTTAATGTTGAAATAACTCAGGATCTAATTGATCAGCACGGTATTCTTCCTGAAGAGTATAAGCAAATTCTTGAGATACTCGGTCGTGAACCTAATCTTACGGAATTGGGTATCTTTTCCGTAATGTGGTCCGAACACTGTGCCTATAAAAATACCCGCAAGCTTCTTCGTCTATTCCCCACCGAAAAGAAAGATAAGGAGGCGATTGGTCAGGTCCTTGTTAAAGCGGGTGAGGAAAATGCGGGAGTTATCGATGTTGGAGATGGATGGGGTGTAGCTTTTAAGATTGAATCCCACAATCATCCGAGTGCCATTGAACCTTTCGAAGGGGCGGCCACAGGAGTGGGGGGGATAGTGCGAGATATTTTCACGATGGGTGCTCGCCCAATTTTGCTTACCAATTCCCTACGATTTGGGAACCTCAAGGAACCTCATGTCAAAAGACTTTTTCGTGGTGTAGTCAGCGGGATTTCTCATTACGGTAATTGTCTGGGAATACCCAACATGGGCGGTGATGTTTACTTCGATGATTGTTACGAGGGAAATCCACTGGTTAATGCATTGTGTGCCGGTATCCTTCGACACGAAGATATACAGAAAGGGGCTGCCACGGGTGTAGGGAACCCCGTCTACTATGTTGGCCCAGGCACAGGGCGAGATGGTTTGGGAGGTGCGAGCTTTGCCTCCCGTGAGCTGACTGAAGAGAGTGCTGAGGATCGCCCTGCCGTCCAAAAAGGAGATCCTTTTATGGAAAAGCTACTTTTAGAAGCTTGCCTAGAAATGATGGCCATTCCGGGATTGGTTGTCGGAATTCAGGATATGGGTGCAGCGGGTCTTACCTGTTCAACTTGTGAAACCGCATCGAGGGGTAATGCTGGTATAGAAATTGATTTAGATTTGGTTCCCCAAAGAGAAACGGGAATGAATTCTTATGAAATCATGCTTTCTGAGAGTCAGGAAAGAATGTTGGTTATAGTACAAAAGGGACGAGAAAAAGAGTTGGAGGAAGTCTTTGAGAAATGGGATTTATACGCTGCCCATATAGGAGAGGTAAAAGAGGGAGACCGAATGGTCGTTCGTCACAAAGGTGTTGTGGTTGCGGATCTACCTGCTAAATCTCTCACCGACGAGGCCCCCGTATATGACCAGCCTGCTACAGAGCCGCCTCATGTTGTGGCTGCCAGGGATTGGTCGCCTTCACTGATCCTAGATATCTCAGCTAATCAAGTTGAGAGTTCACTGAAAAATTTACTGAGTCATCCAACCATTGCGTCCAAGCGTTGGGTTTGGCAACAATATGATCATATGGTCATGTCGGGTTGTAAGATTGAACCCGGAAGCGATGCGGGTGTGGTAAGATTGAGTATTGCAGGAATCGACAAGTACTTGGCCATTGCCAATGATTGTAATAATCGATTCTGCCAACTCGATCCTTACAAAGGTGCACAAATTGCCTTTGTAGAATGTATGCGTAACCTGGCTTGTTCGGGAGCAAAAGCCTTGGCGGTCACCGACAATCTAAATTTCGGTAACCCGAACAAGCCGGAGGCGTACTTCATGCTCAAGGAATGCGTTAAAGGTCTTGCAGACGCTTGCACCTTTTTTGATGTGCCTGTGGTTGGAGGGAATGTCAGTCTGTATAATGAACATGGAGAGGGCTCAATTGACCCAACGCCAGTAGTTTCGATGGTTGGATTGATTGATCATCAGGACCAGGTAACGAGAAGTCAGGTGCAGGAAGCTGGTTTAGAGCTTCTTTTGCTGGGTGGTTGGTCTAATGAGTTGGGAGGAAGCTATTACCTGCAAACTGAGTATGGAAAGAAAGAAGGATCTGTTCCCGAACTAAATTTAGAAAACGAGATGAAGTTGCAGAAGTTACTTATCTCTCAGATTGAATCCGGAAAGATTAAAGCAGCTCACGACTTGTCCGAGGGCGGATTTATGGTCTGTCTAGCTGAAATGTTGTTTGGAAGTAATAAACTCGGTGTTTCGCTTTCCATTCCTGAGGCTGAGCGATTGGATGCTACTCTGTTTGGTGAGAGTCAGGGGCGTGTGATTGTTGCGGTAAACCCATCTGATTCCCAGGATTTAATAGCCAATGCCCAGAGTGCTGGAGTACAGATTGATTCATTGGGTACGACAGATGAAACCGGAATTCTGAAAGTTAATTTTGGTAAGGAAGAAGTCCTTGATGTAAAGGTTGATGAATTACATTTGGTCTGGGAAAATGCTATTCCTCAACATATGGAGTCTTCCAATTGTTAGTAGATGAGTGATGAAATCGGACATTTCTGCGGTATCGCACTAATTCGATTAAAAAAACCACTCGATTACTACGCCGAAAAATACGGCACACCCCTTTGGGGATTTAATCAATTGTTTCTTTTAATGGAGAAACAGCATAACCGCGGCCAGGATGGTGCAGGAATTGGTTCGATGAAGTTAAATGTGGAAGCCGGTGAGGCTTTTATGTTTCGTGAGCGCAGTACCAGTAGTAAAGCTCTTGCTAAAATTTTTGATCAGCAAAATAAGACCCTAAGTAAACTAATTAA
Source organism: uncultured Verrucomicrobiota bacterium (assembly GCA_902569115.1). Classification (GTDB taxonomy): domain Bacteria; phylum Verrucomicrobiota; class Verrucomicrobiia; order Opitutales; family Seribacteraceae; genus Seribacter. The sequence continues at coordinate 43,944 of CACFTI010000006.1, read as the reverse complement.
AAAGGGCGTGGCTTTTCCGGAGTTTCCTGAAACTATTAAGAAACATTTTGAATACGGAGGAGAGTTACTTCTTGGACACTTGCGATATGGAACATCCGGTTCCTATGGATCCACTACTTGTCATCCCTATTTTAGGAAAAGTAATTGGCCTGGCAAAAATCTTATGATCGCGGGTAATTTCAATCTGACCAATGTTGAAGAATTAAACTCCAAGTTGGTTGATCGGGGTCAACATCCGGTCTTTGATACTGATACACAAGCCATATTGGAAGAAGCAGGTTATCATCTTGATGCCATGAATGATCGATTGGCCAAAGAGGTGGAGAGTGAGGATGTATCCGGCCAGAAACATGCCCAATGGATTGGTGATCGTATCGATTTACCGGAAGTTTTTCGAAAAGCATCGACTCATTGGGATGGAGGCTATGCTCTTGCGGGTATCGCGGGTAATGGCGATGCCTTTGCCATGAGAGATCCTCTTGGGATCAGACCTGGCTTTTATTTTGAGGATGATGAAGTTGTGGCTGTCGCATCGGAAAGAGCACCCCTGATGACTGTTTTCGAAAAGAAAATGGATGAGGTTTCTGAAATTGAGCCCGGTTCGATCCTGGTAATTCGATCCAATGGGGAAGTAATCAATGAGCGATTTGCAGAGGATCCGGCAAGAAGAACATCTTGTTCTTTTGAACGAATTTATTTTTCCCGGGGTAATGACCCTGATATCTATGCCGAGAGAAAAACACTCGGTGCTCTTCTCGTTCCTCAAGTTCTAGAGGTTGTGGGGAAAGATTTTTCAAAAAGTGTATTCAGTTATGTTCCCAATACGGCTGAGAGTGCTTACTACGGTTTTATGGAACAGCTTAGACTGGTTCGACGTGCCGAAGTAAAACAGAAACTACTTGATGCAAATAAAGCCGGCGAACTCACGGATGAATTAATCGATGACTTAGTCATGGATAACTGGCCGAAGGGTGAAAAGATTGCGAACAAGGACATTAAGCTTCGCACATTTATTTCGCAGGAATCCGGGCGTGCTCAATTGGTTTCTCATGTCTATGACATTACCTACGGAGTAATCCGAGCCAGAGAGGATGCCTTGGTTTGTATCGATGATTCGATTGTCCGTGGAACAACTCTTAAGCGCAGTATTTTGCAAATTTTAGGTCGATCAAAGCCTACAAAACTGCTCATCGCGTCGACGGCTCCACAGATTAGATATCCTGACTGTTATGGAATTGATATGTCTGAGCTCGGTAAATTCATTGCTTTTCAGGCTGCCGTCGCACTGATCAAAGAGCGAGGTTATGATGGACTTCTCGCGGAGGTAGCAATTAAGTGCCGAGAGACCTTAAAGGATCCTAAGCCAAAGCTCGTGAACCATGTAAAGCGAGTATACGAGAATTTTACCGCTTCGGAAATTTCTGCAAAGGTTGCGGAGTTGGTAAAACCTGATTGTCTCAATGGCACCACTGAAGTAGAGGTCGTTTATCAAAGCATTGAAAACCTCCATGAGGCACTGCCTGACCACTCAGGAGATTGGTACTTTACCGGGGATTATCCCACACCTGGAGGATATAGGGTGGTTCACAAAGCCTTTCTCAACTTTTACGAAGACAAAGACGGCCGAAGCTACTGATTTGTAGTTAATTGATTATTCTCGACTTAGAGGGTAATCCTTCTTGAGTATTGACTTAATGAACATGAGTAAGCTCGGGGATGGAGATGAGGCTGAGTGGAGAAAAGCCTTTCCTATTTTGTTCAATGTGGCTTTTGCTACCTTGAGATGGAAATTAGGTTTAAGCTTCGATGATGCGGAAGATGTTGCTCAAGAATCAGTTGCGGAAATAATAAATAGTAAATTTAAATTTGCAGATAAAACATTCAATGATTTAAAACGGTTCACGGGTGTTGTTGCTTATAACAAAGGAGTTGATTTTTTACGGTTTGTGAACTCTGAGAAGCGTGGTTCTGGCGGTGTTCTTAGTTTAAACGAAAAAATTGGTGAGAAAGGTATTACTCGATTGGAGTTGGTCGCCTCTAGATTAGAAAATTTTGATTATTACAAATTGTTTGATTATGTAAGTGCCGTGGATGATTGCAGGAATGAAACTTTGAATGAAAAAGAAAAAAATTTCATACACTCATATTATATTTTCGGCGATTGCCATCGGGAGATTGCAAAAAAAAATAATCTTCCTAATGAAAAGAGTATTGGGGTAACTATACACCGTTCCTTGGTTAAACTTGAAAAATGTCTCAATGCAAAGAGATTTGAAAATCCATTTTAACATGAAAATTTGGCACCCTAATTTTTTTAAATTTGTAAGAATTTATTAACAAATTTCGATTCATTCTAACAACATTAACGGTAAATGAAATAACTTTAAGCAATGACAATAGATTATAATTTTTTGATAAATCAAATTCAGCGTGAATTGCCTACTTTGCCAAATGTCGTGAATGAATTGACAAAGATTTTAGATAATCCTAATTCCTCGGGTTTTTGTGTTGAGGATGTAATGGCATCTGATCAGTCGATGACCATGAAAATTCTTCGAGTAGCTAATACGAGTTTTTATAGAGGAAACCGCGAAAGAGTTACTTCAGTTAATGAGGCAGTTGGATCACTAGGTTTTGAAAGTATAAAAAATATAGTTTTAAATTCATCTGTTTTTAAAATATTTGATAATGGAATTGAATCACAAGATTTTGAGCTTAGTGATCTTTGGCAACATAGCATGGGGGTGGGATGGGCCAGCCGAAATATTGCCCGAATTTTAGGGAAGACTTGGGACGAAGAGGCATACAGTTGTGGTCTATTACACGACATCGGAAAGGTTGCTCGTTATAAGTTGGATGAGGCTAATGATATGGATTGTATGGTCAAAGATGCAAGGATGGCTCTCGATAAGAATCTCAACTTTTTCCAGGCAGAATTAATTAATCAATCCCCTCGGCATGATTATTTGGGTTACTTGATTTGTAAAAACTGGGGTCTTTCTTCTTTAGTGGAAAGCGTTATTAGATGGCATCATGAGCCAAACCCCGAAGCCCGACAAAAAGTACCAAGTAAAGATTTCAATGACATGATTGATGTAGTGATCTTGGCAAATTGGATTGTAGTAAGTTTAGACTTTGGCTTCAGTGGGCATAAGTCCCCTACAAAACCTCCTGAATCATTGTTTTTGCGACTAGGAATCAAACCATGCTTGTTAAGAGAAATTGTTAATAAGACATTTACTGAACTCGTGGCCGCGAAAGAAAGTATGCATGCGATGGAATTCAATTCGAGAAAGTGGGACAACAAAGAAACTAAGTTGGCTAGCGTTCACTCAATTATTGAAGGAGATGAAGCATTTGGCTCGAATAAATTTGTGCAAGAATCTAGCGAGAAGAAACTTGCAGAGTATACTCAGAGCCTAGGGGATGAGGGTAATGAATTTAAATCCATTACAGATTCGGAATTACGAAATAGTTGGATTGGTATGCTTACCTCGATTGCCGGAGAAATAGATGACGGTTCTTTCTCAGTCCCTCTATCTAATTCAAGGGAAGAAGCATTGCTTCAAGATGTTCGAAACAATCGTAAGAAGAAGTAAATAGGCGTAAGCACACAATGTGCCTAGAATAATTGATATATAGATTTATCAAACAAATAAAAAGACATGCCGAAAATGCCTAGGATAGAGTGCTTCTTTAATCGATTGAAGTTGTCTTAATTCTCGCAAAAAGTGCCTAAGTTAAATCTTAATTTAAAGGCATAATGTATATTTTCGATACTCTATCGAAATTTTTATAAAAATATTAAGCTTAGTCTTAAGAGAAATATTCCATCCTTCTCATTAAGATGAATATTGGAGAAGAAAATTTATTCCGTGAATGTAAGATTTTGAGTGTCATTTCCGATAAGAGGGTATGGAATTTAAAAAGTTTTTACCGGGCTTTCTGAGAAGAGGAGAAAAGATAGAGAAGCTGAAAAAAAAGATTAGGGAAGCGAGAGAACAGTTAACCAACCTGATGGTGGAGGTGTTTGAATTGCGGGTCAAGGTTCGGGAGGTACTCGAATTAGTAACTGAAAGGGTGGGCGAACTTGAAAAGAAAAAAGAATTGTTAATCAATAAAGTTAACTTTCTGAGGAAGCGTTTGGCGAACCCGGTAATGGATATGCGTGAAGAGGACGAGCAGATCTGGCGGCAAACTGAGGAAAAAATCAATCGGGAGTACAGAGAGGTATTTGAAAAAATAAAAAAAGAGAGGGAGTTCAAGGATAATGAAAACCCAAAAAAGAAAAAATTACGTCTTAAAAAAGTGTGGATGAAGTTGGTGAAAATTTTTCACCCGGACAAGCACATGAATAAAGAAAAGGATAAGGAAGTATATGAGGAAATGATGGTAACGGTAAACCAAGCCAAAAAGGAGGGGAACCTTGACGCACTCGAAGCAATAGCCAGAGACCCGGAAAAATTTTTAAGGGAGGCAGGAAAAAAAGTTAAATCTTCAGAAAGTAAGACATCGGATCACAATGGGGATAATTCTAAGAAATCTGCCCGTGATGAAGAAAAGGAATTGCTGATGACTTTGGATATTCTTCTGGAAGATATTAAAAAAATAAGAGGTGAAGAAAAAAAGTTAAAAAGGAGTGCGGATCTAACGCTCTGGGAGATGTGGAAGAATAGACCAGGGGAGTTTGAAAATACGATGAGAGAAATGGAATCCAATCTGTTGATTGAAATTGAGACCCTTGAAAAAGTTTTATCGAAATTAATGAAAAAATTAGACGAAAAAACTAAGTCGGGGTGGACTGTATGAAGGAGAGATAATCGAGAAGAGTTTTAAAATTGTAGGTAAAGAGATTGCAAACCACTGAAATCAATCTGTGTAGCGAATAAAAGGAAACATAAAATGAATAGGGATGAGATCCAACGAGTGCCGAGGATGGCAGAATTAAAAAACCAAGCAGGACAATTGAGACATGTGAACCCTGCTCCTTATCTGGCGGAACAGGCGATGCAGGCAGCAGCACATGCCAAAGAAAAAGCCAAAAATCATCAGGAGGAGAAATATACCTATCCAAGTGGAAAAGTAAAATGGGAAGATACGGAGGAGGGATGGTATCAGAACGAGATTAATAAAATAAACGGTGGCTGTATAAGAGACAGGTACGATGCTGAACAGTTGAAGGAGTTTCATAGAAAATTCAGACCGATTGTTTCAGCTTATAGCGATGAATTTTCCAGGTATTTGGCGAATGAAAGAGCAGCGAGTAATGAAAATGGCAAAAAAGAATATCAGCCAATAACGGATGATGAGAAAGATCGTCCTCCTCGCCCTTCCGATAGGGTGGAAGTTAGAACTGCAATATGGAAAGAGGAAAGGGAAAAGCAGAGGAGCCAGCACTCTCAATCAATTGACATAGCACAGGACTTACTCGAGGGAGGAAGGTTTTTGGATCGTATGAATAAGGCAATTGAGAGCGAAACGAACACAATCATGGAACTAGAAAACCATATAGATTCGATCTTAGCATTAGAGAATAAAAAAGATGATGACTGAATCGCTGATTAACAATGTTCGAGCATAGAAGAGTTTTTTTAGCTAAGGGATTTGCAGGTTTCTGTTTACTGGGTGTATCCTGTATGCATCTTCCCAATCAATCTGCACTCCCTGCCAAGAAAGGTTTTTTGTCATACTCATTTAATGATAAACCATATGTACACCCCAAGATGGTTTGGGAGCTCATGCCCTGGTTAAGTGATACTGATCAGCAAATGCTCTCGCTGTCAGTCTCCGCGTGGAAGGGGAGTAATCGATATTATGAGGAGATTGAAAAAAAGACATTCAATGACGGGCATGAATTTATTTACTACTCATGCAGAAAGGGTGAGCATTTGAGGTTTGGTTATGTTTATCATGGTAAAAGTGATTCGGGTATACATGTTCTCGAAACCATTGAGAATACAAGCGGTTCAGCTACTTTTGTTTCACTTTTTTTATGCAGACTGACGATGGAATCGAAATATGAAATCGAAGATGGGAAGCTGGGGACAGAGGAGGGAAGAGAGGTTTTACATTTGATTAAGACCATACCTCTGGGAGATCGCTGGACTGGAGATATTACTTTGAATGGAAATCAACTCAAGGTTGGCCCTGATCGAGGCCGTTTTGGTGGTCCCAGTAATGAGGGGCTTGAAATTTTGCTTTCTTTATAGCTTTCCAAGCTTTTGAAGCTTTATTCTTTTTGAAAATAAAGTTCTCTCAAAACGGATTTGGATAAAGCGCAGGATGCAGGAGGTAACATGATAAATTGTAAGCTTCATGTACAAGGATGCAAAAGAGGATGGCATGGAGAAGTGAACGAGTGCGGCCAGCTTCGTAGGCAACGATAAGCATATACCCACCCATCCACATAATGAAATGCTCAAAGAAGGATCTTTGGTGGTGCATGGCTTCAAAAAAAATGAATATCAATGGATAAGAGAACCAGCGTGGTAACGAGATAACGCGAAAGATTTCCAAAGGAATTAAAAAGAAAATCAAAGTTTCGATAATCGGTGCAAAAATAACTATATATATTGGCTCGTTAGGATCGAATTCTGAAAAGTAAAATTCCTCACCACTCAACCACTGGCACCAAGGAATTATAAAGAAATAAATGAAAGGTAGTACTAGGCAAAAAAGGTAGCACTGTACGAGTATTCGAATATCTGAATATTCCCGGTAGGTGGCATAAGTCTTCTCGACTCGATTCTTCCACCATCCTAGGACTGGAATATTTTGGATTTCATCCCTAGATTTGTCTGTCCTTTTGGGAACGGGCGTACTTGGATCTAATCCATGGATTTGGTGATACTTGATGGCGGGAATTTTCCAATCGTCGCTTTTCATTGTTGTCTAGAGATTAAAGAGTCTAGGAGTGAGTTCGAAACTGAGATTAAACTTATTAGGATATTATGATGATGATTGATTAGACATGCTTAATATTTTTTCGCAATGGGCGTAAAAATAATACCTGAATGATCCATCTCATAATCAGGATTCAAAAAGTATTCAGAATTAAAATACAGAACTGATAGAATTGCATTCATGCAAAGGCCGCGAGCATAGATGGTGTGGGGTTTCACCTCACTGGAATCAAAAAATAAAATTTCTATTTCTGATTTCCATCCGGGTTCATTGTGAAAATTTCTAATTTTAGAACCCGTCTTAGGGAATAGCACTTTGCACATTCCAGATAAATATCCTCTTTGATAACTTACTATTTTCAGTTCGAATTCGTATTCACATGTAATTGAATCAATGAGTGATGTTCTTTCCTTTTGGAGTGCCCTCAAAAAGGCAATTTTCATTTTATTTTTGATAAGTATATGTTCACGGGTGAGAGATTTGGGTTCTTTTTCATGATCATCTTCAAAATCTCCAGATATTTGAACTCGATCATGTGGAGTATTGGGCGGGCCGTATCCTGAAGCAGTAAGACGAGCATAAGCTGCTTCCACCTCTTTAATTTCAGTTGGGGTAAGAAAAGAACCACTTTCCTCCTCTTGATCAAGATAGCGAAGGTATTCCATCCAATTGACTGCATCTTCATCCATGTGATAAGCTCGGGACTTTAAATTAAAAGAATGATTTTGTGTGGTAAGTGTCATGATTTATAGATCGGGAAATGGCTTTAATTTCTTACATCGATTTAAAAAATTATCTAGATGGCCAGACTCCAGTTTCACCTGAACTATTCCATTTTACATGCGTGGCATTCGTAATAAGGAGTCTTCCTTCTATCTTTTCTACACTATACAAAATATCCGGCTCGCGGCCTTTGCCGTAATGATCCTTCTCCTTACTTTTAATGGCGAATCTTTGAAAAAAGGGGGTCCAATTGTAAATGATTACATCCTTCTTGTTGACCGAATTCAGACAGAACCATTTCCATTCGCTAACTTCAAAATTCCAACCTTCAACATCGTAAATTTTTTTACTAAACAAGGCTGTGTTCCACTGAACCCATTGTTGGGCTGAGTAATAAGACAGCGAAGGGGAGTAGAGTAGAAAGAAAATTCCGAGAATAGAACACTTACCGAGTTTCCAGAAAAAGAACACGGATACAGGCACCAAGATAGAGGTGTTCATTAAAACAACCCAGAATGAGGGAGTATCTTCTCCTGTGTAGGTGATGGAACCCGAAGCAAGAGTCCCTAATGTAATGAGAATAAAAGGGAGGTAATGAAGGGTCTGCCAATTTGTTCCGTCCTTGTTTTTATTGGCCAGAAAGCAATAAATACAGATCATTAAGCCAACAACACAGATTGGGGTAGAAAAATAATGGAAGTTTGGGAAATATTCGTATCTCGCAAAATATTCAGCTTCCAAATTGAAAGCCGTTGCAAAATAAAGGTTACCTATAACGAGAATTTGTAAAAGCCATCCAGAGGCTTTGAGGAATTTTTTCGGCATAGACTTAGGAGTGAATTCCAAGCTTTATCAGCATTCATACTACTGCAACACAATAGCCGCTCCATGCTTCAGGTCCGGCATCATGCGACAGAAAATAGAAAAATGTAACGAAAACAAAAAGAAGAAGTAAGATGGCTTTCATATCGATAAATTTTTGCTTTTTAATGTTCAAGCGGCTTCAAATAAATCATCCAAAAAAGATCCTTCGTTTAACTCCGCAATTATGGTTGGTATAATTTCTTCAAGCATGGATTCTGGAAGGTTCAAGTTTTTGAGAATGATGCTTTCGGGTTCCTCGATACACGAATGCCCTGAATATCCTTGTTTAAGCTTCTTGGCCCAGCAGTTAGCCAAGATTACGACATCAATGTATTCGTTGAGTTGTTCTCTTTTTTCTGAACAAGATTGATCAGGCATTCTTTCTCCCCTGAAATAAGTGTGGTGATATCTACAGACCATTATGAGGTATTCGGGTAGATCCCAACTTTCGCCAATCGCTTCTCCAAGTAAATCGTGCCTTGGGGTTCCCAACTCTTTTTCCGTTTGGATAAATGATCGGCTTTGTGTTCTCGCGGTAGAAGAGACCTTAAGCATTTTATTTTCATCCAAGCAAAAAGCACCCATTTTTCCCATGTCATGAAGAAGGCCTGCTGTGTAAAACCTCTCGTGATCGGACTTCCCCATTCTTTTTGCAATGATAGATGAGATAACCCCGACTGCATTGGCATGTTTCCAAAAAGCTTTCCAATCAAACCCATGTTTATAAGGGTTGGGTTTAAGGAAATTACCAAGGAAACTCTGTTTCAACGCGATGTTACGAAGTCTCTCAACGCCAAGTACCTGGATAGCATCGCTTATTGTATCTACCTGAATTAATCGTGCATATTTGGATGCTCTTGCTACTTTAAGAATCTGTGCAACAAGGCTCTGATCCTTTCTCACATTGTTGACGAATATAGGTATGTCTGTCTGATAAGTGTTTTCTGTCGATTGTACTAAATCCACTATGTTTGACCTCAGTGTGGGTAGGGTGGTGATGCTGTCTGCAAGGCTCTTGTAATCGTGAGTTTTATTGCCATCTTTATCAAATTTAATGAAAGAATTTTTTTGAGTCATATTGATTTTTAGTAAGATTGGTTGATTGAATTAATTGCTACCATCTCCTTATCGAGTTCTTCCTTTGTTTTCTTACAAAAAAGAGAAAATTTATTTTGTTACCTTCTTGTAACTAAAATGTTGATAAAAATCCTTTGACAAAGGTATGGGGGAGGGAGTTATAAACGAACACGGATGGATTCAAGTTTTCAGACCCTCGTCTTAAATCGCCTTTGGCAAGCGGTTAATGTTGTAGGTGTGGAACGTGCCTTCAGTTTGCTTTCGCTAGACCATGCTCAGGTTATATATGCAGAGGATGGAAGTTTCCGAGTTTTTGATGGCCCTTCCTGGTTTGAGCATTGTAAAGAGCTGGAAGACAACCCAAATGCACGCATCATTCATACGGTCAGCCAAAAAGTGGTGGTTCCTTCAGTTCTTTTATTGAGATCATACGATCGGATGTTGATGCAGGATATAAAATTTAATCGTCAAAACCTTTTGGAGCGGGATGATTACAAGTGCCAGTACTGTGGTAAAATCCTTCCAACCAAGGAGCTGAATATGGATCATGTGATTCCTCGTGATCGTGGAGGAGCTACTTCTTGGGAGAATGTGGTTATCTCATGCATTCGCTGTAATAGTAAAAAGAGCAATCGCTTACCCCGCGAAGCAGGAATGAGACTTTTAAAAGAACCAAAGCGTCCGCCCCGCCGACCTTTTATGACTTCTCTCTATGGAAAACCCATGGAAGAAACTTGGAGTCATTTTGTTCAGGGTAAGTAGTCTACTTTTTTTGAATGTTCCTCGCTTGAGGCGAGAAACTTGCTACTCTTCCGGTTATGCAAAATATTTCTACTGATCAGGATTCAGAAAAAAAAGCAATAGATGTGCTCTATCGAATAAGTACACTTGCTGGAAAAGAAAAAAATCCGCTGCTCGCCCTGGAGGGTATTTTGGAAGAGGTCATGGATGTTTTTAGTGCAAGTAGTGCATCGATTAGTTTATTGAATGCAGATTCAGATAAACTCGTAATCGAAGTGGAACGGGGTTTATCAAAATCAAGTAAAGGATTTGAGTTGCCGAGAGGAGTGGGCGTAACCGGCTGGGTGGCTATGCATGGGGAGCCACTTCTTTGTCGGGATGTTACTCTGGAAGAGAGATACTTTCCATTGGATGAGAATGTCCGTTCGGAAATGGCTGCTCCTTTGAGTGAAGGAGACCGAACGGTGGGTGCCCTCAATGTGGATTCAAGAGTTGCCAATGCATTCAAGCCAGAAGATTTACGTTTATTGGTTCTGATGGCCAATGAGGCCAGTCGTGTCCTTGAGAATATGTGGATGATCCAACAACTCAGGCGGAAGGCAGAGCAATTGCAAACTCTCGTGCTTGTGGGGCAAGACATGGCGGGAACAAGAAAGGTGGAACAGGTCTTGGAATCCATTACCCGTGAGGCCCTTCTACTCCTTGATTGCAGCATGTCAGCGTTCTTTCTCTACGAGGCTGAATCAGATCAATTGAAACTTCACTCCTTACAGGATACATCTGGATCACTCTCGCATGAAGAGACTCTGAGTCCCGCGGATAGTTTGCTTGGCACTTCTTTGCGAGGACACAGACAGGTTCAGACCAGAGATCTTTTTCGAACAGAAGAGCACCACTTCACAAATTTAATCAGGGAAAAAGGTCTACACTCGATGTTGGTCACTCCAGTGGTTTATGAGGATGAACCTATTGGTTTGATTACCCTCTATGTTAACCGATCCCACAGGTTTAATGATGATGAAAGACTAATTGCAAGAGCACTTGCAGACCTTGGTGCTATTGCAATCCAAAATGCACGGTTGTATGGCAGGGTTTTTTCATCAGAGGAGAGTTTGCGCAAAAGTGAAAGACTTACCACTTTGGGAACTTTGGCTGCTGAAATTGCTCATGAAATTCGAAACCCGTTAATGGTTGTGCGTCTGTTATTTGATTCTCTTGAATTGAGTGAAGATGCAAACCCTCATCAGGCAAAAGATTTGTCAATCATTCGTGAAAAGTTGAATCATCTTGATCAGATTGCGGGTCGAATTCTCGATTTTGGAAAGAGTCGTGAGGCTTTTCGTGTGCATTGTAAGTTGGGAGAAATTTTGAGAGATGCCGCTTTACTCGTCCGTTTGAAGCTCGATCAATCACGAGTTTCCTTAACCATGAATGAGCAAGGTTTTGAATCGGTGGTGTTCGTTGATAAAGGTCAGATTCAGCAAGCCTTGCTCAATCTGATTCTTAACGCTTTAGGAGCTATGCCTGAAGGTGGACATTTAACATTGGAAACGTCTGCTGAAGACGAAAGATGGGTGAGAGTGCTAGTTAAAGATACGGGTAAGGGAATACCGGAAGAGTTTAAGAGTCGTATTTTTGATTCTTTTCTTACTGCCAGAGTTGGTGGCACTGGTCTTGGATTGACTATTTCCAAACGCATCATGCGTGCCCATGATGGGGATCTGGAGTTGATGGAATCTACTAAGCAAGGAACTGTGTTCCGACTGTCATTACCGATTGCTCAGGAGCGATAGAAATTATACCTCATGATAAAACTTAGCATCGTGAAGTGCGGTACTTAGTTTCTCTCTGAGTTCCAGGAATTTATCAGGCTGTAGTTTTTCATCTTTCACGCTCGCACTGATGTTAAAAATATCTGTCGCAATACTTTGCTCAGTAGCAATTCGTGCAAATTCAATATTAAATCCACATTGAGAAATTGTTTTGGTTAGAAGATGCAGGAGTCCTGGCTGATCAGGAGCTTTTACTTCAACTATGGTACGGCCAAGATTGATATCCCGGTAAACATCCACTTGAGAAGGGATTCGTTCTCCTAATTTTTCTTTGTTTGAAAACAATCGGTTCCGGTCCGTTTTTTTTCGTAATTCATTAATTTTTTCGTCCGGAGAATTGTTTTCATTAAGAAAGGAGTTAATCGATTCTTCACAGCTTTTCTTTGTCTCTTCATCTTCAACAAAGCCACTTTTATCATTCTCTACATAAAAGACATCGATCGCCAAACCATCGGTTCGGGTTACCGCTCTGGCACCTAGAATATTGAGACCTGCTATAGATATTGCTCCGGTAATTTTTTCAAAAAGACCAATCTGGTCCGGGGTGACAATATCTATTACTGTAAGAGTACGGCGGACATCATTTCTCCAATTGATAACGGGTTTTTGTTTTGATTCTTCTTGGCTTAGAAACTCTTGAACCATTGATGCATGCAAACCCACCTCTTCTCTTCCTGAGTGTGAAAAATAACGAATCGGAACTTGATCCAGATGTTTTCGCAAGTTGTCTTTGCTCACGCCTTTGATATGGAGATCCATGTAAGAATCTTTAAGACTTTCTGGGTCTACAGGAGCTCTTTTCCCTTCTAAAACTGCGATGGTGTTGTTGTAGAGAAGAGTATGTAATTCTTCCTTATGGGCATTCCATAAATCGGGAGCGGTGGCATTGGCATCGCAGTAGGTATGTGCGTAGAGAAATCGCAGTCGCTGTTCACCTTCAACAAATTTAGCAAAGCCTTCGATAACTTCGGGATCGTCGAGATCAAACTTATTTGCATATCTCACCATTTCCAAATGGTTAAGCACCACAAATAGAATCCGATCATGCATTTCTTTTGAAATGCCGAGACGTTTAAGTAATGAAATTGAAATTTCAACACCTCTTTCACAGTGACCCTTGGGTCCTTCATCCTTTCCAAGATCGTGCAGAAACAATATCAGATACAAAAGCCCGGGCACTTCATTTTTTCTTAAAGCATTGAGGTATTGTTTTGCATCGGGTCGCTTCCCCTGGAAAACCTCGTCTAGAACAGTAATACAATGGAGCACATGCACATCCGCGGTAAATCTATGGTATAGATCATGTTGCACCTTACAGGTCAAACGACCGAAATCGGGGACAAACCTGCCAAGAACTCCTAATTCATGCATTTCACAAAGAGTGGGACTTACATTTCCAATTTCCTGAAGAATTGATCGAAATGTTACATTGGCCGAACTGGAATTAATTAAAGTTGAATCAATCAGCGAAAGCCGGTTCCTTATTAAAGATTTTAAATCAGGTGAAAGGGAGGCAGAAAGTCTTTGAGAATGACGAAAAAGCCTAAGAATTCTCTCAGGGTCTTCATCAAAAATGTTGGGATTGGATGAACTAAGCTGATTCTCTACCAGGTCAAATCCGTCAATATTTTGAGCCGGCGAAGCCCGATAGGCTGACAATACCTTGCGGAAGCTTAACTTGGAGGTGGAACCAGCAGTTGAGTAAACAAGTCGCTGTTCGAGAATATTACTTATTTGACTAATCGTTCGGGCACTCGAGTAGTAATCTTCCATAAATAATTCAACTCGTTTAAAAATATCATCATCATCATAGCCTAGGCCAAGGGCCACTTCAGGCTGCTTTTCCAGATGGAGAATATCTACCGGGCGTTTACTCAGGAAGTGTAATTCGTTTCGTACTCGCAACAGAAATGAATATGCATCGGAATAAGATTTGGCTTCCTGTTCGGAAAGATATTTTCTTCGCACCAATTCCTCTAATCCTTTGTTGCCGAATTTTACTTTTATCATCCACTGGATACCTTGAAAGTCTCGCAAACCGCCGGCACCGCTTTTTACATCAGGTGCTTGAAGAAAAACGGTGCTTTGTTTCTCAATTCTTCTTTCTTTTTGATGAGCCTGGAGATCTTTCAGGTATTTTTCAGGCTCTCGGTTCATGCAGTGCTTGAGAAATTTGTGTACGAAACGCTCACTCATTTTCCGGTCACCGGAAATGTATCGGGTATCCAGCATTGAATTCTTATTTCGAATATCTAGTTGAGCCTCTGCAATTGCCTCATTTATGTCACGCGATGCGTGACCCACTTTCAAGCCAGAATCCCACAAAGGGTATAGGATCTCCCGGGTCATGGTTTCTTTTAATGCCTCCTGGGTTTTTCCTCCTAAATTTTTCGAATATAGAAACATTAAATCGATATCGCTATGGGGGCATAGCTCACCTCTTCCATATCCACCTGTTGCAAGAACGCACATGGGGCGCAGTTTGCCTACCACTTCGACTGCTATTTCACTGGCATATTTAAAAAGGCATTGAATCAGAACATCTACTATTACTGCCCTGGCTCTCGTAAGTCTGAAGCCGGTGTCTCCTTTTCGGTGATAGCGCAGGAGCATCTCCTTTTCCAGACGGAGAAATTCCTTAATATCGATAATCCGTTGTTTGTCAGATTTCGCCCCACTGAATACGAGTCTTTTTTCGGCATGCTGTCTTGTTCTTCGAAATAAAGGATCGTCTTCCATAGTTACTGATTCGCAACTGATAATTCTTACAGCTCAAATGAGCGAGACAAAAGCATTTTGGATTCGAATTGATTACTTTATAATTATCAAATATCAAAACGAATGATGCCTTTGCTTAGTATACAGATTCGAAGATGCATTCCTGGGATACTTTTCTTAGAATTATTTATCTATAGTTTCGGTGAACCGTTTTTGACCCCTAATGACCCATTCATTCGTCACGAGATTCGATTGCTTGGTGATGAAGGAGGTTTCGAAGGTCTACAAAATTCATGGCCTTTGGATTTAGGTCGATTGAGCTCGGGGTTACAGGAATCTGATTATACTAGCGAACTTCTCGACAATCGTCTCTCAGAAGAGGCAAATTCCGGATTTTCTCCTATTTACACAACTCTCGGGATTGCCGACGATCGTATAACTGCCCGCGGATTTGGACCCGAACCACGATCTGGTTTTGCTACGAATGCATCCGTTTCTTGGATGAACGATCGTTTTGCGGCGAAACTTTCGCTTAATGCCTTTTATGGTATGGAAAAAGATTGGAAGGCGAGGGTGGATGAAGGTTTTGCTTTGGACGGATCCTACATTGCCGCACGCTTGGGTAATTGGTCGGCGAGTTTTGGTCAGCAGGAACGCTGGTGGGGCCCGGGTTGGGATGGTAGTTTGATTCTCTCTACCAACGCTCGTCCTATTCCCGCCATATCGATAGACCGCCGTATCGCTGAACCCTTTGAAACCAAGTGGTTGTCATGGATTGGCCCCTGGAGCTTTCACTCGTTTATTGGAAGAATGGAAGAAGAGAGAACGGTGCCGAATCCTTATCTTTGGGGAATGAGGGGGGAGGTTAATCCAACCATCCTTGGTGGTCTTGAGATTGGCTTCTTTCGTATGATGCAATTGGGAGGCGAAGGATACCCTTCTGATCTGAGTGTTTGGGCCGATGCATTTCTTTCTCAGGATAATTTCCATTCTAATCAAGTTGGTAAAAGTACTGAGCCAGGAAATCAATTAGCAGGTATAGACCTTCGTTGGAGCATGCTTGACCTACCATTTGCAATTTACGGACAAGTTGCTGGCGAAGATGAAGATAATTTTTTTCCTGAGGCTTTGTTTTTCCAGTGTGGATTAGAAGCCTGGAAAGATTGGGGTAATAATACTTGCCGGATTTTTGTTGAGTATGTAGATCTAACTAGTTTTTGGTGGACTGGTGATCCTAAAACTAGAAATATTACTTACAACCACGGCCGTTACAGAGATGGTTTCAGATATCGTGGGCGACCAATAGGTCATTGGTCTGACACAGATTCCCAAATCCTAAGCATTGGTGGATTATTGCAGAGAAAAGATTACATCGGTTGGGGTTCAATTATTCAAGCTGGAGATTTAAATGAAGATGGTAGTGGTCAAAGTAGTGTATCAAATGGCTTTTCCTCCGACTACTTCTCCATCGATGTTTTCAATTCTCGGAAATATCCAGCTCACGGGCTTTCAGTAAATACTTCTTTTGGCTGGGAGTCTTTGAAACCAGCAGGCGGAAAGACAGATGACGGATTAGCCGGATATTTGACTTTAACTAGAACCTTTTAATTTTTACCACATAAGATATGAATTCCTTCAAAATAGCTCCAATTCTACTGTTTGTAATTTTCTTTTCTAACTTTCTACAAGCCCAGTTTGACCCATCCATTATGGCATCTCTTTCAAAATTACCGAAAGAGGAAAGAGATCGTCTCATACAGCAATACGGTAGTGGTGATACCCCATCAAGTAGTTCTGCTCAAAGAAACAGACCTTTATCAGTGGACATTCAGAAAGAAGCGAGAAACAACCCTGTTAAGGAAGAAAATAATAACCTGAATCCTTATGAAAATCTTAAGGAAATGGAGGAGCAAGTTGCTCAGGATATTGTTCGTTTGGAGATTTCCTTAGCAAATGAGATTTCAGTAGATGCAGGAACAACGATCTCAGATGAACTTAAGAAATATAAATCTCTACTTTCAAGAATCAAAGAATTGCAACGATTGGAGATCCAAAGTCTTACTAACGAAATAGAGTCAGACTCGCAGAAGAAAAAACTAGCACCTTTTGGCTATGATATCTTCGCTAAAAACTTTAATGATTCCTATAATTATGATTCCCCCATTCCTTCTGACTATCGCGTTGGTCCTGGAGACTTAATTGAGATTCAACTGTTTGGCCAAAAGAACGAAGCCTATAGCCTCGAAATCTCAAGAGAAGGTATTCTCCGGTTTCCTGACATTGGCCCAATTAATGCCTTTGAAACAGGAACTTCGTTCATTGATCTTAAAAACCTACTGAAGGACAAGATTCGCGAAAATCTCGGAGAAGGAGTACAAAGCTCAATTACTTTGGGTGCTTTTCGTAGTATCCGCATCTTCATTTTTGGCGAGGTCGAAAAACAGGGAGCGGTGCATGTGAGTGCTTTTACTTCCATGATTAACGCTCTCTTGAACTGTGGTGGAATCAAGCATACGGGCAGCTTACGAAGAGTGGAACTAAAGCGATCCGGGAAAATCATAACAACATTGGATCTTTATGATCTCTTGCTTGATGGTGACACAAGTGCAGATCAGGCACTCCAACCAGGGGATGTTATTTTTGTTCCAACCATTTCAAAGCAAATTTCAGTTAATGGAGCTGTTCGACGTCCTGCTAAATACGAAATTTTAGAAGAAGATACCTTGCAGGATGCAGTTAGACTTGCCGGCGGTACTACACAACATTCTGTTTTAAGTAGAATACGAATTGAGCGGCTTAATGAAGATTTTCAACCAGAAGTTAGGAACTTTAATTACCAAGAAAACAAAGATAACAAAATTTTATCAGGAGATCTTATTTCAATAGGTATTGCTGGCAGCAATATTAGAAATATAGTTTCTATCATTGGACCCATAGAAAACGAGGGTGATTACGAGTGGAGAGAAGGGCTTTTACTTTCTGATTTAATCACCAATTCGAAAAGTTTTCTTCCTGAGATTGATCTGGATTACGGACTGATTAGTAGAAAAAAGACCGATGGGACTTTTCACTTCCTCTCTTTTCAACCAAGGAATATTTTTGATTCGAATGAAAAGATTCCATTGAAAGAACAAGATACCGTTTACTTTTTTACTCAAGAACCTCGGGAAGATAGTTTGGAAGGTTTGCTTTTAGATATTCGTCAACAAAGCAGAGCGGGAGAAAACGCTAGAGTTATTAGGGTTTCAGGAGCAGTTCATTTTCCGGGTGAATATCCGTTTACCGATTCAATGTCTTTGCAAGACTTGATATTAGCTGGTGGGGGCACCAAGGATTCAGCCTATTTACTGGAGGCAGAGATCACCCGTGTAGGCATAAACGAAGAACAAAAAGCCTTTGTTGAGCATCTGAGAATAGGTCAGGATGTGTTGGTAGATGGTAACCGATCAAAAAACTATCTTCTTAAGCCATATGACTCACTCTCTATTAAGCCGATACCTTTATGGCGAGAAGGGGAAAGTATTAAAATTAGTGGTGAAGTTAACTTCCCTGGTACTTACTCCATAAAGTTGGGAGAAACTCTCTTCGATGTGATTCAGCGAGCTGGAGGATTGACGGATCGTGCTTTTGCCGATGGAGCTTTGTTTTCCCGGGAAAATCTTCGAATTAAGGAGGATGAACAAAGAGAAAGGTTGATCAAACAACTTGAATCCGATCTAGCCACGGCAACTCTCTCCGCAACTGATTCAGAAGAAGCGGCACAAGCTCAGTCAGCGGCTCGGGCTATGTTGTCGAGGCTTCAAAATACTGAATCTCAGGGAAGGTTGGTTATTGATTTAAATAAAATCTTAAAGGATGCAGAGCGTTCAGATTTATTAGTTAAGGATCAGGATAGTCTTTTTATACCTTCAATTCCTTACGCTGTCAGTGTGTCTGGCGAGGTTCAGTTCCCAACATCTCATCTATATGATGAAAAACTGGATATGAACGGTTATCTTAATCGAAGCGGTGGATACACACAAAATGCGGACAAGGAGCGTACCTTTGTGGTCAAATCAAATGGTGCGGTTATGACCAAAGGGGGCAATGGTTGGTTTGGCAAAGGTTCCAATGGAAGCAAAATTTCTCCGGGAGATGTCATTGTGGTACCGATTGATGTTAAACAAACCCGATTCCTCGAAAACCTGACATACAGTACCCAAATTATATATCAATTGGCTGTCGCTGCTGCCGCGGTTAATTCGTTTTAGGGACAGAAAATAACTTTTACATAGCCTAGTAGATCATACTTTCTCTACTTGCATGCTTTCCTGAAGTCACTTTGTTCAAAAAAACTTGAACAAAGTATCCTTTAATGTCAGGAAATAATATGCATGACCTCTTTTTCAGTAGCAAATGTTTCATCATCTAATCAGAAAGACTATCTTGATGAATGGGAAATTGCGGTAATTGATCTCTTTCTCAATGCGGCAAATTCTTTTGGGTTGCCTAAATCTTATGGCCAGATTTACGGACTTCTCTTTTGCAGGGATCAATCCCTCTCCATGGATGAAGTAATGAAACTTCTTGAAATAAGCAAGGGATCAGCCAGTCAGGGCTTACGTGCGTTGCGCCAATTGGGTGCGGTTTCATCTGTTTTTGAACCTGGAGAACGCAAGGAGATGTTTGTTGCTGAAATTCGATTGCGCAAATTAGTGGGTGGTTTTTTGCGAGAACAGGCGGACCCGCATTTGGATAAAGGTGTGGGGCGTCTCAAGCAAATTGAGAGCTTGGTCAATGATTTAGAGGATGTGGATGCCCGCAAGCGTGGAGTTTGCAGGCACGAGATTTTATCGGGTTGGCACCGGCAAATGAGCCGTTTGCTCCCATGGGTTAAGATGATCGTTGGAAAGAGCGATCGTCTGCCCCAAAAAAGTTCTGATTAAACAAAAAGTAATGGTTTCCTCCAATTGGCTTTGCTTGTCGCAAACGGCCAAGGGCGGTAGCGTATTGAGATAAATTCTATGAGCGAAGATCCCAAATCATCTACAAAATATGTCATGGTCGAGTCTGGCCCTCCATCCGATGAGGACGAGATCGACCTTCTCGAACTAATCCGCACCCTCCTGCAGGCATGGAAAACCATAGTGGGCATCACCATCCTTTGCATCGGACTTGCCGTTGCCTATGCCCTCTATGCCCCGGAGGTCTTTAAGGCGGAAACCTTATTGGCCCCCGCTCAGGAGGAAAAATCTGGTGCATCATCTACCCTCAGTCAGTTTGGTGGTCTTGCCGCCATGGCTGGGATTTCCATTCCCAGCGATTCCAATGTCGAGCAGGTGGTTGCTACCTTAAATTCCCGAAAATTTCTCCGCACTTACATAAACCAAAATAAACTCATCACTGTTTTATTTGATGAAATTTGGGATGCTGATAACCAAACATGGATGGTTTCATCTACAGAGGATGAGCCCACCGAACAAAAAGCAATTGTATCATTTAAAGCCTGTCTTTCGGTCGATGAAGACAAAAAATCAGGTCTCATCACCCTCTCCATTTCTTGGAAAGATCCAGAAGTGGCTGCCCAATGGGCGAACGATTTAGTCAAGCAGTTAAATGAGCAACTCCGCGAGCAGGCAATTGCCGATTCCAAAAAACGGGTAGGGTATCTCGAGCAGGAATTAGCCAAGACCACTTTGCAGGATATGCGTGCCGTTCTCTACAACCTACTCGAATCGGAGAAGCAAAAAGCCATGCTTGCCAATGTAAATGAAGACTTTGCTTTGGAAGTAATCGATCCCGCCGTCGCCCCGGAAACTCGCGAAAAGCCAAAGCGTAAACTAATTGTCGCCCTTGGTGGGGTATGTGGGGGATTTCTGGGTATCTTTGCCGTCTTCTTTGCTCAGTTCCTACAAAAATTAAAATTCCAAGGTTCTGAAGCTTTTACCAATTCATGAGTAAGCAATTTTCAAAAATTTCAGTTATTGGACTTGGATATGTCGGCCTTCCGCTGTCCTTGCAGTTCGCACGATCCGGGGTTTCCGTCCTTGGGTTCGATCTCGATCAACAAAAGGTCGATTCGATCAATGCAGGTATGACTTATCTGAAGCATTTCCCCTCAGAAACCATTGTCGAGCAGGTCGATGCGAATCGTCTGGAAGCCACCACTGATCCCTCTAGATTGTCAGAAGTGGAAGCCATTCTTATTTGTGTACCCACTCCTCTGGATGATCATCGCGAGCCCGATCTCTCTTTCGTTTTGGATACCGCAAGAACGATTGCTCCACACCTTGCAAAAGGCGTGCTGGTTACTTTGGAATCCACCACCTACCCTGGGACCACTGAGAATGAACTTCGCATCGTCTTGGAGGAAGGATCTGGAATGAAAGCAGGTACGGACTACCACTTGGCTTACTCTCCTGAACGGGAAGATCCCGGTCGCGATGACGCCTCAGTCAAAACTATTCCAAAAGTGGTCGGTGGATACACCGCAAAATGTGCGGAATTGGCCGAAGCATTATACGGTCAGGCATTAGACAAAATCCATCGGGTTTCTTCCTGTCGTGCAGCGGAGGCCACCAAACTTTTGGAAAATATTTTTCGCAGTGTGAACATCGCCTTGGTAAACGAACTCAAGGTGGTATATGAAGCCATGGGAATCGATGTGCATGAGGTGATCGATGCCGCTGCTACCAAACCATTCGGCTTTATGGCATTTCGTCCCGGCCCGGGTTTGGGTGGGCACTGCATCCCGATTGACCCCTTTTACTTAACCTGGAAAGCAAGAGAGTTTGGCAAGCATACCCGCTTTATTGAACTGGCAGGGGAGATTAATACCGCCATGCCAGACTATGTAATATCAAAAGTTGCGGATGCTCTGAACGACGAGGGTAAAGCAGTCAAGGGTGCTAAAATTTTAATTCTAGGACTCGCTTACAAGGCCAATGTCGATGACTGCCGGGAATCTCCCAGCTTTGTATTGATGGAGAAATTGGAAGCCAAGGGAGCAATAGTAGAATATAATGATTCATTTGTTCCGGTTGTCCCGCCTACCAGAGAACATTCCCATTTTACTGGTAAACAATCAGTCGATATTGAGGATACATACGACCTTATTTTGGTATCCACCGATCATGCCGAATACAAAACTTTTGATTTCAGTGGTTATACCTACCCACTAGTGGATTCCCGAAACTGCATCACTAAAAAGCCTTCAAAATACTACCAAGCTTGAGTAAAAAATATTTAGTTACTGGTGCTGCGGGGTTTATTGCCGCCCAGGTCAGTAAGCAATTACTTGATCAGGGTGATCATGTCATAGGGGTGGATAATCTCAATGATTATTATGATATACGCCTTAAGAACTGGCGACTAGAGCAACTCAAAGCTCACCCCTATGCAGAGAATTTTTCCTTTGCGTATTTGGATATCGAAGATCAAGCCAAGCTAAGCGATCTTTTTAAGGCAGAGGGCCCTTTTGATGCCGTGCTTAACTTGGCTGCCCGGGCAGGGGTTCGCTACTGCATGGAAAACCCTTATGTATACCTTTCCACCAATTCCGAAGGTACCCTCAACCTACTTGAGTGCATGCGGACACATGGGTGCAAAAAACTTGTTCTTGCTTCCACATCCTCCCTCTATGCCGGTCAAAAAATGCCCTTTACCGAAGACCTAGCTGTAAACGAGCCCCTTTCGCCCTATGCCGCCTCCAAGAAAGCGGGCGAGCTGATGGCATACAGTTATCACAAACTTTATCAAGTGGATGTATCCGTTGTGCGTTATTTTACTGTTTTTGGACCCGCCGGTCGTCCTGATATGTCACCCTACCGATTCATTAAATGGATCGCCGAGGAAGAAACTATTCAAATGTTTGGAGACGGTTCTCAATCCCGCGATTTTACTTATGTGGATGATATAGCTCGAGGAACCATTGCTGCTATTGAGGATATCGGATATCAGATCATCAACCTCGGTGGTGGAAGGAACCCGGTTTCTCTAAATGCCATTATTTCCAAGCTCGAAGAGTTATTGGGTAAAAAAGCAAAGATTGACCACAAGCCCTTCCATGTAGCTGATCTGATGGAGACTTGGGCAGATATTTCAAAGGCTAAAAACTTATTGGGTTGGGAACCTCAGGTTTCTCTCGAAGAAGGACTTGAGAAATCAGTTCAATGGTATATGAATAACCAACATTGGCTAAAGAAGGTTCAGGTCTGAGTACTACACCACAGATTGCTCTCGTAGGTTGCGGGTACTGGGGCAAAAACCTTTGTCGGAATTTTCATGGATTAGGTGCACTTTCTTCTGTGGTCGATGCCACAGAGAACGGGCAGACCACTGCCTGTTCCATTGCTCCTGATACCGAAATAACCGATAACTTCGATGATGTGCTTAGGAATGATCAAATTCAGGGCGTTGCCCTGGCTACACCTGCAGAGACTCATGCTGAGTTAGCGATCCAAGCCATGCAGGCAGGCAAAGATGTCTTTGTCGAAAAACCTATGGCCTTGACCCTGAATAATGCCAAAAAGATGAAAAAAGTATCGGAGGAAACAGGACGCATTCTTCTAGTTGGACATCTCCTGGAATTCCACCCTGCGGTTCTCAAACTTAGAGAATTGATTGCTTCTGGAGAGTTAGGTAAAGTCAATTATATTTATTCCAACCGTTTGAACTTTGGGAAGGTGCGGACCGAGGAAAACGCCCTATGGAGTTTCGCCCCGCATGATGTGGCTGTGATTCTTCGTTTGATTGGACAGGCACCGGTTGAGGTTTCCGCATGTGGTGGATCTTACCTGACCAGCGGAATTGCAGATACCACTCTGTCCAACCTGAGGTTCGAAAACGAATCCCGGGCTCATATTTTTGTCAGTTGGCTACATCCATTTAAGGAGCAACGTCTCGTAGTTGTGGGAGATAAAAAGATGGCGATTTTTAATGATATCGCTCCCATTAAAGAAAAACTCCAACTATACCCGCAAAAAGTGGAGTTTGAGGGTTCCATACCCTTGCTCAAAAAAGAAGCTGCAGAATTTGTAGATCATGCAAGCAGCGAGCCACTGCGCGAGGAATGCAATCATTTCCTGGAATGTATTCAAACTAGAAAACAACCGCTAACCAATGCCCAATCCGGTATTAATGTATTGAAAGTTCTTCACGCCTGCCAAAAAAGCATTGAGCAAAATGGAGAACCGGTTTCACTATGAGTGATTCCAGTCCATTAAAAATTCAGCCATCCGCAGTCGTGGATGAGGGTGCAGTCATCGGAGTCGGCACGAACATCTGGCATTTTTCTCACATTTGTGCAGGTGCAGTTATTGGAAATAATTGTTCGCTCGGTCAAAATGTAATGATAGCTGATAATGCCTGCCTTGGAAACAATGTTAAGGTACAAAACAATGTGGCGGTTTACGGAGGTATAACCGTAGAGGACGATGTCTTCCTTGGACCTTCCTGCGTACTCACTAATGTGACCAACCCACGTTCGCAGGTGAGTCGAAAATCTCTTTACGAAAAAACTTTGATTAAGAAAGGGGCAACGATTGGGGCCAATGTGACCATAGTCTGTGGAATTACCCTCGGTCGTTACTGCTTTATCGGAGCTGGTGCCGTCGTCACAAAAGATATTCCAGATTATGGTCTGGTATTGGGCAACCCCGGCAAATTATCTGGCTACATGAGCCGCCACGGCCATAAACTAGAATTTGATAATTCCAATCATGCTATATGTCCCGAATCCAACTATCGATATGAAAAGGTAGAGGAAATGGTAAGATGTCTTGATCTTGAAGAGGATAAACCACTTCCAGATAAACTTTCTGTTGGTTCAAAATCTTATGATGATTTTAAAGAAACTAAGTAAATTTTCTGGGATTTGAAAACCGCTCTCATCACCGGAATTACCGGACAAGACGGTTCCTACCTCACGGAATTACTTTTGGAAAAAGGATACACTGTACATGGGATTGTTCGTCGGTCCAGTTCGATGAACCGTTGGCGGATCGACCACTTGGTACAAGGTGAAAATATTTATGGAAAGTCACTTTTTTTACATTATGCAGATTTGTCCGATGATGCCTCCCTTCGCAGGATTTTTTCTGAAATAAATCCGAATGAAGTCTATCATTTGGCAGGTCAAAGCCATGTGGCATTGAGCTTTGAGATACCTGAGCTTACTACCCATGAAATCGCCAATGCGACCCTCAAACTTTTAGAGATTTGCCGGGATCAGGCAAAACCGCCCAAAATCTACCTCGCGGGTTCCTCAGAAATCTTTGGCCATGCACAAGAAACCATTCAGACAGAAGAAACTCAGATTAACCCAACCTCTCCCTATGGCGTCTGCAAAGCATTCTGTGTTCAAATGGGTAAGGTTTACCGGACTGGATATGGTATACATGTATCCAATGGTATTCTCTATAATCACGAATCTCCCCGCCGGGGAGAAAACTTTGTCACTCAAAAAATTGTACGGGGTGCGGCCTCCATCGCTCAAGGAAAAACTGCATTTCTAGAACTTGGTAACTTGGATATAGAACGGGACTGGGGATATGCACCGGATTATGTTCAGGGCATGTGGATGATGCTCCAGCAGAAACAGTCAGATGATTATATTTTAGCGACTGGAAAAACTCATAAGCTTTCCGATTTCCTCCAACTTTCTTTCGAATATTTTGGGCTCGATCACCAGAAACATATCCGGATTAACTCGAAGTTTGTTCGCCCGAATGAACCCGTTCAACTTTGTGGAGATTCATCCAAGGCTCAAAATGTACTTGGATGGAATCCATCAGTTACATTTGAACAAATAGTAAAGAGTATGTGCGAAGCTGCCGAAAAAAGCAATTAACCTTGAAAATCTTAAATATAAGTTATGCAATACATTGATCTTAAATCCAGACATCAACTAATTGGAGACAAGATTAATGCCCGGATTCAAAAGGTGATGGAACATGGCCAATTTATCTTGGGTCCGGAAGTCCGAGAGGTGGAAGAAAAACTGGCTCAATACACCAGCACCAAACATTGCGTAACCGTATCCAGCGGTACCGATTCTTTGCTTATTGCTTTAATGGCATTGGGCATTGGGGCAGGGGATGAGGTTATCACGGTTCCCTATACATGGATCTCAACAGCAGAGGTCATTTCACTTCTTGGGGCAAAACCTGTGTTTGTGGATATTCGTCCAGATACGTGGAACATGGATGAGAGTCTATTGGAGGCTGATATAACCGATAAGACCAAAGCAATCATAACTGTCTCCATCTATGGTCAGTGCCCGGATATGGATGTTATCAACGAGATTGCAAAAAAATACAACTTACCTGTTATTGAAGATGCTGCACAAAGCTTTGGTGCGACATACAAAGGTCAAAAATCCTGTAATTTATCAACCATCGGCAGTACATCCTTTTTCCCATCAAAACCACTTGGCTGTTATGGTGATGGGGGTGCCTTATTCACTAACAATGATGAACTGGCCGAAAAGTTCCGTTGGATTCGTGTACATGGACAGGAACGCAAGCACCACCATCCTATTTTAGGAATTAATGGACGAATGGATACCATCCAGGCAGCCATCCTTTTAGAAATCCTGGAACTGTTTCCCGATGAAGTCCAGAAGCGGGAGAATCTTGGCCAAACTTACTCGGAAGGCTTAGCCCATCTTGGTGGTTTGGAAACCCCGAGTATCGGAGAGCATAACACCTCGGTCTATGCCCAGTATACAATCCTTTCAGAGCAGAGAGAACAGATTAAACAATCTCTCAAAGAAAAAGAGATCCCATCAGTTTCCTATTACTCAGTCCCTCTTCATCTTCAACCTGTATTCAAGAACCTTGGCCACCAAGCAGCTAATTTTCCTGTAGCTGAACAAGTGGCAAATCAATGTCTCAGTTTGCCCATGAGTCCTTATCTAAAGAAAAGTGAGCAAAATGAAGTCATTGATTCAATATTGGAAATGTTTGAATAATGAAATCGATCGAAGATCAAATTAGATTATCAGCTCAAAAAGCTTTAAAATCAGAATCAAAGTCTATTGATCTATTGGCTACTAATCTTCCTCAAGATCTTCCTGGTTTTATTCTTAGAGTTATGGAGAATAAAGGCCGGGTAGTTGTTTCCGGAGTGGGGAAGTCAGGTCATATTGGAAAAAAGATTGCTTCAACGTTGGCAAGTACTGGCACACCTGGCTTTTTTATTCACCCAACTGAAGCCAGTCACGGTGACCTCGGAATGATTCAAAAGGAAGATATATGTTTACTTATATCCAATTCAGGAGAAGCTTCTGAATTTTATGATATTTTAAATTTCATAAAAAAATCTTCTATTCAGATGGCTGCTATTTCCTCAAATCAGGAAAGTACATTAATGAAGGCGGCAAATTTTAAACTTAGTATTCCGCAAAGTGATGAAGTGTGTCCAATTGGTTTAGCTCCGACTACATCTGCTATTCTTACTCTTGCCATAGGTGATGCAATTGCAGTGAGTTTAATGGAGCAAAGAAAGTTCAATAAGTCTGATTACAGTGTTTTTCATCCAGGTGGAACGCTTGGAGTTCAATTGCTGCGTGCCAAGGATCTCATGCATACGGGTGAGCAACTTCCAATAGTTGCAGGGGATGATTTGATGGAGGATGTTTTGCTGGAGATGACATCTAAAAGTTTTGGAGTGGCCATAGTTTGCAAAGAAAAAAAAGTTGTTGGAATTATAACTGATGGTGATCTGCGTAGACATATGAAAAATTTACTAAGTAAGTCTGCACTTGAGATAGCTACAAAAAATCCCCTTACAATAGGTCACGAGATATACGCAGTTGATGCTCTTAAATTGATGAATGAAAATCAAATAAGTACTTTGATCGTAAAAAATGAGGAAGAAATTATTGTCGGAATTCTTCATATTCACGATTTAGTAAGAGCTGGACTGGTTTGATGAAATTTTAGCAGTGATTAAGGTATTCAAAAAATCATTTTTTTTTAAGATTCGAAACTTTACGTTTCCACTATCACCAATGATATATATCCTATTATCGAAAGTATTAATATTGCCATTCATACCTAAGTTTAGCAACTCGCAGAATCCATTGCTGGTCGCATATCAGTATATTCCAAGAAAATGGAATAGGTAATTAATTATCTTTCTAATTTCTAATTTTGTGCAACGCTAAAAAGATTTATCTACAACAAGACCACTTATTTGGAATGCTCTTTGTTCCGTTGATGTATTCGAGGACGGATTTTATCACCGCCTGAAATAAAATGCTAGATCAGCGAAGAAAGAGATTCTTAGTCAAAAAAAAGACTGCCGTTTCCAAATGAAGTCCATATTCATAAAAACAAAGTTGGAAAGCCTTCGTAAATGTTTGAATCTAATCTTAAAAGCACGAGACTTTGGAAGACTTGCTTAAAAATTAAATCTTTTCCTATATGCCCATTCCAAACCTTTATTCGTAAGTAGTTAAAATATTCTTTGGTAAATATTAATTTAAAAGACTTTTAAAGGGCATCATCGAGCACTAAGATATAAACGACAATAGCTACGGAAAGTTTAACAAAACGCTCCTAATGAAGAAACTAACTTTATGTTTTATAACATGACGATTTAAATGGTTTTTTTGTGCTTATTAGTTTAAAAAATCGGTTGTATTTCAATTACATTAAAAAATGCTCCAATTGCCTCCAAAATACTTCCATTATAAATGTAAGATTCAATCCCTAAAGTTTAAAATTAATTGAAAGCTGTATTACTAGCAGGGGGTTTAGGCACCCGATTATCTGAAGAAACTGACCTTAAACCTAAACCAATGGTTGAGATAGGTGGCCGTCCAATTCTATGGCATATTATGAAGATATATTCCTCTCATGGAGTAAATAATTTTGTTATTTGTTGTGGATACAAAGGTTATTTAATCAAGGAATATTTTGCTAACTATTTTCTTCACATGTCGGATGTGACATTTGATATGCAAAATAATGAAATGGAAATTCATCGTAAAAGGACTGAGCCATGGAGTGTAACTTTAGTTGATACTGGTGATAATACTTTAACTGGTGGCCGATTAAGGAGAGTGACTGAATACCTCAAGGATGAAGAAAATTTCTGTTTTACCTACGGGGATGGGGTTTCAGATGTAGATATCACGGAATTAATAAAGTATCACAAATCTCATGGTAAATTAGCTACATTAACGGCTGTACGACCACCAGGTCGTTATGGGGCATTGAAATTGGATTCAATGGATATGGTCAATGAATTTCAGGAAAAAACTGAAGGCGAAAGAAGTTGGATTAATGGGGGTTTTTTCGTTCTTAGCCCCAAAACAATCGATTTAATTGAGAGCGATAATGTTAGTTGGGAAGGCCATCCTTTGACTACCTTAGCTAAGCAAAATCAACTTGCTTCATTTAAGCACGATGGATTTTGGCAACCGATGGACACGCTCAGAGAAAAAACATTACTAAATGACCTTTGGCTTAAAGGAAAAGCTCCTTGGAAAACATGGTAATTGATCATAATTTTTGGTCTGATTGTTCTGTTTTTATAACTGGCCATACAGGATTTAAGGGAGGCTGGCTATCCTTTTGGCTTTCTCAAATGGGAGCGAAAGTACATGGCTATTCACTGGAACCTCCGACAACCCCTAATTTCTTTACAGTATGCAATTTAGAAAAGCATTTAGAATCCTCTGGAATTGGGAATATACTTGATATTAAACAATTGCATAAAGCTCTTGATCAAACATCACCTGAAGTTGTTTTTCATCTTGCAGCCCAGCCCTTGGTTAGGGAATCGTATGACTCTCCTCTTGCTACTCTTGAGACCAATGTTATTGGAACAGCCAATGTGATGGAGGCTTGCCGTTCTGTTCCCTCAATCAAGGCTATCGTAAATATTACCACCGATAAATGCTATGAAAATAAAGAATGGACATGGCCTTATCGAGAGAATGATCGCTTAGGCGGGCATGATCCCTATTCAGCTAGCAAAGCATGTGCTGAGATTACCGCAGCTGCTTACCGGGACTCCTTTCTGGCCGACGCTAATATGAACCTAGCCAGCGTTCGTGCAGGCAATGTCATCGGCGGTGGCGACTGGGCAGCAGACAGATTGATTCCTGATTTTCTTCGTACACTTGATAATGGGAAATCACTAACTATTCGCTCACCAAATGCAATTCGTCCTTGGCAGCATGTGCTCGAGCCACTTTCTGGTTATCTGATGCTTGCAGAAAAACTCTACCGCGAAGGTAACCCATTCGCCGAAGCCTGGAATTTTGGCCCGAATGAAGATGATGCTAAGTCCGTCAGCTGGATTGTTAATCAACTTTGCGACCGTACCCCTGGTGCGAAATGGCAAACCGAGAATGCACCACAGCCACATGAGGCGGGATTTTTAAAGCTCGATAGCAGTAAAGCGAAAACCAAGCTAGGATGGAAACCGCGTTGGAATCTTGAGACGGCACTAAACAAAACTTTGGAGTGGCATCAAGCGTGGCGAAAGTGTGATGATATGGCAGCTTTCACAAGGTCACAAATACAGGCTTATACCAATAAATGAGCCGTTTCACCATCGAGGATACATCCATTGAAGGCTTACAGATCATACAACGTCAACCTATCGGTGATGATCGTGGCTATCTTGAGCGCCTCTTTTGCATTGATGAGTTGGGAAACCTCATAGGCAGTCGAAGTATTGTGCAAATTAATCATACAATGACTTCAAAAGTAGGCACAGTTCGAGGCATGCATTATCAACAACCGCCGCATGCCGAAATGAAGCTGGTTTCCTGCGTACGTGGCGAAATATATGATGTGGCTGTTGATCTGCGTGAGGGTTCGCCCACATTTCTGCATTTGCACGGAGAAGTCTTGAGTGAAAATAATTACCGTACCTTTTGTATACCCGAAGGTTTTGCCCATGGGTTTCAAACACTTACTGATAATTGCGAATTAATCTATTTCCATACCGCTGCTTATGCACCTGATTCGGAAGCAGCACTTAATGCACTAGACCCTCTTCTTGCTATTGATTGGCCACTGTCAATTACAGAACTTTCTTTACGTGACAAACAACACGCGATGCTAGATTCAGATTTTTCAGGACTTTCAGTGTGAATTGCCGCCACTGCGAAAAACAGCTGACGCATACATTCGTTGATCTCGGTTTTGCACCGCCATCTAATGCGTACCTCACCGAAGCCGAACTTAATAAACCTGAGAAGTACTACCCTCTAAAAGTTAAGGTCTGTAATCACTGCTGGTTGGTGCAAACCGAAGACTATGCCCAAGCAGATGAGCTCTTTAGTTCGGATTATGCCTACTTCTCTAGTACATCAACTAGCTGGTTGCAACATGCCAAACAGTATACCGATGCTATGACAGAGCGATTACATCTCAATCAGCAAAGTCTAGTAATTGAGGTAGCAGCGAATGATGGTTATTTACTAAAAAATTTTGTAGCTACAAAAATTCCCTGCCTTGGCATCGAACCGACCGATAGCACAGCTAATGCTGCCGAAGCATTGGGAATACCGGTTTTACGCCAGTTCTTTGGTGAATCTCTTGCCAAACAGTTGGTTGCCGAAGGTAAACAGGCTGATTTGATTACGGGTAATAATGTTTATGCCCATGTTCCTGATATTAACGATTTTACTAAAGGGTTGAAAACTGCATTAAAACCTAGTGGTACCATCACACTTGAATTTCCGCATTTGCTACATCTTATTCAACTAAATCAATTCGATACCATTTATCACGAACACTTTTCTTACCTTTCCTTAATCACAGTAAGCCAAATTTTCTCTAAACATGGGTTAAGGATCTACGATGTTGAACAACTGACAACCCACGGAGGAAGTTTGCGTGTATTTGGTTGCCACGAAGAATCTAAACATCTTCAGACCGCTTCAGTCGATCGAGTTTTACAAGAGGAGATGGAAGCAGGATTAACAAATATTTTTACATACAGCCAATTTCAAAGCAGAGCTAATAAGGTAAAAAATGATATACTTGACTTTTTGATCCAACAAAAAAGAGAAGGTAAAAAAGTCGCTGCTTACGGTGCAGCAGCTAAAGGCAACACGCTCTTAAATTATGCAGGCGTAAAGCC
The DNA here is from genome assembly GCA_902569115.1 of uncultured Verrucomicrobiota bacterium. Lineage (GTDB taxonomy): Bacteria > Verrucomicrobiota > Verrucomicrobiia > Opitutales > Seribacteraceae > Seribacter. The sequence goes on along the minus strand of CACFTI010000006.1, from coordinate 11,998 downwards.
CGATCTGTTGCCCTATGTTTGCGATGCCGCCGCAGCCAAACAAAATAAATCCATGCCAGGCAGCCATATTCCGATCTTACATCCTGATGAGCTCGAGAAGTCTAAGCCAGATTTTGTTTTAATTTTACCATGGAATATTTCTGGTGAAATTAAAAGTCTTCTATCTTTTCGTCTTCCAAATTGTAAGTTTGTTACAGCTGTGCCAAAACTGAATATCGAATGAAGCCACGTATTTATTACACCAAGCCTTCGATAACTGATCTTGAAGTAAATTATGCATCCGATGCTGCAAAAAATGGATGGGGAGACCAATGCTATGCATATATTGAACGATTTGAAAATCTATTTAAGGAGCATTTAGGGGTAAAGTATGCAGTCGCTACCTCTAGCTGTACCGGTGCACTTCACATGGGTATGTCAGCACTTGGAATTGGACCGGGAGATGAAGTTATTTTAGCGGATACTAATTGGATTGCGACTGCAGCTCCTATCGTTCATCTTGGCGCAAAGCCTGTTTTTGTCGATATCCTGCCGGACACCTGGTGCATTGATCCCGATAAGGCAGAAGCCGCAATAACTCCAAACACCAAAGCAATCGTCGCGGTTCATCTTTATGGTAATTTGTGTGACATGGATCGTTTGCTAGCGATTGGGGAGAAATATGGCATTCCGATTATTGAAGATGCGGCCGAAGCGATTGGATCTATTTATTATGGTAAACGGGCAGGATCTATGGGTTCATTTGGAGCATTTTCTTTTCATGGAACTAAAACATTAACTACGGGAGAAGGCGGAATTTTTGTGACCAATGATTCAAACCTTTATGATAAAGTACTTACTTTGAGTAATCATGGTCGTTCAAGATTCCAAAAAAAACAGTTCTGGGCAGATGAAGTTGGTTTTAAATATAAGATGTCCAACATTCAGGCTGCAATCGGATGTGCACAGATGGTGCGAATTGGTTCATTGATCCAACGAAAAAGAGAAATCTTTGCTAAGTACCGAGAAAACTTGGCAGCACTTCCGGGTGTTGCGATGAACCCAGAGCCAGAGGGCACGATCAACGGTGCCTGGATGCCAACGCTTGTTTTTTCTCCAGATACCGATATTTCCCGAGAAAAACTACAGTCTGCATTTGAGGAAAAAAATATTGATGCTCGAGTGTTTTTCTGGCCGCTTTCGAGCTTAGATATGTTTGTGTCAGAGCAGCAAAACGTAAATGCTTGGTCTATTCCGCAAAGAGCGATTAATTTACCCAGTTATGATGATATCAAATCTGATGAAATTGACAGGGTCTGCAATGTAATTTATGGATTTTTCAGCTAGATGATAGGGAATATAAAAAACGCTCTTATCAAAAACTGTGTGGTAATTTCGCAGCCAATGTACTTTCCTTGGTATGGCCTAATCGAGCAAGTGAAACTGTCCGAGACATTTGTTTATTATGATGATGTTCAATTTGCGCGCGGATTTTTTAATCGGGTGCAAGTAAAAATGGAGGCAGGGATGCGCTGGATGACTGTTCCTCTTTTAGAGTTGCGTCGTGGACAGCTAATCAATGAGGTTAGAATTGACAATTCAGTAAACTGGAAACGTAGTCATCGAGATTTATTACGACAGGCCTACCGGAAAGCCCCTTTTGCCGATGAAATGGTTGAGTTAGTAGATGAGGTTTTTTCGCACAACTATCAATATCTGGGTGAATTATCTATCGCAACAACTGCCAGCCTGATTAAATATTTTGGTCTTGATAGCTCTCGTAAATTTTTGAAGTCATCCGAGACTAATGTACTTGGGAATGGTTCAAGTAGGCTTATAGATTTATGTATTCATCTTGGTAAGAATTCATATCTAACTGGACATGGCGCGAAAAATTATCTAGATCATGCATCTTTTGAGGCTAAAGGCCTCACTGTTGATTATATTGATTATGGCTTGACGCCTTACACACAGTTGCACGGAACCTTTACTCCTCATGTTACTGCTTTAGATCTTATTGCGAATTGCGGTAAAGAAGGCGTATCATACATCTCTGGACAATCGGTTTCGTGGCGCAATTTTATTGCGCGATAGACTTAGGGCTAACTTAGGAAAAAGATATGGAAGATTTGAATGCAGTAGCTTCGGAATATCGTCCGAATGCTACAACTGAAATTGAGAACGATCTGATACTGCACTGGTATCCGAAAAGGATACTGTCCCGCTTCAATTTAGCCGACTCGTTGCTGGAGTTAGGTTTGGGGCATGGATTTACGGCTGAATTATTCGCCACGGCTTGCAATCGCCACGTCATCGTCGATGGGGCTTCCACGGTCATTGATCAATTCAAGCAGAAGAATCCGGACTTTACCGGTGAATTGGTGCTGGATTATTTTGAAACCTATACGCCGGCACAGCCTTTTGATGTGATTGTGATGGGTTTTGTGCTAGAGCACGTCGATGATCCTGATCTGATATTGAAACGCTACCGGCAGTTCTTGAAGCCGGGTGGGAAAATGTATGTGGCTGTCCCCAATGCGAAGTCGATGAACCGCCGCATGGGTCTGGAATTAGGGCTTATCGATGATATCTATAGCCTCAACGCCAATGACCTTGCGCTTGGCCATAAGCGGCAATTCTGCCTAGACACACTACGTGCGGCGTTGCGTAATGCTGGTTATCGCGTCACTCATGAGGAAGGTATCTATCTCAAGCCATTGCCACTCGCAACATTGAAGACGTTGCAGAATTTTCAAGACAATCTGGAAGCCATGTGCAAAGTTGGCATCGAATTCCCCGAATTATGTGTCGGCTTGCTGATGGAAGTCCTGCCAGAGTGAAAATAGTCGCCATCATCGGGATCGATTCCATGCTTGGTAGTGAGCTTGCCAGGCAATTACGGATAAAGGGTTACTCGATTATCAGTGTGGGTCGTGCATCGCACAATGACATTGTTTTTGACCTGACTGGAACCTTCGTACCTGCTTCCTGCAAAGGCTTTCGAGCAGATACGCTTATCCACTGTGCCTCTTCTTTTGATGGTGACGATCCAGTTGGCTCTAGAGTCAATTTTTCTACTAATGCATTGGGTTGTCTCAATGTGTTATCGCTTATGCAGGCGCTGACCTGTAAAAACTGCTGTTATGCGGGTACGGTGATTTCATATGATGATTTTGAACCGGGTCGAATGAACAGCTATGGTCTATCTAAGACGCAAGGTGAGCAGATTCTCCACTGGGGAACAAATAAGGTCGGTGGCCGTTTTTGCAGTTTACGATTGACCCATATTTACGATACGGCAGGGGATAGTTGCAAACACCAACCCTGGTTTGGTCGCATCGTTGCTTATGCGTCGCGTGGAATGGATCTTAGGATGCCGGACTCCGATGGAAGCCGAAATTACCTGCATGTGACAGATGCTGCTGGTTTGATGATTCGCGCTTTGGAAGTTGAGCTCAGTGGTTGCTGGCCTTTATGCCATACCGAGCATTTAGACCATGCTGCGATAGCCGTACTTGCCTATTCTGAGTTTGCGCGAGGTGGTGAGATTCTGTTAGACAAGAAAAAGATTCCGTTTCGCAAGGTGAATTATCCAACTAGTAAAGCCCTGTTTGAGCGATTCGGGATGGCGCCAGCGATAAGCATGGCACAGGGTTTGGCGATGATTCATCATGCAGGAACCGCTCCAAGTTTTGGGCCGATTGATGTTCAATGATTAGCGGAAAGACCGAGATAACTGTTCTGGTCACAAGCGTAAGCGCAATCATTGGTCAGGGCATCATCAGGAGTCTGCGTAAATCCAGATATTCCGTGCGCATCGTCGGTGTAGATAGAAACAATCGTTCTCCCGGGCCTTATTTATGCGACGCATTTCACCAGAAGCCGGCATGTGACGAAGATACTTCGGACTACATCGCATTTTGGTGCAATATTTTAAAAAAGGAACGTGTCGACATCATCATGCCTGGGCTCGAGGTAGATATGTTCTTTCTTGATGCACAACGCCAGCTTTTTAAGGAGCTTGATGTTGCGATTGCTATCAACCGGCAGGAACTCATAGCCCTTTCAGCTGATAAGTGGCAACTCGGTGAAAAACTGGTTGATGCAGGACTACCTCGCATTCCTTCATCAATTCCCGAAAACTGGGAGCAGGCTGTTTCAGAGCTCGGTGCGCCACCTTTGTTATTGAAGCCACGAAGTGGAAACGGTTCGCGTGGCATAGCGCGACTCTATGACGAAAGAGACTTCGATTATTGGCGCATGAAATCGGCCGACAATTGGATGTTGCAGCGAATTGTCGGAGACGATAGTAATGAATTTACAGTCGGTGTATTTGGGTTCGGGGATGGGGAGTCGATTGATCCTATTATCTTGAGGCGCCGATTGTCGGGGGCAGGTAATACTTTGGAAGCACAAGTTGCCTATGACTTGGTGATTGAAGAGGCTACTCAAAGGTTGACCGGCTACTTCAAACCTCTCGGTCCGACGAATTATCAGTTTCGCAAAGAGGATAATATTGCCTATTTGTTGGAGATCAATCCGAGATTCTCCAGTAGTAATTCATTGCGCACTGCTTTTGGTTTTAACGAACCAGAAATGGCCATAGATTATTTCAAGTTCGGAAAAATTCCTCTGATGCCTTTAATTAAGGAGGGTACCGCGTGGCGATACAGCGAAGATTTTGTCCACTATGCTAGCAATATTATCTGATATACATGGCAATTTGCCGGCAATTCAGGCTGTAATGAAAGATGCGCTCGCCCGCGGTTGTGACAGATTCATTTCACTGGGAGACGTGGTCGGTTATTACGCTCAGCCGGGTGAATGCATTGATCTGCTTAAAGAGCATAACGTTACAAACATTCTCGGCAATCATGACAGTTACCTAGTTAATGACACCAATTGTCCGCGTTCCAGAGCAGTTTCGGTTATCATCGACCATCATAAAAAGATAGTGAGTGAATCGCAGCTTAATTGGTTAAAACAATCGCTGTCTTTCTTAAAGGAAGATAAAACTCTTTTTGTGCATGGAGGTCCGGAAGATCCGCAAGATCAGTACATTTACACAGTGTCCAGCAAAATTTTTCCACCAGGTGTGGATGTACTTTTTTCGGGACATACTCATGTGCAAGCACTGGTGGATTTTGATGGCAGGTTTTATTGCAACCCGGGTTCTGTAGGTCAGCCAAGAGATGGTGATAATCGTGCTGCATACGCTTCGATCGCAGAAGGAAAGATTATGTTGCATCGTGTGGCATACAACATAGACAAAACTGTTGCAGTTATGAAGCTATCAGGATACGAGCCACTTTATTATGAGAATCTTTATATGGGTGCTCAAATAGGTGGACGCATTGATCGAATAAAAGTTATAAATAAAGGAACTACTCTAAAATGACTACTAATGAAAAATTCAAAAATGAAGTAGAAGAAAATATTCAAAGGTTGGGCACTCTCAGCGATTTACCTTCGCTTTCTTTGGCTTGGATGTTGAGGTCCGGGCTGGGTGGAAATTACACTTATAATTTTAGCTGGTTAGGCAGACCCATCATCCAGTTCCCGCAAGATATGGTTGCCATGCAGGAGCTGATCTGGCAGATCAAGCCCGACCTCATCATTGAGACGGGTATTGCACATGGCGGCTCGCTGATTTTGAGCGCATCCATGCTTTCGCTACTGGATTACTGCGATGCGATCGAGCAGGGAACGATGCTGGACCCGAAGGCACCACGCCGTCGTGTGCTGGGCTTAGATATAGATATTCGTGCGCATAACCGCGCGGCGATTGAGGCGCATCCAATGGCGAATCGCATCGATATGATTGAGGGGTCGTCGATTGATCCAGCCATAATCGCACAGGTGCAAGACATTGCGCGTGGCTATGATCGTGTGCTGGTTTGCCTTGACTCTAACCATACCCACGAGCATGTGCTTGCTGAACTTGAGGCTTATGCACCGCTTGTTAGCAAGGATAGCTATTGTGTGGTGTTCGATACTATTATCGAGGACATGACCGCCGAGATGATTCCAGACCGTCCCTGGGGCCCAGGCGATAACCCAAAGACCGCCGTCTGGGAGTATTTGAAAACCCATCCTGAATTCGAGATCGATAAGCAGATTGATCACAAACTGCTTATCAGTGTTGCTCCAGATGGGTATTTGAAGAGGGTGGGGTAAGTTTTCGGCCCTTCTTGCTCTTAAAGGCTTTTGCTAAAAAAAAATCTAATTGCCAACTATCTCGGCCAAGGCTGGGTTGCTCTTATGGGGCTGGCCTTCGTCCCGCTTTATATCAAGTACCTCGGAATCGAAGCCTATGGCCTCATCGGCCTGTTCGCACTGTTGCAAGCTTGGCTCAGCCTGCTCGACATGGGCATGACACCCACCCTCAGCCGCGAGATGGCACGGTTTACCGGCGATTGTCATACAGCAGAGTCGATACGGGATCTGTTGCGCACTATCGAGATAATTGCACTGGCAATAGCTCTCTTAATTACTATTGGTGTTGCCCTAGGGTCTGACTGGGTTGCCTCTTCTTGGCTCCAAACAGAATCACTACCTGTTGAAGTGGTAATGCAAGCCTTTGCCATTATGGGCTTAATAACTGCACTGCGTTTTATCGCGGGGGTCTATCGTAGTACAATCATCGGTTTGCAGCGGCAGGTGTTGTTTAATGTGGTTAATAGTATATTGGCAACCATTCGTAGTGTCGGAGCTATTGCAATCTTAGCCTGGGTTTCACCTACTATTCAGGCTTTCTTCTTATGGCAGGCTCTCCTTTCGATAGTGACTTTGGTGATTCTAGCAATTGTAGCATATGCGAGCCTACCAAGAATTGATCGTATGGGTCGCTTTTCCATGGATATGTTGCGTAATACATGGAAATTTGCGGGTGGCATGATGTGTATAAATTTTCTTGCCCTGATCCTTATGCAGGTCGATAAGATTTTGCTCTCGAAGTTGCTTAGTTTGTCTGCGTTTGGTTATTACACCTTGGCTGCTGCTGTAGCGGGTGTGTTGTATATATTGATAGCACCAATCACCCAGGCGATCTATCCAAAATTATGTGAATTGCATTCGCGCGAAGATGAAATAGGTATCGCCGAGGTCTATCACAAGGGAGCACAACTAGTCAGTGTTGTTGCGGGTAGTGCCGCTATCGTCATGATCCTATTCGCCAAGAGCTTTCTGCACCTCTGGACTCAGGATCACGATCTTGCCGCACACACTGCACCGCTATTAAGTCTGTTAATGTTCGGAAATTTGCTTAATGGCCTTGTGCATATGCCTTATCAAGCTCAGCTTTCGTATGGCTGGACGAGTCTTAGTGTGAAGGTAAATATTATTGCGGTGTTAGTTCTCGTGCCATCGATAATATGGGTAACTCCTCGCTATGGTGCAGAGGGGGCAGCTTGGGCTTGGGTAATTTTGAATACAGGATATGTGATAATCGCTGTCCACTTCGTTTTCCGACGTATCCTCTCTACCGAAAAGTGGGAGTGGTACATTAATGATTTAATACTTCCACTAGGTGCGGGCATCGCTGTTGCAGTTGCATTAAAAATTTCCGGAATAGGTAGGGATGGCATTTTTTCACAACTAACCTTGCTTACTTTGGCCTTTCTGATTACCGGAGCTACATCACTATTGTGCGCCGGAAGATTACGGCGTCAGCTTCAAAAGACTATCATTCGGTACTGTAATCTCTACAGGACAAATGTCGGAAATTAAATCTGTAATACCTATTGACAACTCTCAATAATATGAAGGATCTAAGCACACCAATAGTCAGTATCGGTATGCCGGTTCATAATGGCGAAAAGTCGATTCGCAAATCGATCGATTCTTTATTGTCACAAACATTCAAAGATTTTGAACTGATTATTTCAGATAATGGGTCGATAGACGGCACAGGGGTTATATGCAATGAATATGCGGCTAAAGATTCAAGAGTACACTTTGTGCAACAGAAAGAGAATCGCGGCGCAGGGAAAAATTTTCAATTTGTACTAGAAAAAGCAAGAGGCGAATTTTTTATGTGGGCAGCTGACGACGATTACTGGGAAAAGAATCACCTTACAAAATGTATAAATTATTTAACAAATAATAATGATATAAGTGCATACACTACAAATGTGAAAATTAATCATAGAGTAGGAGTCAGATCAGGAGTTAAAAAACTTATCGATGAATGCCCATTAAAAAGACAAAAAAATTTCTTACAATACCCGGGACAAAACTCCATTTTTTATTCAGTATATCGTACAAAGACAATAAAAGCACTAAATATAAATAAATATTCATATGAAGCTGGAGATTGGAAATTCATTTTTGATTACATTAAAAAAAATAAGATGGATTTTGATGAAAATTACATTGGAATGTTAAGAGAACTAGGTACGTCTGAAGAATACAAAAAGTTTTCATTTTTTAAGAGGATAAAAGCAATACTGGCTTTAAAAGACTTTTATTTTTCTTTTAGTGTTAAGGAAATTTTCATATTCATGCCATACCTTATCAAAATACAAATTAGACTAGTTTTAACATTATTTTTTAGAAAAAATAAAGATTGAAAAAATTTGAGTGTTAAAAATAACATATACTTTTTAGATAAAATACCAAAATTTTATATACTTTTAATCGCAATATCTTGCCTTCTAACTTTAGATTACTTTTCAAATAATGGTAATTTAGCTTCACTCTCTCTTCTAATAATATTAATTTTATTCACACTTGCCATAAAATTTAGTTTAGGCGTATCCTTTTTTATTATTATCTTTGTATTCTCCGATATCTTTTCAACAGAAAATCTCTACAGTAATTCCGGGATGTCTTCCCTACATTCCCTGTACTTAGGACCTTTTAGTATTGGTGTTTGGTTATTATTACTTGTATTTATCATTGTATTATTTCAAAATTTACGAAATAAAAAAAGATTGATAATAAAATTAAATAAAAGACTTTATCCTTTCTTATTATTAACAATATCGGGTGTTAGCACTGGTTGTTTAAATTTAAATTTGAATCGCATATTTATAAAGCATTTAGCACCATATATTGTTTTTTTTGTAGTACTTTATATTGTAATTAAAATTTATGATAGTGAGCAAAAGAAACGAAGACTATTAAATATCTTTCTGTTATTTCTTTTTGCCAAATCTGTAATTATTTATTTTAAATACATTCTCGGTATAGGTTCTGATAAAGCCTATTTGTTGGTTGTATCATATGATCCGATTGGTTCATTCCCAATCTTACTAATCTGTTTAAGTATAACTAGTCTTTTTTTTATAAGAAAATATATTCTATATAATCTAATTAATATATTTTTATCTTTAAGTATAATTCTTTATTCTTCAGGCAGGTCAACTATGCTTTTTTTATTATTTTTTTTGGTTATTTTTATATTCTGTTTAATTTTTATCAAAACAGAAGGTATATTTAAAATAACTTCTAGATATTCTTCTTTAATTATTATAGCCTTATTGACCCCATTTATACTTTTTTTTATCCGCGGTTCTTTTCTCAACTACGCTATATGGAGATATCTAAAAACAATTACGGAATTTTCTGCCTTAGACTCAAGTGTTAGAGCTGCTACAATAGCCAATACATATTTTGATCATATTAGTAATAATACACTTATGCTAGGTAAGGGGTTTGGAGGTTACATACTTGATAAATGGGTTCCGTTTGAGATTGCTAGTCGAGATATATCTAAAGCTTTTAATAATTCTTCTATTATTAGTGGTAAGTTTCATTCAATGCACGAACAGGTTTTTGATATTTTTTTGCAAAATGGTTTGTTTGGTGTCTTGCTGATTTTTCTACTAATTTACAGCTTTACAAGATTGTTTATTCAAAGATTTCGTTCATGCTCTTCATATTATCATGTTTTTTCGCTTGCATGTATATTACCATTTTTAAATCTCATCCTTGTTGGTTTTACTATAAAAAGTTTTTTTGTAGCGTCTATATTGTTTTTATTTATGTTTGTAACTGATGGATATTCTTCATATGAAGCATTGTAATATAATATGCATTGATTTTCTTGCTTATTCAAGTACTCACACTAGCGTGAACTCTTTTTGGATTGAATCTTTACTTTCAGTGTCTGATAGAGTTACTTTTATTTGTGAAAAAAATCATTGGAATGCTATATCTAAAAACTTTCCTTTTATTAAAACAATATTGTTTAAATTTCGTGCTAAATATTACTGGTATCTTGTAAGAGATCTTTTGTTTTTTATAAGCTTACTTTATTTTAGAAAAAGCAAAATCTTTATTTTTGGTATGACCGGTACCATGGTTTTTATTTTATCTTTGTTTGAAAGAGTCTATCCTAGACTTCGTGTAACTGCTATTTTGCATAGTGAGGTCGAAGGTATTAATAACAGTAAGGGGATCAATAGAACTTTCTGTCGTTTCGCTTTAAACTCACTTTCCTTTCCTAGTGCTGTTTGTGCGTTTGTTCTTGGTAGACATATATATAATAATTTAAAAAATGCTTCAATATATCGAAAAAATTTAAATGCATTAGAATTGCCTGTTCCAGTATTTGGAAGATATAGTTTTAATTACCAAGCAAAAAATTGTTTGAAAATTGCCATAATAGGCGTTTTAAATAACAATAAAAAAGACTTATCCTCTTTTGCGGAACTGGCAAAATATGAAAATGTTGATTGTTATGCTATTGGTAGAGCTGTTAATAATTTCAGTTGCTCGAGTGTAATAAAGCTCGTTAATTCAAAGCATCATTTTAGCAAGTCATGGATGGCAAATAAACTTGAAGATATTGACTTTCTTTTCTTAGCTCCACTACCTTCTCAATATCAATATACAGCACTTGGCACTGTTGCTGATGGCTTAGAGTATGGTAAATTTATCGCTTGGATTAAGCATCCTTCTCTTGTTCAATTTGAAAGTTGTCCACTATCAATAGTTGGGGCAAATGTCCAAGATTTAAAACTTAAATTAGAAAATTTTATAGCTCCATCTCAAGATTCAATTTATTCATGGTTTCATATTCACAATAATAAAATTAAAAAGCTTTTTTTACATAATGTGGAAATTTAAGTCATTTATTTTTAATCTTTTATCCAGAATACCATTTGGAGAAAAATTATTGAGACTATTACAAATTCGACCTTTGGGGCGAAGTAGAAAAAAAACCCAATCAATTAATCCGATATGGAAAAAACATAAAAAAGTAATTGATACTTATTGTTCAAATCCAAAATTTATTATTGAATTTGGTGCCGGTAATTCATTAGGACAAAATCTCTACCTAAGTAATGTATCAACTGAGCAATATTTGTATGATTTACATCCCATGTTTAATGCCAAACTTGCTGACTTAACTGCTCTTTATCTATCGTCAATAGGAATTTTGAAGTATAAGAAAATACAAAATCGAAATGATTTAAAATATTATAACATCAAATATTTTGCGCCATATAATGTATTAGACTGTAATCTTAACGACTACTTTGATTATTCATCAAGTACTAATACACTCGAGCACATTCCATTTAATGAACTTCGAATGATATTTACTAAATTGCATAGACTTCTAAAAAATGGAGGAATAGTTAGTTTGCAAGTAGACTATAGTGATCATTATTCCCACACTGACAATAAACTTCATCCTTTGAACTTTTTGAAGTATAATGAGTCTGAGTGGATAAAATATAATCATAAATTACACTATCAGAACAGACTCAGGCATAGTGATTATTGTGAAATTTTTGCTGACTCTGGGTTTTGTATCCTTGACTCAAAAATAGAATATTGTTCTATCCCAATTAATTTCAAAATCGCTAAGGAATTCTCAAAATACGAACAAAATTCAATTAATTCATTAAATTGTTTTTTCATCTTGCAAAAAAAATGATCCTAATTCTATTAACCAAAATAAGGCGATTACTGCCTGGTAAAATTTATTTTTTTTTAAGAAAATTATTTTCAAAATTTATTTTTTTGATACCTTTTAAATTTCGTTGCCAAATTTTCTCATATACTT